>CAZYHY010000011.1:0-80656 GCA_964647635.1 uncultured Nitrosomonas sp.
ACTGTGCCCGCAGATAAGTGTGGCTTTGCACTTTACGAATATTTGCGACAGAACCCTTCAATATGCGTTAGATTCCGCTGCAAAAACTGCAATTGCTGCCTGATACCGGCACGGCGCTTTCTGCTGCAGGGTCGTCTCAGCTTGACCAAGCTGAGGTAGGCTTTCCTGGCGATCTCGCGATAAGTGCGTGGCTTCTTTTTCTGCGTCCGGTGACTGTTGGCGTACAGCTCATCAATGATGCGCTCACTCAATTCGCGCGCCTCGTTCAGCAACCCAAGATCTGTCGGATAGCGTATGGCCTGCTCTGCAACCGTGGCATCCAGTATTAATTTGCCGTGATTCCGAGGCAACTCATCTGCCAAAGATTGATCTGCCGCCATTATGGTGGTGACATCACCGCTATTTGGTACATCATTGCCGTCGTTGTCATCAGCAATTGCCTTGACTGATTTCTTTGTCCGCCGAGGCTCAACCGTCTCGATGATCGCTTCATGAAATACATCAAATACCGTCTGACCCATGCGCTTGCGTATCTCAACCAGTAATGATGGCACAAAGGGCGCTTTGGCTTGAAAACCTTTCAGACCAATAAAATATTGCAGGTACGCATTTTCTCGAATCTGTTCAACAGTCTCTTCATCCGAAATCGATAATTTATGCTTGATAATCACCGCTCCAATCACAATTCTGGCATCTTTGGCTGGGCGCCCCAGATTGGAACATAACGTCTTATAGTAGCTCTCGGACAACTCATCCCACGGTATGCAATCCCTCAGCTTTACCCAGCGATTAGCGGGATCAAGTATCATCCCGGGCGGTGTATCAAATCCTTCGAGAGGCAGTTGCTTTTGGCTGACATAACGAATCATAGTGCACGGCTTTTGGTGTTAATTAACGTATTTACGTGCACTATTTTACCAAAAATATACTATTACGCAATTTAATCATATGGTTATGATTTTTGAGTAAACTCTATCTATATTTCTATACCTCCCATGCAGGCTAGAGATTTTAAAAAGGAAATTTACTTATACTCAAACCAGAATATAGAGAATAAGATAGTCTGGGACTATTCTATTGAATATACAGAGTCAAAATGAACGAACTTTCGGATTCATGTACCAATTCTCACTGATATCGCTGTTTCTTGTTTCAGTAGTAATTAACGTGCGCTTGCTACGCAATTAAGAACTACAAACGCCTATTACGGCTACGGCACACGACGCATTATATTAGTTGACCAAATCAATCGGGTATTGTATAGTTGACTGAATTGATCAAGTATTCCAATCCATCCTTTACAACCCACCCTACTCGATTTTTACTAGGAGCCAACAATGCGATTAACAACAAAAGGTAGATTTGCAGTAACAGCACTACTTGACCTTGCTTTGCAACAAAGCAGCCACCCGGTAACGTTAGCGGATATCAGTCAGCGGCAAAAAATTTCTTTGTCTTATTTAGAGCAATTATTTGCAAAACTGCGTCAATCTGAACTTGTTGATAGCGTGCGTGGTCCTGGAGGTGGTTATTGCCTTGCGAAAGATTTAGATAAAGTATCGATCGCAGACATTATTCTTGCTGTTGACGAACCGATTGATGCAACACAATGTGGCGGCAAAGAAAATTGCCATAACGATGGAAAGTGCATGACGCATGACTTGTGGGCAAAACTAAATGATCTGATTTTTGAGTATCTCGGTGCGGTAACGCTGAAGGAATTGGTTGATAATCAAATCAATCAGCAAAATGAGTCCGTTGTGCCGCTTCTCGATATGCGCGAATCGACCGTTGCATATATTAATTAAAAACTCATATAGAATGACAGTCAGGGATCTTGATAATTTTATACAAATGAAAAATATCGCGGTGAATTAATGTTATGCCAATCACGTTAACTGAAAATGCCGCAAAGCATATCCAACAGCAACTCGCAAAACGAGGCAAAGGAAGTGCGTTCCGGATCGGAATCAAGAAATCTGGTTGCTCAGGGTTTTCTTATGTATTTGATTATGCTGACGAGATTCAGCCTGATGATCAATTATTTGAGTCCCACAAAACTAAAATTGTTGTAGATATCAACAGCCTGCCTTATGTGGATGGGTCGCAAATTGATTTCGCCAAGGAAGGCCTCAACAGCGTTTTCAAGTTTATCAATCCAAATGTGGATAACACATGTGGCTGTGGCGATAGTTTCAGCGTGAAAGAATCTGCCAAGATTTGATCGACAGCAGATTCTCATACAACACACTCGCTATTTTACAAATAGAATAATCCGATTGTCGGACAATTAAGACTATAAGATATCTGTTCCAAACTAAAGATACTAAAATAAAAAGGAATAAACCAAATGAGCGCAGTACTGCAAAGTCTGGTTAATCAACCGTATAAGCATGGCTTCGTTACTGAAATTGAGTCTGATATTGCACCTAAAGGACTCAATGAAGATATTATTCGATTAATCTCGACCAAAAAGAATGAGCCTGAATGGCTTTTGGCATTTCGCCTGAAGGCCTATCAGAAATGGCTGACAATGACTGAGCCTGAATGGCAGAATGTTCATTATCCAAAAATTGATTTTCAGACCATTAGTTATTACTCAGCGCCGAAGCCAAAGAAAAAATTGGCCAGCATGGATGAAGTTGATCCTGAATTGCTGCGTACATTCGAGAAGCTCGGCGTACCCATGCACGAACGCGCGGCACTTGCCGGCGTGGCTGTCGACGTTATCTTTGATAGCGTTTCAGTAGCAACCACCTATAAGGAAAAACTCGCTGAAGTAGGTATTATTTTTTGCTCTATTTCGGAAGCGGTACAAACGCATCCTGAGCTTATCCAGAAATATTTAGGATCTGTCGTTCCAGTCGGGGATAACTATTTTGCAGCACTGAATTCTGCAGTGTTTACCGATGGTTCCTTTTGCTTCATTCCCAAAGGCGTTAAATGCCCAATGGATTTATCCACCTATTTCCGCATCAATACGGAAGGATCCGGGCAATTTGAACGGACATTGATCATTGCTGAAGAAAGCGCATCAGTCTCCTATCTCGAAGGCTGTACCGCACCTAGATTTGACACGAATCAGCTGCATGCAGCAGTGGTTGAATTAATCGCATTGGATAATGCTGACATTAAATATTCAACCGTTCAGAATTGGTATGCCGGCGATGAAAATGGTGTTGGCGGCATATTTAATTTTGTCACCAAGCGAGGATTGGCCAAAGGTGTTAATTCCCGAATTTCCTGGACACAAGTGGAAACCGGCTCGGCCATTACCTGGAAATATCCATCGTGTATTTTGCGTGGCGATAACTCGGTCGGTGAATTTTATTCGGTAGCCGTCACAAACAATCATCAACAGGCGGATACCGGCACCAAGATGATTCATCTTGGAAAAAACACGCGCAGCACCATCGTCAGCAAAGGCATTTCATCAGGGCATTCGAACAGCAGCTATCGTGGTCTTGTACGCATTGCTCCGACCGCAGAGAATGCGCGCAACTATTCACAATGTGACTCCATGCTGATCGGCGATCAATGCGGCGCACATACCTTTCCATATATTCAAGTACACAACAACAGTGCCAAAGTTGAGCACGAAGCATCGACTTCCAAAATTGGTGAAGATCAGCTTTTTTATTTCTCTCAACGCGGCATTGATGCAGAGGAAGCAGTTTCAATGATTATTAATGGGTTTTGTAAAGATGTATTTCAACAACTACCAATGGAATTTGCGGTTGAAGCCACAAAACTTTTGAGCTTCAAGTTGGAAGGAAGTGTCGGATGATTGATAAAAACAGTACCACTATTCTTTCTGTTCAAGGGCTGCGCGCCAGCATCAGCGGTACAGAAATTCTGAAAGGCATTGATCTCACGGTTAAGAGCGGAGAAATACACGCCATCATGGGTCTCAATGGATCTGGAAAAAGCACTTTTGCAAAGATACTCGCCGGTCATTCAGCGTATGAAGTCACCGCAGGATCGATTCAATTTGAAGGTAAAAACCTATTGGAATTGCCTCCCGAAGAACGCGCTCGCGCCGGGTTATTTTTGGCTTTCCAATATCCTATTGAAATTCCTGGTGTCGCTAACACACAATTTCTTCGCCTCGCCTACAATACCGTGCAAGGACAACGTGGCAAAGAGGAGCTGGATCCGCTTGAGTTTGATGATTTTGTGCGTGAAAAAATGAAATTATTGGACATGAAGCCTGATTTCCTGGATCGCAGTGTCAATGAAGGCTTTTCCGGCGGCGAAAAAAAACGTAATGAAATTTTGCAAATGGCATTACTGGAACCCAAACTCAGCATTCTGGATGAAACCGATTCAGGATTGGACATTGACGCACTTAAAATTGTGGCCAATGGCGTCAATCAAATTGCCAACCCAAACAACGCAACGATTCTGGTAACGCATTACCAACGCCTGTTGGATTATATCGTACCCGATTTTGTGCATGTCATGCAGGCAGGCCGTATCGTCATGACGGGTGGTAAGGAGTTGGCACTGGAGCTGGAAACACGGGGTTATGACTGGATCGGTACAAATAAACAATCCGTTGACAGGGCCATCGCATGAGTGAAATAACCCATACCAACTACCTGGAGTGTTTGCTTAAATCATGGTCGACAAAATCCACCGAATCACTATCTTGGCTGAGTCAATTACGCGCTCGAGCCATTGATCGTGTCAGTACGCAAAGACTACCCACTAAACGCGATGAAGAATGGCGCTTTACGGACATTTCATCATTAACTGACCTGCCCTTCCAACCGTCACAACCTGACAGTAACCTGACAGTACAGGATATTGAGCATCTATGCGTGAAAGAAGCAAAAAACCGCTTGGTGTTTGTTGATGGTCACTATTCATCGCAATTATCAACCATTATCGACTCCGCAGCACTTGTGATCGGTAACTTGCCAGCATTCGTATCCACGCATGCAGCGATTCTGGAGTCCCACTTGGGACAATACGCCAAATTTGACGACAATGTATTTACCGCATTAAACACAGCATTCCTGCGGGACGGCGCATTGATATGGATTCCGAAGAATACCGCCATTGCTGAACCCATTCATCTGTTATTCATTGCCACCCAAAATGAAGTCACCAGCTATCCACGCTGTTTATTGATTGGCGAAACCGGAAGCAATGTAACGCTGATTGAAGACTATGTAGCGCTTCAGCAAGGGGCCTATGTCACTAACTCAGTGACAGAAGTCAGTCTGGCTGCTAATGCGCATGCCAAGCACATTCGCATTCAACGCGAGAGCACGCAAGCTTTTCATTTGGCAAATTGTGCAGTGTCGCTGGCTCATGCCAGCAATTATCAATCTGTCAGCATCGCACTGGGATCGCAGATTTCTCGCTACAATCTGGATGTTGGATTAACGGATGAAGCGGCAGAATGTACTATTGACGGATTAACGCTGATTGCGGGTCGTCAATTGGCCGATACGCACACCGGTATCGACCATCTCAAACCTAATGGTACCAGCCGGCAACAGCATAAATGCATCGTCGGTGACGCTGCGCATGCCGTGTTTAATGGAAAAATTATGGTGCGTCCGCACGCGCAGCATACCAACTCATCGCAATCCAGTCGCAACCTGTTACTCAGCCAAACAGCGCGGGTGGATACTAAGCCGCAATTGGAAATTTTTGCCGATGACGTTAAATGCGCACACGGCGCAACAGTCGGACAATTGGATCAAGAAGAGGTCTTCTACTTGCAAAGCCGTGGCTTATCAGAAGTAGCCGCGCGCAATTTATTAACTTACGCGTTTGGTGCAGAAATCATCAGCCGTATCCCGGTTACTTCGCTCAGGCAGCAATTGGAACAAACTGTTCTTAATCAAACCCAGAGTAACTAATCATGAATCCAGTTAATGCTTCTCTAAAATCTGAAATATCTGCCGATTTTAATTGGGAAAAGATTCGCGCCGATTTTCCGATTCTTAAACTCAAAATCGATGGCAAGCCGCTTGTTTTTCTCGACAATGCTGCATCCAGTCAAATGCCGCAGCAAGTCATCGATCGTCTGGTGCGCTATCAAACCACGCAGCATGCCAATATCAATCGTGCAGTCCATTATTTATCCGAAGTGGCCACACTGGAGTATCACAATGCGCGTTGCACACTGCAACAATTCATCAATGCGCGCGAAGACAGGGAAGTCATTTTTACCAGCGGCACAACCGATTCCATCAATTTGGTCATGTACGGCTATGGACGTAAATTTATCAAAGCTGGCGATGAAATTATTCTGACCACTATGGAACATCATTCCAATATCGTACCGTGGCAGATGCTGGCAAATGAAAAAGGTGCAAAAATTCGCGTTGCCCCGATCAACGATAAAGGTGAAGTGGAAATTGATGAATATGAGAAATTGTTCAATGAACGCACCAAGTTTGTTGGCTTAATTCATGTATCGAATGCGCTCGGCACCATCAATCCCATCAAACGCATGATTGATTTTGCTCACCAGCACGGCGTTCCCGTTCTGATCGATGGCGCGCAGGCAGCACCACATATTGTGATTGATGTACAAGCACTGGATTGCGATTTCTACACATTTTCTGCGCATAAACTCTGCGGCCCAACCGGAGTAGGCATACTCTATGGCAAAGCTGCTTTACTGGAAGCCATGCAGCCCTTTAAAGGCGGTGGCGATATGATTGCTTCCGTCACTTTTGAAGAAACGATCTACAATTCCATTCCGCATAAATTCGAGGCCGGTACGCCACCTATCGCCGCCGCTATTGGTTTTGGCGCTGCCGTTGATTATTTGACGGCAATTGGCATCGAGAATATCGCTGCCTATGAATCCACCCTGCTTGATTACGCAACGGCATGTCTGAATGCGATTCCAGGTGTCAGAATCATTGGCACAGCGGCAGAAAAAACAGCGGTCATTTCCTTCACCGTCGATGGCATTCATCCGCATGATATCGGCACCATCCTTAATCAGGAAGGCGTTGCAATTCGTACCGGACACCATTGCGCACAACCTGTCATGCAGCGTTTTAATGTCCCGGCTACTTCCCGAGCCTCATTCGCCTTTTACAATAAAAAAACAGAAGTAGACGCCTTAGTCGCCGGCATTAAAACTGTTCAAAAGGTTTTTTTATAATGCACACCAATTCACTCTACCAGGAAGTCATACTCGACCATAACCGAAAACCGCGTAATTATGGCAAGCTGGATTACGCCAGTCACCATGCAGTAGGCCATAACCCGCTATGCGGCGATCGCCTGGACATCACATTGCAGCTTGAAGCTGATCAAATCAATAACATCGCATTTCAGGGCGAATCCTGTGCTATCTGTAAGGCATCCGCTTCGATGATGACAACTGCAGTGAAGGGAAAATCCCGCCTGGATGCAGAAACATTGATTCATGAATTTCGTGAACTGGCTACCGGAAAATTGGATATTAATCATCCGCACCACCTTGGGCGCTTAACGGTTTTCTCCGGCATACGCGATCTGCCAACGCGCGTCAAATGTGCGATTTTACCGTGGCATACCCTGCATGCCGCGCTCAACTCTATCGTCAACGCATCGACTGAGGCCAATAACGATCCGGTACAGACGGTAATACCCGGTAACTCCTAGGTTAGGAAAAATAATACCCAATATTGGATTTACGCATATCTACTTATCCATTCAGTCTTATATGTAAATAACTATTTCATAATTCAGTGCTAAAACTAAAATGCCAAAAATTGCTGATATTGAAGGAACACCGAATAAAAACGCTTTAAAGTTCATCCTCAAAGAACCATTAACTTGGGGAGTTGCGCGATCGTACGACAATGCCGAGGCCGCCAAAGACGACCCACTGGCGTCTGCGCTCTTTGATATCGACCATGTCACCAACGTGTTTTACATTGACCAATGGATCACCGTCACCCAGGATGGCGATGCCAACTGGCAAGACCTGGCGCGTGAAATCGCCGATCCCATCCGCGCAGCACCCGCCGCTTCAGCGCAATCCGCTGAGACGGTCGCTGCCGCTAGCAACGCGCTCTCCGACCTAAGCCCGGAAGATCAATTACGCCTGGAAAGAATCAATGTTCTGTTGGATGATGAAGTACGTCCCTACCTGCAGCACGATGGTGGCGATTTACATATCTTAGGACTCGAAGGCAACATCTTGCGTATCCATTACCAAGGCGCCTGCGGCACCTGTCCCAGTTCGATATCGGGCACACTTCGAGGCATTGAAAATATGCTAAAAACCATCGAGCCTGATATACAAGTCATTGCCAGCTAGGCCGCGATTAACTTCACTGGATCAATCAGGGCAAAGCTTAGCTTCAAAAAATTCCTTTGCGTTCTCGGTCAAGTCGGATAAAGTAAACATACTTTTTAGTGGTATTTGTATGGATTGTCATTGATGCATTTATTATCATGTTCACAAGGTGGGCGTGCTTTGCTTGCGTGAAAGCCGCTCTCAGAAACATCAAGTACCCGACACATGAGCGCAACCCAATAGCTCAGAGCATCCACTCAATCAGACCGTAGGGTAACGACAGTCGTTTCGCAGTTTCAACCAGAGCCAATCCACTTTCTTTTAAAAACTTAACTGATTCCTTCCGAAATTCCTGATTATATTGGGTACGCGATGATTCCAGCTTCATCCTCCATTTCATGTCTTCATTTTATGAAACTTCGGACTCCATGAAAATCAGCATACCTCAGTCAATTTGTTGATTACTTTTATGGAGTAGATATTGGGATTTCTAAAGTCATCCCAACCTTGGGCTATACCATATAGTTAAAGGATGAACAGCGAGAAGAAATTTTATTTTTGATGACATTCAAGGTTGCGTTTGTTTGAAAATCGAGATTGTATGCTGCAAGAACATCTCGCGAGGTAATTACCTGAGTCTCTGGAACAGTATCACCATCAAATGGAGACCAATGCTGCCTGACATCTGTAAAACGTAACAACCACTTCAGAAGCACATCAATTTCCTTTTGATGGATATAGTCAAAGGGTATGTTTTTTAGGAAAACACCCTGCTTTTGCACCGCGCCGTGCGCCATAGCCGCCGGACTAAGAGGCGTTGGGCTCTCGTATAGAGACGGCTTACCACGCTCACCGCCAGCCGTGGGGCTCGCAGGTAAAATGCCACCGACAAGGTGAAGTTTGTCTTTATCTCCTATATTGACAATAGTACGTTCAGCCGATGTCCTGCCCATCGGACCGACAACATGGACCGTAACCTGCCCGGGAACTGGGTTAATTGCTTCAGGGTGCCAGAGGATAGCATCCCAGGTAAAGTTGGCGGTTTGAGCCTCGGCGAGATCGAGTAGCATGAGATTAATCGGCCAGGCGCGCTCATTTCGGGCTGGCTCAGAGTGGAAGATAGCCATCGTAAAAACCGGTAACATAGACTGTATACGAGAGTAATCACGATCGTATTTCCCATCGCTGTTAACCAATTCGAGTTTATCACCACGCAACAGTGTACGAATAGCTTTGGCTATGATTGGCGAATACCTTATCTCTCTCCACGATGTTGGCCGCCCACCACCCATCTGCTCAACAGTTCTGGCACTATCTTCATAAATCAAACCTGGATCTACGATTTTTTGTGCACCAGAACGGTAAGTTGGATCTTTCATGGTGTTTTGCTTTAACCATTTTTCTTTAGCAGTATCGTTGAAATTTGCAACAGGCAAAATTGGACCATCCGTTGATCTTGTGTCTTTCAAATACCGGGCTTTAGCCTTGTCAACGGAGTTTATCCGGTCGATTCCTTTTAGGTAAGCAGGCCCAATGTCACTGACATACAAAATACGATTCTTGAGAATGAGCCGACCCGCTAGTTTGTAGTATTTTTCTGCTTCCCTGTTGGAGGCACGCCAACGTGCGATCCAGTTCGATGGAGTTGTCATCACGTAGGGTACATCTGCAGTCCCGCTACCGTTTGGCGGGGCTTCTTGAGTTTCGCGCACGAGTTTCTGACACAAGGCTAAGAGATGAAAGCCATCAATGTAAACCGATTGTCCGTTTTGCTTTAAAAATCTTGGCATTTGTATCTCCTCACGCTTTAAGCCAATTTTACCGACTCAGCTGTCGTCATACCAAACTTACTTAGACTCACAAATAGGTTTTATAAGTCTATAGAAAACAAATCCCGTTTTTTGAGTCAAGTACGGGACAAATCCAGACTGAAACATCCCTAGAAACTCTCATCTTTTGAAGAATCCCAGAAACCGCGAGCATTTGTCATTCCGAACGGCATGAGGAATTTTGTGGAATTAACATTAAGATTTCTCGCTATGCTCGAAATAACAGTTATTCACCGTATAGGAAAAATAAACGCCCTTTTTTTCTAAAGCTCATTATATACAAACCGGATGTTTAGGCAAATATGCTGCTGAACGATCAAATATCTGATTCAACTTAAAGGTGAAAAGGATTTCTGGCAATTAGAAGAAACATTTTTGAGGTGTGCTGTCAAAAATGGAGTCCATGCGTTTAAGCTACGGCCAAATTTGTGCAATACTGTTGAGTAAATTGTACTTGTGACAGATAACCTAATCTTTCTTGCTTACGCAGCCGGTTATAGAAGATCTCGACATATTCGGTAATCTCGGCAATGGCTTGCTGCCGCGTTTTGAATCTCCGATGATGCACCAGTTCGGTTTTAAGTATCCCCCAGAAGCTTTCCATCGGCGCATTATCATAGCAGTCACTTTTACGGCTCATGGAAGCGATCATGCCAAACTGTTTCAATAAATTTTGATAATCATGTGCACAGTATTGGCTACCTTAATGGGAAAGAGCAAATAGCCCCTTGTCCAGATATTTACTTGCAGTTGCACGAAATAATGCCTGTATAACCAGACTCTTTGTCATTCTCTCATTACAAGCGCCCGCTTCTTTTCAAGCGGCGATTGACCATCTTGTGGTAGAGCGATGCCAGCAATGGTCGAATCACTGGCAGACCGATCAGCCAGGCCAGTGGTTTTAGTAGGAATACCCGCGACATCAATAAGATATAAGCATCGAATTCGGAAACTATCTGTTGATGTTCATCGCGAACATGTAATTCAGATAAGGCTTTTTGAGGATCAATACCGATGTCGCGCAGATGAGCATCCTGTCCGCTGATATCGAACCAGCAGACGTCTTCTCCACTTTTCCCCGCCAGCTTCTCATAGTTTTTCCGATCCTTGATGCAACTGGGGCATGCGCCATCATAATAGACAGTGATCTTTTGCTTTTCTTCCTTCATTATCAGCCCCTTTTGATCAAGCGCTGAAACTCAATGATTGTTGCCGCGGATTGAACCGGTCAGCCGAAGTTTCCAAGCTTATTTAACCGCGGGTGGTGTAAAGACTTCATTGACCTGGCTGAAAGAACCGCCCGGCGTCGGGCCACCGCTGATTACGTACAGGCGTCCGGCAACGACAGCTGCCCCCAATCCATGGCGCGCGGTAGGCATCGAAGCCATGGTGCGCCACTGATCAGTGCCAGGATGATAGGCTTCATTGGTGGCAAAGGTACCCTCTTTCGCTTCACCGCCGACGACATAAATCCAATCGTTGATGGCGCCGGCGGCAATGCCGCTACGAGGCGTTGGTAGATGTGCGCGTGAGCGCCATTGATTCGTGCCCGGATCATATTCTTCGACAGTCCCCATATTGCGATGATAATCCAGTTTAGGCCGACCGCCGATGGCATAAATCCGATCTCCAGTCGCTACGACTGCCAGATGGTCGCGTGGCGTCGGCATAGCGGCGCCAGACGACCAGGTATTCGTTTGCGGATCAAAAATTTCCACGACACCGGAATTGTGTTCGCCATCATACCCGCCAATTGCATATAAGCGATTCTGATACACCGCAACACCGAGCGCGCCGCGTGCAGTTGGCATCGGTGCCAGTTCGCGCCATTCTTGAGTCGCGGGATTATATTGATACACGGTGGCAACCGCATGCCAGACGGACAAATAAGATTTTGCAAACCCGCCCACGACATACAACAACCCGTCAATTGCGGCAATTCCCGTATGATGCCGACCTTCTGGCAGCGGCGTAGTGAGCGACCAGGAATCTGTAGCAGTATCGTATACCTGCACTTCGCTACTGATGGCAAATTTCAAGGCATTGTTTAAATTGGGTTTATCAAAACCTCCCGCCACATAAATTTTACCGTCAATGGCGGCTGCAACTACCTCTGTGCGCGGCGTCGGCGTCGGCGCAACCACTGCCCATGTTCCTGTGGAAGCATCAGCAAGCGCCGGATTAATATGAATTAAGGTAAGAAAAATAATGAATAATTTTAAAATCAACATAGAAAAATTCCTCCAACACGTAATCAATGCTAGTGAGCATGAACTCGGCAAGTTTTAGTCATTGTGAATCTTCTTTCTTGAGGTGGCAATTGAAAATATGCGCAAATCCGGTTTTAACCAATCCCTCAGTATCACCAAGAGTTTACCACTTTAAGCGAGAAATACGCCCATTGCTGCAAACCCATTGGAATGCCACCATAACGTAAATTTATTTACTATTTTGACTGAAAAGCACACACTGAGGATAGCCTGCTTACAAAAAATACGAGGTATTGCTGATTATTAACCGATCAGTTTTCAAATGAGCATAGAAAAATGAACATACTCATGACTGGCGCGACAGGTTTCGTTGGTCGGCACCTTGTGCAGCGTCTAAAGCAAGATCGTCATACAATCAAGGTACTGAGCCGGAATGCTGTGCGAGCTAGCCAAAGTTTGGGGGTGCCAGCATATGATTGGGATTATGCCACAGCGGAAGTGCCCACCGAGGCGCTGGAAGATATCCAGGTAATCATTCATTTGATGGGTGAAAATCTGGGTAATGGCCGGTGGACAGACCAGCGCAAACGCGAGATCTACGATTCGCGCATTGTAAGCACCCGTAAGTTGGTGGCAGCAGCGCCTCCCAGTCTGGAATGCTTTATCTGCGCTTCAGCGATCGGCATTTATCCTGGCCAGGGCGATGAAATTTATGATGAATCCTATGTGGCGCCCGATCATGGCAATTTCATGCAAACCATCTGTCATGACTGGGAAAAAGAAGCCGCGGCGATTGAAAGCAAAGGGATACGCCGGGTCAGCATGCGTACCGGTATCGTATTGGGCGATGGCGGTATGCTGGCAAAACTCTTGCCCATTTTCAAGCTGGGATTAGGCGGACCTGTCGGCGATGGGCGTCAATGGTTGCCGTGGATTCATGTTCACGATTTGGTTTCAGCGTATGTAGCCGCTGCTGTGGATACGCGTTATCACGGTGCAGTGAATGTCGTTTCACCCAGTCCGGTACGCTACAAAGACTTTGCGACCGCACTCGGCAAAGCGCTCCATCGGCCCGCATTCTTTCCAACCCCGGCTTTTATTCTGAAACTGGCATTAGGAGAAGCCGCTGCGCTGGCGCTCAACAGCTATCGCGTCGTACCCACCCAGTTGCTGCAAATATACGGCTTTGAATTCAAATTTACTCAGCTATCAGCCGCACTCGAGAATTTATTCGGAAAAAGCTAAATACAGCCACAAAATGCGTGGAAGCATTTGCGCTTACTGATGATCCAATAAAAAAGCGGCCAACGCCGCTTTTTTTAGATTCGCATGAACATCAAACCCGTTTCCTGAATTCATTGTTATGCGGATCGATCTCAATCTTGTCGCCAATTTCCACAAAACCAGCCACCGGGATTTCAAATCCTGTTCCAACCAGCCGCGCCGGTTTCATGATTTTTCCCGTGGTATCCCCTCTTACCGCAGGCTCTGTGTATTCAACTTCGCGCACAATCGTGTTGGGTAATTCAACGGAAATCGCTTTGCCATCATAAAAGGTTACTTGGCAAACATCTTCCATGCCATCCACCAGGTAATTCAACACATCCGCCATGTTATCAGCTTCCACTTCAACCTGGTTATAGTCGACATCCATAAAAACATACAGCGGATCGGCAAAATAGCTGTACGTGCAGTCTTTGCGATCCAGTACAACCAGTTCGAATTTTTCATCGGCTTTATAAACACTCTCGGTCGTCGTACTGGAAAATAAGTTTTTAAGTTTCATTTTGACCACCGATGCATTACGGCCAGATTTGGTAAATTCCGCCCGCTGCACGACCATGGGATCATTACCAACCATTACGACGTTACCTGAGCGTAGTTCCATTGCGGTTTTCATAGTTCAATTCCAAAATTTTAGTTAAAAGCAAAGACTGATGTTGTTGAATAAAACCTAACACCAAATTTATAAGCAGCGGATTATAGCCGATTTTCAGCAAGCTGCACCAGACTGGATGTCAAATCATTCTGTTCCAGTAATTGCTTAACCCAGTTTTTATTATGGTGCGCAAGCGACTTGCGGAAGGATAAGAAGTTCATCCAGACTGCGCTATTGACTTCACCCCTGCCATTCCAGCATTGCCACATTTCGTGCACTGCCGCAGCCATTTCGATCGACATGCCGACGGTATATAACGCAAGAAACGCATCCAGTTTTTTCCAGTGCGCGCTCTCCGTTTGCGGATAAATATTCCAGATAAAAGGATTCGTTCCCCACTGAGCGCGTACGAAAGAGTCTTCACCGCGCACAAAATTAACATCGCAGCTCCAAAGTAGCCGATCATAATCAGTCTGTTCCAGAAACGGAATGATCTGCACGGTTAGTTGCCCATGCATCATCAATGCCGTTTCACATGCAAATGATGCCTTGATGCTCTCAGCCACCTTCCCCTGCGGCACGATTAACAAAACCGGCACTATCGATTCTGACAATAATTGGATCAGCTTTTCGACTGGCGCCGTGTCGTAACAAAATAGTGAAATACGTATTTCATCAGCGCTACGTTCGGACAAGCCCTGGCGTTGCAAAAATGCATGCTCCGCTGCCGTGTTAAAAATTTCCCTTTGGGCGATTAAATCCCTTTCACGTAGCAACCCACCAGTGCCTTGTACAAAACCGGGGAAAAAGAATGTCTTGGTTAAGGAAAAACGTGGATGCGGTGACGGCAACGCGTGATATTGCGCAACCCAAGGTTCGGCACTGAGATATTCCAGGTTGATCCAGACAGGTTGTTCTATTTTCTGCAACAATGCCGCCACATAAACAGCCGGCAACTCGCAAGCAAACGCTTCAATCACCACCTCTGCAGGCTCAACGGCAATAAATACTTCCCGCCAGTGACCAATCTCAACATCGTGTACTACTTGATATGGTGTGTTTGGATCGACAGCCGGCGTTATACAAGCAAAACTGGCCAGATCATCGACCCATAACCGCACACTGTGGTGATGTTCATGCGTTAATTGTCTGGCTAGGCGCCAGCAGACGCCGATATCACCAAAATTATCGACAACTCGGCAGAAAATATCCCAACGGCGCTGCATGGCAATATAGGGAAGGCTGCGAAAACAATGAATACGTTACGCGTTAATCGGCGTAGCGAAAAGATCGTGCGTATCCGAATCCACAATCTCAACCTCAATGAAATCACCCGGCTGACCATGCGTCACTTGATCCACGTATACCAAGCCATCAATTTCCGGCGCATCCGCACTACTCCTGGCAACCACGCCATCTTCAGTCAATTCATCAATCATCACGGTCATCCTTTTGCCTATTTTCGCAGCCAAACGTTGACGACTGATTTCTTCCTGCAGTTGCATAAAACGCGCGCGACGATCTTCCTTAATATCCTCCGGCACAGGATCGGATAACTGATTGGCCGTTGCACCCGCTACCGGCGAATAAGCAAAACATCCCACGCGATCCAATTGCGCTTCTCGCAAGAAGGTTAATAATTCTTCAAACTCCGCTTCAGTTTCTCCCGGAAACCCCACGATAAAGGTACTGCGCAAAGTAATATCAGGACAGACTTGGCGCCATTGCTGAATGCGCGCCAGATTATTCTCAGCATTGGCCGGACGCTTCATGGCTTTCAGGATACGTGCATTAGCGTGCTGAAACGGCACATCCAGATAAGGCAGTATTTTGCCTTCCGCCATCAATGGAATCACCTCATCCACATGCGGATAGGGATAAACATAATGCAAACGCACCCACACCCCTAATGTGCCCAGCGCTTGCGCAAGTTCAGTCAACCGGGTTTTAACCGGTCTGCCTTGCCAGAAACCGGTGCGATATTTGACGTCAACACCATACGCACTGGTATCTTGCGAAATAATCAACAGTTCTTTAACGCCGGCATTGACGAGATGTTCCGCTTCCTGCATCACCTGATGAATCGGTCGGCTCACCAGATCACCGCGCATCGAAGGAATAATACAAAATGTACAGCGATGATTGCAGCCCTCGGAGATTTTGATATAGGCGTAATGCTTGGGCGTCAATCGGATTCCCTGGGGCGGTATCAGACTGGTATAGGGATCGTGCGGCTGCGGCAAATGCGTGTGAATCGCGGACATCACTTCCGGCAACGCGTGCGGTCCGGTAACCGCCAGCACTTGCGGGTGGGCTTTTTTAACGACATCGCCATCCTCTTTGGCGCCCAAGCAACCCGTGACAATGACTTTACCGTTTTCAGCCAGCGCTTCGCCAATAGCATCCAGCGATTCTTCCACCGCGCTATCGATAAATCCGCATGTATTAACAACAACCAGATCGGCGTCTTCGTACGAAGGTGATATTTCATAACCTTCCGCGCGCAACTGTGTCAGAATTTGCTCGGAATCCACCAACGCTTTTGGGCAACCTAGTGAAATAAAACCAACTTTTTGTGCAGTATGTTTAGATGACATGTAAAAATAATTAAATAAGAATATGATGCGGCTATTGAATAAACGCTGAATTTTATCTGATAACCGCCTGTTACATTTTTTTATCTTCTAATACATTGGCAACTGGGAAAAAGAAAAAAGCATGAATTATTTGCAAATCCGACATACATTGAAAGTATTTTTATACCTGCTTATGTTCATACCAGCGCCAGTATTCGCCCAGATTGATTGCGCATCGCTGCCACATTGGGCGACATTGAATAATGGACTAAAAATTAATCAACAGCATATTTTTTGTGGTGAATGGCGTCACAATCGCCCCAAGGGTTTTCATTCACGACCTGATGGCAATAATCCCTCGACCGTCGCACAACTGACCGTCCAAAGCAAACCCAATGCAGCGGGTATTTATACCAGTCGTTGGTCATATAAAAACCATCCGGATAAAAATAAATTCTCATCCATGTTTCCGGACCATTGCACCGTCGCGCAAGTGTTAAATTCCATCAGTCATGCAACGGCAAACGCTGGTGCTGCGTGTCCACCCGGTTCTCCCGATTGGACACAATGCGGCAAAAACAAACCTGAGAGCAAACCTACAACGAATCAGGACGACAATCTGCAATACTGCAGCAACGATGGGAAACTCTTTACCATCGGCTTTGCACCCGCCAAGCAAGGCAAAATCAATACCGCATTTCCAATTTTCGAATGAGCAACCATCCTTTTACCTGGCCAGGGCACCATCCCGATGAATCCACGCATCGTCTGATCATTGCCTATTTGACGATCGACATACAAAGAAGCTCGGAAGATGCGAGTGAACTGCTACAGAAAATACATGCTGTTCACTCCGGACAACTGCCTGAATGGGAGCGAATCGGCAATGCATACTGTCTGCGATTATTCCCGGATTATGTCGAAATTGAAGAGGATTTTGCAGAAGAAGACGGTAAGCTTGAGTCAATTCCACTAGCTACATTTAAAATGGCAGTGCAGTCATGGCAAGAACACATCGCTGGTCAACAAAATAAATGATAGTTGTTGATACACTAAAACCAATCTAATCAGCGCCAATAAACCTTGCTGCATCAATAATCGACCACAGATGAAAAATTCCGCCAATGACAGCAGGAATAATCAGTACCGCGAAAAAATAACCTACCCCAGCGATGGCAAAAAACAAAACTGCCGCTAATATCCGCCCTTGCACCAGTTGCCCTAAACCAGGAATAAAAAAACTACAAACCGCTGCAAGTACATTTCCACCCGATCCCTGCCCTGACATTGTTTTCCCCCTCTCAATATTGTGTTGTTACAAATGCATTATGATTGACTCATTGTATCTTCATCGTTAACAGAATATTCATAATCGATAGCGATATCACCCATATCGCCTGTCATTCTTTTTTATGCTTCTATACTATTTTCAGTTTGATCTGAGTGTGCGTCAGGCAAGCATTGAGAAGGCGTAGCGGTAATTCGGCCTCCGACATACGCCGGTTGAAGCGGTAGCAGAACTCATTGAGATATTCCTGCAGATACCTGGACGATACACCGTGATAAGTGCCCAACAGAAATGCCTTGAGGTTGCCGATGGCAATATGCACCCAAGGCAGCCATTCGCCCGCCATCTCAGGCGGCGTCACCCGTGCGGCATGATGCTGGGTTTTGCCGATTGCCGTCAGGGAAGTCAGCGCATCGCTACGCACCAACTGACCGGGCGGGAGATGACATTGAACAAACTTTGCTACTGTTTCATGAGTAACAGCAGAGACCTGTTGCATGACGATAAACCCGGCACACTTATTCCGGTTCTCAATTGCCACCAGTACTGGGGTTTTCCCCTCGGCACCGCGACCTCGCTTGCCACTGCGGCGACCACCCACCAAAGCATCGTCAATCTCAATCAGATCGTGCAGCCGATAGATACTATCCCTGTGTCCCATGGCAATGCGAATCTTGCGCAATATCCGGCAAGCCGTAATCCAGGAAACCTCGATTTGTTTGGAAAGGCGTACGGCAGAAATGCCGCCCTTGTCCGAGGCAGACAGGTAAATCGCCCAGAACCATTTAGTCAGCGGCAGATTGGTGGAGTGAAACAGCGTCCCCGCTGTAACCGAGGTTTGGTAATGGCACTTGGAGCACTCGCAGGAATGGCGCGTACTGATGACATAGCCATGATCATGCCCGCAACGCGGGCAACGGAACCCTTCCGGCCAGCGTTGCTGCGCTAGCGCCTGCACACAGGCTTCTTCCGTTCCATACCGTTTCTGCCAATCCAGCAAATTAGTTTCCAGTGCTCTCATGATTCAACTCCCTATATCGTTGATCTCAAAGAATTTGGCAGAGAATACCGAAAACCGTTCAGAGGCATATTCCATTATGAGGTTTCACAGTATTATAGAAGTTAACGAATCTGGCAAGGCTGAGTTCACGATCTTTTCGTGAAGTAAAGACTGTTTGTTCATGCCACATCTCCAAGATAGTTTTAATTACGCGCTCAGCCTTGCCATTAGTTTGAGGACGCCGGACACGTGTAAATTTCTGACCGATACTGTTTGTTTTGCAAAGGGCAACAAAAGCGTGATCAGGGGTTCCTTTATATTCTGTGCCCTTATCAGAATAGGCGCACTCAATAGTGTAAGGGCATTCTTCGATAACCTGCGCAAGGAAAGTAGCTGCAGAATTTTGTGTTTTGTCAGGAAGAATGGAGGCATACAGTTCCCGTGAGAAATCATCGATGCCTACAAACAAGTGATCTCTCGGCAGAGTGCTGATCTCACCTTTGAGCAAAGGTAGGCGTTTTGTATCGAAATGAACCATTTCACCAGGGTAGCTTTTATTATAGCGACGGGCCACAAGCTTTTTCTTGATCTCAAGAGAAGATTCAATCTTTGCCAAGCGCTTCATCCCATACTTTGCTTGCAAGAAGCGTTTGTTGGTCGATTTCCTGGGAGAAAACTCCTGTTTCCTCGCTCGATCAATCATTTTGTAAATCGTTGGCCGGGATACTCGGAATCTCTGTGAAAGAGCAACAACAGTCCATTCCCTAGTCCCATAGAGTCGCCAGATCTCTTCACGATTAAGTGGGGTTAACCGTGTTCTTTTGTGTATATTCATGTCTACATCCTCTCAAAAAGATGTAAACAACGCTAATGAAAATCACAATTTTATTGTTTCTTATTTTTGATCGCGCAGGAAGCAAATATAAGCGCGGTTCCATTCATAATCAAATTAATAGCAAGCAGGGTTCCAAGCGCAATACCGGCTAATGTTTCAATTTCAGCAAAAATAATAATACCCAACAGAACAGAAATAATTCCACTAACAAGTACCCAGCCCCAGCCGTGAGAAGGACGAAGCTTAAATGCATAAGAAATTTGCATGACGCCATAAAATACCAGCAACATTCCGACAGCTAGCGTCAGGCTGAGAATACCTTCCAGTGGCATGAGAATGAATACGGTACCCAATAATACCAATAAAACACCTGACGCAATCATCCAGCCTCTTCCTTTCTGTCCTGTTTGGAATGCCTGAACAACGCTAGCGATACCCGAAAAAACGAATGCCCAAGCAGTTAACATTTCTACAGTTAATGTTGCAAAGAAAGGTTGGTATAAGGAAAAAATCCCGCCAGCCAAACAAATGATGCCAACAATCAAAAACCAATACCACTTTTTGTGCAATTCACTGAGGTCTTCTGGCTTTATATTGAATGTGTTTTCCATGTTGTTAACTCCAAAGAATGATGAGAGGTAAATTTAGAAAAAATATTGCTTAAACTTTCCTGTATCTATGAGTAAGGAAATAAGCTTAAGCAACGATCCAAATGCGATGTGTATTTTGTGCAGCTGGACCGATGCACGCAGCGCTCTTAAAATACTCGCTCCACTAATGGTACTATTTTTTTGTCAGAAACAACAAACGAACAGTTTTCAGTTTTTTTCCTAAATCAATATCCAAATGGAACTCTTTTTCTACCCAATGATGCGGCAGACAATAGCGCTCATGGGTTAGGTATTTTTGATGGCGCCATCTATTGGTCGTGGCAAATTTAACTAAGTTCCAAGATAGGTTAAGTATGCGTAATAATGAATTTGACCAGATTTCAGGTTGATGCTGCACGCCGTGCGCTGTTGTACAATCTGCCGATCGCGGTACTGCAGTTCGCTTGATCAACATGGCTTTTGACGGCTACTTATTTTTCGCATGGAAGCAGCATAATTTCTCAAAAATTATTTGCAAAGAGAATGTATCTGCCGTACTGAAAAACCGCGACGATTCAGAAACTCACACAGAAGAACAACGGCTATTAAAAACATAATGGAGCAGATCGATGTTTGTTATAAGAAATATCTCTATCCCTAACCTATTCGACTGGAGCTGGTTACATCTTGTCTGGCTCCTGATGCTGTCTTCTGCGGTCGCCTTAATGTATTACTTCAAGATCATCACATTTCAACTGCCGTGGCTGCCTGTTTCAATTATTGGTACTGCGGTAGCTATTTTTATCGGTTTTAAAAACAATAGCGCTTACTCTCGAACGTGGGAAGCTCGCATAATCTGGGGAGCCATCGTCAATAGCAGCAGGACCTGGGGAATGTATGTGGATGGCTATATCTCCAATCAATTTACCCAAAATAAGCAATCCGATGAAACTATCCACCAAATAAAACAAAGGCTCGTTTACAGACACATTGCCTGGCTTTACGCGCTTAGAAGCCAACTTTTGATAGTCACTTCCTGGGAGCTTGCTGGACAAACAGGACATACAGGAAACAGAGCCAAGTACTACCAGAAAAAATATGGCCTAGGTCTGATTGAAGAAGAAGTCGCGCGCATTGAATTGAAAAAATTTCTTCCCACCGATGAACATGACAGACTGATGGCGAATACCAATACAGCCGCGCAAATTATTAATGAGCAATCCAGAGATTTATCAAAATTGCGGGAACAAGGTCTAATTAATGATTTTGGTCATATGGAATTAATGAAAGTGCTTTCTCACTGTTACGAACACCAGGGAAAATGCGAACGCATCAAGAAATTTCCGTTCCCCAGGCAGTATGCGAACATTAATCGCTACTTTATAGGCATGTTCATTTTCCTTTTTCCCTTTAGCATGATTCCTTCCTTACTGGAGATTGACGATCTAGGGATTTTTATCGCCATTCCTATCACGACGGTAGTCGGCTGGGTTTATGTGATGATGGAATTAGTCGGAGACTATTCGGAGAATCCATTCCAAGGCATGGGCTTTGACATACCCATGCTTTCCCTATGCCGCACGATTGAAATCGATCTTCTTGAAATGCTGGGGGAAAAAGAGCTGCCGCCGAGTATTGCGGTAAAAAACGGGATACTGATGTGAGGACTCTGCTAATCTTGATTGCGGTCATCTCTGTGACCATTCAGTAGCATATTTGCTTAAATAAAAACAGGAAAAACAGGGTCAAATCTAGATTCGCGACCTGACCCCGTGACTTGCTATGTGATTTTTAACACATCTATCTATATTCTAATTTGCTACTCTTAAATTTCAATCAATTTAGGAGATTAAAATGGTATCGGTATCGATGATGAAAATATTATTATATGCAGGAATAATCAAAAAAGAGGAGATTTGGGACGTTATTTTTCCTCATTTACCCCTTGTTCGTTTGACTACAGCTCAGATTTTTAGAGATATAAGCTTATTAGTTACTGACCCAAAGAGTAGAGATTCTATACATAGTATTAGCAAAGAATTATTCTCCGAATCAGTCGAAGAGCTTACTGATCTTTGGGATACTGATGAAGTATTAGGAATTCACCCCGAACCTTGGGTACAAAGCTCTTTCAAAGAACGTTTAGGTATTGACTTTCAACCATGGATAGATGATTCATGGAAAGAAAGGTTAGGGGTTCGGCCTGAACCTTGGATACAAGGCTCAGCAACAGAACAAATTGTTCTAGCTAGTATCATTACAAGTCTGACAGAAGTTTCTATTCTTGGAAAATTTAGTAATCAACTCAAAGAAGCTGCTTATAACATCGTTGGATCAGCTGCTCCTAATCTTGTTAAAGAGTTTTCTATTAGTAACTGTAAGTAATTGATAAAGCAGATGGCATTATAAGAAGATTATGAAAAACACAAAAACAGACATTCCAGTTTCCTGAAATGCCTGTTTTTCTAGATTACGAACTACTGTTTCACTATTTTACTTCCAGGACTTGTAACAAAATGGGATCAAGTCCAGAATCACGAGGTATCCAAAAAATCCCCTCACAATCATGCGCTTAGTTATCACTCACAACCACCACCTGCTGCACCCGCATCGGCCAGGTACCTTTCTCAACCGCCTGCCGGCCATCAAACGCGATATAGCTTTGTCGCCCGTAATGCGGCAGTGGACGGATCAGGGCTTCGAGCGATGCAGCATCTTTTGCGGAAATAATCGCGAGCGATGCGCCATCAGCGCGTGCCAGCGTCCAGGCTTGCGCGCTGCCCTTTTTGTTGATTTCATCCGGTCTGGCCGGTAGTTGCTTGGCGGCAAGCCAGGCATCGACTTCGGGTTGCAGGCCGATGACAAGCGTCGGTGCTGCGGATAGCAGTGCATTGGATGCCATGATTTGTAGCTTCTGGTCTTGCAATTTTCCGGCAAGCGTCTCGGCGATTTTTCGCACTTCGGTTTTGTCTGATAACAGAACAGTCTGTGTCGACGGGTTGACCATCACTTCGCGCAGAATCGGCGGTGCTTCGCCGGGCGCCAATTGACGGAACAAACGCAGATCCGGATCGAGCGAAACGGATAAGGGTTTTTCCGGAAGTGTCAGTGTGAAAGTCTGCTGTTCCTGTTGCAAATCGAGCACGTGAGTTTGCGTGCCCTGCTCGCTTTGGGTGACAATCGGCACCTGTAATCGATAGGTCGGATCGGATTGTTTCAGTGTAATCGTCAGTCCATGACCGGAATCAGCCGGAATACTTTTCGCCGCGCTGATCGCAATCGTGGGCGCACCGCTGCGATCCAACCATTGCGTGAAAAAAGGCTGCAGGTCGTGTCCTGAAATGATTTCAAACATTTTCTGCAATTGTTGCCAGGAGGTGACTTTAAAACGTTGCACCGCCCACAGTCCCTGCAATGCGCGCTGAAAAACCTCATCGCCCAATTGATCCCGCAACATCAAGAAAAACATCGCGGCTTTGTTATAACCGACAATCTTCGACGCACCGTGGGTACGCGAAGTAAATGCCGTCAGCGGTGCGTCTTGTCCCGATTGCAGTGCGGCGAAATCACGCAGCCAGCCCAGGCGCATTTCCCGCGCGGCCTCGCTGCTTTCCTGTTCTTTATACGTGTAGTCGGCCATGAACGTGGTCAGGCCTTCCGACCAATTGCCGCTGCTGTAATCCGGATACACGCCGTTGCCCCACCAATTGTGCAGCACTTCGTGGCCGAGCGAGGTATCGCGGATAAACGGCAATTGCAGTACGTTAATGCCAAGATAGGTCAATGTGGGCATGCCGAAGCCGGTGGGCGTCGGACTGGAAACCACGCTGAATTCGCTGTACGGATATTCGCCGATCCATGCTTCATACATTCTCAGATAGCGCTTCACGGCATCCAGATAATCCGCTGACAAACCGCTGATTTGCGGATGGAAATAACTACGCAATTGAATGGGACGCTGGTTGATGCTCTGATGTGTCTGCGTTTCAACCACATACGGTCCGGCCATTAAATCGATGCCTTCGGCTGGGTGAGAAAATTCAAACGCTGCTTGATAGCCTTGTTGCGATTCACTTTCTTCAGTCAATCGACCCGCCACCAGGCCACGTTGCCCCGCAGGCAATTCCAGCTTGACTTTATAGCGCGCCAGTTCGCCCGCAACACGTGGATACCAGCCGGACGCATCGGGCAGAAACGTGCCGGCTGCGCCGCTGACAGCGATGGGTCTGCCTAATGTTTGTTGATGATCGAGCGTATCATCCAGCGGCGCCAATTTCCCCTGCCAGTGAATCACAAATTGATATTCTTGCGTGAAACTGAACGGTATGTGCCAGGAATGTGGTTGATTGCTTCGTTCGCGGCCAGTGCCCAGTGGCGCATCGTTAAAAAGTGCATGAGTGACTTCAAAGGCAGCGCCCAACAGCAGGCGCAATTCCTTGGGTCGTTTGACGGTAATGACGCTTTTTCCTTCGAAGGTACGGTTAGTCGGATCGATTCGCACCGTGATGTCATAATCAATTTCGTTAACCTTAGTAGGCCCATGCGCTGGCGCAGCGAACGCAAATTGCGCCATAGCGCAGTTCAATAAAAAAAACCAACAGAGTTTGATGAATGTACGTCCCGTCATAGTTTGATGCGACAAGGCTAAGGGTTAGTGTTTCAATGCAGGAAATTTGGCGATGACTTGTAATTCCTGTTCGTCTCTTTTGATGGTTAGCGGCAACCAGGTTCCCGGCGACTGACGTTTGACGATATTGATCACATCTTCGGTCTCTTTGAGCGGCAGTCCGGCCATTTCAATAATCACATCGGAATCCTGCAACTTAGCGGCTTCGGCGATGCTGTCTTTTTCCACCTGCAGCACCACGGCGCCACCTCGACCCATTTCGTAGCGAATTCCCAGGCGTTGGAATTGTGGCCGGAAGGATTCGGAGACATGCGGCAGCACGCCGAATACCGCATCCGCCACGCCTGCCACGAGGTTTTTGCAGGATTTATCGCTGTCCCACGGCAATAATGCGGCAACATTCCTGACGCCCAGGTCATGCAATTGATGTGCGACACCAAAACCGTGCAGCACATGGCCCGTGCCCATAACGCCCACGACCAGCGGCTTATCCGGGCCGGTGGATGCCGTCACGGCCTGTTGCAATATTTGCGCCATGGCACGATCCCACAATTGTTGACCGCCGATGAAACGTCTGAAGTCAGCGTCGTCCTGGGAGATTTCGCCGGTTTTCTTATCTTTGCGATCATGCTGTTTATAAATCGGCAGCAAATAATCCACATACGCCTGGCTGGGCTCCGCAGGATGCGTCAAGCCTTCGCGTTCTTCCACCGGAATGCCATAGAATCCCTTTTCCGCCACCTGGCGGCGCAGATTCGTTTCAATGTTCAACGCCCGCATCGGAATACGATTCATGCGCGCGAAATGAAATAATGGCAGATACAGATTAGCATCGGTATTCCATACCCGGTTCCACTCGGCAGCCCGGAGAAATTCTTTTTCGCTCAACTGCCCGGCCACCCATTGATCCAACGCTGCTTGCACGCGGCGTGGAAACATTTCAAAGCCGATGACCATATTGGGGCGCACCGCATACAGGGCAGCCAGTGTTTGCAATTGCCAGCGGTGATGATCGGCATTAATATGCGTTTCACCCAACAGTACCACCGATGCTTTTGCTGCGCGTGCGATTACCTCCTGTTGCGTCGTCCGACCGGAGCCCGGCACAACCCAATCCCCTAATGCTACACATTGATTAAGCACTGGTTTTTTCGCCGGCTTGACCGCGGTGGCCCAAGCGTTACTCCCGCATAGGCTCAGTAGCAATACGATCAAGCTCAACATTCTGCTGCGTCGGGTTATACTAAAATTCGTCATTTTTGATTATCCTGTTAACGGGTCAATTGATTCGCGGGCTATCCAACCCATTTGCGGGCATTTCTGAACAAGCGCATCCAGGGGCCATCTTCCGTTGCAGCGGATTTCAAACTCTCGGGATACCAGGAATGCTGCGTAACCCGAAATACCCGCTCCGGATGCGGCATCAGCACATTAAAGCGCCCATCCGGCGTGGTTAATCCGGTTATTCCCTGATGCGACCCATTGGGATTAAACGGATACTGTTCGGTCACCTGGCCGTGATTGTCCACAAAACGTACTGTCACCAATGCGGCGGCATTATTGTCAGGTTGGTCAGCAGAAAATTCAACCCTGCCCTCGCCGTGGGCTACCGTGATCGGCATCCGGCTGCCTGCCATGCCGTCAAAAAATAACGATGGACCGGGTTGTATTTCCACCATGGCAAAACGCGCTTCAAACTGTTCCGACACATTGCGCCTAAAACGCGGCCACGATTCGGCGCCGGGAATGATGTCATGCAGATTGCTCATCATCTGGCAGCCGTTGCAAACACCCAATGCGAGCGTGTCGCCGCGCTGAAAAAAAGCCTCGAATTCGTCACGCGCACGCGTATTGAATAAAATCGATTTGGCCCAGCCTTCGCCCGCGCCGAGCACATCGCCATAGGAAAAACCGCCACATGCGACAAATCCCTTGAAATCCTGTAGCGACACGCGACCTGCAATGATATCGCTCATGTGCACATCGAGCGCAGTAAAACCTGCCCGGTCGAACGCCGCCGCCATTTCCACATGGCCGTTGACGCCTTGCTCGCGCAAAATCGCCATGCGGGGACGCACACCGGTTTGAATATACGGCGCGGCGATATCCTCATTCGCATCAAAACGCAGTGCAACTTGAAGACCGGGATCTGCGACATCGAGAATACGATCGTATTCCTGTTGCGCACACGCTGGATTGTCGCGCAGTTTTTGCATCTGATAGGTAGTTTCCGACCAAGCACGCTGCAAATCTACGCGCTTTTCCGCCAACACCGGTTTGTTATTGCGCATCAAGCGGATTTCATCGGTTGCATTCAGTCGTCCGATCACAAAGCTGACATCGCGCAGCCCGGCTGCGGCTAACACCTGCATGACGTCGTGGTGCTGGGCGGTGTTAATTTGCAGCACGGCACCCAATTCTTCATTGAACAGCACCGCAAACAGACGCTCCATAAACCTGCCGCCCAATTGCTCCGGCTGCAATTCAGAGCCGTCGATATCGCTGCTGTGCGCATCAAAACACAACTGATCCAGATTCACCGTCAATCCGGTATGTCCAGCAAAAGCCATTTCGCACAATGCCACGAACAAGCCGCCATCGGAGCGGTCATGATATGCCAACAATTTATTTTCCTGATTTAATTGTTGGATCGCAGCAAACAGTGCCATAAGCCTGTCCGCGCCTTCTTTGCCGTCGATGTTGGGCACCTCATTGCCCACTTGCTTATACACTTGCGCCAGCGCCGAGCCACCCAAACGATTCCGTCCTTGTCCCAGATCGATCAGGATCAATTCGGTGTCGCCGCAATCGGTGCGCAATTGCGGTGTCAACGCTCTGCGCACATCGGTGACATTGGCAAATGCGGAAATGATCAACGACAACGGCGCTGTCACTTCCTTGCGGATCTTTTCATGGGTATTTTTATCGATTTCTTCCCAGACTGTCTTCATTGACATCGAGTCTTTTCCGACCGGGATACTGATTCCTAGCTGCGGACACAGATCCATACCGACACTATGCACCGCGTCATATAAACCGGCATCTTCGCCCGGATGGCCGGCTGCCGCCATCCAGTTAGCGGACAGTTTGATTTTGCCGATCTCCGCAATCGGTGCCGCCGCGATATTGGTGATGGCTTCACCCACCGCCATACGGGCCGCCGCTTGGGAATCAATCAGCGCCAATGGCGTACGTTCCCCAATGGCAAACGCTTCGCCCAGATAGGTTTGATAACCCATGCTGGTGACAGCAGCGTCGGCGACCGGAATCTGCCACGGACCGACCATCTGATCGCGCACCGATAATCCGCCGACGCTGCGATCGCCGATGGCAATCAGAAAGGTTTTATCAGCCACCGCAGGCAAACGCAAAACCCGGTAGGCGGCTTCGGTCAGATTCACACCGGATAAATCAATGGCGGGTAATATGCTGTTATTGTGCGTCACATCGCGCGTCATTTTCGGCGGCTTACCGAGCAATACCGGCAGCGGCATATCCACCGGCGGCGTTGTCGATTGCTGATCAGTCACGATCAATTGTTCGTCGGCAGTGGCTTCGCCCACGACGGAAAACGGACAACGTTCACGCTCACAAATGCTTTGAAATACCGCCAATGATTCCGGTTTGATCGCCAGAACATAACGCTCCTGCGCTTCGTTACTCCAGATTTGCATTGGCGACATGCTGGTTTCTTCAGACGGAATATCACGTAAATTGAACCGCCCGCCTCTGCCTGAATCATGTACCAATTCTGGAAATGCATTGGATAAACCGCCCGCACCGACGTCATGAATGAATAAAATCGGATTATCAGCACCGGTTCTTTGCAACTGCCAGCACCGGTCGATCACTTCCTGCGCGCGCCGCTCCATTTCCGGATTACCGCGCTGCACCGAATCGAAATCCAGCGCTTCGGTATTGCTGCCGGTATCCATACTGGAAGCTGCGCCACCGCCCAAGCCGATCAGCATGCCCGGACCGCCCAGTTGAATCAGCAATGCACCCGGTGGAAATTTTTCCTTGCGCACGTGCTGATCGGAAATCTGCCCGACGCCGCCCGCCAGCATGATCGGTTTGTGATAACCGCGCATTTCTCCGGCAACGCGCTCCTCGAAGGTGCGAAAATAACCCGCCAGGTTGGGTCGCCCGAATTCATTATTAAACGCTGCCCCGCCAATCGGCCCTTCCAACATGATCTGCAATGCCGAAGCAATGCGTGCCGGTTTGCCATAAGTTGATAGGTTGTCGGCAGAATGAGAACGATCGTATTCCCACGGCTGCGTGTAACCGGGGATATTCAGATTGGATACCGAAAAACCAGACAGCCCGGCTTGGGGTTTGGCGCCGCGGCCGGTTGCGCCTTCATCGCGGATTTCCCCGCCCACACCGGTGGCCGCACCGGGAAACGGCGAAATGGCGGTTGGATGGTTGTGCGTTTCGACTTTCATCAAAATGTGCGTTGGTTCCTGGGCATAGCCATAAACCTGCTGTTCGCCTGGGTAAAAACGCGCAATTTCCGCACCTTCGATGACGCTGGCGTTATCCGCATAAGCCACTAGCGTACCTTGCGGATGCGCCTGATGGGTATTGCGTATCATCGCAAACAGCGATTTATCCTGCGCTTTGCCGTCCACAATCCAATCCGCATTAAATATTTTATGGCGGCAATGTTCGGAATTGGCTTGGGCGAACATCATCAATTCAACATCCGTCGGATCACGCTGCATCAACTGGAAATGATGCAATAAATATTCAATTTCATCCGCTGATAGCGCCAGCCCCATGGCCTGATTCGCCTGACGCAACGCTTCGATACCGCCATACCGCACATCAATCGTGTTGAGCGGTTTCGGTACAAAATGCTGAAATAATCTGGCGGCATCGTCAAACGAAGCAAACACGGCTTCCGTCATTCGGTCATGCAATAAAAGTACGAGACGATCTTTATCCTGATTTGAAAGCTGCTCATGGCATTGAATGTAATACGCAATACCGCGTTCGATGCGCTCAACCGCAGTTAACCCGCAATGATGCGCAATATCCGTCGCTTTACTGGACCAAGGGGAAATCGTACCTGGGCGCGGCAACACCAAAAAGAATTCGCCAGGATGCTGGTTGTTTTCCTGAGTCGGGTCGTCGTTGAGCAACTTCCTCAGCGCGTTGAATTCCACAATCTGCAAATTCCGCGTCATCGAACAAAAATGCCAATACTCGGTAGCTACCGAAGATACTTGCAGGCCCAGCGTGTTAATTTCTTTGAGTAATTTTTCCAGACGAAACGATGATAACGCACGTCCACCACAAAATTGGAGCATCAGGGAATATCGAGCCGTTATTTAAAGATTACAATTTTACACGAGAAGATATACTTATCGCTGCTCATCCGACGATGCTGACAAATATGATAAGTGCTGATGCTGTTTTTTTGACTGCTCAAATACGCGATATCGAACATCGAGCGGCAATGCTGCCCGACCCTCCCCATTTGATGGAAAAGGCCGGCTTGGCTGCTGCGCAAGTCATTCGCGATCAGCTGCTTAAACACACGCATCATTCTGTATTGGTACTCGCCGGCCCGGGCAATAACGGCGGCGATGCTTTTGTTGTAGCGCGTTATCTGCGGGAATGGGGCCACGCGGTTACTGTGGCATTTACCGGCGACCGCGACCACATACCGTTCGACGCCAAGCAGGCGATGCAAGCCTGGCTCGCCAGCGGTGGCGAAATTTCCGCCGACATCCCCGGCGATCAACACTGGGATGTCGTGATTGATGGCTTATTCGGCATCGGCCTGAATCAATCCAAACACCGCCCGATCGAAGGCAAATACCGGCAATGGGTGAATCGCGTCAATCAGATGCTTGTTCCCATCGTGTCGCTGGATATACCATCCGGCTTAGGCAGCGACGATGGTTGCATTTACGGTGCCGCAATACACGCCACCATCACCGTGACATTCATCGGATTAAAACCCGGTTTGTTCACCAACTTCGGACCTGAGTGCTGCGGCACGGTTGTGTTGTGCGATCTGGATATTCCGCTCGCCTTACCGCCTGTGCCACACACTTGGTTGCTGAATAAAAAGCTGACGCAATCACTGCTGCCCGCTCCACGCTGTGCCAATAGCCACAAAGGCACGTTCGGCAATCTCGCCATTCTGGGCGGCGCGACCGGCATGGTCGGCGCAGCGCTACTTGCCGGTCGATCAGCATTACATCTTGGCGCAGGACGCGTCTACCTCGGTTTGCTGACTCGACTGGCTCCACCCGTTGACTTTTTGCAGCCTGAATTAATGCTGCGCTCGCCCCCGGAGCTGTGCAAACTGAAATCGTTAGATTGTCTGGTAGTCGGTCCCGGTTTAGGTGACGAACCGGACGCGCTGTCCTGGTTGGATTGCGCACTCAGTACCGAGTGGACCTTAGTGCTGGACGCCGACGCATTGAATTTGATCGCCATACACCCGCATTTGGCCACGAAACTCAATCAACGTAAAGCTCCGAACATCCTGACTCCGCACCCCGCTGAAGCCGCCCGTCTTTTAAAAACGGATACTCATGTCATACAAAGCAACCGTATGGATGCCGCATATAAAATTTCACAACAATTCAATTGCTACGTAGTATTGAAAGGCGCCGGCAGTATTTGCTGCCTCCTCGATGGAGAACGCCACATAAACACCAGCGGTAACCCCGGACTTAGCACCGCCGGGACCGGCGATGTGTTGGCGGGAATGATCGGCGCATTGATCGCACAAGGCCTGAATCCGGATCATGCGCTGTTGCTGGCGGTTTACTTGCATGGTGCCGCCGCTGATAGCCTGCTGCAACATATTCACGGTCCACTGGGCATGACTGCGTCGGAAATTATTATCGCTGCTCGCGCTTTGCTTAATGACTGGATTTATCAAAAGATCAATACATCCCGGTAGCAAGGTAACAATTTCTTGTAACCATGTAGGAAAACAAACACACGCTCAAAAATAGTTGAGCATACATTTATAGCGTTTCAATTCATTGTTAAATCTATTAGGCTTAAGATAGAAAGTAGAGGGGTTATCCAAATGACCAATCAGCAAAAAAGCAAAATTTCGTTTCTGATTACTTTAATCATAAGCCTATTCCTGATTTTACCGACACAATTACTCGCACGGGAAGGTGTTGCTTATTCAGGAGAGCCATACCCCTTTTATAATAATCTAGGCACCCTGTTTGTACCACGTATCGATACTTTTAACCAGCCGGGGCTGTACCGAAATGCGACGCTGCAATTCGATCCGGTTATTGACGCATGGCGACTAGAACGTGTTACTACCGTTCCTCCGATCGCTGGCGACCGCATTAAACAAGTTGATTTGATTATCACTGAATCCCTACCCGTTCAGGTTTATCTTCAAATAAGAGGTCAATTTTATTCTGCATGTGGTGACAGTCCCATCATCAGCGAAAGGCAGAATGCCGAGATATTCGAAGTGACCGTGGCTTTCGACACGGAGCCCTTTCCGGAAAAACGACCTTGTGCTGCCGAAGAATCCCTTATATTCCATCCATTGCAAGTCTATGGTTTAGTTGCAGGAACCTATGAATACGCTATTAATGGTACATATACCGGATCATTTGAATTAAAGAGTGATAACCTAATACCACGTTCTTTGATGAAGCTGCCCACTACAAATTGATTATTTTTAACTAGAATCCGTAATCGGAGCGTGTCCTCGGCAAAAGCTACATCTTCTGCTCCAATAAGATCCGCTCATTGATTTATAATCCTGACCTCTGTTTAAATTTTACTGCGTCAAGGATATTCAATGACTAATCTATCTCAATCAATTAAGCATATTCTCGTGCAGTCATCGCTGGCAATGCTGGTCGTTTCACATGCGGCGATGGCTGGTGAATCTCCAGCCGTCGCACCCTGTTGCCAACAATCCGACTCAAAACAATCCCGTTCGATCGAATTGCCTACGGAAGCCATTCAGAAACTGAAAATTGATGCCGGATTCGGCTGGGGGATTTTTAGTGGCACAATCTACAACGGCAATGAAAATTATCATGTGACCCAGTTGGTTGTCAGCATGGAACCCATCCACGGCCATCATCACATGGATATGCCTGCCACCATGTCGCACGACCCCAAAATACATCATATCGATCTGGATCTGCCGCCGGTATCGAAAGGTGCCTTGTCGATGCCTTTATCCAGTGAAGATGTCCACATTCATGACTTCAAGTGGAAAATCATTAAAGTCATGGGCTATCATACACACTAATCTATCGTAAAATATATAAATGGCAGCAAACGAAGCCTGAAAAAATATTGGCAGATATACAAGTACGCTGCATGGTTTTACACTCTGCAAAAGCTGGCTTTCGGGGGAAAATTTAGGCTAGTCATCCCTGCGGTTATCAAGAACCTAACTTATTATCGATGCAGATGAGAATAGGAAAATTACAATCTCTACGTTAGATAACATATACGTTGTTCGAGATAAGTTGACTGAAAAAATTTAACGATAAAGGCAAATTTATGAAAGCATATGCAATAGGCATAAACCATGTGGCATTAGAAGTTGGAAATATTGAGGAGGCGTTAAAATTTTATGGCGATTTCTTAAATTTTGAAGTTCATGAAAAAAATGAGATGCAGGCTTTCATTTATTTTGGAGATCAATTTATCAATTTTATAAAAAATGATAATAGGCAGCCCGATCAAAAGCGTCATTTTGGAATAGCAGTGGACAACAAAGAGCTAGTGAAACAGACGCTTGAGCATATTGGTGTCAAACTCTTAGGAGGTCCTTTTCTTGATTTTCTTGATCCGTGGGGAAATCGAGTAGAAATCACTACCTATAGTAAAATTCAATATACAAAAGCTGATCATGTATTGCAGGGTATGGGGCTGGGTCATCTGCGAAAAACTCAGGAAGCGTTGGCCGAATTAAATGCAAAAGGCTTAGGGCCCCAAATAAATAATATTGATTAATTAGGTGATTTAAGAACTAACAAAAATTAGTTCGTTAGTTATTTACAGAAAAATAGAATCTTCGTTGCGTCATTACGCTAACAAACAATTTGGACAATACGCTGAAAAATTCTGCACTGATTGATACGCCTAGAGGAGCTAGTGCTGGTATTCATGACTGCGCTAAAGAAACAGTGTATGTTTTATTTTTATCAACAGACAATGAGGTATTTATACCATGAGAAATATACTATCTATTTTAGCAGCCGGAATTCTAATGCTTTTTTTCAATAGCGGAATCTATGCGCTAGAAAATTCGACTAAAACCGAGCCTGCAGGAATTGACTCCATGCTGGAAGCAATCAAGCATGCAGAGATGGCCAAAACACATAAAGCGCATGCGGAACAAATCCTTCAACACGCCGAAAAAAGCTTACATTATGTTACACAAGCTGAAATAAAAACAATTGAGGCTGGCAACGATGAAAAAAGAGTAAGTGTAACTGAGTCAATCCGGCATTTAGTCGAGGCTATCAGTCACGCTAAAGTAGGACATGCGGATATAGCTAGCGAGCATATTACTGACGCACTAGAAGAGATGCATCGATTCACAACTCAATGAGTTCTTATCGCATTTGACAAATTAATAGGTGAGAATCGCTAGGGTCTGTTGACATTTCACATAGGTAGCCACAGATACCCACAAGCCATGGCAACCATACTCTCAGAATTTCTCTTGAGTTTGTTGTATCGCGTTGCCACCGCGCGATACTGCTTTATCCGGGCAAAAGCATTTTCCACCAAATGCCGGTATCGGTACAAACCCCAGTCCATATCTGCATTACCCTTCAAAGAGTTGCACTTTCTTGGGATCACAGCCCTGGCTACCTTCTTCGTTATCTGCTCCCGTATATACTCACTGTCATAGCCTTTATCCGCAACAATCACTTGCGCGTCAGGTAACTTGGCAGTCAAATCGGGTGCTGCAGAACAGTCATTGACTTCTCCACCGGTAATTTCAAATTCAACCGGCAAGCCATAACTATCAACGACCAAATGGATCTTAGTTGTGAGAATCGCTAGGGTTATTTACAGATTGGCGAGAAACTTCTTGAAAGGTGTTATTGGCGATCGTATCAATTTATTGATGGCCGCTTGTGCCTGGAATCTGAAACTATGGCTGCTGGCCATTTTTGGGCTATTCTTTCCATGGAGATGGCGACAAAATCCCCACATCTTTCGATGAAAATCTAACTAATGAAAGCTATTTTTCTCAACAAAAGAAAATTTCAGATTCAATTTCTCAACAACAATTGTTTGAATATCTTTTTCAGGGGCGACTAGCTATGTCAAGTGTCAACAGACCCTAGCTGAGACAATTAACGGATTATACAAAACCGAGGTTATACGGCATCGCGGCCCGTGGCGCACCATGGAAGATGTTGAATTTGCTACACTCGAATGGGTGGATTGGTTCAACAATCGCCGGTTACTGGAGCCGATTGGAAATATTCCACCAGCTGAATTTGAAATGGCATATTATCGCCAACTAGGGGAGTCAACCGATACAGCTTGACTCAAGACAAATAGTCTCCGGAAAACCCGGGGCGATTCAATAGAGAGACTTCCATGTCACTTGAACTCGATCCAAGCGAAGAAAAATTGCACCACATACACAGCATTATTCAAAGCCATCAATGCCCCGATGACATCCGGACGATTAAGGAATATGTCAAAGTCCTGAAAGACAGGCTAGCATTCCATTCGGCAAGTAAATTTTTAAATCTAGCCCGGGTTAAGCAACAAAAATTGCGTCAATCACAAGGCAATACTGCCGAAGAATGGTGGCTAATTGACACCGCAAAAGATGAAGTTTGGATCGTTCAGCAACTGGCCTTATGCACCTATAAGAATGAAGAGATACCCGCACGAAAACGGCTGCATCAAGCGCTGACCTTGCTGGAGGAAATCGGCCTGCGCAATCCGTCGAATAAAAACTCGGAAACCCTTCGCCTGGGCGGCGCGGTGCATAAAATGAAATGGCAGCAATTCGGGCAGACGGAAGACTTAGACGAATCTCTGTCGTTCTACCGTACCGCTTTTGAACGCAATCCTCAGGAAGATATGGGGTATGGCGGCGTCAACGCAGCGTTTATCCTGGATTTGCTGGCAGACCGGGCCAGCAACATTGCGCGGCGCAGCGGTACTTCGTCAGGTGAAGCGAATCGCCTAAAAACTCAAGCCAAGAACTTGCGCCTGCAGATGGTTGAACAAATACCTGCATGGCTGGTGCAAGCTCAAAATTCCAGCGAAGAAAATCACTTCTGGCATCTCGTCACTATTGCTGAAGCCTACTTCGGCCTGCAAGATTACGAAAAAGCCGATGAGTGGCTAGCCAAAGCCAATGCCGGACAAGCAAGCGAATGGAAGCAGCAGACCTTGTCCACACAATTAGTGCGTATCGCCCACTTGCAGGGCCTCATCCCTCCAAAAGAATCCGACAGCCCTTCCGAATGGCATCCGGCGTGGAAAACACTTGCTATAATCGTTGGTGAAAAACATGCGCAGCAGGCATTCCAAGCGGGCAATGGCAAAGTTGGCCTGGCGCTTTCCGGTGGCGGATTCCGCGCGTCGTTCTTCCATTTGGGTGTGCTAGCGCGGTTGGCGGAAATGGATGCGCTGCGCAGTGTGGAGGCGCTTTCCACCGTATCCGGCGGCAGCATCCTGGGTGCACACTACTATTTAGAAGTGCAGAATTTGTTGCAAACCAAAGCAGATAGCGAGATTACCCGCGACGATTACATCGAAATCGTTCGGCAGGTACAGAAAAAATTCCTCAAAGGCGTGCAAACCAATGTCAAAATGCAAACGCTTGCAAGCATCAAGGATAACTGGGCGTTCATTTCCGGCAAAAATGATTATTCCCGCAGCCACCGCTTGGGCGAGCTTTACGAATCAAAGCTGTACCAGAAAGTTGCCGATGGACACATTGAAGGTAAGCCGCGCAGCATGCCTGAATTATTGATAAATCCCAAAGATGTACCCGATACAGAAGTTTTTCAACCCAAACTCTCCAACTGGAAACGCCGCGCCAAGGTACCGATGCTGATACTCAACAGCTCCTCGCTCAATTCCGGTCACAACTGGCAATTTACTGCCAATTCCATGGGCGAGCCGCCCGGGCATATCCTTGGTGAAATTGATATCAACAGGCGCTATCGGCGCGTATACTACAAAGATGCGCCAACGGACGAATTAAAGCATTACCGCTTGGGTTATGCCGTAGCTGCATCGGCCTGTGTTCCCGGCATGTTCGAGCCAATCACCATTACCGGACTCTATAAAGAAGACCGCACGGTGCGCCTCGTTGACGGCGGCGTGCATGACAATCAAGGTGTCGCAGGACTGCTAAGCGAAAGCTGTACGCGCATACTTTGTAGCGATGCGTGCGGGCAAATGGAAGACATTAAAAGCCCGTCGGATACGCCTCCCGGCGTATTGCTCCGCGTCACTTCCATCCTGCAGGATCGGATTCGTGAAGCGGAATACCAGGACTTGCGCTGCCGCCTCGATAGCCGCGCGTTGGATGGTTTGTTTTTTGTCCATACCCGCAAGGAACTCGAGACCCAGCCATTGGATTGGATAACTTGCCAGGATCCGCCGCCATCAAAGCCAGCCACAAGCAATCAGACTTCCTATGGCATCGACCGTGAGCTACAAGAAAAAATCGCCGCCATGCGCACCGACCTGGACGCATTTACCGAAGTCGAGGCCTATGCGCTGATCGCAAGCGGTTATCGCATTGCCAAACGGGAGTTTGAGCTACTGCAGGAACAACATCGCAAGGATGGGAAACTTGACACCTGGGGTGGTTATGACATCGATGCCACGGGCGTGGACTGGCCGTTCCGCGAACTAGAGCCTTTGATGGCGATGAAGCGAGATACTAATCTGCAAAGTGAAGACCTGCATCATCAGCTGCACGTGGCGCGCAAGGTTTTCTTTAAGGCTTGGGATTTGAGTTGGGTGTACAGAGTTATTATGTACGGCGTGGGCATTGTAGTATTGTCGCTTTTGGGCAACTTGGTCATTTCAACCTGGAGTACACCTGCTATCCAGACAATTACCTGGGGTGCATTGATTACACTCATGCTTGTAACAACTGTCAGTTTTTTTATGCCCATGTTCCGTTGGCTAAATCCGAGCAGCAAAGCGAAAAACTTTTTATTGAAATTCGCCATCGCAGCCATAGGCTACGCGCTCGCCAAATTTCACATTCACTGTGTAGATTGGTACTTTCTTGCGCGCGGCAAATTGAAACGCTTGTTGAATTTGAAGCAATAAATCAAAATAACTTCTGCACTACGCTCCTTTGCTATGAATGAGTGTAGCGCAATAAGCTATGCAGAAATGCGGAGGGGCGCAATGAGAGATAGAACAGTGAATTAGTTTGAAATTGTTACTCAGCGGACGACCAGGAAATTCCTGCGTTCCTTGCTTACGGCACCCTGCTTCGATCTATTGCTGAATATACTCAGACGCTTTTTTTAGAAAGTGATGAAATAGTGCGCGGCCAAGGATCAAATAAAAACCAGTAAATGAAGAATTGTCTGGCTATCCCGATCACTATTTTCACCTGCATGTACATTACCCAAACAAACCAATAAGTTTCTCCAAATCAACAGTAGCTTCGTTGCGCTCTTTTCTGAAGCTTAAGATTTTGCTGAGGTTTTCCTTGGTGGTTGCAAACATCCATTCTTCGATCGCCAAGGGTTTGGCTTCGTAAAAGAAATCTTCGGCGCTAGAAAACTTATTCTCAATGACCGCCAGCTCGAGCAGTGTGGCGTAATCCCAGTAATCGGGTTCTTTCCGTTTCATCTTGGCAATGACAGCGTATTCCACGGCAGGCACCAGTCGTAACGACTTTTCCCTTTCTCCTAATAATTCCAAGCAGGTAACGTAATTGACGCCGGGGTAGGCGTCGCGCGGGTCGGATTCAAATCCCTTTTGATAGTAGATTGAAGCCCTCTTCAGATAGCTTTTGGCTTCACCGACATTTCCAGATTTGTAGGCCCTGTCAAATTTATCCTTGTATATTCTTCCCCAAATACCATACGACTCGCTGCTCGCCTTCCCTTCTTTTTCCAGTTTCTTCAGAACGGATTCCGCTTCATCGATCATCACATTATCCACCGGCTTGGCCTTACTACCGTTGCGATTCAGCACAAACGCGTACTGCTCCTGCACCATCAAGGTTTCAAAAACATAGCGTGGCAGTTGCTTGATGAATGCAAGCATTTCATTGAATGCTTCAATGTTCCGGTAGGAAATCATGATGTCGATCAGAATGGCAGTTCCTATATTCTCAAGCTGCTTATGCTCCCGGATTAATTCATTCTTGATCTTATCAATCGCTTCAATGCGTAGTTGTTTTTGCTTACCCGCATCATCAGCCATCACCACGCGCGCATAAGCCAATTCCTGCTTAATTCCTTCATCATAGTGAACTCTATCCCTGAAAACATCCGTCTTTTCGTGCGCCACTGAGTTCTGAAAAGCGATGCCATTGATCAGGTCGTACAAAGGACTGTCGGTGGCTCTATTTTGCTTGGCATACTGAAGTCTCTCCGCGAGCGCATCAATGTCATTTTGTTTATTGGATAAGTTAAAGTTCTCGTCGACGCTATAGGTAAGTGTTCGGTCAGAAGCAATATCAAAAGGCAGCGGAAAATGCGATGAAGCGATGATCGGGATGGTGGTGAACGGTTTAACTGCGTAACGCATGCCCAACTCATAATAGGCATTCGGGTTGAGGTTGGTCAGGTCAGCAACGCAGAATTCACATAAAATTATCTTCTCGTACATGGTCTTATGAATAGATCCGCCGGTTCTTTCTTCGCTTTCTATCAATGGCTCCAGCCCTGCCTGAAGGATGGCAGGCTTGACCAACTCATGGTAAATGTTATCGAAATCAATTTCTTGAATAGGGCCTGCTGTCCCCGTCTTCTGCTTCGACTTGACGTCATTCAGATTTTCTTTTTTTCCAAATGAGGTTATGACAAAACAATAGGGATTCATGGCGGCGCCTTTGATGTGAAAAACCGATTCAACGTAACGCTAGTGGATTGAGAACACTGGAAACCATTGCAAAATAACAGTCTCTGTTTATAGAAGTCTAGCACACCCATTCAATGGATTGGAATGACAAAAATTGACTCTTAATCTGTGAGAATCGCTAGCGCCGAAATTTATTAAATCACTTAAACTAAATAAGTGACAGGTGGTGGTGCTGGGCGCTTATTGTGGAACGATAAAATCACTGCATTGAATAACTGAATTTGATCTAACAGGCACTTCGTCAAATCGGGTAACTGTTAGATCAGGTCGCGACTACTACAGACACAGAACGCCTGATTTAATCGGGTATTCTCTTTGTTAAGCTGTTCACAACACCACACCGAACAATGCAACAAACGGCAAAAAAGCAGATTACGCAATCAAACCCAACAATCGCCGAGTCTCTTTTTCATCCAATTCCAGCCATTGCCCGCGTTTAATGCGCGGCGGCAGATTGATCGGACCAAAGCGCACGCGCATTAAACGGCTGACTGACAGTCCAATTGCTTCAAACATGCGCCGTACTTCACGATTCTTGCCTTCTTTCAGGATGACGCGATACCAGTGGTTGATCCCCTCGCCGCCTTGCTCGGCCAGGTAAGAGAAAGCCGCCCGACCATCGGCCAAATCAACGCCCGTAGTCAGTTGCGTCATCTGTTCGTCAGTCAGTTTTCCCAGTATCCTCACCGCATATTCACGTTCCATTTCAAAACGCGGGTGCATTAGCCGATTCGCCAATGCACCGTCGGTGGTAAAAATGAGCAAACCGCTAGTATTAAAATCCAGCCGTCCAATAGCAATCCATTTGGAAGACCGCAAATGCGGCAATCTGTCGAACACCGAAGGTCGGCCTTCCGGATCATGGCGGCTGACGATCTCGCCTTCCGGCTTATGATACAGCAGAACTTTGGGCAAGCTTTCTTGCGGATTCAGTCGAATGACGCGCTTGCCGATACGCACGACGTCGCTCGCACCAACCCGATCGCCCACTATGGCAGTTTTGCCGTTCACGCTGACTTCTCCGGTGGCAATCAATGCTTCCATTTCCCGCCGTGAACCCAATCCTTTCTGTGCCAAGAATTTTTGCAGCTTAATCGTAGCAGTTGTTAATACACTGGGTGATGCGGGTGTCTGAACTATCGGTTCGGGCTGTGAAACAGGTATTTCCTTTTTTACCGGCCTGGCTGGCCTGTTAACTTTCATAGGCGTATCAATCCGGGAATTATGCTCACAATAAAAACCATCATCTAATAAAACCAAATCCAAATAGGCAATTTTAAACTATTAAGTACCTTGCCTTACGTTTATCGTTAGTGATTGTTGAAATTCCGCTACAAGAAGCTTGGTCATTCCTCGTATCAAACGAATACAACCATTAGAAAACTGATGCCTTTCCAGGCATAATCCGGTGCGAAATACCGATTCATCGTTCAAGTGACTTAAAACAGAAAAATATGTCAGCAATCACAGTTCCGCTTTGCACCGAGTCCTATACAGCACCACCCTGGTTACCCGGGGGAAATGCCCAAACGCTTTATCCTTATTTTAATAAACCTGCGCAGCTTTTCACGTATCGACGCGAGCGTTGGGAACTTGATGATGGCGATTTTATCGATGTGGATTGGGCGGATGGGTCGACTGACGCACCGCTCGTGATATTTTTCCATGGCCTCGAAGGCGGGTCATCCAGCCACTATATTCTCAGCATCATCAATGACTTGAGAAATTACAACTGGCGCTGCGCCGTGATTCATTTCCGCGGTTGTTCCGGCGCACCCAATCGACTGTCGCGAGCTTATCATGCGGGTGATTCCATTGAAATTGACTGGATGCTGCAGCGAATTACAAATCAAGCGCAAACAATAAACACCATCCAGCCAGTCTATGTCATCGGTGTATCGCTCGGTGGCAATGCGCTGCTGAAATGGCTGGGTGAAAAAGGGGAACACGCCAAAGCAGTAGTCGCCGGTGTAGCCACTGTGTCCGTACCGCTTGATCTGGCTGCTGCCGGTTCAGCGTTGGACACTGGCTTCAATCAAGTGTACACACGCCACTTTCTGGACACCCTCAAGGACAAAGCATTTGATAAGCTGGCGCAATTTCCTGGCTTGTTTGATGCCAAGGCACTCAAAAATTGTTCATCGATTTATGATTTTGATAATCTGGTCACGGCACCGTTGCATGGTTTCAAGAATACCGATGAATATTGGCGGCTATCGAGCAGTAAGCAGTGGCTGGAGCATATCAAGGTCCCCACGCTGGTGATTAATGCACACAACGATCCTTTCATGCCGGCATCGGCATTACCATCCCGGCACGAGGTGTCCTCCGCTGTCACGCTGGAATTTCCGCCAGAAGGCGGTCACGCCGGGTTCATGCAAGGCCCGTTTCCAGGAAAATTAAGTTGGTTACCTAAAAAGATACTCAGTTTCTTTTATCACAACTGCCAGCAGAATGAACGCTGATCGGTATGCATAGCAGAACGCGGCCAGAGTATTTTCCGGTGAAATGCATCAAGAGAATGCAAAATACAGCATTAAAACGGAGTGATGAAATGATCGTTTATCCACCCATTAACTATTTGAATGATCTTACGATTGATCAAATAAATCTTGCAACTCCGCTTACTTTTGCACAGTACATATCACCCATTAACGCTTTTGGCGACATGCTGAATTGGGATTTTAGAGCTTTCTTTTCTACGTCAGTCAACAATACCGGTGCGCGCAATATGTTTGCTTTTCAAGGCACCGCAAACGCAACCTACGATCTATTTAGCCAAAGCTTCTTCGATCCGTTCGTTTTGCAGCTTTTCGATGAGCAAGGCAGACGATGCCAGCGGTGCTGCTGGCACTGATCACATCCGCTTTACAGCGCCCTATGACGGCATCTATTACGTCGATGCATCATGACATCAAGGTTTTGCAGATATTGACAAGTACGCCGCCATTTCTGTCTACGTAGATCTGGATACCATACCGTCAACTTTCCCTGGCTCATCCCCGTCAGTTTCGATATTTAGTCCCACAAATTTTGCGACAGATGTATCCATCGACAGCAATATTACCCTGACATTTAGCGAAACGATCCAAAGAGGTTCGGGATCGATCTCGTTAGTAACCGCTGACAATGTACTGGTAGAATTTTTCGACGCCGAATCCAGCAATAATCTATCGATCTCAGACAAAACGCTGACCATCAATCCAACCAACAACCTATCCAACAACAGCACGCAATACTTTGTCGCGCTGGAATCTGATTCCGTTGAAGACTTGGCCGGTGACGGCAATGCTGAAATAACATCCTATAGTTTCACCACCACAGCACAAACGCCCGACACGAACGCCGACATAATTTTTGACTGGGGAGAGCATCAATATCCGGACTTGTTCTCAGATCGTCCGTAATCGCAGGACGTATTTCTCTTCAGCTTGTCGTAGCGCGTTGCCACCGTGCGCTACCCTACAGCATATCAATTAATTGACCACTTCCAATTTAACACGAGCGCGACCCTTTTTCACAAAGTCAAGTTCCTCGGCTGCGCGCTTACTTAAATCTATTACATTACGGTTTTTTCGTGTCATGCGATCATTCACTTTAACGACAACGCTTCGATCGTTTGATAAATTCGTTACCTTGACTTTAGTGCCAAACGGTAGCTTTTTATGCGCTCCAGTCAGTCCATTTTGATCAAAAATTTCATTACTGGCGGTTTTCTTTCCCTGGAATTTATCACTGTAGTGTACCGCATTGCCGGTTTCCGCCATTGCAACACTCGAGATTAATAGCAGGAGACCTAACACGATACTGATGTTTATCATTGGAATATTTTTTTTGCTCATTTTTGTTAACAATCCTATAAAAATAATTATTCGAAGTATCGATGTTGCAACCCACAACTATTTCAACAGCGATATTTTCATTCTATTGCTTGTCGAGAATTTAAACAATAATGAGACGTCCATAAAAATCATTTTTCTTTATCTCTGGGCAGATACGAAAGAATTCCAGCATCCAAACAGTCTCGCCACGGGCAACCAATCCGCATTCGATACAGCATACCTTCCACTGTCATGCGTAAATTGCGCTTGTTATAAATGGCTTCTTGAAGCAGAATCTTCTCTAGCTTCGACCAGAACTCATCACTGAGCATCAATCTGGGCATCGTAAACTCGTCTCATTGGTGGTGTAGGAACCTCAATATTACGATTTTTCTTCTTATTAAATACTTATCTCCAATTGTCAACAGACCCTAACACCAATCGAAAAGTAAAAAGATAGAAAAAACTGAAATGTCTCAACAAAGTTTAAAATTATTCGGCATGGAAGCGGCAAAAGGCCGATGGATGTTTGTGGCGATTGGGCTGTTGATCAATGTTTGTCTAGGATCCATTTATGCCTTCAGTGTTTTCAGAAAACCTTTGGAAGCCTTGTGGGAAATCACGTCGAGCCAGAGCGGTTACCCGTTCATGGTTTTTCTGGCGATATTTGCGATTACAATGCCGCTGGCAGGCAATCTGATCGCCCGGTGGGGCCCGAAAAACACAGCGATGCTGGGCGGTTTATTGGCGGGAACCGGGTGGGTTGCGGCAAGCTTTTCTGCGGATATTGCAACCTTGACTATTTTGTACGGCGTCATCGGCGGTGTCGGAGTCGGCATCGTGTACGGTTGCCCGATTGCCGTGGTCGCCAAATGGTTCCCACAACAAAGCGGATTGGCGATCGGCTCAACCGTGATGGGTTTTGGTGTATCGGCATTGCTGATCGCACCGCTCATGAAGGCAATGATCCATCATCCGGAAATTGGCATACTGCATACGTTTTTGTACTTAGGAATCGCGTTTATAGTGATCATCATGCTGTTGGCGCAGCTATTGCGTTTTCCACCCGCCGAATGGGCACCAGCGGAAATAACGACAACATCCACTGCAATGACTGCAATACCCACCTTAAATTTCAGCAGACGGGATATGCTCAAAAGCAGTAGCTTTTATGCGCTATGGGCAACGTACACGATCGGCTGTTTGGCTGGATTGATGGCAATCGGCATCGCATCTCCGGTCGGAACCGAAATAGCAAAACTGGACGCAACAATGACTGCATTTGCCGTTTCATTGTTTGCAGTATTTAATGGTCTGGGGCGACCAATATTTGGTGCTGTAACCGACAAGCTGGGGCCTAAGCATACCGCGATAGCCTCATTTGCCATGATCCTTGGCGTGTCGTTATTGATGTCGTTTTTCGGGCAAGATAATGCAATACTGTATTTATTTGCATTTTGCGTGCTGTGGATGTGCCTGGGGGGGTGGTTAGCGATTGCGCCGACATCCACCGGCATATTCTTTGGAAAGAAACATTATGCGCAGAATTACGGACTGGTGTTTACCGCTTACGGCGCCGGCGCCATTCTGGGAACACTGCTATCCGGCAGTATCAAAGACATCACCGGCAGCTATTTGAATACCTTTCCAATCGTCGCGGGGCTGTCGATACTTGGAATGATTATCGCCGCGATTGGATTAAATCCCGTCAAGCGCCAATAAGCCGACTCAAATACAATGCCGGAAACCGTTATCGTAATTGAGGCTGAAGTAAAGTAATGAACTCCAGCGCAGTCGTTGATCGGAAAGAATAAAAACACCACTGCAATCGCTGCGTGTTCGCGCGTTGGTTGAATAAACAACCTCGTGGCAAGATCGCAATGCACAGTTAACAGGAATCCGTTCTTCAAAGCTGGCATGGCAAAAAAACTGTTGTTGCGAGCACTCAACTTCGCGCATAATCTATAAGGTACGTGGCTTTTGTACAGTTTGACCGAAGTGTGTATTTTTTCAACAGCCGTTTAATGGCCTTTCAGGAACGACTATTTATTATGCCTCGAACTGGCGCTTTACTCCCGCTATCGCGCGAACACCATACATCATTAGTGATGGCGCGCGTCGCCCGGAAAGCGGCGGACAGCAATGACGGTGCTGCTTGCGCGGCGGCAATAGCGCGTATCGAAGCGCATTGGCATACGCTGATGGCTGCACATTTTGAGCAGGAGGAGCAGCTTATTCGACTTGCGGCAGAGATGCTTGATCCTGAGTCCGTTGCGCGTATTCATACCGACCATGAGGAACTGCGCACGCTTGCCTGTAGCCCCTGTTCGCTCAAGCCCACAGAGCGCCTGCGCCGGTTTGCCGATCTCGTCGTTGCGCATGTGCGTTATGAGGAACGCGTGCTCTTTCCACAGCTGCAATTGCATCCCGGCATTGAATCTGCGGACCTATTTAACCCGATTAATTCAGAGAGGTAATACGTGTGAGTTTTCCCGATTTTTACAAACAAGCCCCGGTCGTACATACCTACGACGCATTTGCCGCTACACTGGGCGCCGCTGACAATGGTCTGCTCGACTATCATTACGTGGATGCCGTACGCTTGGCCGGGCATTCTTGTCCTACTGTTGCCGGTGCATTTCTGATCGGACGCGCGGCACTGGCTGCACTTTATCCGGATGGCCCCGCGGAGCGCGGCAATATTGCTGTACATATGCCAGCTCCGCAAAACGAAGGCGTTACCGGAGTCATGGCACAAGTGCTGACGTTGCTCACCGGCGCTGCTGCTGACAATGGCTTCCAAGGCATGCGTGGGCGTTTCAAACGCCAGGGCTTACTCAGCTTTGCACAACACCGCGAAGGCGATGCGATTATTTTCAAGCGCCTCGACAATAACGCACGCGTGGCTGTAACACTGGATGTTTCTTTGATACCCGCCGACCCTGCTCAAGGAGAACGATTGATGGCCATCTTGCAAGATTGCGCTGACGCCTCTCAGCAAGCTGCTTTCGCCAACGCCTGGCAAGATCGCGTGCGGCGATTATTACTCGAATTTTCTGATAATCCGCGTGTAATACAGGTCACACCGATGAATTGATCAATCGGAATTGAGTGAATTCTTTGAAGATACTGACTGAGCCATAGTCCACAAATATGGCGTCATAAAACGACTTCTATTGTTTTCTGCTACGCGATAGCTGCTGTATATTTAAGTTTTTGTCTGGAATATAAACCTATGGAATGGCAAGGCTGGTTTACGCTGAGTTTATGTATTGGAGTACTGACAACACTCGTTTTTACACGGGTTGGCCCTCATCTGGTCATGGTCGGAGCGCTGACAATACTCAGCGTCACCGGAATTCTGAGTAGCACCGACGCGTTAAGCGGTTTCAGTAACTCGGGTTTGATTACAGTTGCAGGCATGTTTATCGTGGCCGCAGGTATGCACGCCTCAGGCGCAATCGATTTGCTGGTAAACACATTATTAGGCAGACCTAAAACGCCGCGTGCTGCACTTTCTCGAATGTTTTGGCCGGTTGCATTTTTAAGCAGCTTTCTTAATAACACCCCGGTTGTCGCTACGATGATTCCGGCTATTTATAGTTGGTCGCGCAAAATTGGCATTCCACCATCCAAACTGATGATTCCGTTGAGTTATACGGCCATCCTGGGTGGTACGGTGACATTGATTGGAACCAGCACAAATTTGATCGTCAATGGTCAATATCAGGTGCTTACCGGCGAACCCGGCTTCTCTCTGTTTTCAATAACGGCTGTCGGTTTGCCCGTTGCCATTGCCGGTTTTATATTAATGTGGCTATTATTCCCTAAATTACTGCCGGATCGAACACAAGGCCAGATTTTCTCCAATCTGCGCGAATTTACGCTGGAAGTTTCGATTGCACCCAATGGTCCTTTGGTCGGAAAAACGATCGAAAAAGCCGGATTAAGGCATCTGCAACGCGTTTATCTGATTGAAATTGAGAGGAATGGTACTGTGCTGACGGTCGTTTCTCCTGAAGAAATACTGCAAGGAGGCGATAGATTGGTGTTTGCCGGCGATACCGATGCCATTTCGGATTTGCTGCGCATCAACGGCATTGTGCCATCAGCTGAGGAAGGACAAGCACAAACATTCACTGAGCGACACCCTGAGAGACGCTTGGTTGAAGCTGTCGTATCGCCGCACTGTACCGCGGTGGGATTTGCCATTCGCGATGCACGCTTTCGTGCCCGCTATGGTGCAGCGGTACTCGCTGTGGCGAGAAATGGCGAGCGTATCAAGGGCAATCTCGGTAGCATCATACTGCAAGCGGGCGATACGTTATTGCTGGAGGCGCGTCCGGCTTTTGTTACCCGTCAGCGGTATAACAAGGATTTTTTGCTCATTAATGACCTGAACACCGAAGCACCACGTCATGAGCGGGCATATCTTGCCTGGGCTATTCTTCTGGGTATCATTACAGCAGCCAGCTTTGAAGTGATCACCATGTTGAATGCCGCACTCGTCGGTGCCGGCCTGATGATTATTGCGGGTTGTTGTTCAGCCAATCAGGCAGAAAAGAGCCTTGATTTGACAGTCATTATCACTATTGCAGCATCATTTGCTTTAGGGATAGCACTAGAAAAGACCGGGGTTGCCCAATATTTGGCGGAGAATATCGTCGATTTAAGTGGCGGCACACCTTGGCTTCTGCTGATTCTGACCTATATCACCATCTCAGTACTCACAGAAGTCATTACCAATAATGCAGCGGCACTTTTAATGCTCCCCATTGTGTTGGAGATCACTGAAAAAGCCGATTTAAATAACGTGCCTTTTGTGTTCGCCATCATGATGGCTGCTTCCGCCAGCTTTGCAACCCCTTTGGGTTATCAGACCAACATGATGGTTTATGGCCCCGGTGAATATCGTTTTACAGATTTCCTGAAAGTAGGAATACCGATGAATATCGTAACAGCCATTGTTACCATTACAGTACTGTTAATCGGTTGGCCGTTGACCAAGTGAAGAAATCATCATGGCGGCATGAATACTTTACATATGTATAGTCGCGACGCAATCTGACAGTTATCCGATTCGACGAAGTGACTGCCGGATTAAATCTGAACTACTACAAATGAATTAAAAACAAGGAAACTACTGCGCCGCTTTGAGTTTCAAGTCTTTATGTATCCGTTGTAAGCGTTTGGTCATTTCTTTTTTCATTTGCGCCCGACCTATCGAGCGCTTCAGATTATTACCCACACCAGCAACCTGATCGGTAGAACTGCGAATGGAGCTAAATATCAGGGTGCCGTCTTTATATGGCAAGCCGCTCGTTACTATATGGTTGGAGTTGTAGGAGTGTCCCACATAAAATTGCCGCGACAGAACAATACCGCCATTTTCACTTATTGCTATTAATCGGTGGGTGAGAATCGCGGTAGGTCGATCTTCGACGTGACGGTTTACCCACAGAAATTGCTCATCTGTCTTTGGAGGCAATGTAGTCGGGTAGTTCAGCCAGGCTTGCTGCAATTTAGGAAAATATTGCGCCAATAACTTACTATTAATTGCGTCAGCGCGAAGCTCAGCACCAGGGTCAGCACTACCCTTTTGTCGATCATAAGCTGCAATTCCTGCTAGCCCCTTTTTTCTATACGCTATAAACCGCTCCAATAGAAATTCCCGGTATTTTTGATTAGCGGCTTTTAAAATAGCTTCATTATCAGCACCCTGAAGATCAGCTTGAGATGATTTCAACTTCTCAAATTCATGCTTCGAAAGGTTAAATGAATCTCCTGGTTTTGCGTTCAGAAAGTTCTTGGCTTCGCCCAGCTGTTTGCTGCTAAATCCGAGTTGTTCAAAACTGCGAAGGTCAGCATCTGCTGATAGCGGACCGCTAGCTATGAGATCACTTTCAGCGTCAGTTAGATTGCCTAGCTTAATGTAATCAGCTATTTCGGTTAGTGCTACCGGCATTATCATTGCTAGACCAATGCCAAGTTCTTTTTTGCTTGTTTCACTCACTTCGTAACTAATGATTTCTCCCCGCTCAAGCTGCTTTATTTGAGCAGGACTGATATTGAGATTTTGTAACGCTTGTTGGGGAGAAGGAATCTTCTCAGCATGAACAGTTAAGTTCAAAGAACAAACAAAAGAGAATAAAAATACAAGAGTTTTGTTGATTAACATACACACTCCAATATAGTTTTTAACAGGCTGTTAAAAAACTATCTGCGTTGCCGCTTTGTACGATTGCAAACTGAGCTCATTCCCACCAGATGAGTATAATTTGAAGCCTTTGCAAAATACACAATACTATCTGAAGCAACTTCAATTCAGATTCTTGCGTAAGTAGTGAAGTGGATCGCCCCGGTTTTCCCGGAGACTGTCCACCAATACAAAAGAGCACTTAGTCAATACTGATCTAAGTGCTCTTTTGTGCTTTATGCATTTATCACCAGTACAAGGCCGGGGTTAATCTACGAGCCGCTCCTGTAGGGATGTTTGAATTCTTTGGCGAAGGATCGCTTGGAATTACTCCAGAAGGAAGTTGCATTTCTTCTTCTGCAGTTTTTGTTTTTGCTGCCTTTTCTTTATCGATAATAAGATCAGGCTTAAGACTCGGTCCGATACTATCCATCGCAACAAATTGATGGTTTGGATGAAAAGCTTTATCAAAAGCAAATGCACTACCTGTAAAAAAAGCCATATACATAACAACCGCTATCGTTAAGATTTTTCCTTGACTCATGATGACTCTCCATTTAGTTTAGTTGTATCAACTTCAAATAATAATGGAAGAATTTAAACTAATCTATCTTATTTTTTATTTCTGAAGACTTAGCTTTAGTCAAATCCTTTCCTTCTTCAACGCGATTATCAACCTTTTTCTTCGCACATTCAACATCAGCACCAGTACAGATTGCTTCGTCTAACATCGTTCAGAAGCTTTTCAATATTTAACACGTACGCGATAAGTCAGCTTAGCTTCACTATCCGCTGCAACAGGCACCTTCCACTCCACCAAGCCGGCATTGAGTTTTACATGCGGCAAAGATTCGGATAGCACTTCCCAATCGCCAGGTATGGGTTCTTGGACTTGTACGGTGACCGCTTCTTTCTTAGCATTTTTTAAGGTAATTTGATACGCAGTTTCAAATACACTAGTATGACGCGCTGTGCCTGCAATGTGCTGGAAATCGGTTTGTATTTTGTCAGCAGTGATATCGAACGCGCTGCCTAGTTTAAGGCGTATGTGTTCATTGCTGGGCGTGTGATCGATGTGGTCTTCCCCGACGAATTGACTATTGCCTTGCAAATCCTTTTTGTAAACGCGAATAACCCCTTTGGGCAACGGTATACCTAAGCCCTCCCCTTTGTTGCGAAAATTGATGAATACATGGATCTTGTGCTTCTGACTGATGGCAACGTATTTTCCTGAATAATAATAATCCGCTCCCTGCAACAAATATTCTTTATTGAAAGGAATATTCAGTGCGGACATCAGTGCAACCTGTTTAGTCTGATTCTCAGAAAGTGTCGTGGGATGCTGCAAGGTATACAGGTGATATTCAAAGAATGACTCTTCCTTCATTTGTGGTGCACCAGCCGCTTCTGATGCCATCGCCATCATTTTTCGGGCAATGCGCTGCTCAGGTTGCACGCGATTGATATCACCCGCGACTAATTGCAGCTTTGCATTGTAGTAAGCGATGCCGCTTTGGTTGGTCAGCGTAACAAGGCCATTCAGATTCAGCGAATTGTCAGCTTCGCTTAATGCAACCACGTAATCAGCGTGCCAGGATAATCCTTGCGTCAAATAGGAAAGCTCCAGATCGTGCTTACCCTGGGATGAACTCAGCAGTGAAACAAGTAATGTAGGTTTATCGCGCAAATTCTTCGGCACACCCGGAAATACCATCCGTCCCGACACACCCGTTTCGATGCGGTCATTAAATTTCAACACCACGCCTTCATTGGTTGAAAGGATAGTCGCCACTTCGCTTGTCTCTGAACCTGTAACCGGATTGGTATGGATAACAGTGATTTCCTTACCGGAGTATTTTTCCAGCAATTTCGCCGGAGTCAGCAGGTCAAAATCAAAATTTTGTTCTAGTAAGCGAACCTTAGAAGGCGCAGTGAGATTGCGCAGCAATGCGGTCTCCGGGCGGATCTGAGCCGACACATCACGCCACGCCAAGCGATTGACATCCCGATCCAACACCACTTTGCGCGAATCTTTGATCAGCGCCAAGTCTTCATTATAAATCGTAATCGCGATGCTTTCCTGATCCTGCGCCGTTGAAACTTTTTCATCCACTGCAGCCGCGTGAGAATGACATGTCATGATGGAAAAAATAACCGCAACGGTTGCAACCCTGGCGCATTTCTCAAGACAGTATGTATTCTTTAGCCATTTCGTCATACGTATACACTCACTATAATCCAGCATAATTAATTCCCCCATTTCGATACAAAACCCATTTGTCACATATTATCAGCAAAAAATAACTGATATTATTGAGAATTGCCACTAAATGCTATTTGCTCACACCCATCGTACGTACGAATACAGACACATTGATGATCCGGGCGCTTCATGATAGCAGGCGCATCAGGCTGAATTCGATGATGCGCGATGATGGAAGCTGTAACCGATGCGTTTGCATTTGATGTGCGGTGAGCGATACCGATAAATCTCCGCTGACAATCATGGCGTCGTCGATATCCGTTTCAATATGCGTAGTTCTCTTTCCCAATGAAATATCGGGAGCAAGCGATAACGTGTAATTGCGTGCCGCATCGGCCTGATTCCAGACTCGCGCACACCCTGATTTATTCCGTCCTCAGCCGGCTTCAAAGCCCACAGCAGCACATCCGGATCGGAAATGGTCAGAAATGTATAGCTGTTTTCGCTGTAAACCGGATTTGATCCGATCACAATACCTGTTACAAATGGATTTTGGTGTTCGAGCGAAAATTTCATTGCCGCTATTTGATTAAAGGTGCCGTGTGTTTGTAAGGCAAACCGTTGCAAAAATCGCGAAGCCTCCCTGATTGGGAATTCCAAAGTGCGCGCCATCCACTTACCCACCCGCCAGAATGCTCAGTTGCGGCACATGTGTGGCGCATCCGCATACGCCCTTCCACGAATACTTGGCTCCCGATCCAGCCCACAGCGACGATAGACCGTATGGCAAAGTTTGATTTTCCATCGCAATCGCCAGTGGAAAATCAACGCCGTACGCACGTTGGATTAATCCCGGATAATACATACCGCGCAAAGTCGCTTCCGCCGGCGTGCCGCCACTTGACAATACCAGTACGTTGAGCCATATCCCATTCAGTTAAAAATATCACCCAAAAAATCAGCAATCGACCGGTACGCGCGATTTGCTGCTACTTCCTTGTATACCGTCCCGAAATCAGGATTATTGGCTTGCGGATTCGTAAATGCATGTGTCGTACCGCCATAAACATGAATCTGCCAGTCCACGCCTGCTTGCGTCATTTCAGTTTCAAATGCCAGCACTTGCTCCGGCGTGGTCATTGGGTCTTCATGTCCATGCAGACAAAGTACTTTGGCGGTTATTGTTTCATTGGCGACGTTCCCTGGTGCCAAAATACCATGAATACCGATCACCCCGCGCACATCCGCTCCAGAGCGGGCCAATTCCAGCACGCACATGCCGCCAAAGCAATAACCCATGGCAGCGACTCTGGTTGCGTCGACTTGCGGCAATTGTCGTACTACGCTCAAGGCGGTATTGATTCTGCGCCGGAGTAATGCCCGGTCTTTGGCAAACGGACTCATCAATGCACCGTTTTTCTCAGTATCACCATCAGCGCCGACAATCCCTTTGCCATACATATCCAGCGCAAAACCCACATAGCCCATGTCGGCAACTCTTTCGGCAGCTTTGCAGGCAAATTCGCGCCGACCGCTCCAATCGTGCGCTACCAACACAGCAGGTTTAGGCTTGCCGGTGTCGTGATACGCCAAATAACCCTCGAGCAGTCGGCTACCGTCTTCATAATCTATGTTTTTTGTAATCATATTTCTTCCCTCATTCTCATTAAATCATCACCAGCAATATATTACTCTCCTCCTTAATAGAGCGTAGCAGCTTGTTCAATTACTATTCTATTTGTTCTGAAAAGATGTTGACATAAATTTTGCATATCGCATTGATAAATTTTGCTTAATGGATGTTAAAATTCAATAAATAAAAATCTGATTCGATAACAACGGCATCTTGTTATCGCACATATCCCATCCATGCAACTGAATGCTTATGCTGCGGCAACAAGAGCGCTTTGATTGTTTTGAATTTTCTAACAATCAGGGAATCCAAGAAAGTCTCTTGTACAAAACCTTTATGGGGAATTTATAAAATGGCACTTCTAAGAAACAAAATTTTTTCTATAGGCATAGCAGCTTCTTTACTGTGTGCAACCAGCACAGTATTTGCGGAGAGTGTCGCCATCAAATACAATCAAATATTCATCGCTGACAAAGGCCTGGTTGTTAAGGATTTGCTCACCGGACAACTGAATCAATGCACCGCACCACCCTTGCTCGATCCAGCAGGCAATGATGTCACCGGCTTACTGGCAACGGCAACCGATGTTGTCATCAAACGCAATTATGCAATCGTGACTGTGCATCCGCTCGATAGCCAAGGCAACGCACGAACCGACACCATTACTGTCGACGTATCCAAGTGTCTGGAACAAAGAACTATCCCCGTCAAAGAATGTATCTCCACCGTGGATCTGGACCGAGGCGTTTTGACGATTCCATGCGTTAAGGTCAACGATTCCATTATCACCGTGAATATGGATCGCCGCGGCAATTCGTCCAACTGGGAAGTCACGTTCCTCCAAGATAATGCCAACATGACAAATTACAGTGATGCTGGCAATGATGATAAAGATGACGATGACGATGACGACGACAACAACAAAAATAAGCCGAAAGGTCGCTAAAAGCGATCGCATTTGATCGGCTTTGCTGCTGATTGCACCTCACAGGGCGGTAATAGTAGGAAAATAATCACTGCCGCCCTGCCCCGAAGTAACATCAGGTAAAATCTATTTTCAGGGATATTTAATCTGAAAATCGATTTCATTAATTGGCCTAAAAAGGAACCTGATCATGACTAACAAACTCCACCAAGTGGTACTTAGTATTTCAGCATTATCAATCATTACATTATCCAATCCAGCCTGGACGCAAGATTTACCGACGCAGAAGGTGCTACTGCTGGAATTATCAACTCAGGCAGCCATGGCGGCCGTGAAAAAATGTCACGACGATGGATTCAAGGTCAGTGTTGCCATCGTCGACCAATCCGGATTAGTCAAAGTACAGTTAAAAGCCGATGGCGCCGGACCGCATACGTTGGATAGCAGCCGCCGCAAAGCTTACACGGCCAGTAGCATGCGGGATTCAACACAGAAATATGCCATGCTGGCGGCGCATAAACCGGAATTACAAGGTCTGGCACGAATGAACGAAAACATTTTGCTGCTGGGTGGCGGTTTCCCCATCAAGATAGGCGGTGAAGTGGTCGGTGGTATCGGTGTGGGCGGCGCTCCCGGCACCCAGTTTGATGAAGCGTGTGCCAGCGCTGCACTTAAAGTTTTGAAAGCGGACGACACCTTCGAAAGCAAATGATTATTGGTTGCGCACCACTGCGGCATAGTCGATGAACATTTCTTCCAGAAACAGGCGGGGATTCAGCGGGTGATGGGACAATCGTTGCTTTGTATTTAAAGTACGCGTAAATGTAATGCATTCCAGCAAATCAAACTGCCCGTTCAATGCTTGGATGGTAGCCGATTGATTCAAATAGTAACGAATTTTTCCAGTGGTGCGATAGCTGATCAAGTCATAGCACCATTTTTGCAACCAACCGACAACAACAGATAAAGTTGTCTGCTGCAAGGCTTCAGCCAAAGCAAGCGCATCCAGCCGCCTGGAATCAGCAATGTGCTGGATGAATTGCTGGTATTGCGCCACATTTTCTCCTTGACCAAACAGCCGTGCCGTCAAAGGAGAAAAACCGGCGGCTGCGAGACAGGCTTGCGGATCATCGATCGCTTGCTGTTTTAACCACGCCATCGACGTTTCAACATCCGGTATCGGCATTGCGATTTGCTGGCAGCGGCTGCGTATGGTCGGCAACACATGCTGCGTTTGATGCGTTACCAGAATAAACAACACATTGGCCGGCGGTTCTTCCAGCTTCTTGAGCAGCGCATTGGCTGCCGCTCTATTCATGGTCTCAGCGGGATAAATCAGGATAATCTTGTAGCCATCCTGATGCCCGGTCATGTAGACAAAGTCGGTCAGTTTGCGAATTTGCTCGATACTGATTTGCTGGCTGGCACTTTTCTTGGCCGTAGCGCTGTCGGATTTCTCGTCACTTTGTGCTTTCTCGCTCGACTCACCAGAATGAACCGCTAGCGCTTCCGGCATCACCTGATAAAAATTGGGGTGCCCATGCTGCGCAAACCACCCGCAGCTTGAACATTCGCCACAAGCCTTTTGTTCTGCTGTGGGCGCTGTACATAGCAATGATTTCGCCAGATGGCGTGCAAAATCGTACTTGCCGATGCCTTTTTTTCCCTTTAACAGCAGCGCGTGCCCCCGGAATTGACGGTTCTGCGTCAATTTCTGCCAGATTCCCTGCTGCCAGCTATAAATATCACTCATCACGCAATAAAGTCTGTAAAACCTGCTCAACCGCAATGTTGACTTCGGATAAAGGTTGGCTGCCGTCAATCAGCTTGATGCGATTGGGAAACTGTCTGGCTCTGGTCAAATAGGCCGCGCGCACTCTCTGGAAAAAATCGGCCTGCTCTTTTTCAAATCGATCGGAAACCTTGATTTGGCTCACGCGCTGCTGCCCCAATTCAACCGATACATCGAAGTACAGCGTTAAGTCGGGTTGCAGCGTACCTTGCGTCCAGTGTTCCAGAATAGCCAGTTTCTCGCTATTCAGTCCTCGGCCGCCCCCCTGATAGGCAAAACTGGCATCGGTAAAGCGATCGGATATGACCCATTGGCCTTGTGCCAAGCTGGGTAGAATCACTTTATCGAGATGCTCACGGCGTGCGGCAAACATCAGCAACGCTTCCGTTTCAGCATGCATGGCGATGGATTTGTCCAGTAACAAAGCGCGTAATTGCTCACCCAACGATGTTCCACCCGGTTCACGCGTAACCACAACCGCTAATCCCGCGCGTTGCAATAATTCGACAATCCAGGCAAGTTGCGTCGATTTACCTGCGCCGTCAATGCCTTCCAGCGTAATGAATTTGCCCTGTGTCATGTGTTTTTATGTTTTCAAGTGTTATGAAGGTAGGCTACCATGCGCGATCAGTTAATCATTCGTCCATTTTAACGCATGCAAATCGATGCCGCAGGTCTACTGGAGACTGCTCAGTTTATCGCCTCTCCGAATTGTGATGAGCGGCCGGTTGGTACTCACATCAGCTTACTGGTGATCCATAACATCAGCCTGCCGCCGAATGAATTTGGCGGCAATGGTGTGACTGAGCTGTTCACAAACCAAATCGACCCGCATGCGCATCCTTATTACCAATCGTTGCAGGGATTGAAGGTATCCACGCACTTTTTCATCCGTCGTGATGGCTCAATTATACAGTTCGTACCCTGCAATATGCGCGCCTGGCACGCAGGCGTATCCAGTTGGCAAGGCAAGGAACGGTGCAACGATTTTTCGATTGGCATTGAATTGGAAGGCAGTGATACCATGCCTTTTGCCGATGCGCAATATGCGACACTGATTGCACTAACAGAGTGCTTACGCGCTCGCTACCCGATCAAGGATATCACCGGGCATTCCGACATCGCGCCCGGACGCAAAACCGACCCCGGGCCGTATTTCGATTGGGAAAGATATGCGAATTGCCTGGATAGCAATATCGTTAAGCGATAAGCAAATAACACACCAGTGTGATAACCGCAGCACCGATAAGATTAAGCACAAATCCTTCGCGCACCATACCGATCATTGGAACCATACCGGTTCCAAACACTATCGTATTGGGCGGTGTTCCCACGGGCATCATAAAACCATAGCTGGCAGCCATAGCAGCAGGTACCATTAGCAGGGCTGGATCAATACCCGCTGCCGCACCGGCAGGCCCAAGAATCGGCATCAACAAAATGGTGATCGCCGTATTACTCGCTATTTCTGTGAGAAAGACAACCGTTAGCGTAACGAATACAATAATGATCAGTGGATGCAGGCCGGACAGCACTGCCAATTGCTCGCCAATTGATTTGGATATTCCGGTCTCAACAAAGGCTTGGGCAATGGCGATACCGCCGGCAAAAAGAATAAGAATACCCCACGGCACCTTGACCGCGGTCTCCCAATCCAGTAGTTTCCCATCGCGATCGTTGGGAACCAAAAACATAACAAGCACAGCAATCAATGCAACCGTTGCATCTGTCGCTCCCTTAAGATCAAGCCAACCACTCCAACCACCAAAAGGCTCCGTTCGCGTTATCCAGGCGAGAGCGGTTGCGCCAAAAATAATCAAAACACGCCGCTCTTCCGGGCGCCAGCGATCCGATTCCGGCATGGTCAACTCACCGACATAGTTCAAATGGCGCGTCAGCCACAAACCAGCCAACGGTGCCATTAGTAAAACGACAGGCACACCCCAGCCCATCCACTCCAGAAAACTCACTGTGTTTCCTGTAAAGTTCTCATATTCCTTCATGAAAACCAAATTGGGCGGTGTACCGATGGGCGAACCCAAACCACCGATATTACTGCCATAAGCAACTGACAATAACAGAGGAAGCGCCAGTTTTTTATCATTACTTTGCGCGATAACAGCAAGTGCCAGCGGTATCATCATGAGCGTCGTTGCCGTGTTGGAAATCCACATGCTGAGCAGTGCGCACGTAAACATGAAACCAAAAACAATGCGCCGGCTGCTATTGCCGCCTATTATTCTAATCAACCCCAAAGCAAGGCGATGATGCGCTCCTGAACTTGCTAAAGCGGCAGAAATCATAAATCCGCCCAACATCAGCAATATCATATCGTTGCCATAGGCTTTGGCTACATCTTCCTTTGACAAAACATCAACCAATGGAAAGACTGCGAGCGGAATCATGGAAGTGACCGGTATCGGAATCGACTCAAAAAGCCACCATATGACACATAACATTACGATGGCACCTGTCCAGCAGGCTTTGGCATCCCATCCGGATGCATTCATGCTGACGGCGAGGAGTAATGCAAGGAGTGGGCCAAGGATTAAAGACCCGGAACGTAAAGTATGCACGGTATACTAGCCTCTATAATTCTTTACCAAAAATTTAATTCACGGGAGTATTTTTGGTGAAATATCAATAGGCTTAAACACATAATTTTCTCCTTCTTTATTTATCTTCACTAGGTGTACTGACTTACCTAGTCGTTGTCCATTTTCTTTATTAAATTCAATTTTTCCAGTTGCACCCCAGACTTGCAAGTTTGGATTCGCAATCTTTTCATTTGCTTTCAAAGCAATCTGTTCTTAAGGAAGCCATGAAAAAGTGTCATTTCGAGCAAAAGCGAGAAATCTATTGCACTGATTATTGCGGACTCCTTATCGCGTTCGGAGTGACAAATGCAAGTTATCCAGAGCTTCCTTAACCCCTGACCACCCGATAATTCGCAACCAACCGGCATTCGCTACCCGGCCCTACTTCCACCACATCGTTGGCCGCATTGGTGGTTTCGACGCACAGCAGGCGTTGATAATCCGTATCTTCCAGATCGGCCATTTCTTTGGATATTTTCTCCCAGGGATTCCACACCACGGCGGTTTTGCTGCTTTGTGACGTGATCTGGATGCGGCGGTTCAATACGCTGTCTTCAATGAGCATAGTATTGCCGACATCCGAATAGATACGATCCACCTCCGAATCGATGGTGACTGCGCCTGATTGCTGCTTTTGCGCATTGCCATCCACTTTGTCGATATAACCGCAACCTTCCAGGCCAAGCACTTTGGCCTGCGCAATATTGCCAACCTTGAAGTAAGTATGAAGCGCCTGCGTAATGGAAAATTTTTCTTTCCCGGTATTGCGGGTCATCAAAGACAGATTCAAGGAATCGCCGATGATAATTTCCTGATTCAAGATAAAGGAATGTGGCCAGATCGCCTGGGTTTCTGCAGTATCCGTCAGACCCAGCGTGACGACGATGTCGCCATTTACAGTGGCTTGCGTTGCAATGACATGCCACGGACGATTGCGCACAAAGCCATGTGCCGGACGCCCTTTGCCTTCCGGATCGGCACCGAACCATGGCCAACAAATCGGTGTGCCGCCTTTAATCGCTTTGCCATCCTGATAATAAGCTTTCTCGCTCAAAAACATCACATCTTCCGGCTCGTTGCCAGGTTTAAACGACAGCACCTGTCCGGCATAAATTGATATCAGTGCTTTGGCTTTGGCGCTATTGACTTGAATCATCGGTAATCCGCCCTTACCTGCTACAAATTCAAGTTGACCTGCAATACCGAATTGCGCGTTGAGTTGTTCGATAGTCATGATTTTCCTTTTTAAGTTGTTGTTTGATTTTCTAGTTTGACTCGGCTGGCTGCCAGTTTAGCACGGCTTCGCACCTCGTCTGTATCGGTGCCGCTCGCCCAAGCGACTCCCGTGCGTCGCCGTACAAAAGATTGATCGTTTATTCATCGTATGCTACTCCAGAATGACTGTTTTACTGTCCTGTTCTTTTTTGTCCTGCTGTTGCAATGCCCACTGAACATGTTCGCGCACCAAAGCCGACGCATCATCCAGCCGGGCTTGCAATGCCGCGACAATCTCGCCGGAATAAGGTGCATTGCCCAAACCGATGGCGATATTACGCAACCATTGCTGATGGCCGATGCGGCGGATCGGCGTGCCGGCCAGTTTAGTTTCAAATGTCTCCTGATCCCAACTGAATAACGCGACCAGCGATACATCATCCAGGCCATTACGCACATGAAAGTCATCTTCATTGGTGATCCTGGCAAATTTATTCCACGGACATACCAATTGGCAATCATCGCATCCATAGATACGATTGCCAATCAAGGGTCGCAAAGATTCGGGAATGCTGTTTTTTAATTCGATAGTCAGATAGGAAATACAGCGTCGCGCATCCAGCTGATACGGTGCAATGATGGCCTGCGTCGGACAAATATCGATACATTTGGAACAACTGCCACAATAGTTTCCGGTGGTCTCATCCACGGGCAGCGGCAAATCCGTATACATTTCACCGAGAAAAAACATCGAACCCGCTTGACGCGACAGCAATAACGTATGTTTGCCGCGCCAGCCCAGGCCGGCTTTTTGCGCCCACGCCACTTCCATCACCGGCGCGCTATCCGAAAAAACCCGGTAATTGAATTGCCCAACTTCCGCGGTGATTTTATCAGCCAATCGTTGTAAACGTGCGCGCATGACCTTATGGTAATCCCGCCCCAATGCATAACGTGAAATAAAAGCTTGGTCACCCGTATTGATGACATCCCAGCTTTTTTTGGCAGCAGGCGGAGAGTAGTTCATGCATACCGAAATAATCCGTTGCGTTCCGGGTTCAAGCTCAGCGGGCCGGGTACGCTTGGTGCCATGTTTCGCCATATAATCCATATCACCGTGATATCCTTTATCCAGCCACTGAAACAAGCCGGATTCCACTGCGGACATATCGGCACCGGCATCCGCGATACAGGTATCTTGAAAGCCAAGCGCCTTACTCCACGCTTTGATGGCAGCCGCCAGCGCGATGTAATCAGGCAATTTATTCGTTGAGGTATTTTCTTGCATAACATTCATTCTTCAGATTCTGGACCAACACAGAACCTTACGTACTATCTGGCTGATGAAGCAGCAACGCTGGATTTTGGTAAAACAATGGCTGCTGCCCTGCATGCCGGGTTGATTATTTATCTAGTTGGCAATCTAGGTGCCGGTAAAACAACCTTCGCGCGAGGTATTTTACACGGCCTTGGCTATCAGCATATTGTTAAAAGTCCCACGTATAATTTAGTTGAAATCTATAAAATTTCTAGGTTATACTTGTATCACTTTGATTTTTATCGTTTCAATGATTATTTTGAATGGGAAGAAGCAGGTTTCCGCGAATACTTTAATTCGGATTCAATCTGCTTGGTGGAATGGCCTGAAAAAGCGGGAGATTTATTGCCCGTGGCTGATCTGCAGCTATTTTTTACAATACTTGAAACAGGTCGAAGTGTCGAAATTCGAATGGGTACAGAGACAGGAAAGCAATGCTTAAAACATTGGAAAAATCAGAACAACGTGTGATCACTTATTTTAGTAATCATCACATTGCTTGCGCAAAAGGTATTTCCCTGGCATTCCTGATCTTGACCTGCCTGCTGTTATTGTTAAATCAGCCTGCGCTCGCCGCAGATGTTACCGTCAAGTCCGTGCGCGTTGGACTGACACCGGGCTATACCCGCATCACGCTGGAATCCGATAAGCCGCTACAGTATGAGCTCAGCATGCTCGACAATCCGCATCGGGTTATCATAGATTTAAGCAATATCAAGCCTTCCCCTGCATTGGCAACATTGCCGCAGCAAGTAAGCGCCATTGATCCTCTGGTGGAGAAAGTGCGGATCGGGCAATTCAAACCCGGTGTCACCCGACTGGTATTCGATTTAAAAGCGAATGTAGTACCGCGCACCTTTGTGATTGCACCGAAAGAAAATTATGCACACCGGTTGATACTGGACATTTACCATCCTGATAAAGCAGCGAAAGCCGATTTGAACGCCAATTTCGATGCCGGTGTGGGCGCTGACTCTACGGCGGATATTCTGGATGAATTGGTTGCCACGCTGATACAAGGTGGCAAGCAACCCAAGGCGAATCACACGCAACACAGCCGCCCGCTTCCCAAGCCCCAGGCAAGTCAATCGAAGCAATCCATTGCCGGTTCCCTAGCTGCCAAAAGCCGCAAACCTGTGATGGTTCCACGAATGATCGTTGTTGCCATTGACCCCGGTCATGGCGGTAAGGATCCCGGCGCAGTCGGTTATCAAGGTACGCACGAAAAAGATGTGACTTTAGCGATTGCCAGGAAACTCAAAGAAAGAATCGATAAGGAACCGAATATGCGTGCGGTATTGACCCGCACCGGCGATTACTATATATCGCTCCCGCAGCGACGTATCAACGCCCGACGCGCCAATGCCGATCTATTCGTGTCAATACATGCGGACGCCAATCCCAAATCGCACGCACACGGCTCTTCGGTATTTACACTATCCGAACATGGTGCAACTTCAACCACGGCGAGTTGGCTTGCCGACAAGGAAAACAGCGTAGATAACGATCTGATGGGAGGAATTGATATCACATCCAAGTCGAAAGATATCAAAGAACTGCTACTGGACCTGTCGCTCAACGCAACCATTAACGACAGTGTAAAACTGGCCGGGCACGTTCTGAAACAACTTGGCGACATCAATCACTTGCATAAAAAGGGTGTCGAGCAGGCCGGTTTTGCAGTGCTCAAATCACCGGACATTCCTTCCATCCTGGTTGAGACCGCTTTTCTCAGCAACCCCAAAGAAGAAGAAAAATTACGCAACCATACTTACCAAAACAAAATGGCCGATGCGGTTTTTGTAGGGATTAAAAACTACTTTGCAAGCAACCCGGCGCTCACTCGCGCCGAAATGGCGCAAGCAAAATAAACCAGCCATCCTTCGGGAAGCCAATGCGATCGCATTAAACTGTCCCAGCAAACGGTATACAATAGCCGCTGCTCAACAAAAATTCACAATTGTCCCGATATTCGATTACCCAATAAGCATGAGTGAATGCGCACCGATCAAACCCAAACCTTAACACAGTGGTATCAGCTAAGTAGTGAACCAGGCACGCAACGCATAGCGCTTGCGGGTAATTACACGCTGGCAGCGCTTGAACATGTGGTAAAAACACTGACAGACGAACTGGCTCGACAAGCAGCTAATCCGGACTTACACTGGGATTTAACCGGCATTCAGCAATTGGATGCCGCCGGCATGATGATGCTATGGCATGCTTGGAATGCACGGCGCCCTAAACAGCTTCAACTACGTACGGAACATGAAAGAATGTTTGAACGGTTGGAGCAGTCTCCTATTCCGCAACCAGCAACCCAACATACCGACATCTTATGGCCCATCACCAGCCTGGGGCGACTGGCGCTGCTGTTATGGCAACATACCGTGGGGCTGATCACGCTGATCGGCCAATTACTGATTGATACTGTCTATTTAATCCGACACCCTGTTTACATTCCCTGGCGGGAAATCTCCGCCAATTTATTTCGCACTGGCGCACAGGCGCTGGGAATCACGGCGCTGGTCGGATTTCTGATCGGTATCGTATTAAGCTATCTATCCTCCAAACAATTACAATTGTTCGGCGCGGATATCTTCATTATCAATATATTGGGCATTAGCATTACCCGTGAATTGGGACCCATGCTCGCCGCCATATTAGTAGCAGGACGCTCCGGATCATCGATGACGGCGCAATTGGGTGTCATGCGCGTCACACAAGAATTGGATGCCTTGACGGTTATGGGCATCTCGCATAGCCAGCGTTTGGTATTGCCCAAAATAGTAGGTCTTGGGATTGCCATGCCATTGTTGGTCATGTGGACCAGTACCATGGCGCTATTGGGTGGGATGGTCGCGGCCGAATTACAGTTAGGCTTGAGCTATCAATATTTTATCACTGCATTACTCGATTCTGTGCCAATCAGCAACCTGTGGTTGGGACTAGGAAAAGGGATAGTATGCGGCATGGTGATCGCGTTGATCGCGTGCCATTTTGGCCTAAGAATCAAGCCCAATACTGAGAGCCTAGGAGAAGGCACGACCACTTCCGTGGTTACCGCGATTACGATGGTAATTATCGTCGATGTGATTTTTGCAATCATATTTTCCGATGTAGGGCTCATGCAATAATGATAACTTCGAAATGCATCATCGAAATTGAAGGACTACATACGCGCTTTGGTAATCATGTCATCCATGAAAATGTCAATTTATCCATTTATCATGGCGAAATACTGACACTGATCGGTGGTTCCGGGAGCGGGAAAACAACTTTACTGCGTCAAATGCTGGGACTGGAAAAACCCGCCCAAGGTAGCGTAAAAATTTTTGGAAGTGCTTCTACCGACCTTAGTGTTCAACGAAAAAGCATCCGCAGCCGCTCCGGCGTGCTGTTTCAGCAAGGTGCGCTATTCAGTGCACTGACCGTGTTTGATAATGTTGCTTTGCCACTACGAGAGTTACACACACTGAGCGAAAATATGATTCGCGATTTGGTCATGATCAAGCTGAACATGGTGGCAATCGAACCGGAACATGCCAGCAAAATGCCCTCGGCCTTATCGGGCGGCATGATCAAGCGTGTCGCGCTAGCACGTGCGTTGGCATTGGATCCAGAATTATTATTTCTGGATGAACCCACCGCCGGACTGGATCCTGAATTAAGCGAAAGTTTTGTAGAACTGGTTCTGACATTACGCAACGAAATGGATCTGACGATTGTCATGGTGACTCATGATCTCGATACCTTGGTTGCGTTATCAGACCGCATTGCCGTGCTGGCTGACCAACACGTGGTGACAACCGGTACTGTCGCTGAAATATGTCGCTTTCAACATCCGTTTACAACCAGCTTTTTTAAGAGCATACGACATAAATTTGATCAAAAAGATTATTCGGAGCAAACATGGAAAACCGCGCCCACGCTCTCATAGCCGGCCTATTCGTTATTTTCCTCAGTATCGCGATCGCTTTAGCTGCGATGCAGTTCAGTGGCAGCAATATCCGACATAACGCTTATCTGGTGGTAACCAAAGAATCGGTGAGCGGATTGAGTCCGCAATCTGCCGTACACTATCGCGGTGTTAATATTGGTAAAGTTGACAGTATCGAGTTTGACCCCGATAACTTACGCCAGATTCTTATTCATATCCTGATTGACGAAAATGTAGCCCTCAGTCAATCGATTTACGCACAATTAGGGTATCAAGGGGTTACCGGGCTTGCTTATATACAGTTGAATGACGATGGTACTGACAACGAGGAATTACTGTCTGACGCGCGTATTCCAATGCGTCGATCACTACTTGATGAAGTGACCGGTTCCGGCCAGGATTTACTGAGCAACGTCAATCAATTGGTATTAAAGATGCATCAATTGATGGACGACCAGAATCAAACACAAGTTACAAAAATTTTGCAGAATATTGAAAAAGCCACCAGAAATTTTGATGGGATTGCCGGACATTTACAGCCCGTATTAAAGTCCTTTACCGAACTGACCATTGAATCTGCGACTCTGGTTAAGCGCCTTGATCAGCTACTGGGTGAAATCAATCTTGCGCTGGCAAAAGCCAATCAGAAAGAAGGCATCTTTGACAGCTTGTCTCAAAGCGCACAGGAGTTAGCAACCACAATCCCTGAACTACATAAAGTGAGTAACAGCATCGCACGTAATTCAAACAATCTAGACCGGGTGCTGCATCAATTGGAAGAAAATCCGCAAAGCCTGATATTCGGTCGCTCGCCAGCATCGCCCGGCCCTGGAGAAGCCGGTTTCACGCCACCCGCTGAGAATTTTAAATGACAAAAGCTATTTTATTGATGGTAACTGCAATCGTTTATCTGCTCTCAGGTTGCACTGCGTTACACAAATCCCCTCCGGCAATAGCTACTTACGATTTAGGCATACAATCGCACACCCAAAACAGATTGCAACCATCGCATAAGCACAGAAAAAGCATACTCATCGCCGATGCTACCGTGCCAACATGGTTGGATAGCACCGCAATTCATTACCGGCTGCGCTATCACAATCCATCTCAGTCGTATAGTTACGCCAACAGCCGCTGGAGAGCGTCTCCAGCCGCCATACTGACTCAGCAAATACGCGACCGTATTGTCGCCGATACCGATGAGCAAGTCATAAAAAATAGCGGTACGGCGAAAACCGATTACATTTTGCATATCGAATTGGAAGAATTCACGCAGCTATTTGATACGACGCAAGACAGTCACGTCGTCATCGGCCTGCGTGCCAGCTTGATAGAACGTAGCTCGCGCAACCTACTCGCCCAGAAAGATTTTAATATCAAAGAGAAAGCGCCAACCGCTGATGCAACAGGCGCCGTATTCGCACTAGGATCCGCCAGCAACCAATTGACTGATCAATTGATTGCGTGGTTGACCGCTGAATTGTCTCGCCACTAGTCGCAGATTTCACCGCTCGGACTAGCTCCAAAGGCACCAATAATCACATCATCAAATCCGTCACCATCGACATCCTCCCCATCGATGCGGAAATTACTGCAGTCGATACATTTTTTCCAAGCAGCGATGGCCCGCTTTGTCCAGGTGTTTCATGGAATCGGAAGGGATATTTTGTACGGGTGACGCAGCGCTGCAACAGCCTGGATTTTTGAAGATGCCCTTATCTTTCTCTTATGTTAGTATCCGGCACATGTTTAGATTGTTCAGGGAATTTTCTTGTGCGTTTATTTTTTACTACATTGCTTTTAACCTACCTACTCAGTGCGTGCGGTCTTAAAGGGCCACTCTATATGCCGCCGCCGGTTGATACAGCCAAGCCAGCATCGTCTGATGTAGCCAAGCCCGCATCATCTGATGAAGCCGAAAAGAAATGAGCGGTTTCCCGGAATTTAGCTACCGCAACCATGCGCTCTTTGTAGAATCGGTTTCTTTACAACAGATCGCTGATGAATTCGGCACACCGTGCTATGTCTACTCACGCGCCGCCTTAGCCAAGGCTTATCAGGAATTCGACGCCGCTTTTGCCAACCGGGATCATTTAATTTGCTACGCGGTAAAAGCCAATTCTAATATCGCCATACTCAATCTATTCGCGCAGCTTGGCAGTGGTTTCGATATCGTATCGGGCGGTGAACTGCAACGTGTTATCAAGGCGGGCGGCGATCCGGGAAAAATCGTTTTTTCTGGCGTTGGTAAAAATGTGCACGAAATGCGCATGGCACTGGATGCTGGTATTCTGTGTTTTAATGTGGAATCTGAAGCTGAATTAGCCACTTTGAATCAGCTCGCAAAAGAATTGGGCAAGACTGCACCCGTCAGCTTGCGCGTCAATCCGGATGTGGATGCTAAGACTCACCCCTACATATCGACCGGCCTGAAAGAAAACAAATTTGGTGTTCCGGCCAGTGAAGCCGAAAGAATTTATCAATCCACACACTTGTATCCTAATATCCGTTTTACCGGATTGGATTGCCATATTGGCTCCCAGCTGACAGAACTCGAACCATTCATGCAGGCGAGCAACAAAATGCTCAATTTGCTGGATACCTTGCAATCACAAGGGCTGGAAATTGAACACCTGGATCTGGGCGGCGGATTAGGCATTCGCTATACCAATGAAACTCCGCCGTCCATTAAAGACTATGTCGCCGCGCTATGCGCCAGTACCGGTCATGTCAAGCAACGTCTACTCATTGAACCGGGCCGCTCTCTGGTGGGTAATTCAGGCATTCTGCTCACGCGCGTTGAATACCTCAAACACACATCCGCACGCAACTTTGCCATTGTCGACGCGGCCATGAATGATCTAATGCGCCCGGCACTCTACGACGCCTACCATGACATTATTCCGGTTAACAACAATAATAGGGATATAAAAAATTATCAGGTTGTCGGCCCCGTGTGCGAAACCGGTGATTTTCTTGGTCATGATCGCAAACTTGGTCTGGCCGATGGGGATTTATTGGCAGTCATGTCAGCCGGCGCTTATGGCATGAGCATGAGTTCCAATTACAATACCCGGCCGCGCGCAATTGAAGTCATGGTGGATCAGGACACCGTACATGTCATTCGGCAGCGCGAAACCATCGACCAACTCATCGCCGGTGAACAAATTTTGTCTTAATTTAACGGCATAGGATATGGCGATGCGTCTAATTGTAGTAACATGCCTTATCGCTTTATGACAGATCTGTAATGACAAGCCTTCCCAGTATCAACGACGAACAATATCAGGATCATATCCTGCAAGGCGTATCACGCACATTCGCATTAACCATTCCACAATTACCCGAAGCTTTACGCCGCGTTATCGGTAATGCCTATCTGCTATGCCGCATCACCGACACGATTGAAGATGATAGTGCGCTCACTTTAGAACAAACCAGGCAACTGTCGCAGCTATTTTCTAAGGTGGTCTGCGGCAACGCGTCCGCCGAAGAGTTTGTACAAAGACTCTATCCGCTCCTTTCCAACCACACCATTCCGGCAGAGCACGATTTAATCAAAAACACGCCTGCGGTTATTCGCGTCACACATAGCTTTAATGCCGTGCAACGCCACGCGCTGGAACGTTGCGTTCGCATCATGGCGCAAGGCATGTCGGATTATCAGGAAACGGAATCCTTGGAGGGATTGAAGGACTTGCCTGCCATGAACCAGTATTGTTATTACGTTGCCGGTGTGGTCGGTGAAATGCTCACTGAATTATTTTGCGACTACTCTCAGGAAATCAATGTCCACCGATCCACGTTGATGCAACTTTCCGTATCATTTGGCCAAGGACTACAGATGACAAATATCCTCAAGGATATTTGGGATGACCGTAAGCGTGGCGCTTGTTGGCTACCCCAGGATATCTTCCTTAAACATGGATTTAACCTCAATAACCTGCAGCCGGGCATGTCCGACCCGGAATTTCAGGCAGGATTAGCCGAGTTGTTGGGTATCGCTAAAGGTCACTTGCAGAATGCGCTCCTGTACACCATTCTGATTCCTGCGCATGAAAAAGGAATTCGTCGCTTCTGTTTATGGGCCATCGGCATGGCCATCTTGACGCTCAATAAAATCAATCAGCACCGGAATTTTTCTGAAGGCACACAGGTTAAAATCAGTCGTCGCGATGTAAAAGCAACCATCGTCACGACCAATTTATTTGCGAGTCACAATCGGGCGCTCAATTTATTGTTTAAACTGACATCCAGGAACCTTCCCGATGTTGAAGTACATCGAGAAGCCTTGCTCTGAGATCGAATAAATGGTCTCTGGTTGATTTGTCGTACCCCGAATTGTGCTCCTTGTTTTTAAAGCAACTTGTTAATAACGCGCTACAAGATCGTATTTAATTATGAAATCATTGGTTACCGGTGCAACAGGATTCCTCGGCTCCGCTGTCATGCGATGTTTGCTGACCGCAGGGCATGAGGTTCGTGTACTGGTGAGACCCGGGAGCAACCGCAAGAATCTTGAGAATTTCCCGGTCGAAGTTACTGAAGGTGATTTGCTTGATCACGCATCGCTTAAGCGAGCGGTGAGTGGTTGCGACAATCTATTTCATGTAGCTGCGGATTATCGTCTGTGGGTGCCTGATCCGCAGATAATGCATGAAATCAACGTCAGCGGTACACAAGCGCTCATCATCGCTGCCGCGGAGGCTGGTTTGAAACGTATTGTTTATACCAGCAGTGTGGCAACCTTAGGTCTGAACCCGGATGGATCACCCGCGAATGAAGAAACGTCCGCCAATCTCGCAACGATTAACGGTCATTACAAGCGCTCCAAATATCAGGCCGAACAAATCGTAAAAAAATTAACCGATGACCACCATTTGCCTTTGACCATTGTCAATCCATCCGCACCAATCGGCCCCGGCGATATACGCCCGACGCCAACAGGCCGCATCATAGTGGATACACTGATGGGTCGAATGCCTGCTTATGTGAATACCGGATTAAACATTGCGCATGTGGACGATATTGCGCATGGACATTTGTTAGCTTATCAGCATGGAAAAACGGGCGAGCGATACATATTGGGCGGCGATAACATGATGCTATTGCAAATCCTGCAGGCGATTGACGCAATCAATGAGGTACCAGTATATCGCATTAAGATGCCCGTGAGTTTAATGCTGCCCATGGCATGGTGTATGGAAAAGATTGCAGCTTTCACGCGCACCGAACCACGTGCGACATTGGATAGTGTGCATATGGCCAAAAAACTGATGTTTTTCTCCAGCGCCAAAGCCAAACGCGAATTAGGCTATCAATACCGCCCTGCCATTGAAGCGCTCAAAGACGCTGTCCGGTGGTTCAAGGAGCATGGTTACTGCAAGTAGCCGTAACGAGTTCTGGAACAGCCCATAGCTTTACCGATTTCCGTAAGAATCCTCAGATCGATTCCATGCCGTGATCCGCTTCAAGTTTCTTCCACAAACACTTGCCGTTGCTCTCGCGTGCAATGCTTTCCAATATTGCCAAGTGCAGAGCGTGTTCTTCCGCTGTTGCTACAATGACCCTCAAGTTGCAACCGTCCAGATGATCCGCCGCGTGTTGTGTAAGCTCGTTATGCCCCAGCTCAATATGCAGGCTTTCTTGTCCGCGCGTCATGGCCAAATAGACTTCCGCCAGCAGCTCCGCATCCAGCAACGCGCCGTGCAGCGTTCGTTTGGAGTTATCGATGGCGTAACGTTCGCATAAGGCGTCAAGATTATTGCGTTTACCGGGATGCAGTTCCTTGGCCAGCTTTAGTGTGTCAGTTATGGATAGGCAATAACTACCTAATACCTGCAAATTGATTAAACTCAATTCATGATTGAGAAACCCGACATCGAATGGCGCATTATGGATAATAAGCTCGGCATCACTGATAAAGCTCAGGAATTCCTTCGATATTTCCTGGAATTTCGGTTTGTCTTGCAGAAATTCGGTAGTTAAGCCATGCACTTGCAAAGCGCCCTCATCGCTGTGACGTTCAGGATTGAGGTAATAATGGAAATGATTGCCGGTAAACTGCCTGCTGTTTAACTCCACCGCCGCTATTTCCACAATGCGATGCCCTTGTTTATGATCCAAGCCCGTGGTTTCAGTATCCAGTATTATTTGGCGCATATTAAAATTTCTAAGTATTCTGCGTGTCGTCGGTGGCAATCGTTTCAACGCCACGGTTTGCCAGTTCATCGGCTCGCTCGTTGTCATCATTGCCCGAATGACCACGCACCCAACACCATTCTATGTCGTGTTGTTGCGTCAACTGATCAAGCAATTTCCACAGATCCTCATTTTTAACCGGTTTTTTTGCGGATGTGCGCCAGTTATGGGCTTTCCATGTGTCGATCCACTGACTGATGCCTTTTTGCACATATTGCGAATCGGTATGCAAATGTACTCTGCATGGACGTTTTAGCGACTCTAACGCACGTATTGCCGCCAGTAGCTCCATGCGGTTGTTCGTTGTTAATTTTTCGCCGCCAAAAATTTCACGCTCATGACCCGCATAACGCAGCAAAGCCCCCCACCCACCGATGCCTGGATTTCCTTTACACGCGCCATCCGTATAAATTTCCACAACTTTAGGATCTCCGGTATTCATGGCTTATTCAACTCATCAATCAGCTTTGGACGATCCGAAGATTGCTCATCAGTAGAAGTTTTATTATTCAGTTTATGGGCAGCCGGCGCTACGCGCGCTTTCGGGCTAAAACAATTTTTCCAGCCGGGCTTGATAATCCGCATACCATGCATGTGCTTAATCGCGTGCAAAAAATAAACTCCACCTGAAATCGGCCACCAACGATCACCTGCGGCTTCCATAAAACTAAACCGCCGAATCCATTTCTCCTGTTTAAAGGGCGGCACATAACAACTCAATCGGCCGCCGGCCATTTCAAAATCCAGTAATTTCAGCCAATCTTTAAGTCTTGATAGCGCAATGAAATTTCCATTCCATGGATATTCTTTCGGCGTAGATTTTAAATAGCGGCAAGTACCCCATAAGCTCACTGGATTAAACCCTGATATGACGACATGCCCCTCGGGAATCAGAATTCGGTACACTTCCCGTAAAATTTGATGTGGATTATGATTAAACTCAAGTACATGCGGCAGAATTACAAGATCCATGCTATTGCTTTCAATAGGAAGGAAGTCAACCGCGGTGCGCACCGATACCTGATTCTCAAGTCCCATCGAGAAATGCAAAGGCATCCGGTTCAAACGAAGGAAATTAAATTGGGACAAGCCTATCTGAACTGCATTATAGCCAAAGATATTTGCCACGGCCTGATCAAAATAGCGATACTCTTGACCAATCAAATATCGGCCAAGTGAAGATTCAAACCATTGCTGATGACTATTTACAATCATTATTAGTTAGCTTATCTACTTAAATTGATATCGTTTCTTGTTATTTAAGCATTTCAGTTCTATATTTCAGTAATTCTTACATGGAGGGAATGTCATGTTGACCATTTATCCAGTGCATGCTTTTAAAGACAATTATATATGGGTTATCCATAATCAGGATTATGCTGTTGTTGTCGATCCGGGCACAGCCTCTCCCGTTATTGAGTACCTTGCGATAAATAAATTGCAATTAAGTGCAATCCTCATTACGCATCACCATCATGATCATACAGGCGGCAATGCCGAATTACTTAAATTGTTCGATGTTCCAGTCTATGGGCCACAGCATGAACTTATCTCAACAGTTACTGATGCAGTCAAAGAAGGCGATCAGCTCGATTTGCCAGAAATATCGCTTCATCTCACCATATTAGATACCCCCGGACATACACAAGGACATATTGCTTATTATGGAGCAGATCCAATCAGTTTAGTGTTCTGCGGAGATACCCTTTTTTCTTGCGGGTGCGGGCGGATTTTTGAAGGAACGCCACAACAAATGTATGAGTCACTGCAGAAAATTTGTCGACTGCCTGATGATACTTTAGTTTATTGTACGCACGAGTACACGCTAAGTAACATTCGTTTTGCCAGAACCGTCGATCCAGGAAACCTGCAACTGATCGAATGGGAGCGCACCGCACAAGCATTACGTGACAAAAACATCCCGACAGTGCCTACTACGCTTGCGCTTGAAAAGGCAATCAATCCTTTTTTACGTTGCGATCAGCAAGACCTTGCTGATCGCGCACAGAACTATTCTGCCAAATCCCTGTTGGACCCTTTAAGTGTTTTTACGGTATTGCGCGAATGGAAAAACAATTTTTGAAGAAATTCAGCATATTTTTACAGCTACCGAATATTCTCATGGATAGCAGGAATTTTTTTATCGACTTTGACTCGGGAGCAGCTCTCGAGATTTCTTCCGTTAAAACAAAAGGCAATTTGACCGCAACAAAGTATCTGTCAAATTGCCTGATTACAAAAAACTTAGGGACAGATAGACCAACTATCCGCTATTTCTTGGGTTTGGCTGCACGTAATACCGGGTAATGCTGTATGAAAACCATATCCTGTGCAGCATTGTCTTTATGGCAGGCTGCGCAGGCATCATTCGCTTGTATTGCGCCTTGCTTGGCTTCATAGGATTCAAAACCAAAGAATGCCCAATTACCAGGTCTGTCTGGGTAGCGCTTGGCATCTTTTACCATAGCAGCGATTCCATTGAATTCGCCTTGGAAATAACCATTTCCACTCGCCGATTCTTTTGCACCGACACTTACAAGCTCTTTAACGATGATTGTACCATCACGGAACTCACCCGTTTTCTTCCAATGATTCCAGCTGGCTGGGTCGATGTATACATTATGAAATTCAGGAAATGCAGGTTTTCCATCATTCATATCATTGGGGGTAACTGGCGCGCCCACAAAAATCCATTCACGATAGTCTCTTGGTGTAAGCAATGCATTTTCTTTAGTAAAATTACCAAACTTCTGGTCTTTATGGTGTCCATGCGCATCAGAAGCACTTACGGGACTTGCCAGTGCAAGCGATAACAATATCGGGGCGATACTACCTAATAACGTCTTTTTAAACTGTAACATAATAAGCCCTTAAAATGATTAAAGAAACGTAGAGAAAAAGCAATAGCACATACTGCCTTCTTTTTTATGGTAGTCAGACATATCATCTTCGTCAAGAGGTAAGTCAAAGTGGCTTTAACAAAAAATGACTTATTGGTTTTTAATTTTCAAAAGAATCAAAAAAACCACCGGCAGTGAATTCTCACTGAAAATACTTTAGCAAGTTTTAAAAAGAGAGAGTCCCCTGAAATTGCGGCTTCAGATGCTCTCTTAAAAATTGCAGCCAAGATTCTCACAAATTACTTGCGGTACTATTTATTGATTAATACGGTTGTCATGTTGGAGCACAGCGGCGATACAGTTATGGCCTGCTAGGATGAAGCATTATCTTCCAGCGATTCCGATTGGGAACCCGGCGATATTTTCGCCAAATAATAACCGGAGATAATCCCGATCAGCCAACTGGAGACCATGAGAATCGGTAGGAGATGCGAATCGTTATTGTCGCGAAACTGAGTGATTAAAATTCCCAGCGGCGCAGCGCCGCACAGTATAAAGAAGCAGCTATCCAACGCCCCCTTGCCCCAACGAGTTAATGCAAACGACAGCAGCAGAAACGGTAAAAACATAATGAGCTGATAATGCCAGGATATGCCGCTCCAAAGCACCCCGAACCCAATGAACGACAATAGAAAACCACCGATCAGGGCCGACACGACAACCAGTATCTTTTTCCAATTACTCCGATGACTTGACGCCTGTTTCATTTTAATTCCTCACTTTTGCAGACTTATTATTGTCTTGCAGCAACCCAATCCCAAGTACCGCCATACTGATAGAGACCAAAGGATTCAACACATTCAATAAGGCATACGGCGCATACTCCAGCGTAGGAACCCCAAGTGTTGCCACATAGAAAGTACCCGCAGTTGTCCATGGAATAAGCGCCGTGGTCAGCGTGGAGCCCTCTTCTACCGAGCGCGACAACACCGCCTTATCCACGCCTTTCTGCTGATAAGCGCCTTTAAAAAGCTGGCAATTGAGAATGATCGAGATATAGGCTTCCCCCATCGCCATGTTGCCAATCAATCCGGATGCGATAGTGGTTGCTATTAATGTGCTAGTGCGTCGAATGCGTGCGACGATATGCATCAGCAGCGCGCGCAGCAATCCGGTGTGATGCAGAATCCCGCCGAGTGCCAATGCCATGATTGATAACAACAATGTCCAAGCCATACTGTAAATACCGCCGCGCCCGAGTAGCGCGTCGATATTTTCCACGCCGGTGGTACCTGCGGAATTCAGCCATAATGCATTGATTACATCAGTGCTTTCCTTGCCCTGGTACACCACAGCAATCAGCATCGCCAGCGCAATACTGCACGACATGCTCACTTCTGCGGCATAGCGTTTGATACTCAAGCCGAACATCAACAGCAATGGCAACAATGTCACCCACAGATCCAATTGGTAAGCGCTTGCCAATGCCGCACGAATCTCATCAAGTTGATTTGTCGGCAGTACGTTGTCGCCATACTGCAACCCCCAAACAATAAAGATAACCAGAACAATGAGGAAGGTAGGCACAGTGGTATACAGCATGGAACCGATATGCCGGTACAGATTGGTGCCGGCGCTCATGGCCGCGAGATTGGTGGTATCGGAAATTGGCGACAACTTATCGCCAAACGTAGCACCCGAGACGACCATGCCTGCCACCAGCGGCAGCGGGATACCCATGGCATCCCCGATACCGATCAGCACCACGCCGATCGTTCCGACGGTACCCCAGGAAGTACCGGTAGCAACCGACATAAAGCTGCACAATATCAATCCCGCCGCCAGAAATATACTCGGACTCAGCAGATCCAGTCCGTAATACAGCAAACTCGCGATGGTGCCGCTTTGCATGAAACTGGCGATCACCATGCCAATCAACAGAAAAATATAAATGGCCGGCAGCGCCTTGGTGATACCGTCATCCATCATGTTGCGGATATCGGCAAACGAATAACCCAGCCAGCACGCCTGCAGACTCACCCAGATCAACGCCAAAAAGATAAGTGCGTGAATACTGACGGCGTACACAAACATACCCAGTGAAATCAGCAAAAACACACCGGCAAAGCAAATAATCGCCTGTAATAACGACGGCGGTCGCTGCGTGGTCAATAGTGCTTCCAATGGTGAATCGTTTTCAGTCATTAGCCCTTACTTCTCCGACTTATTTTCAAATAATACGGCCAAATCGCCATAGCCCATCGCGTGCAAATCTTCTTTCTTAATAAATTTCAGTGCGGCAGAATTGATGCAATAGCGCATGCCGGTAGGTGCTGGCCCGTCGTTGAAAACATGACCTAAATGGCTGTCCGCATGACGACTGCAGACTTCGATACGAGGAGCCCATAACGCATTATCTTGCTTGAATTGAATATATTGCTCGTCAATCGGCTGATAAAAACTGGGCCAGCCGGTACTCGAATCAAATTTATGAATCGACGCAAACAGCGGTTCACCCGATACAATATCCACATAAATCCCATCCGCTTTGTGATTCCAGTATTCATTCTGAAAAGGCGGTTCGGTATCAGCTTTTTGCGTCACCTGATACTGTAGCGGTGTCAGGTCTATTTTTAGTGACGCGGGGTCTTTTTTAAAACGTTTGTAGGCACTCGTCATAGCGCATTTTCCTCATTATCAAAATAACCATCAATATGAAATTTAAAGGCACGATTACACATTTATCACAAAAAGGCCTGGGCGTTGTCAAAAATGCCCAGAATAATATTTCCTATTTCGTTTATGGCACGTGGCCAGGAGACGCCGGCGAATTTGAAGTGATCGACAAACCACTCAACAATAAAAAATTCGCCTACGCAAAATTACTGCATCTCACCCAACCGTCTGCGCAGAGACAGATTCCCGCGTGTCCATACGTCAGCCTGGCAGAAAATGCCTGCACCGGCTGCCCCTGGATGATTGCCGATTATACAAGCCAGCTCGAACAAAAGAGGAATCGCTTTATTTATGCCATGAAAAGGGTCGGATTTGATGCGGACTCATTAAGCATCAACCCCGTCCACCCTGCCCCGCAGTTATACGGATATCGCAATCGTTGCCAGGTCAAAACAGACGGCGTGAAACTGGGATTTGTGTCCGAAAACTCATATCAGATCGCCTCCATTAATGATTGTATAGTACTCAATGAGAAATGCCGGAGTCTGCTGAAAATCGCCCGCCAGTCTTTACCCAACAGCGCATGGCAAGCGGATTCCGGGCACAATTGGCAATCGATTGAGCTGGATGACGACATGCAGGCCGATGAGATTCGCAGCAACCAAAAGCGTCCCTTCAAACAAGGCAATACCGCAGAAAATGAATGGATGCAGGCCTGGCTCAGTGAAAAACTCGCAAATAATCCGCAGCTGGGCAAAGTAGTGGAATTATTCTGCGGCTCCGGCAATTTCACGCAGGTCATCGCCGAGTCCAGTTGCACAACGATTATCGCTTACGAATCAGAAGCCGACGCAATCAAAATGCTCAAAGCCAAAAACCTTACCAAAGTGACGCCTCAGGCTGTTGATCTTTTTGATCCTTTTGTGTGGAAAAAACTGAAAAAGGATATCAGCGATGCAAAAACTTTAGTACTTGACCCGCCCCGCGCCGGATTAAAAAAACACCAGGGATTTTTTACCAGCTTCATCGCTTTAAAAAACATTTACTACATCTCCTGTAATCCGGAAACCTTCGCCCGCGACGCCTGGTTTTTCAGTCAAAATGGCTGGACCATCAGCGACATTCAGCTCGTCGACTTGTTTCCACACACACCGCATGTCGAAGCACTGGCAATATTTACCAAAGCCTGACAAGCTGTTAGCAGGCTGTTGAAAAACATATTCGAGGCAGCCGCTACAATGCATCCGGAAAATGCGACTTACCAGTTTTGCAGCTCGGTGCAATCACAGCGGGCAGCTTCCTGCAATCCCTTAGCTGCACTTCAGTCTGCCAGCTTAAGTGGCGCACCATCGCTATCAGCATCCCGAACCTTGCTTTGACAGAAGAGTCCATGCGGATCATTAAGTAAAAATACAGAATTGCTAACTATGGAAAAGAAAAGTGATGTTAGAATTCTAACGTTTAGCTGATTAATCTAATTCGAAGTAAGAAAATAAAATAGATTAAAAGGTTTTGACAAGATTCGATTTTCTTTGAGTTACTTTGCATATGGCAAGCATGTAATAGAATTTATGATCAAATGACCAATCACTACAAAGGATATATAAAATGTTTGAAAGTTTAAAAAATCTGTTAAAACATTTTACGGGCAGTCAGGAAGCGGAATCTGCCACACCTGCTGCAAACAGCAGTCAGCAATCAGCACCAACGCCACAGGCTACTGATGAAAGCAGCGCTCGATACCACACATTAGGCGAATTTAATTTAGGTTTAGGCACCATCGGTCCCGCAAATCGCAAAGATATCGATCAGAAAGTATTAGACGATATGTATCAAGCAATTGCATCCGGAGAATTCAATATACCGGCAAAAGGCGCTGTTCCGGAGATATGTGTCGATGGCCGCACTGATAAAAACGGCAAGCGTAAAAGCGCGCCATGTGCTGCCGGCGGCACGTTAAGCATTGTTTACGGCGGTGATCTCGGTGGCGCTTCCATTTCCAGCGATACCAACGAAACGCAATTAACCATTCGATTGATGAATACGCTTAAAGAAAAAGGTCACACTACTGGCGTGCACGGAGACGATCACAGCAGTTGTGGCTGCGGCGCCTGCGCAAAAGCAAAAATCATCTATCAACATATCGCTGAGCGTGTCAACGATATTGCGTCACTGACCAGCCGACTTGGCATCGATCTTACTGAAGCGGAAAAAGCAACCATCGTTCAGCAAGCCAAAAATCGCTTGAGTCAATCAGATTTTTTTGCAGAAGATAGAGCAACTATTCTCCATGCAGCACAAGAAAATGGAGCAATCTTTGAAGAATTGATCGGTGTGCACAATGAACTGGGAATCGCTTTGAACACCAAGCCCGGCACAACCATCGATCGTTCGGCAATCCGCGCAAAATACGGTTCGCAGTACGACGTGTTCGTGGTTGATGCATGGTCGTTCCGTGCGGCAGCAAGAGAAATCAATCCAACCGGAAATTACCAAGATACGCAGCGCATCGCCAAAGCAATCACCTTACAAAATGTAGCGACTGCATCGATTCTGGGACACGGTTCCTTAAGTATCATTCCTATTGGCTAAAACTCATTGGACAAAAGGCGCAAATCTGTTCTTTCAATAACCTTGAGAGCTCAGCTTTGTGCCGGATAGATAGACTAAATTGTGCCCGATCATCTGGACACACGATAAAAAATAAAACCTGAACACAGAAATCGACATCCATCGTGTTGGATAAGCGCCAACTCGACATGATGTGGCTACACTAAACCGGACACATTCCTTAAAATAACTGCAAGAAGGAGTGTATCCAAATGAACCAAGAAAAGCCCAAAGTCTATACAGCTGAATTTAGGGAGTCATCGGTAAAATTGGCGACTGAATCGGATAAGCCGGTAGCCCAAACCGCGAGGGATATCGATGTGCCGGTTTTTACGGGTCTCACAGAGCGCCTACTATGGCTGGCTGTATCGAGTTCCTTCATTCAGGGGGGCGGGAAGATGGGCAGCTTAGCGATATTGTAAAAAATGCATTTGAAAAAAGCCGCAATACATATGGCACGCGCCGCCTCAAAATAGCCATGTTTCACCAAGGCCGATCCGTGGGTCGGCGGCGCATA
>CAZYHY010000012.1:0-61655 GCA_964647635.1 uncultured Nitrosomonas sp.
TGATAGCCCCTATAGCGATGGAAGATGGACTGCGCTTTGCGATACGCGAAGGTGGAAGAACTGTCGGTGCAGGTGTTGTTGCGAAAATTATTGAATGATGAGTAGAAGCGTCAGAAAGATAAAAATCTATTGAATTGATAAGTCCAAGGTTGAATACATGCAAAGCCAGAAAATTAGAATTCGCCTCAAAGCATTTGATTATCGATTAATTGATAAATCGGCGCTTGAGATTGTTGAGACCGCAAAAAGAACAGGCGCCGTAGTTAAGGGTCCTGTTCCTTTACCGACTCGAATTGAGCGTTTCGATGTATTGCGGTCACCACATGTGAATAAAACATCGCGCGATCAATTTGAGATTAGAACGCATCTGAGGTTAATGGATATAATTGATCCGACCGACAAAACAGTCGATGCGCTTATGAAGTTAGATTTACCGGCTGGTGTAGATGTCGAAATTAAACTATAAATTATCTTAGTTTGAAAATTAAAGAGTGGTCAGTACGATTATATTTTAATTTAATAGTACAGAGGTTGCTTAGATAAGCGCCTTTAAAAGGGAAAAAAATGAGTTTAGGATTAATCGGCCGAAAAATCGGTATGACGCGTATATTTACTGAAAATGGGGATAGCTTGCCAGTGACAGTTGTAGATGTATCAAATAATCGCGTGACTCAGACCAAGAATAAAGAAATAGATGGATATTTTGCGGTTCAGCTGTCTTTTGGACAAAAAAGAGCGAATCGAATGAGTAAGTCAATTGCTGGTCACTATTCTAAAGCTGGGGTGGAAACAGGTAGTATTCTAAGAGAGTTTAGAATCGATAAGGATGGCGATTTTAAGTCGATAGAAATGGGAATGATAATTAAAAGCGATATTTTTAAAGTTGGACAGAGGGTTGATGTATCTGGAGTGACGATAGGTAAAGGTTATGCTGGAGTTATTAAACGCCACCATTTCTCTTCAAATAGAGCTAGTCATGGAAATTCAAAAGCGCATAATAAACCTGGATCCATTGGAATGGCGCAAGATCCTGGGCGAGTTTTTCCAGGTAAGCGTATGTCTGGGCACATGGGTAATGTTAAAAGAACTACACAAAATCTTGAAATTCTGAGAATCGATAGTGAAAGAAATTTATTGCTAATTAAAGGTGCAATACCCGGTTCTAAAGGGGGCAATGTTATGGTGCGGCCAAGTGTTAAAGAAAACAATTTCAACTAATAAGCATAAACATATAGCAAGAAGGTGGTTGGGGAATGGAACTTAAGCTTATCGGCAGCGAGAATCAAACAGAGAATATTGCTGTTTCTGACGCGCTTTTTAATAGAGATTATAACGAGGCGCTTGTTCATCAAGTAGTAACTTCATATTTATCAAATGCGCGCGGTGCTACGAGAGCGCAGAAAGGTCGATCTGATGTAGCTAAATCTACAAGAAAGCCGTGGAGGCAAAAAGGCACTGGTAGAGCACGAGCTGGGATGGCATCAAGTCCAATTTGGCGTGGAGGTGGGCGGACTTTTCCAAACAGTCCAGATGAAAATTTTCAGAAAAAATTAAATAAGAAAATGTATAGGGCGGGTATTAGTGTAATTTTATCGCAACTCATTCGTGATGGGCGACTACTAATTACAGATACATTTGATATTGATAGCTGTAAAACTAAAAAATTGTCAGAGAAACTGAAAGAAATTGGATTGAATGAAGTTCTAGTAATAATAGATGAAATGAATGAGAATCTATACCTGTCCGCTCGTAATATTCCGCATGTTGCAGTCGTTGAAGTCAAAAATGTAGATCCTGTAAGCCTGTTAAGATTTGAGAAAGTATTAATTACAAAGAGTGGATTAAAGAAATTTGAGGAACTTCTCTCATGAAAAATATAAGTATCAACCATGAAAGGCTACTAAAAATAATATTAGCGCCATATGTATCGGAGAAAGCGACTTTTCTGGGAGAAAAAAATAATCAGACTATATTTCGTGTTGTGACAAATGCAACTAAGAATGAAATAAAGGCTGCCGTTGAGTTATTGTGGGAAGAACAGAAAATAGAGGTCACAGATGTTCGAACTATCAATGTCAAAGGAAAGCAGAAAAGATTTGGACGCTTTTTGGGGCGAAGAAGCGACTGGAAAAAAGCTATAGTAAGTATCAAGAATGGACAAGAATTGAGTTTTACTAATCTTACAAGTATTACAGAGGCAAAGTGATATGGCGCTAGTAAAACTAAAACCGACATCTCCCGGACGTAGAGCTGTTATTAAGCTTCTTAGTAAAGATCTATATAAGGGAGATGCTTATAAGAGCTTAACGGAAAAGCAGTCGAAGACAGCAGGTAGAAATAACTATGGGCGTATAACAGTCAGGCATCGTGGAGGCGGACATAAGCAGCATTATAGGTTTATTGACTTTAGGCGCGATAAAGTTGATGTGCCAGCGATTGTAGAGCGCATAGAGTACGATCCAAATAGAACGGCGCACATAGCTCTAGTTTGCTATCGGGATGGCGAAAGAAGATATATAATAGCGCCTAAGGGATTGAATGTTGGTATGCAAATTTATAGTGGAAAGAATGCACAAATTAAGTCAGGCGATGCATTGCCTTTGCGTAATATTCCATTAGGAACAATAATACATTGTGTTGAACTATTACCTGGCAAGGGCGCTCAATTGGCACGTTCTGCAGGAACATCTGTACAGTTACAAGCCAGGGAAGGGGATTACGCTCAGCTTAAGCTTCGTTCAGGAGAGATTCGGAAAGTCCATATTGATTGCTATGCGACTATTGGTGAGGTAGGAAACGCAGAGCATAATCTAAGATCGATTGGTAAAGCAGGTGCGATACGCTGGCGCGGAATTAGACCGACTGTACGCGGCGTTGCAATGAATCCAATTGATCATCCTCATGGAGGAGGCGAAGGTAGAACATCGGCAGGTAGACATCCTGTTAGTCCATGGGGAACACCGGCTAAAGGTTATAGAACAAGAAATAATAAAAGAACAGAAGTGATGATAATTCGTCATAGATATTCAAAGAAAGGATAATAATTAAATGGCACGTTCAGTAAAAAAAGGTCCATTTGTAGATATTCACCTATCAGAAAAAATAGAAAAAGCGCGTAACACTAATGATAAAAGGCCGATTAAAACTTGGTCTAGGCGCTCGACGATATTGCCGGACTTTATTGGAATGACAGTGGCTGTTCACAATGGAAAACAGCATATACCAGTTTTTGTGACTGAAAATATGGTTGGTCATAAGTTCGGTGAGTTTTCACTTACACGTACCTTTAAAGGCCATGCTGGCGATAAGAAGGCTGTTACGAAGCGATAGGAATAATGATGGAAACAACTGCGATATTACGAGGTATCCGATTGTCAGCGCAGAAGGGGCGGTTGGTGGCTGATCAAGTTCGAGGGTTACCTGTAGAAAAGGCATTAAATATCTTAGCATTTAGTCCCAAGAAAGGTGCGAGTATCATAAGAAAGCTTTTGGAGTCTGCTATAGCTAATGCAGAACATAACGATGGAGCTGATATAGATGAACTTAAAATATCAGTAATTATGGTGGACCGTGGTACTTCAATGAAGCGTACAAGTGCGCGAGCAAAAGGGCGTGGTAACAGGATTGTAAAACCTACTTGTCATATATTGCTAACAGTCGGCGATAACACTGATCATACTAAATAAAGGCACTAATTGATATGGGTCAAAAAATTCATCCAACTGGATTTCGTCTTTCAGTTCAAAGAAATTGGTTGTCCAGATGGTATGCGAATAGTAATAATTTCGCAACTATGCTCAACGAAGATATCAAGGTACGAGAATTCCTCAGTCGTAAACTAAAAAATGCTTCGGTTGGTAGGGTTTTGATTGAAAGACCTTCGAAGAATGCAAGAATAACCATCTTTAGCTCTCGGCCTGGTGTTGTTATTGGGAAAAAAGGTGAAGATATTGAAGTGTTGCGCACTGAATTGCAAAAAATAATGGGCGTGTCTGTTCACGTAAATATAGAAGAAATAAGAAAACCAGAGCTTGATGCTCAGTTGATAGCCGATAATATCGCGCAGCAATTAGAAAAAAGAATAATGTTTCGTAGAGCTATGAAACGGGCTATGCAGAATGCGATGCGTCTCGGTGCTCAAGGAATAAAAATTATGAGTTCTGGTAGACTAAATGGAATAGAAATAGCCAGAACAGAATGGTATCGTGAAGGGAGAGTACCTTTACATACACTAAGAGCCGATCTTGATTATGGAACATCAGAAGCAAAAACTACTTATGGAATTATAGGGATAAAAGTATGGATTTTTAAAGGAGAAATACTTGGTAAAGGTAATGAAGTTAACGTTACGACACCGAATATTTCTTCTATAGATAATGAAAAAAAGAAAAATATCAAAAAAACATCTGGATCTGCTAATAAATTAACTAATTCAAGAAACAAGAGAGATTTCGGTGTCGAGAGCACCGATAACTTGAACGAAAATAAAGTAAGTAGTGACGTGGTAATAAGTGAGTACGGAGACAAGAATGCTTCAGCCGGCTAGAACTAAGTTTAGAAAGCAGCAAAAAGGACGGAATACAGGTGTGGCAACTCGTGGCGCAAAGGTGAGCTTTGGCGAATTTGGCTTAAAAGCGATTGGAAGAGGACGGCTAACTGCGCGACAAATTGAAGCAGCACGGCGAGCTATGACAAGACATATAAAACGAGGTGGTCGGATTTGGATCCGAATTTTTCCAGATAAACCAATATCACATAAACCCGCTGAAGTTAGAATGGGTAAAGGTAAGGGGAATCCAGAATATTTTGTAGCAGAGATTCAGCCTGGAAAAATGTTGTATGAAATGGATGGTGTTAATGAAGAATTGGCTAGGGAAGCATTTCGGTTAGCTGCAGCTAAATTACCTATCAGGACAATGTTTACAATAAGACAGATTGGTGGATAGTAATGAGAGCAAGTGATTTAAGGAATAAACAATTGCATGAATTGAATAAGGAATTGGTGTTTTTATTAAAAGCACATTTTGGATTAAGAATGCAATTAGCTACACAGCAGTTAACGAATACTAAACAATTGAGATTCATTAAAAGAGATATAGCAAGAGTGAAAACCGTTATAACAGAAAAAATAAGCAATCATGACAAGTGAAAAAACTAATCGTACTTTAAGTGGACGGGTCACGAGCGACAAAGCAAATAAAACTGTAACGGTGCTAGTTGAGCGTCGAATAAAGCATAACCTGTATGGAAAATTTGTTACTCGCTCAAAGAAATATCATGCGCATGACGATGATAATCAGTTTTCTATTGGAGATAAGGTGTTGATTGAAGAATGTAAACCTATATCCAAAACTAAAAACTGGAAAGTGATAAAGCTACTAAAAGATGAAGGATGACGGCTTGAGTGGTATTTCTGCGATTATGAGTGGTTTTGGATATATTAAGAGAATAGTTCTTGTTTATAAGCTTATGGGTATGTAAGATACCGAGCTTTTGTTGTTAATTAACTAGGTACACAAATTCTGCTAAATAGACATTCTAAAGACTAGAGAAAAGTCTTGCATCGTGTAAAAATTAAAGAGTAAACAAAAATGATACAAATGCAGTCAATATTAAAAGTAGCGGATAATACAGGTGCTCGATCTATTATGTGTATTAAAGTACTTGGTGGATCAAAAAGGCAATATGCTGGAATAGGCGACATAATCAAAGTAAGCGTAAAAGATGCCGCCCCAAGAGGGCGTGTTAAGAAGGGCGAAATTTATAATGCTGTAGTAGTTAGAACGGCTAAAGGTGTAAGGCGCCTTGATGGATCATTGTTGAAGTTTGATGAAAATGCAGCGGTATTACTAAATAATAAGTTTGAACCAATTGGAACTCGTATTTTTGGTCCAGTTACTAGAGAACTAAGAAACGCTCGTTTTATGAAAATTGTATCGTTAGCTCCAGAAGTTTTGTAGCTGTAAGAGGAAAGTATATGCGAAAGCTTAAGAAAGGTGATGATGTTGTTGTTATTGCTGGAAAAGATAAAGGGAAAAGAGGATCCATTCTGTCGATTGTTGATGCCGATCGTGTGATTGTTCAAGGAGTGAACTCTGTTAGAAAGCATCAGAAGCCAAATCCAGCAAGCGGTATTATGGGTGGAATTATTAATAAAGAAATGTCTATTCATATGTCTAATGTTGCAATATATAATTTTGCTTTAAAAAAATCTGATCGAGTCGGTTTTAAAATTGATAATAATAACAATAAAATTCGTGTATATAAATCTAACAGCGAAGTAATTGAATAATAATTAAAATATTGGATTGAAGCTTTATGGCACGCTTGCAAGAATACTATCGAAATACTGTCACTAAACAATTGATAGATCAATTTAAGTATGAATCATTGATGGAAGTTCCGCGTATTATTAAAATCACACTTAATATTGGATTGGGAGATGCAACAACCGACAAGAAGTTGGTCGAGCATGCACTTTCTGATATGAAAAAAATTTCTGGACAGCAGCCTATAGTGACGAAAGCGAGAAAATCTATAGCGACTTTTAAAGTGAGAGAAGGCTATCCAATAGGATGTATGGTTACGTTAAGGCATATTAGGATGTATGAGTTTTTGGATAGATTGATAACAATAGCTATTCCTAGAATTCGGGATTTCCGTGGAATTTCTGGAAAATCATTTGATGGGAGAGGAAATTATAATATGGGAATTAAAGAGCAGATTATATTTCCTGAGATTGATTACGACAAGATAGATGCGTTGCGTGGGATGAATATATCAATAACTACCACGGCAAAGAGCGATATTGAGGCTAAAGCGTTGTTATCGGCTTTTAGTTTTCCGTTTAAGAATTGAGGTAGGAATGGCTAAGCTTGCTACTATTAATAGAAATGATAAAAGACAAAAACTAATTCGTAAATATGCCGAAAAACGTTTGGCATTGACTAGAATAATACACAATTTTACTCTAGGCGATGAAGAGAGATTTGACGCACGCACTAAATTACAGAAACTACCTAGAGACTCAAGTCCAGTTCGTTTGAGAAACAGATGTGAATTAACAGGTAGGCCGCGGGGTGTATATTCAAAATTTGGACTCGGAAGGAATAAGTTAAGAGAAATTGCGATGAGCGGAAAAATACCAGGAATAATCAAAGCAAGTTGGTAAGATTGTATTGATTTTTAATGTAAAGATAGAAAATAACTTAAATATTTAGGTGCAGTCATGAGTATGAGTGATCCAATTGCTGATATGTTAACTCGAATACGTAATGCACAGATGGCAAAAAAGAAAATTGTCGATATGCCAAATTCACGTATAAAATTAGCTATAGCAAAAGTTTTAAAAGATGAAGGCTATGTGGAAGACTATTACATCAAGAATGATGGAAGTAAGAGCTTACTCGAGATAACACTTAAATATTATTCTGGAATGCCTGTTATTGAAAACATAAAGCGCATAAGTAAGCCAGGCTTAAGAATATATAAATCGAGTAAAGATTTGCCGAGTATTATGAGTGGGTTGGGTATAGCTATAGTAACTACATCGAAAGGTGTAATGACAGAGCGAAAAGCACGTTTGGCAAGTGTGGGCGGCGAATTATTATGTTTTGTTGTTTGAGGACTTTTTTAAATGTCACGAGTAAGTAGTAATCCAATACTTATACCTTCAAATGTTGAGATCAACATTGAAGCTATGGTAATTTCCGTTAAGGGTCCTTTGGGTAAAATGAAGCAAGCATTTACCGATGATGTGTTGCTGGATTTGAGTGAAAATATCTTAAAAATTAAAACAACTAATGACTCAAAGCGTGCAAATGCCATATCTGGAACGATGCGAGCACTGATTGCAAACATGGTACGTGGTGTTTCAGTTGGATTTGAAAAAAAACTATTGTTGATTGGCGTAGGATATAAAGCTCAGGCTAATCAAAATAAAATAAATTTAGCTTTAGGTTTTTCACATCCTATTGATCATATGATTCCTGAAGGAATTATTATAGAAACGCCTACTCAAACTGAAATAATAATAAAAGGAATTGATAAACAAAAGGTTGGTCAAACTGCTGCAAAAATTCGCTCTTATAGAAAACCTGAACCATATAAAGGAAAAGGTGTTCGGTATTCTGATGAAATTATTCTTCTCAAAGAAACAAAGAAAAAATAATTGAGATAATCATGTTGAATTTAAAAGAAAAAAGAATTAGACGTTCATTGAAAACAAGAAAAAGAATTTCTGGATTAGATATAGTACGATTGTCAATACATCGTACTAATTTGCATATTTATGCGCAACTAATTGATAATAAAAATAATAAAACGATAGCGAGTGCATCGACTTTAGAGCCTGAAATGCGGAAAGGAATTTCGTCCGGAAGCAATATCATGGCAGCCGCGCTTATTGGCAAGCGCATAGCAGAAAAAGGGAAAAAATGTGGTATATCTGATATAGCGTTTGACAGAGCAGGCTATAAATATCATGGACGTGTGAAAGCATTAGCTGATGCAGCGCGCGAAAACGGACTTAAATTCTAGATAAGGTTAATATGGTCAGAGTCGGTAAAGCGATGGATAAATCGATAGGGACTGATGAGAATAGTGACGATCTTCATGAAAAGATGGTTGCAATAAACAGAGTCACTAAGGTTGTAAAAGGTGGACGCATTCTTGGATTTGCTGCACTTACGGTTGTTGGCGATGGCGATGGTAGTGTTGGTATGGGAAAAGGTAAGTCGCGCGAAGTTCCAATAGCGGTGCAGAAAGCAATGGATGAGGCTCGTAGAAAAATGATAAATGTGAAATTGAAAAATGGAACAATTTATCATCCTCTTATCGGTTCACATGGTGCTGCTAAAGTATACATGCAACCGGCACCGGAAGGTACTGGAATTATAGCAGGTGGCCCAATGCGAGCTATTTTTGAAGTTATGGGTATGACTAATATTCTTGCTAAATGTATTGGCTCGACAAATCCCTACAACGTTGTTAGAGCAACTCTCAATGCATTAAATGCTATGAATACACCTGCGCATATTGCTGCAAAGCGTGGAAAAACTGTTAAAGAAATTTTTGGACAAGAATAATGAGTGATGATAAAAATAGATTTATTAAGATAACTCTTGTTAGAAGCATTATAGGAACTAAAAAATCACACCGTGCTACTATTCGTGGTCTCGGATTGAAGAAATTAAATAGTTCTTCTGTTCTTGTTGATACACCTGAGGTTCGTGGAATGATTCATAAAGTTGACTATCTTTTAAAATGCGGTTAACAATAATATATCATGTATTTAAATTCAATTAAGCCTGCTAATGGCGCAAAAAAAAATAAGATTCGAGTCGGTCGTGGTACAGGATCAGGCCTAGGAAAAACATGTGGACGCGGACATAAAGGACAAAGATCAAGAGCCGGTGGTTTTCATAAAATTGGGTTTGAAGGTGGCCAAATGCCAATTCAACGTCGTTTGCCTAAGAGAGGTTTTACTACTTTGAATCAGTGTAAATATCCAAGTATAAGATTATCTGATTTAAATTTAATACAAGAAAGTGAAATTAATATGGCGGTTTTGAAAAATAATAATTTTATTTCTAATAAAACTAAGAAAGTTAAGATTTACAAGTCAGGCGATTGCGAAAGAAAAATTATTTTAAATGGTATAGCGGTAAGTGGTGGTGTGAAAAATGCTATTGAAATGATTGGTGGTAAGGTTTTATAGCGATTGAGATGGTAAATTGAGCATAAAAGAAATGACAAATAAATCTGTAGATAAATTTGCTGAACTCAAAAGGCGTTTGTGGTTTCTACTGCTTGCATTGATAGTATATAGAATAGGTGCTCATGTACCTGTGCCTGGGATTGATCCAATCATCTTAAAAGATCTATTCGAATCTCAAGAGAGTAGCGTTTTGGGTATGTTCAATATGTTTTCTGGCGGTGCTCTTTCGAGATTTTCAATTTTTGCACTTGGCATTATGCCTTATATATCTGCATCCATCATAATGCAGTTAGGTACTGTGGCTGTGCCTTACCTTGAGTCCTTAAAAAAGGAAGGCGAAAGCGGAAGAAGAAAAATCACCCAATATACTCGTTATGGGACTTTAGCGCTTGCGTGTATCCAGAGCTATGGGATCTCGATTGCGCTACAATCGCAAGCAGGGCTTGTACTATCTCCAGGTGAAATGTTTACGCTGACAACGGTTATTACATTAGTTACTGGCACTATATTTTTAATGTGGCTAGGGGAGCAGATAACTGAGCGCGGAATAGGAAACGGAATTTCCTTAATTATTTTTGCAGGTATTGCGGCTGGACTTCCAAGTGCCATTGGTGGAACATTGGATTTGGTCAGTACTGGTTCAATGCATTTTTTAGTAGCTTTAAGTATTTTTATTATTGCGGCATTAATTACTGGTTTTGTCGTTTTTATCGAAAAAGGACAAAGAAGAATACTCGTTAATTACGCGAAACGCCAAGTCGGAAATAAAATTTATGGTGGACAAAATTCGCATTTGCCTCTCAAGTTGAATATGGCGGGTGTAATTCCTCCTATCTTTGCTTCGAGTATTATTTTGTTTCCAGCGACATTGGCAGGTTGGTTTGCAAATAGCGAATCCATGATTTGGTTAAAGGATTTAAGCGCTGCTTTATCTCCCGGACAACCAATTTATGTAATACTCTATGCTGTCATGATTATTTTCTTTTGTTTTTTTTATACTGCACTTGTATTTAATCCAAAAGAAACTGCTGAAAATCTTAAAAAGAGTGGTGCCTTTATTCCCGGGATAAGACCAGGAGATCAAACGACACGCTATATTGAGAAAATTATGTTGCGACTGACATTAGCTGGCGCTATATACGTAACGCTTGTTTGCTTATTACCTGAGTTTTTAATTCTTAAGTGGAATGTCCCTTTTTATTTTGGCGGTACTTCTCTATTAATTATTGTTATTGTTACTATGGATTTTATGTCGCAAATTCAATCCCATATTATGTCATCACAATATGAGAGTTTATTGAAAAAAGCTAATTTTAAAGGCAGTGCTGGGAAAATTCCTGTAAAATAAATTCATATTGGTAGTTAATGGCTAAAGAAGACACAATACAGATGCAAGGCGAGATTCTTGAAACACTCCCCAATGCTACATTTCGCGTTAAACTTGAGAACGGTCATATAGTCCTTGGTCATATATCTGGAAAGATGCGTATGCATTACATAAGAATATTACCAGGCGATAAAGTGACAGTTGATCTAACGCCTTATGATTTGACACGCGCAAGAATAACATTTCGTGCAAAATAAAAGGTAATATTAATTAAATGATTAAGGAATTTTATGAAGGTAAACGCATCTGTAAAGAAGCTTTGTAGAAATTGTAAAATAATTCGTCGAAATCGAATTGTTCGTGTAATTTGTAAAGATTCTCGCCATAAGCAGAGACAGGGTTAATTATCACAATTTAATTATTAAGACAGGAAGATCAAATGGCGCGTATCGCGGGCGTAAATATTCCGAATCATCAACATGTATGTATTGGATTAACTGCAATTTATGGTATTGGTAGGTCAAGCTCTAAAAATATTTGTCAATCCACCGGAATTGATATTGATAAAAAGATCAAGGATTTATCAGACGAGCAAATTGATCAGCTGCGCGATCATATTTCGAAACTTACCACGGAAGGTGATTTGCGTCGAGAAATTTCAATGAATATTAAGAGACTAATGGATTTGGGATGTTATCGCGGTCTAAGACATAGACGCGGTCTTCCTGTGCGAGGTCAGCGCACTCGTACAAATGCTAGAACACGTAAAGGACCACGTAAAGCGATTCGAGCAAGATAGTTTCTGGGCATAATTTAATTAATACCAAAAATAAGGAATTTTGTTTACATGGTTAAGGCTGTTTCGCGCATACGAAAAAAGATAAAAAAGAATGTATCAGAAGGCATAGCGCATGTTCATGCCTCTTTTAATAATACTATAGTGACTATAACTGATAGACAAGGAAATACTCTTTCCTGGGCTACATCAGGAGGAGTGGGTTTTAAAGGATCTCGCAAAAGTACACCATTTGCGGCTCAGGTTGCTGCCGAAACTGCAAGTAAAACTGCAATTGATTGCGGTGTTAAAAACTTGGAGGTTAGAATTAAAGGCCCTGGGCCAGGTAGAGATTCGGCGGTTCGCGCTTTAAATGCTGCTGGTTTTAAAATCACGAGTATTTCAGATGTGACACCTGTTCCACACAATGGATGTCGACCACCAAAAAAACGTCGTATTTGAGGAGAATGCGTTGGCTAGAAATATTGAACCGAGATGTAAACAGTGTCGACGAGAAGGCGAAAAATTATTTTTAAAAGGTGAGAAATGCTTTTCAGATAAATGTGCAATCGAAAGAAGAAATTATCCACCTGGCCAACATGGACAGAAAAAGGGAAGGTTATCTGATTATGGTGGGCAGCTACGTGAAAAACAGAAAATTCGAAAAATATATGGAGTATTAGAGCGACAGTTTCGTAACATATATAAGACTGCTGATAAACGCAGAGGAATAACTGGAAATATTTTATTACAATTGCTCGAGAGTCGTCTTGATAATGTAGCTTACCATATGGGTTTCGGGTCTTCACGTTCTGAAGCGCGACAAATAGTAAGACATAATTGCGTTCTTGTTAATGGGAAGCGCGTGAACATGCCATCATATTTAGTTAAAGCTGGCGATACAATTCAGATTACAGATAGCGCTAAAAACCAACTACGTATTAAGACTGCCATAGAAGCAGCTGATAACCGAAATTTCCCAACTTGGATTGAAATGGATATCAAAGGAATGAAGGGTATTTTTAAAGCTAAGCCAGATCGCTCAGAGCTGCCCACATCAATAAATGAATCGTTGGTTGTGGAATTATATTCTAAGTAACCAATTTTTTATTGGTTTGCTTTATGCAAAAGGACCTTACTATGCAAGGTAATGAATTACTGACACCTCGTATTATTGATGTTCAAAATATATCGCCGCTACATGCTAAAGTTGTTATGGAACCTTTTGAAAGAGGGTATGGACATACTTTAGGAAACGCTTTGCGTCGTATACTTTTGTCATCTATGACAGGTTATGCTCCTACAGAGATTAAAATTGCTGGTGTTGTTCATGAATATTCGACACTTGATGGAGTGCAAGAAGATATCGTTGATATTTTATTAAATATCAAAGGAATAGTATTAAAGTTACATAATAATAATGAAGCTATACTATCTCTAAAGAAAGCGGGTAAAGGAATCGTTACAGCTGGCGATATTGAGATCGGTCATGATGTTGAAATTATGAACCCTGACCATATAATTGCTCATTTGACTACAGATGGAAAGATAGATATTCAGTTAAAAATAGAAAAGGGGCGCGGATATGTCCCTGCTGCTTTGAGAAAGAACAAAAATTCTGATAAGGCGATAGGTACCATTTTTTTAGATGCATCGTTTAGTCCCATTAGGCGTGTCAGCTATACAGTCGAGAGCGCACGCGTAGAGCAAAGAACTGATCTTGACAAGCTTGTTATGGATCTAGAGACAAATGGTGTTGTTGAACCTGAAGAGGCGATTCGCTATGCTGCACGAGTTTTGGTGCAACAATTATCGATTTTTGCTGATTTAGAGAGCACGCCTATTGCTAAGGAGCAGCCACTCATTCCACAGATTGATCCTATTTTGTTGCGTCCAGTAGATGATTTAGAACTTACAGTAAGATCTGCTAACTGTCTCAAAGTTGAAAATATATATTACATTGGTGATCTAATACAGCGAACGGAGGCAGAATTATTGCGCACGCCAAATTTAGGAAGAAAATCTCTTAATGAAATAAAAGAAGTATTAGCTGCTCGAGAGCTTACTTTAGGTATGAAGCTAGATAATTGGCCACCTGCAAATCTTGATAATATTGCTAAGGATATAAATCATGCGCCACAATAATGCGTTAAGAAAATTAAATCGATCAAGCAGTCATCGTGCTGCCATGTTTCGTAATATGAGCAATTCATTGTTGCGTCATGAGATTATTAAAACTACATTACCGAAAGCAAAAGAACTTAGAAGATACGTCGAACCAGTAATTACTTTGGCAAAAAAGCCTTCCTTATCCAATCGTAGACTGGCTTTTAATAGACTCCGGGATCGAGAGATTGTAGTTAAATTATTTTCTGAACTGGGCCCACGTTATGAAGCTCGCCCTGGAGGATATTTAAGAATTCTTAAATATGGTTTTAGAAAAGGCGATAATGCTCCAATGGCGCTTGTAGAACTGGTTGATAGGCCAAATAATGAGCATACTTCTGAGGCTGATCTTAAAAAGATTGAAGAATAAGCTAAATTTAATATACTGGCTGAGATAATATCGATATTACCCTGCTATCGTAATTATTTTGGAAAGATAGATGGATTAGTAGGATTCAGATTTTTCTAATATTTGAATTCTACTGATATGATTGCATATGCCATTTCTATACTCCGTCTACTGAGTGACGGACAATTTCACTCCAGTGCTTCAATTGTAGAGCACTTTCAATGTTCGCGCAAAACGACTTCTAAAGCTTTAGAATATATTAATTCCTTAGGAATCCATTTAACTAAACTTCGTGGAAAAGGATACCGTTGGGAACACCCCATTCGTTGGCTAAGCTCAGATGAGATATTAAGGAATTTAACTTCTAGTATCAATCTTAGATTTTTTGATTTAATAATTCTTGACTCTATTGATTCTACAAATAATTTTCTACTAAAAAATTTAGAGATACAACAAGAAAAAAATACTCATATTTCTGTTGTAGTAGCTGAATTGCAAACAACCGGACGTGGCCGACTTGGCCGTACATGGTATAGCGGTCTAGGGGATAGTCTTACATTCTCGCTGCGATGGCATTTTAGCCATAGTATCTCTGAGTTGTCAGGTTTAAGTTTGGTAATTGGCATTGCAATAATTCGAGTTCTTAGTTCTTTTTCTATTAAAGATGTGAACCTTAAATGGCCTAACGACATCTTATTTCATCGTAATAAGTTGGCTGGTGTTTTAATTGAGCTTCGTGGCGAAGCACTTGGCTCTTCTTGCGCTGTAATCGGTATTGGTATTAATTTTAATCTCTCTGAGAAGATCAAATCTGATATTGATCAGGAGATTATAGATTTATTTACTATCGTTGGTGAATATGTTGATCGCAATCTGATACTCGGCGCGTTATTGTCAGAATTGCGAGATATTTTAATTGCATTTGAGAAATACGGCTTTGCACATTTTAAAAAGGAATGGACAAGCTATCACGCTTTTGAAGGTAAGAAAGTTTATCTTACTTTGCCTAATGGCGTGGTGGTTGAAGGTATTGTAGATGGCGTCAATAATGATGGGGCGTTATTTCTAGTGACTACAGAGGGCAGGAATTCTTACAATGTCGGAGATGTTTCTTTGCGAATGAAGTGACAGTGATGATTTTATGTCTTATATACTAGCGATAGACTCAGGAAATTCATATATTAAATGGGGTTTGTATGCTGATAATCTATGGATCAAAAAAGGCCAAGCTCTCTATAGTGAAATATCTACCCTCAAAGAAGAATTTTCTAATTTACCTAGACCAGCGTTGGTTGTTATTTCGCATGTTGCGCGTGCTATTACACGAAATCAACTTGATATGCTCGTTTCAATTTGGTCAACCAAAGCACATTGGGTTGCCGCCCAAGCATTTCAATGCGGCGTACTGAATGGTTATGCAAATCCCGCACAATTGGGCAGTGATCGATGGGCTGCCTTAATTGCTGCTTGGAAAATTCGGCATCATGCTTGTTTGGTTATTAATGTTGGAACTGCTGTAACTATCGACGCACTTTCGAATTCAGGGGAATTCCGGGGAGGCATTATTATGCCAGGAATTCACTTGATGCTGAATAGCCTATTGTCAGGTACACAATTGATAAAATCTAATACTGGATGTTATAGAAATTTTCCACAAAATACCAATGATGCAATTCAGAGCGGCGTAGTCCAATGCCTAGTGGGGGCCATTGAACGAATGTATAATTTACACTCATTACAACAAGATCATTCAATTGGAACTTGTATCATAAGCGGAGGAGGCGCTTCGAGCCTTTTGCCTTTTATTAAAATTCCAGTTATGGTTTTCGAGAGCTTGGTGCTGGAAGGATTAGTTATAATTGCTAACGATCTTCGATTGAATAAAGGATCTTCTTTTTAATTTTTAATAAAGTGTTTTTTTATGTCTCAATTTCAGAATGCTGTTTTTTATACATCGGTAAATGATGCTCGAGATTTGCCACAGCACTCGGGTATTGAGGTTGCATTTGCTGGAAGATCTAATGCTGGTAAATCAAGCGCTATTAATACGTTGACTAATCGGAGTCGTCTGGCTTTTGTCAGTAAAACGCCAGGCCGAACTCAACACATCAATTTTTTTAAATTGGATGCTGAGCAGTTTCTTGTTGATTTACCGGGATACGGGTATGCCAAAGTTCCTTATCCTATCCGTGAGCACTGGGAGAAATTATTGAGTAACTATTTGCAGACGCGCGAGGCACTCAAAGGACTAGTATTGATAATGGATATACGCCACCCACTTAAATCTCTAGATATCCAAATGCTCGATTGGTTCGCGCCGACTGGAAAAGCAGTTCATATTTTGTTGACTAAAGCTGATAAACTGAGCAAGCAGCAAGCAAATAATACTTTAAAAGATGTGAGCTCATATATCAAAAATGTGTATCCACACTGTAGCGTACAGTTGTTTTCTAGCTTAGCAATTACAGGTGTTGAAGACGCAAGTAATGTTATCAATGACTGGCTGCGGAATAATTAGGCGTTGTGGGTTTTTTATCTACTGCTTATAAAAAACCCCCCGGCTAAAGGGGAGTAAAACCGGGGGGAGCTGCCTTAATATCACCTTAAGGCCCTGCCTCAGGGAGGGAAGACAGGGGGATACGATCAAGATCGTCCCTCTATATGAGCATGTAGTTATCCAATAAGTTCCCAGAGTTATTTTTTAAAATTTTATTTATTTCATTTTTCGATTATGTTTTCTCATAGCCAATTTCCTCAAAGAAGGATGCGTCGTATGCGTCGTGATGAGTTTTCTCGGCGCCTTGTGCGAGAAGCTTGTCTTCAGGTCGATGATCTGATTTATCCGGTTTTTGTATTAGATGGGAAAAATCAGATTGAGCATGTTGCGTCAATGCCTGGTGTAGTAAGGCAGAGTGTTGATAATTTAATGACACAGGCTGAGAAATGCTTACAACTAGGAATTCCTGCGATTGCTATCTTTCCGGTTATTAGTACTGAGTATAAGAATCTCACGGCTAACGAAGCATATAATCCTGATGGATTAGTGCCCAAAGTAATTAGGCAATTAAAAAAAACCTTCCCTGAGCTGGGAATTATTACGGATGTGGCGCTGGATCCTTATACGAGCCATGGTCAAGATGGCTTAATCGATCAATCCGGTTACGTCATGAACGATGAAACAGTCAGTGTTCTTTGTCAGCAGGCATTGGTACATGCGCAAGCAGGTGCGGATGTTGTGGCGCCATCTGATATGATGGATGGACGTATTGCAGCGATTCGAAATGCTCTGGATAGTCAGCAATCTATTCATACGCGCATCCTGGCTTATTCAGCTAAGTATGCTTCAAGTTTTTATGGACCATTTCGTGATGCGGTTGGATCTGCGGTAAACCTTGGAGCGGGTAATAAGTATACCTATCAAATGGATCCCGCAAATTCAGATGAGGCGTTATGGGAAGTTGGATTGGATCTCGATGAGGGGGCTGACATGGTGATGATTAAGCCTGGCATGCCTTATTTAGATATTGTGCGTCGTGTCAAAGATCAATATGGCGCACCGACATTTGTATATCAAGTCAGCGGTGAATATGCCATGCTCAAAGCTTCTGCACTTAACGGGTGGCTAAATGAAGAAGCTTGTGTGTTGGAATCCTTACTTGCATTTAAGCGCGCTGGTGCAGATGGGATTTTAACTTATTATGCAATAGAAGCTGCAAATTGGTTAAAGAAAAATCGATAGATTCTAAATGAATGTGATATTAGAACAATTGATCTTTTAAGTCCCTTGTGACTTTGGGCGCATGATCGACAGGGGGAGAAACATCTGAAAGTGGCGGGAGCTGTTCGCTAAAGAAATATTCGGCTACGTTCCCGCCAGATTCCCGAAATCCTGTAGATGAATTGATTCTTGTTGAAAGAATCCCATTCGGGGGTTTGTATTCAGCCATTGGAACACTTTTGAGTACCGGATCCATGTAATCCATCCAGATTGGCAATGCAACGCGCCCCCCAGTTTCGTTATTTCCTAATGATCTCGGTTCATCGTATCCTGTCCAGGCAATTGTTACCAGATCTTTTTGAAAACCGCAGAACCAAGCATCGACAAAATTACTGGTAGTCCCGGTCTTTCCTGCCAAGTCGGTGCGCCCCAATTGTTTGGCTTTAACAGCTGTGCCATGATTGATCACATCTTGCATCATGCTAGTCATGATAAACGCATTACGTGGATCGATGACCTGCTTAGCGCCATTTGAGACGGCTACAGGTTGGAATTGTTCAAGCGTATTACCTTTTTCATCTTCAATATGCTTTATAAAATAAGGTGCAACACGAAAGCCGCCATTCGCAAAAATGGCATATCCTACAGCCATTTGCATTGGTGTAACCGAACCGGAGCCTAATGCCATGGGTAAATAGGGAGGGTGGCGATTGGCTTCAAAACCAAATCGGGTAATATAATCCTGGGCATACCGAATGCCGATGGCTTGCAATATTCGAACGGAGACAAGATTTTTTGATTTGACTAACGCAGTACGCATGCGCATAGGTCCTTCAAATTTGCCGTCAAAATTCTTGGGTTCCCATGGTTGACTGCCTGTCTGGGTCGCACTAAATGAGAGCGGCGCATCATTGATGATTGTGGCCGGTGTGAAGCCTTTTTCCAAAGCTGCGGAATAAATAAAAGGTTTAAAGCTGGAACCGGGCTGACGCCATGCTTGCGTGACGTGATTGAATTGATTTTTATGAAAATCAAATCCGCCAATTAATGCGCGAACAGCCCCGTCATTGGGATCAAGGGAAACAAGAGCAGCTTCTATTTCTGGGAGTTGAACGATATGCCATGCATCTTTTTTATCTTTTTGTATACGAATTAATGCACCAGGGGTGATGTATTTTTTTCCAGCTTCTTTTTTGTCGCTTAGAAATTTTTGTGCAAATTTAAGCCCTTCGCCTGTAATCTCAACAGTTTCTCCACCTTTCCGATATGCGCGGACTGTATTGGATTTTGCGGCTAATACAATCGCTGCGTAAGCATCATCGCTATCGCTAACTTCGTCCAATGCATCATCAAGCGTTTTCCCCTGGTTGGTGCCATACTTCAATAAATCGATATGGGCTTCTGGGCCACGGTAACCACGACGCCTGTCATAATCAATAATGTTTTTTCGCAGCGCGTGGTAGGCGGCTTCTTGATCCAGCTGGCGGATAGTCGTGTAGACTTTTATGCCCTTGCTATATGCTTCTTCTTGGTAGCGATCATATATAACCTGACGGACCATTTCTGCAATATAGTCAGCAGGCATTGCAAAAACTGTTGATTGCTTTTTAATGGGAATGGATTGTTTTTCTAATGCGCTGAGTTCTTCGCTTGAGATGTGCTTGAGCTTATGCAGCCGACCCAGTACATAGAGTTGTCGACTTTTGGCGCGTATAGGATTACTGATCGGATTATAGCCAGAGGGGGCTTTGGGTAATCCTGCCAACATAGCAGCTTCAGCCGTATTGATTTCTTGTAGCGATTTTCCGAAGTACGTTTGCGCTGCTGCTGCAAAACCATAACTGCGCTGACCGAGATAAATTTGATTGATGTAAAGCTCCAGGATCTTGTCTTTACTCAGGTTATGCTCAATTTTGAAGGCTAGCAGCGCCTCACTGAATTTCCTCGTCAGTGTTTTTTCTCTTGTCAGGAAAAAGTTTCGTGCCACTTGCATGGTGATGGTGCTGGCGCCCTGACGCACGCTGCCTGCTGAGAAATTTGAATGGGCGGCACGCAACACACCCAGGTAATCAACACCGCCATGTTCATAGAAACGATCATCTTCAGCTGCAAGAATCGCTTGCTTAAGTTGCTCGGGTACTTCGGAGATTTTGACGACATTCCTGCGTTCCGCGCCAAACTCTCCTATGAGCAGGCCTTCATCGCTGTATATGCGCAACGGAATCTTCGGACGATAATCAGTCAATGTATCCAATGATGGTAGGTTGGAATAGATGACCAGCGCAGCAAATCCGGCTAGTAGCACACCAATCAAACCTAATGCGGACAGAGTAACAAAAAAATAATAAAACCAACGAGCGAACATGAAAATGGATTTAATTAGGTGGTGCGAACAAACTTCAATTTAAATTATAGGGGCAATATGTGCTGTTTTTCTTAGGATAAGAATTCGTCAACTCTGTCAGAATTCACTTCACAAATAAGTTGTTTAATCTATTCTACAAATTTAGCGAAACAGATAGTTTACATATATTTGGCATTAATTGGGTAACTTAATAATCTGTGAGTATTACTTCTTACAAAACAATGTTCAAGGAAAATTTGAATCTCAGTCTGGATTTTTTTAAGATGAAATCGCCTCGATTAATAGGGGTGGATATCAGTTCTTCATCTGTGAAAATGGTCGAATTATCAATGACTGGTAAAGGAAATCAAGCCTACTGCATTGAACGCTACGCAATTGAACCTATGCCGGCGGATGCAATGCTGGATGGCGAAATTGTTAATTTAGAAGCAGTGGGTGAATGTCTGCTGCGTGGATGGAGGCGTATGGGGACACGTCAGAAGAGTGTCGCGCTCGCGCTACCTGTCACTGATGTAATTACTAAAAAGATTATTGTACCCGCCGGCCAATGTGAAGAAGATTTGGCTTTTCAGGTTGAAAATGAAGCCAGTCAATACATTCCTTTTCCGCTGAATGAGATTGATCTAGATTTCCAGGTGGTTAAGCCGGTGCCAGGCAGTCTGGAGGAGGTGGAAGTGCTTATTGCTGCATCGCGTAAAGAAAAAGTGGAAGATCGTGTGGCTGCGGCTTTATCGGCCGGTCTGAAAGCAATAGTCATGGATGTTGAGTCTTATGCGGCGCAGGCGGCATTTGAATTAACGCTTGGTCAGTTACCCGAAGGCGGTAAGAATCAAGTGATTGCATTGGTTGATATTGGCGCAACTGTCATGAAAATTAATGTATTTCACAATGGTGAACCGGTATATACGCGAGATCAGCCATTTGGCGGTAACCAGTTGACGCAGGAGATTGGTAATCAATTTAATCTCTCGTCGGAAGAATCTGAAATTGCTAAACGCAATGGGAAGCTACCTGATAATTATAAAACAGATGTTTTGCAGCCATTCTGCGAAACATTAGCGATCGAAGTGATGCGGGCGATTCAATTTTTTTACACGTCGACCCAATATACCGAGGTCAATTATATTTTTATAGCAGGTGGATGTGCAGTGATTCCGGGTCTTAAAGAGATTATCGCGTCACGCACACAAGTGAGTACTTTCGTTGCTAATCCTTTTTCAAGTATGGAATTGTCGAATCGTATTATTGCGAGACAACTTAACTTAGACGCATCTTCCTTATTGATTGCCTGCGGCTTGGCATTGCGAAGCTTTGATCCATCATGATACGAATTAATCTATTACCTCATCGTGAATTAAAGCGCAAGACGCAGCAACAGCAAATTGCAGTGCTGGCGGGATTGGTTGGCTTGCTGGGTATCCTTGTCGTTTGGGGGGTATATATGGTAATCGCTGGAGAAACAGAATATCAGAATGGTCGCAATCAGTATTTGAATGATCAGACTGCCATTTTGGATAAAGAAATTGCTGAAATTAGAGAAATAAAGGCGCGTACCAAGGAATTATTGGCACGCAAAAATATTGTTGAAACGTTGCAGCATAGCCGATCTGAAGTCGTTCATTTATTGGATCAGTTAGTGAGATTGCTTCCGGATGGCGTGTATCTGCAGAGTGTCAAACAGGTGGATCACGATATTAATCTAGTGGGATACGCGCAATCGAATGCGTGGATTTCTACGTTGATGCGTAATATCGAGTCTTCTCCACATCTTGAATCCGCATTGTTGATAGAGATTAAAGCGATTACTGTAAACAATGCGCGTCAGAACGAATTTAATATGAAAGTAAAGCTCAAGCGTACAGCTATTGATGAATTATAGAATTTATCCCTCGATCCAGTCTGACAAATTTAACTTAAGAGTGTGTCGCAATGAATCTACTTATCGAATTACGTCAGCTTGATATAAATAATGTAGGGAGTTGGCCAGTTGCATTTAAAGTGAGTGCGCTGGTGATTTTGTTTGTTGTCATCATATTTGCAGGCTATTTTTTCGTTTGGGAAGAGCAGGCTAAAGCACTGGAGGATGCTCAAACCCAAGAAGAAACATTAAAAACTACTTATCTGGCTAAAAAAAGAAGTGCTGTGAATTTGCCGGCTTTGCGTCAGCAGTTAAAGGATATTGAACACTCATTAACTGCATTGTTGAGGCAGCTGCCGGATAAATCAGAAATGGAAGCGCTATTAGTTGATATTAATCAAGCAGGTTTAGGTCGAGGATTGCAGTTTGAGTTGTTTAAACCGGCCGTTAATGAAACTATCAATGCATTTTATGCCGAACTGCCAATTTCAATACGTGTGATCGGCGGATACCATGATATTGGCGCGTTTGTCAGCGATGTTGCACAATTACCACGGATTGTAACATTGAACAACATCGGCATAACGCCTGGAACTGATGGGAAATTGGTACTGGATGCTGTTGCAAAAACGTTCCGTTATTTAGATGAAGAAGAAATAGCAAAGCAGGCTGGAGGGAAATGAATTATGATTAGAAACATATTCCTACTAGTACTACTGATTATTTCAGTGATGATGACAACGGCTTGTAGTCAGAATGATTATAGTGACCTGGAAACATTTATTAATGATTCCGGTAACGGCTTGCAAGGGCAGATTGATCCACTGCCGGAAGTTAAACCCTATAAGCATTTTACGTATCAGGCCTTTGATATCCCTAATCCGTTTTTGCCACGTAAAAGTGATCAAGCGCAGAATACAATGAGTGGCATTCAACCAGACTTAAATCGCAGCAAGGAAGTATTGGAATCTTACGCGTTGGAGAGTTTATCGATGGTTGGTTCACTGCAACGGGACGAGTCGATCTTTGCTTTGATAAAATCTCCAGATGGCACACTGCATCGCGTTAAGACAGGCAATTATTTGGGGCAGAATTTTGGGAAAATCGATTATATTTCAGAAGTAGAAGTCAAGTTGGTAGAAATTGTACAGGGGGGCGTGAATGAATGGATTGAACGAACCAGTGCACTCATGCTGAAGAATTAGAAATAGAGCCGCGTAACTATCGACAATGAAAACAAATATTCTAGGATTGGGAATAGCAGCACAGTTGATTTTTTTTGTTACCACGGGTTTTGCTGAAGAGATTCAGCTTTCAGAGGCGCCTCAAAATAGTAATCGTATTCGATCAATCGATATTTCCAATATCCAGAATGGAGAAGTAGTTGCCAAATTAACGCTAGATCACCCACTACCAACCCTTCCAATGGGTGTTTCACTCAGTAATCCTTTTCGTATTTATTTCGATTTTTACCAGGTTGCCAATGGCATGGGTAAGAATATCCAAGAAGCTGCAGAAGGTGATTTGCGCAGCATTAATATCGTACAGGTTGGCGATCGTACCCGTGTGGTATTGAATTTATCGAAATTGATGCGACACGATATTCGCGCGATAGACAATACGCTGTTTATCCGGCTTGTTGCGGTAGCTGAGAATCAAATAGTGAACGCAGCTGTTCGATTTGCTGAAGGTACCCCCAATAAACAAATGAATAGTCTGCGCGATATAGATTTCCGGCGTGGAACAAATGGCGAAGGCCGTATCGTCGTTGATATGACGAAAGCTAATGCTGGCGTTGATGTTCAACAGCAAGGCGATGAAATTTTTGTCGAATTTGTCGATACTTCACTGCCCAGTAGCCTGAGAAGGCGATTAGATGTAGTAGATTTTGCGACACCCGTGAGTACCATTGAAACTGCCAAGAAGGGCGATAACGTTCGCATGATTGTTAGATCCAGTGGCCGATGGGAACACTCTGCACGTCAATCCGGCTCACAGTTTGTTTTGGAAGTACGGGCACTGGCGGATAGCGAAGAAGAATTGGAGAAAAGAAAGCGAATCAATGGTGGCTATACGGGTGAGCGATTATCGCTTAACTTTCAAGACGTAGAAGTAAGAGCGATACTACAAGTCATTGCCGACTTCACCAATCTTAATATTATCGCCAGTGATTCAGTCAGCGGAAATCTTACCTTACGACTCAAGGATGTTCCTTGGGATCAGGCGCTGGATATCGTGTTGCAAGTGCATGGTCTGGACAAGCGCAAGACGGGAAACGTCGTTTTTGTAGCGCCGCGCAAAGAAATGGCGGATAGAGAATTACTGGATCTGGAGGCACAGCTGCAGGTAACTGAAATGGAGCCGCTACGTACAGAAATTTTCCACCTGAATCATCGCAGAGTTAACTCCATATCGTTTGAAGGAATGCTGAGTAAGCGTGGTACGGTTAATTTAGATGAAATTAGTAATACGGTCACGGTAACTGATATTCCTACCAGATTAAATGAAGTCAGAAAACGCATACAGCGCTTAGATGTTTTTGAAAGGCAAGTTATGATTGAGGCGCGTATTGTTGAAGCGACTGAAACATTCAGCCGGAATCTGGGTGCACGTTTTGGTGTACAGAATTCAACGAATCTGGGCGGTAGTGGATTGGGAGTTTCAGGTAATTTAACAGACTCAAGCGCCCTGGCTGGAGGTGCTCCGGTAGGCGGTGGTAATAATCTGAATGTCAACTTGCCTGCTGCTGCCGGCGTCGGACTGCTGGGTGGGCCTGCAGCATTGGGGTTAAGTTTGTTGAAATTTAACAACAATCGGTTGATTAATCTAGAATTATCTGCTTTAGAAACTGATCAGAAGGGACGGATCATTGCGAGCCCGCGTGTGGTGACTGCGCATGGTATCGAAGCCATTATTGAGCAGGGTGATCGGGTGCCGTATCAGCAAGCGACAAGTAGCGGTGCTACCAGTATCCGCTTCATGGATGCGACACTCCGATTAAAGGTGAAGCCATTGATCACCTATAATGGTCAAATTGATATGGAATTAAATGTCAATCAGGACAAAATTGGCACAGCGATTAATCAATTCCTACCACCACCGATTAATACCAAACAAGTCACTACCAAAGTTTTGGTGGAAAACGGTGGCACTGTCGTGATTGGCGGTATTTTTGACCGTACTGAGAATAACGTTGTCAATAAGGTGCCTTTGTTGGGTGATATTCCAGTGCTGGGCAACATTTTTCGCAATACCACTAGGGTGGATAATAAGCGCGAGTTATTGATTTTTGTGACACCACGTATCTTGAGCGAAAACCTTAACCTACAGTAACGATTTACTGTCCCGATGGAAACCCGGCCTGGCGCCACGCCTCATAAGCAATAATGGCAACGGCGTTGGATAAATTCAAACTACGACTGGCTGCAACCATGGGTACTCGTATACGACGAGATTCCGGAAATGTTTCCAATAATTGCGTCGGTAAGCCACAGCTTTCTGCGCCAAATAAAAAAGCATCTCCAGCGGCGTAGGCAACTTTGTCGTAGCGCTGTTTTCCCTTGGTGGTCACCGCAAACACACGATGCCCTTGTAAACTTTGACTGCAATTCAACCAATTTTCATGCACTTTGATCTGGGCAAATTCGTGATAGTCCAGGCCGGCGCGTAATAACTGCTTGTCTTGAAGCGGAAACCCCAATGGCTTCACAAGATGCAACTGTATACCGGTATTGGCGCACAGGCGGATAATATTGCCCGTATTGGGTGGAATCTCAGGTTGGTGGAGAATAATATTAAACATAGGATTTATGGAAATGGTTTTCTTACGCCGTGTAAGGACCGGCTTGATGCACCTCGGATAGCGTTCGGGCAACTACCCAGTTGCTGATTTCAGCAGCACCTTGTTGGCGCAGCGTCTTCGCCAATTCGTTTAATGTGGCGCCGGTTGTCATCACATCATCAACTACCGCGACATGCTTGCCCGATAGATCGATTTTACAGCTAAACGCCTTGCGGATGTTTTTCTGACGATCTTTCCACGGTAATCCGGTTTGCGGCAGCGTATGTTTGATACGGCTACAGCTGTCTGGCAGGATCGTAATCCTCATTTGTTTCGAGATATAGCGGCTGATCTCCATCGCCTGATTAAAACCACGTTCGCGTAGCCTGATCGGATGTAGCGGCATCGGTATGATGACATCTGCACGCGCCTCTAGTGCGGTTAGTTTTTTGATGAGTAAATCAGCAAGAATGGGTGCGATAGCCAGATTGGCCTGATATTTGAACGAGTGGATCAGCGCATCGATGGGAAAAGAATAGCGCAATCCCGCAATGGTGCGCGTGAAAGCCGGCGGCTTTTTCAGGCAAGCACCGCATATTTCCGCTGTTGGCACCGGCCACAGGCAAATGGGGCAATGGTTTTTCGGCAGCTGTGGCAAGTGAATTGTGCATGAGTCGCATACATCCTGACTGGCGGCAATGCCACACAGTACGCAATTTTTCCAGGTGAAGATTTGCACGGTAATTAACTAATTATTTAAAAATGCATGGCGGAAAAATTGACAGCGTGCATTGAATCCTTGATCATCCAAGGTAATCGGCAGTTAAAAGATCCATTGTCCACTTGAACAGAACGACAGGTAAATTGGCATGAATTACAATTCAATAACAACACACGAAACACAAGATAACGCAATCAGTATAACCGGAAAATCGGAAGACTCGGCATATTGGAGCGTGGCGGACATCGAAGCACTATTGGATGCGCCGTTTAACGATCTGATTTATCGCGCTCAATGTGTGCACCGCCAGCATCATGATGCCAACGGAGTGCAGTTATCGACCTTGATTTCCGTGAAAACCGGCGGCTGCCCCGAAGATTGCGGCTATTGCCCGCAAGCGGCGCGTTACCATACCAGTGTTGAAAATCAGGACATGTTGTCGCTCGATGACGTAGTATCCGCTGCGACTGCCGCAAAAGCCAAAGGCGCTTCGCGGTTCTGCATGGGTGCCGCGTGGCGCGGTCCGAAACAACGCGACATCGAGAAAATGACCGAAATGGTGCGTGCGGTCAAATCATTAGGGATGGAAACCTGCGCGACACTGGGTTTGTTAAAACCCGGCCAGGCGGAGCAACTCGGTGAAGCTGGTTTGGATTATTACAACCACAATCTCGATACCGCTCCGGAATTTTATGAAGAAATCATTACCACGCGGCAGTATCAGGATCGCTTAAACACGCTGCAGGAAGTGCGCAATGCCGGCATCAATGTATGTTGCGGCGGTATCGTGGGGATGGGTGAAACCCGCCAGTCGCGTGCGGGATTGATTGCGCAACTGGCTAATCTAAATCCGTATCCGGAATCGGTGCCGATCAATCACTTGGTGCAGGTCGAGGGTACGCCATTGTATGGCACCGCAGCGCTCGATCCCCTAGAGTTTGTACGCACCATCGCCGCCGCGCGGATTACCATGCCCAAAGCCATGGTGCGGTTATCTGCAGGTCGGCAGGAAATGTCTGAAGCCGTGCAGGCGCTGTGTTTTCTCGCAGGCGCCAATTCCATTTTTTATGGCGATAAACTGTTGACGACGGGAAATCCAGAAACGGATCGCGACCGGGCGTTATTGGATAAACTAGGATTGCACGCGTTGTAACGCATGTTTTCAGATCTGGCTGAACAGCTGCATGCCCGCGAGCAGCAAGGGTTGCGGCGTTTCCGGCAAGTCGTCGAAAGCCCTCAGGCAACGCATATCACCATTGACGGCCGTGACTATCTGGCATTCAGCAGCAATGATTACCTCGGACTGGCCAATCATCTGGATTTGATCCAATCCGTGTGTGAAGGCGCGCAGCAGTACGGTGTCGGTGCAGGCGCCTCGCATCTGATTCATGGCCATTCCGCTGCGCATCATGATTTGGAGCAGGCGCTGGCGCAATTTGCCGGTTTTCCGCGAGCGTTGTTGTTTTCCACTGGCTATATGGCGAATATCGGTGTCGTCACGGCCTTGGTTGGGCGCGAAGATGCTATTTTCGCCGATAAACTTAATCATGCATCCTTAAACGATGCGGCTTTATTGTCACGGGCGAAATTCATTCGCTACCCGCATCTCGATCTTGCTGTTTTGGAACAACGTCTGGCAACTTCGAATGTACGGCGCAAGCTGGTAATCTCTGATGCAGTATTCAGCATGGAAGGCGATATTGCGCCGATTCCTCAGCTTATCGCATTATGCGAGCAATATCATGCTTTGTTGCTGCTGGATGATGCGCATGGTTTCGGTGTATTGGGCAAGCAAGGGCGAGGCAGTTTATTGATGTCCGGTCATCTTCAACAGCATTCGCCGAACGTCGTGTACATGGCAACGTTGGGTAAAGCAGCCGGTGTATTCGGCGCATTTGTTGCGGCTCAAGACGATGTGATCGAAACGTTGATCCAATCCGCGCGCAGTTATATCTATACGACGGCTGCACCGCCATTGTTATCGCACGCATTATTGACAAGTTTGCGGCTGATCGAACAGGATGGATGGCGGCGTGAAGCACTAGCGCGAAACATTGCACAATTGAAAGAGGCGCTGCAATCATCGCCGTGGCGATTACTGCCTTCCAGTACGCCGATCCAGCCGCTGCTGATCGGGGACAATGCTGAAACCGTGCGCATCAGCCAGGGATTGCGCGAACGCGGTATTTTGGTTCCGGCAATTCGCCCGCCGACAGTGCCACAGGGCACGGCGCGATTACGTATTTCATTGTCTGCTACGCATCAACCGCAAGATATCTCGCGGTTGACGCAAGCTTTGCGCGAGCTGGCCATAGCATGACGCCATTGTATATCGAAACCTTTGGGCACGGCCCCGATCTGGTTTTATTGCATGGTTGGGCGATGCACAGCGGCATTTGGGACAGCGTGCGCGATCAATTAAGTCGACAGTTCCGCTTGCATCTGGTGGATTTGCCCGGGCATGGTTTGAGTCCAGTCAGTGAACCGGACACGTTGGATCATCTGGTTGAGATCATCGCGGAAATTCTGCCGGAACGTTGCATGCTGGGTGGCTGGTCGTTGGGCGGACAGATTGCGATGGAATTGGCGCTGCGTGAACCTGAGCATGTGCAGAAGCTGGTGCTGATTTCGACCACACCCTGTTTTGCTAAACGTGATGATTGGGAATCGGGCATGGAACGCAAACTGCTGCAGTTGTTTCTGGAGAATCTGAAACTCAATTATGCCACCACGATCAATCGCTTCCTGACGCTGCAAATGAGCGGTGACCGCGATGCGAGCAAGATTTTGTCGCAACTGCGCAAGCATTTTTTTCAGCGCGCCGAGCCGGATCCCAGTGCATTGGAGAAAGGCTTGAAGATTTTGCAGCACAGCGATTTGCGCGATCGCATTAGCGCGATTCGGCAACCGGTTTTATTATTGCATGGTGAAAATGACGTGATTACCCATCCGGCTGCTGCCGACTGGATGCATCAACAATTACCGCAATCGCAACGGGTGATGTTTCCGCATTGCGGCCACGCACCGTTTTTATCGTATCCTGAACAATTTGTGACTTGCCTCAATGAATTCCGAACACACACTGGATAAAAAACAACTACGTACCGCGTTTGAGCGCGCCTCGACCAGCTATGACCAGGCAGCGGTGCTGCAACGTGAAATCAGCAACCGCATGCTGTCGCGCCTGGAATATATCAAATATCGGCCCGATGTGATTATCGATGCCGGTAGCGGCACGGGTTATGGCAGCCAGCAACTGGCCAAACGTTATCCCGCCAGCCAATTGATCGCGGTCGATATCGCCTGGGCGATGCTGTCGTATGCACGACCGGAAACCGCCTGGTGGCAACGCCTGTTGCCGTCGCAGCAACGCACGGATTATGTGTGCACCGATATTGAACAAGTTCCGTTTAAAAATGAAAGTGTCGGCATGATCTGGTCGAATCTCGCCTTTCAATGGTGTAATGACTTGGAACACACATTTTCCGAGATGCACCGCATTCTGCGCACCGACGGCCTGCTGATGTTCAGTACTTTCGGCCCGGATACGCTGAAGGAGCTGCGACAGTCCTTTGCGCAAGCCGATACCTTCAGCCACGTCAACCGCTTCATCGACATGCACGATATCGGCGATTTGCTGGTGCACAACGGATTTTCCACGCCGGTGATGGACATGGAATACATCACCTTGACGTATTCTGACGTTATCAGCGTGATGCGCGATTTAAAAGCTATTGGCGCGCATAACGTATTGCTGGGGAGACAGCAGGGCTTGATGGGGAAAAACAAATGGCAAAGAGCGATCAGCGCGTACGAAAAATTGCGCCGCGACGGCAAATTACCCGCTACGTTTGAAGTCGTCTACGGACACGCCTGGAAACCACTGGACCGTCGCGCCGTGTTAACGCCGGAAACGCGCCGGCAACTGGGTTTAATGGGTTAAACATTTTTTTATGGCTACGGGCTTCTTCGTCACCGGAACCGATACCGGCATCGGTAAAACCACTGTCAGTTGTGCGCTGTTGCATGCTTTTGCTGCGCAAGGTAAACGAGTAGTTGGTATGAAACCGATTGCCGCCGGTAGCGAAAATGGAAAATGGCTGGATGTCGAGCACCTATTGGCCGCAAGCAACGTGAATGTTACCCGTCAACAAATCAATCCTTACGCATTCGATCCACCGATTTCCCCGCATATCGCCGCGCAACAAGCGGGTGCAGAAATTGATTTGGCAATTATTCATCAAGCCTATCTCGAATTAAGTAAGCAGGCCGAGATCATCATCGTCGAAGGTGTCGGTGGATTTCTGGTGCCGATCAATCAGCATCAAACGGGGGCGGATCTGGCGCGGGTACTGGGCCTTCCGGTGATTCTGGTGGTTGGCATGCGTTTGGGTTGCTTGAATCATGCGTTACTGACGGCGCAATCCATACGAGCTACTGGTTTGACATTGGCAGGATGGGTAGCGAATTGCATGGATCCGCAGATGCTGGTTTTGGCGGAAAATATTGCGACACTGAAGCAACGGCTGGACTGCCCGTTGCTCGGTGTGATACCGTTTGAAAATGACATGAATGTGCAAAAAGGTGCTGAATTTCTGGATGTTGCAAGATTGGTAAACTTCAGATAAGTTGTACAATACGATTGTGAAATGCCGCTTTATGCTATTGAATTTACCGTAACTTAGGTCTAATGCCCCAAAACAATCCACATCGTTGGCCGCAACAAGTCACCGAAACCAGTAACGTATTTGATTTTGAACCCGGCGTTTTTTCGTGGGATGGTCCGCGCAAAATTGCGTGAATTGTATGGAAAATCGCACATCGAATCTTGATGGCTTATGTTAGCCTCTATTAATTGGAAACTATTTCTTCATACCCATGAGTTACTTAGATTTAACCGACAATCAATTGAATACCCAAGGCTATTGGAATCAACCGCTGCAAAGCTTGGATTTTCCGACAGCCCGTGAACTTGCGCTGTTTGATCAGAACGGCTACGACCTGACGGATTTGGAACAACGCTATGCCGTCATGAACTTGACGCCTGCCAAAGCGCATCGAGAACATCGGCGCGCGTTAAAAGCGCCCTGGTTTACGCAACCGGAGCGGATGGAAGGCGCTGTGCTTAACCATAGTTTGTTGTTCGAACGTAAAGGATATAGTGGGGAAGCACTGGCACAACTCGAACGCTGGGCACAAACAAACCCATTAGTCTATAAAATCATCAGGATGCGCCCTAAGTGGGGGCTGGATTTCAGCATGGATTACGCGGATCGTGCCGGTAATGTGTTTGAAGTATTGCACTGGGAATACGACGGTTTTGATTTTGACGAAGTAGCGGAACGCAAGCAACAGTTGGAGCCCAGGTTGGCAGCGATTGACTGGGACGATGCGGCGGCGGGCATTTTAGAACGGAAAGACCAATGGCATCACCTGGACTTCTTTGCGCAAAGCGATTGGAAGTGTAACTATTTTGGCATCGTTAAAGAACGCTTCAAGATGGTGATTTGGGAGTAGTTACGAGCTGAAAATAATGAGTCATTATGGAAATAGAGTGGATAGGTCAGACTTCTGACGTAGTATATTATGTTATGTCGGAAACCCGATTCTAAGTTTAGGAAAGCGTGTGTCAAACTTACAAGATCCCAGAGTTCTTTTTGCCGCAGAGCGCACTTTGCTGGCATGGAACCGTACCAGCCTTGCTTTGATTGCTTTCGGGTTTCTGGTTGAGCGTGCTGGCCTTCTGCTGAATGCCATTGCGCCAAACCAGGCGCATTTTACTAGTATGGCATTGACATTCTGGCTGGGGCTTGCTTTCATCGCCTTGGGTGCGGCATCTGCAGTTTATTCATCTCGTCAGTATGCGGCTGTTCTGAAAACGCTGAGTCCGGCAGAGTTTCCTGATGGTTACGCAGCGCGCTGGGGCATGCTGATTAATGTCGTCGTGGCAATCCTGAGTGCGGGGCTCATCGTGGTTCTCTACATTGGACGCTCTTAATTTGATATTCCCGCTCAGCTGTACCAATTGCCGTCGTCCTCGATTCAGCAGTTTACTGTTGGTCGGATAGGCAGTGGCCTTCGCCTGAACGGTGCTGTCTACAATGACCTTGTCCAGGCTGTGCTGCTTGATTACCTTGGCCGATGCGGCCGCTTTGATAGTCTGCGACAATAACCATTCCATGCCTTCCGCACCAATCCGCTGCCGCCAACGAGTCAGTGAGCTGGGATCAATCGGGGGATTGTGCTGGAACCAGGTTTCGCCACAGAACAACTGCCAATAGGGATTTTCTACCCAGCCCCATACCACTTCTTCATCCGAAAGGGCAAAGGTGTGTTGCAGATACAGTAATCCAGCCACCTGGCGGGGTGCACAGTCGCCGGACGGCCGCGGTGCGAAGGAAAAAAACCGTTCCATTCGCGCTCAAGTGCTGACCAGTTCGTTCAGTCGTTGACGGAACAGGTCATTGCTCCTTGGCATGCGCGGCTTTGGTCCCATGTAACCCTGGCTAAATTTGCAGGAAATTGCATCAATTTTACCAAAAACCAGTGAATTTAACCGTTCAAACTTGTCACTTCACCCGGCAAGATCAGAATGTTATGGATTATTCAGACCAGACCCCTTAGGTTTTGCTGATTTGGATGCATTGGTGTTTTTTACTCAAATTCTGCATTTCCAAACTTCAAAACATTGCAGTTTTTTTGATTGTACGTTGAACAGATTCATCGAGACCATCTCTTGGGGCTGCTCGAACCTCGATCGAATTACTCCAAGCTTAGCGGTGCCTTGCTGTTCCATCTGCTCTCCAAACTCTATGAACGAACCAGCGTTATCATCACAGCCAATCTGATATTTGCGGAATGGAGCAACGTGTTCATTAACGCAAAAATGACTACTGCGTTATTGGATCGACTGACTCATCATTGCCACATTATTAAAACCGGCAGCGAGTCATTCCGCTTCAAGCACAGTAGCGCAGCCGCCAAGGAGCGAATTCAATCGCGGGAAAAGAAAAATATTCACCACCGACAAAGAACACTATTTTCTAATCGACTACCATCATGTTCAACATCATCAGGAGGCAAAGCTATCTCAGTTTGGTCGACTTATCCACAGCGGTGTAGTACGCTATACCACTATTTCGTTTGGTTAAATTTGAATTAGCGCAGGTGGTCAGTTTTCAGTTAGCAGCAACATAGATATTCAAAAATGTGCGAAGAACTCTCGAGAACCCAGTCTTCGTTGTTCGACGGGTATTGGAAAACAGTCCAGCCCATTTAGTTTATCCATAAACCAATGAGAAAAATGAGCAAGATCGGGGACGGTGTTTTCATAGATCACGAAACATCGTCATCAATCCGAATAGTTACCTCAAAAATTCGCGCTCTAATGATTGCATCGATGCTTTTGCTTTCCGCAATTAGCACATTTGACTTCTTTCTGTATCGCCATCTCATTAGCGCCAACGGCGAAACCTCGCATCTGATCGAGGAAGTAACGAAACAAAAAGAAAGTTTCACTCGTGTCACGCAAATACTTGTCATGCTCCTGACGGCGTTCCAGAATGAAGAGAGCCCTAGCTATCTCATCAAACAAGGACAAAAAGAGCTTGGTAGACTGGCCAAGGAAATTTCATTGCGACAACTGGATATCGATCAGCATTTTGGCAGGCTCAACAAATCGTCATTTTCAGTGATAGCTTCGGATTTTTCATTACCAGACCTGGATAAATTTAGAGCGACTATCGACAGGCTCACTGCCAATTTAAATGAATTGGAGGGAGTCGACTCTAAGCTGATCGAATGGCGATTTTCCTTGTGGGCGCCCATTATTAAAGATCTCACTTCCGATGGCCCCATGCAACGACAATTGGATGTCTACTTAACTTTACTGAATAAACAATCCTTCCTATATATCGATAATTTAAATCAATTAAATCTTATTAACCTGATAGGAAGCTTCGTCTTGCTCGTGGCACTTTTCTTTGGCTCGGTCAGACCGCTGCTTCAAAAATTGAAAAACGAGCACACCAAACTAGAGGTTTATCAAAACAGGTTATTGGATTTGGCGTTGCTCGATCCGCTGACGAGCATTGGAAATCGGCGCGCTTTTCTCTCGTTCTACGAAGAGAAGATAAGAGAGTCACCGCACGAGTGGATAATTCTACTGATCGATTTGGATGAATTCAAATCCACTAACGACGTCTATGGTTATACCGCAGGCGATTTCTTGCTGCATCACGTTGCCAAGACCATCAGCTCATCATTTTCCAAAGGCTCTTATTCCTACCGTTTGGGGGGAGACGAATTCTTATTGTTGATCGATCGAAATGAAAACGAAATAGACATCGATGAATATATATCCGGGTTGTTGTCGATCTTATCGTCACCGATAATATTCGGTGATATTGAGATTTCATGCAGCGCATCTATCGGAGGATTCATCAAACATACTGATCTACGTGGCGGCGTCGAAAACGTGCTGAGCAAAGCCGATTTCGCTTTGCGGTCCATCAAGAAGAACAAAAAAGGACACTATTACATATACAGCAAGAGCGATTCCTCGATGAAAGTCGCCAGAGAAGTCAAAGCGCAGCAGTTGCTCTCGGCCATCCAAAAGAGTGACATTATTCCCTGTTATCAACCCATTGTTGATTTAACCACATTCCGGACCGTTGGATTTGAAACATTGGCGCGATGGAGAACGGACAATGGACTGATAGCTGCGGGGAGATTCGTGGACATCATTATTGATTTCCAGTTGGAGTATGCGCTCACAGAGACCATTTTGAAACAGGTTGGCAGCCATTTAAGTCGGTTGTCCAACTTACCTCTGCAGAATTTTAGGTTACACGTAAATATACCGCAGTGTTTTTTGGTCGATAAGCGAATGATCGACAAAATAATGATGTTAACAAACACACGGGATTTAAATTGGCTAAGCATCGAAATTCTGGAACATGTATTTTTTCAGCGCTCTAACGACACCGTCGTAGACAACTTGAATCAATGTATCCAGCTAGGCGCCGAAGTAGCTCTGGACGACTTCGGTACGGGATATGCATCACTCATTCACTTAAGAAATTTTCCTTGTAATGTAATAAAAATCGACAAGTCGTTTGTACAAGACATGATCGACGATGTCAATGCAAGAAAAATTGTTAACAGTATAGTGAATCTAGCCCACACGCTAGGAATGTCGGTCGTGATTGAGGGTATTGAAACCTCTGAGCAGTGCAAGTTATTTTCGGGATCGAGCGGTCTCTATGGTCAAGGTTATTATTTTTCCAAAGCCATGGAGGTCGATTCATTAATACAGGCACTTGCGGAGATGGAGAAACGCTGGTGTGCGTATACTACTCTTAGAGGAATACAATGATTCCCGCTTCCAGAGCCGTCACGGTAACTATGTTGCCTATGTTTCTATGGTATATCCTGACATTCACATCATTCTCCAATGCGGAGACTGCTAAAGAACCACCGGTCGTCGATTTTCTTCATTTCTGGATATCTCCGGGCGAAGTAAGCGCTCTCAGTACCATATCCGCTCAAGTAAAGAGTCGAGGTGGCAATTGGCATTCGTCCAGAGAAGTGGATTACCAGCACATGAAACGGGATTTATTCATGCGCTTTACCGCTGGTTTTTCGCCCACGGCTGTGCTATTGCTAACTGGCGAGGATATTACTCATCTCTATAACTTGGAAATTATCGAGTCATTGAATGGAGTAGCTGAACGACAGCAATGGCGACCTCTCATGTATGATTTTATTAATGACTTGATAACGGTCAATAACCAAGTGGTCGTTCAACCCGTAACGATACACAACGAGAACTGGGCTTGGTATAACGCGAAGTTATATCGAAAATTCAAATTGAAACCACCGAAAAACTGGGATGAATTTCTAAAACAAGCACAACTGTTCCATGAGCACAACATTATTCCTCTTGCCATCAGCGACGACCCATGGACAACTCGATTTCTGTTTTCAAATCTCGTGGCCAGCATCTTGGGAAACTCAGGATACCAGAGGCTCTATAAGGAGCAGGATGTCAGCATTCTTTCATCGAAGGAATTTCAACGTCTTCTCGATATCCTCGACCAACTTCGTCATTACCGCCCTCCGCGCGGACTGATGAAATCCTGGAACGACGCGACCAAGTTCGTGATGGACGGAAAGGCTGCAATGCAGATCATGGGAGACTGGGTTCTCGGTGAATTTGTTGCAGCGGGACTGGTAGCGAATCGCGATTATCTTTGCACTCCTGTACCGGAATCCGCTGGAGAATTTATCGTCGCACTCGATTCGGTAGCCTATCCACGACAAACGCGTGTACCTTTGATTGACGGTCAAATCCTCATGCAAACGTTTTTGTTCGATCGCCAGCAGCAAATCACATTCGCAAATCACAAAGGTTCGACGCCGGTGCGCAAAGATATTCGCGCAAGCGAATTGCTACCGTGCATCAGAGATCGGCATGCTTCGTTGGACATTCCCTCTAAACGGATTTTTTCTACAAGAATTACCATGAAAGAGCATCTGCGCACGAAATTGCAGCATACCATCGCCGAATTTTGGTACGACGATAACATGACAAAAACGCAATTACTCGAGAAATTGCTCGATTTGAACCAACGTTGAGGCTAAACAATTCTAGAGCAATATTTGTCGAGACTGTCAATCAGCGTCGAAAAGTTTCCACCTCGCTAAATTTGCAGGAAATTGCATCAATTTTACCAAAAACTGGTGGATTTAACCGCTCAGACTCATCAACTCATTCCACAGAATCAGAATGTTATGGATTGTTCAAGTTCGACTATCTAGGGTTTATGCAAGCGAATAATAAACAAAGGCATCATGTCTTATTACAAAGAAATTTTTAGTGCGATTGCTATCGCGCTCACACTGACGGCGTTCGTTCCGTATATCCGTGCCATCTTTAACGGTACCATCCGGCCGCATGTGTTTTCCTGGGTGATTTGGGGTGCGACTACTTTTCTGATATTTCTGGCGCAGCTTGAAGACAAGGGCGGTGTGGGTACTTGGCCGATCGGTGTTTCGGGCAGCATCACGATTTTCATTGCCTGCCTGGCCTACATCAAACGTGGTGATGTGATCATTACCAAAACCGACTGGTTGTTCTTTATTGCGGCACTGTTGTCTTTGCCGTTGTGGTATTTGACATCGGATCCATTGTGGGCGGTGGTTTTGTTGACAATCGTCGATGTACTCGGGTTTGGGCCGACGGTCAGAAAGGCCTATCACCTGCCGTATTCGGAATCCCTGCTGTTCTTTGGCTTGTTTACGGTGCGCAATCTACTGGTCATGATGGCGCTGGAGAATCATTCAGTCACTACCTTGTTGTTTCCAGCCGTCATTACGGCGGTTTGCGTGCTGTTAATGATGATGATCGCTTATCGTAGGCGGATTTTTGCCAATAAAGCGAGTGTTGATAATGGTTTCCTTTAAGCAAGAACAAGGGTTTCCTGAATATGCACATAGCACCGGGTGTATTAAGATCAGCGATACCTTGATTGTGCAAACTGATTGTTATCAGTGATTGCGCAGCAAGTAATTTGATGATTTCAGGAGGAAAAATAATGAGTGATCCAATAGCAATGAAAAGATTCGAAATCGTTGTCGGAATAGAACAACTTGATCAGCTGATTGAGCTGGTAAAAGGATTTGGAATACGCGGATATACTGTTATCAAGGGTGTGGGAGGACTGGGAACACGAGGCATACGAAATCCCGATGATGTTCTTCTGACTGATGAGAACTCAGTAGTCATTTTCACTTGTAAAGAAGATCAAGCACAGCAAGCGCTTGATGAACTGCGACCGGCAATGAAAAGCTTCGGTGGTATGTGCCTTATTTCAAATTGTCACGCACAAGCACGCTCCTCCTGATAACAGCATGTGCTGAATTCGTGCAGCGAGTAGATGCTGCTGTTCAGAATAAGTCGTAGGATTCAACAACGGTTTTTCCGCGTATGATATGCATGGCGTTTGAGTAGTTTATCCACATTCTGGCCGTTCTGGCCGACTCATTAATCTGCCGAAGGACTTTATCTTATGCAAGGTTGGCTACGTTTTATTCTATTTGGCACCGTTTTTGCGGCACTGTTCGTTGCCGGGGCACTATTCACGCAAAGTGTCAGGGCTGAGAAGATATGGAACTGGCGCTATACTGGCGGCAACATTGCCGCCAGCGGGACGATTACGACATCCGAAACGATGGATTCGGAGGGCTTCTATCAAATTTCCAGCATTACCGGCCATCGCAATGGCGAGCCTATTGCCCGATTGTATCCGTCTGGCAGCGCAATTCCAGGAAACGAGCCTTACGTGCTTGATAATTTGATCCGCATTGGCACATCGGGTCAGATCACCATGTATGGATTGGGTTTTTCCACAGTATCAGGTAACCATATCAATCTTTTCTTTGCTGATTTTCTTGCAACACCGGTCACTATGGAAGTGCTTACAACATCATCGACCTATCGTGAAGTGCCGGTTACATTTTTAGCTACGCCAGTGTCCGAGCCTGAAATCAATATGGAATCATCAGCCGAGCAATCGGGGAATAAGGACTAATAAGATCGGATGTGTCGCATCAAGGGGTAGATTGCGTACAATTTGAGGTTTAATAGCTTGTCAAAGTTCGTTGTGTTTAATCAACAGCCGGATATAATGCGCTTTTCAAGCATAAAACTGGAGTCTAGTCATGGTCAAACTAACGGATGTCTATGGAATCGGCCCCGCTGCGGTCAAGCTGTTGGCTGAACATAACATCAAAACGGTTGAAGCGCTGGCGTCGATCAGCTTGGCGGAATTGCAAAAAATATCGGGTTTTAGTGGTGACATACGTGCACGGGCGATTAAGAAATCGGCTGCGGATTGTTTGCATAAAGCGGCGAAGCAACTGACTACGTCAATCAAAAGTGCACAAACGACTGTTAAAAAGACTGTCAGTGAAAAGCCTGCGGTCATTCGGGCTTTAAACCAAGTTGTAGCAAGTACAGCAGCAGAGGGCACGGAGGACAAGATGAAAAATAAAAAGGACGATAAGAAGAAAGAGAAAGATAAGGATAAGAAAGGTAAGAAAAAGAAAGAAAAAAATAAAGATAAGAAAAAGAAGAAGGGTGACAAAAAGAAGGAAAAAAATAAGAAAAAGTCATGATTGACACGCGTGAGTGACGCAAAGATCAATACTCATGAACGGATGGATATTTTTTTCGTTTCTGTGGTTGAAGTAAGAGAGCGCGTCAGGATAATTCTTTCGGTCTGACTAGGTATTGCAGGTGTGCATCATTGGGTTGTGCGGTGATGACGGTATCGCCATAATCAAGCACGGCGATTGCGGCAGTGGTCAGTAACTTACCTGTGCTGTTAACAGGTGGCGGATCGCGTGACAGATAACAGAGTAATTGGTCGAGTCCGGGATTATGGCCAACTAGTAGTAATGTACGGATATCCTCGCTATATTTCTTAGTAACAGAGATCAAATCACTTAATGATGCATCGTAGATTCCGGATTCCCAGCGAATATGATCCTGTGGCAAACGTAACTGTTCCGCTACCAACTGACAGGTTTGCTTTGCTCGTAATGCGGGTGAACATATGATCCGATCGATGCGATATCGGTGCTTCAGCCATTTACCCATTTGCTTGGCAGCTTTCTTTCCGCGCGCTGTCAAAGGGCGTTCAAAATCGGAGCCGTGCTCTTCGGACCAATCTGATTTGGCATGCCGCATAATGATCAACTGATGTTTTTGCATAAGTTTTTTAAAAAATACCCCCATTAATTTATATATTACCATTCCTATGACAACCAACATGGACGAATCCTATGCTGCTGTAGATCTAGGTTCAAACAGCTTTCACATGATTGTGGCCAGCTTGGTCGACGGTCGCTTACAGATCATCGATCGTATGAAAGATATGGTCAGGTTGGCTTCGGGACTGAATGACAAACACGAGCTATCGAAGGAATCGATGCAGCAGGCAATGGAATGTCTGCAACGTTTTGGGCAGCGTATCAGAGACATTCCGCATGTAAATGTGCGCGCGGTAGGAACCAATACGCTACGTCAGGCGCGAAACGGCGGCGTTTTCTTATCTCAGGCGCACAATGCGTTGGGTCATCCGATAGAGATCATCGCTGGACGCGAAGAAGCAAGGCTGATTTACTCAGGTGTTGCACACAGCCTATACGATGAAGTGAACAAGCGACTGGTTGTCGATATCGGTGGCGGTAGTACCGAATTAATCATTGGCCGGGGGTTTGATACCTACTATACCGAAAGTCTGTATATGGGGTGCGTCAATGTGGAGCAACGTTTCTTCGATGATGGCAAGATCAAGGCCAAGAAAATGCGTAGAGCCACATTGTTTGCGATGCAGGAACTGGAATCGATTGAAACGGCGTATAAAAAAATGGGTTGGGAGCAGGCACTGGGATCTTCCGGCACTATTATGACCATACGCGATGTGGTGCAGGCGCAGGGATGGTGTGATTCAGGTATCACCGCTGCAGCACTGGCCCAGTTAGTCGACGCGCTGATTACCGTCGGCGATAGCGCGCTGCTTGATTTTGCCGGCTTGTCAGAACGTAGAAAGCCTGTGTTTGCCAGTGGCGTGGCGATATTGCACGGTGTTTTTGAAGCCTTGAATCTGGAAAAGATGAACGTGTCTGAGGGTGCGTTACGCGAGGGGCTGTTATATGACCTGATTGGCCGGATACATGATGAGGATATCAGGGACAAGACGATTACGGCGGTAGCGCAAAGATATAGTGTCGATATGGAGCAGGCGAACCGGGTCAGGGACACGGCCGAGAATTTGTTTCATCAAGTAAAATCCGCTTGGGAGCTGGACGAGAAAACGGATCTGAAATTACTCATGTGGGGTGCAATCATCCACGAAATCGGTTTGTCGGTTGCACATAATCAATATCACCGGCATGGCGCGTATTTGACTGCCAACTCGGATTTGGCAGGCTTTTCCCGCCAGGAGCAAATGAAGCTCGCGATGCTGATTCGCAGTCATCGCCGTAAATTCCCCACGGAAGAGTTCGAATCAATCATTATGTCGATGCGAACCGCTGTAATCAGACTCAGTATCTTATTAAGGCTGGCAGTGGTACTGCATAGAAGCCGATCCAACAGTACCTTGCCGAAGATACGCATCAGTGTGAACAAAAACCGCATTGATATGGATTTCCCACCGGACTGGTTGGACAAGTACCCTTTAACGCTGGTTGATCTCAGTACTGAGCAAGGTTTTCTTCAGGTTGCGGATATTAAGTTAATGTTCAATTGATATTCTCATCTTGAGCTTGTTTTTAACACCGCAGCGGCAATGCAGGTAGTTTTTCAGCGGTCTATTGGCAATCTTTTTAAAGTAAAAACCTTGCCGTCGGCTCTGATGAATTGACCGGAATTATAAGAATTATCATCAAAAACGAATTGATCTTGTCCGTGCCCCAGATCTTTAGAGATAAATATCGGTTTACCATCCGCTGTTGTCTGGCTATAGAAAAAATGCATGACGCCTTGTCCCTTGAGCCATTTCACTTCGAAAGCCATTTTGACCGGAACAACGATGCAAGTCGTATTGCCGACTTGATAACGGCCTTCGAATTCAGATAACACAATGGATGCGGATGCCGTGGAAGAATTCGAGTCCGGCTTGGGCGAGCCTGCGCTTGCATCAGAGATCAATTCGGCCCGTGGCTGATGAATGCTCGATATGCCGATGCAGAACGCGAGTATGCAGTGGCAGATGATGACTGAGATACGCATACTGTATGGCGGGATTCGATTAATTTGCGGTCGAATGATTGCGGTACGCCGAATTCATTACCAATCGCTTGATATCAGATGATTACCATGACGACTATAAGCTGGCAAGGTGGTTTTTCGCTAATTCAGCGATTTCATTAGCTTTGTCTTGTCCGTTGATGCAATAACGGGCTTTTGCGAAATCGGTGGCATGCGCATTGATGTAATCGGAAATTTTCCGACCTGTGAATGCACCGGTTTTAAATCCGTGCACCAGCACAAACAAAGCGATTTCAGGTTTCAGGGCCAGCTCTGGGTGATGCACCAAATCTTCACCAATCAGTTTTCCATATTTCTCATAGTTATAATCCCAGGTTAATTGCACATATCCCCGGCCATAATAAGGATAGTAGTCGGCATGGTGCTGTTTCAAATAGGCATCCGGATCAGCCAACCAATACGCTTCGGTAACCGGTTTGAAAGTGTGATTGGTTTCGTGGTCTGCAGTGGCAAGCACATAAGCAATCTGACTTTTTAAGCCAATACCCTGACGAATACATTCCTGCTTTATGGCGTTTATGGCTCCGGCCTTGGACGAAAAATCATAACCCTGGATTTGGCCGGCATCGTCCAAGCTTGCCTGGAGTCGGGCAATCGCTGCTGCATCAATAGCGTCCTGCGCGATAGTCTGGTGGGTATCATGCAAGAGTTCCGCCCACGCATTACGGGTCTTGGCACCATATTTGCCATCGATATCACCTGCCGGGTAACCCAATGTAAGCAGGGCAGTTTGCAATTCAATGAGTTGAGTGCTGTCAAGCGACTTAAGCACTGTGGGTTGACCGGCAACTATGCGCATCAATTCAATAAGTTTCTTCATGATCTCACTCCGAAAGTTTTATTGTAATTTGGGTATCTGCCATTTTGCTGCCCTACGTACATTGAAATGGTACCCTAAGTGTACATAATACTTCAACAACCTTGCCTTATATACTGCAAAGGTCTCTAAAATTATAAAAAACAATGGAATGTGCGACGTAGTAAATAGGAATTGGATTTTTATTTCAAAAGAGACTCTCTTCCCATTTTAAAATTTCAGGTAGTTTATGGAGATTGATTGATTTTTCTCCAATTTTAGAATTATATGAATTTTGCTTGCGATATGGTATTAATCTCCTTTCGTTTTGTTGCTGTAAAAAAGTGAAGTAGGTTATCGACAGCAACACTACTAATGACTTGGGTGATTGTTAACCGCATGTTCTCACTGTGGCACTCCGCATCTTGCTTTCAGATCGATTCTTCTTTGCTGCTTCCAGTGTCAAAATAGACCCCTGGCACCGATGCGGAGCGATAGGGATGGATGAATTGTCATCTGGCCTGGTTAAACTCAACAACGAGTTGCTGGCGCACTGGAGCAAGGCGCTATGGGAATTAAAGGGGAACAGATCAGGCAGACAAGTTATGGTGCGGAATCGAATCGTGGGAACCTACGATAAAGCATTGACACAAACGATCAGCGGTAGAACGATTGCCGATCGGGTTTGCCAACAGCTAACTGATCATTGAATTCGAAAGCAAGACTCGGAGTGCGAGCGATTGCTGACGTTGATAAATTGCTAATTGGCATCAAATCAATCTGCAGCTTTCTAAAGGAACACATCATGAATGCGTTAGCGAAGAAAGAAAGGCTCGCTGCCGAAACAGTTAGCGACCCGCGCTGGGCCGCCATTGTCGCGCGTGATCCTGAAGCGGACGGCAAGTTTTATTACACGGTCAAGACCACGGGCGTGTACTGCCGTCCCTCCTGCGCAGCCCGTTTGGCTCGGCCGGAGAATATCGGTTTTTATCCCACGCGCGAAGAAGCTGAGAAGGCGGGTTTCAGGCCGTGTAAACGCTGCCACCCTGATCGGCCACCACTTGTTGAGCAATATGCAGCGAGGGTTACCCAAGCCTGCCGCATTATTGAAGAATTGGAAAGCGCTCCAAGTCTGGATGCACTAGCAAAGCAGGTGAGCATGAGCGCCTATCACTTCCACCGCATATTCAAGCAAATTACTGGATTGACGCCCCGGCAGTATGCAGCGGCGCTACGTGAAAAAAGAATACGCGATGAACTTGGCCGCGGCAATGCCGTGACGGACGCCATTTTTGATGCGGGCTATAATTCCAACAGCCGCTTCTATGAGAAGTCAAACAAGATTCTGGGCATGACACCGAGCAGTTACCGTACTGGTGGTACCAAGGCAGAAATACGCTTTGCCATCGGTGAATGTTCGTTGGGATCGATCTTGGTGGCGCAAAGCGACCGCGGTATTTGTGCCATTCTTCTTGGTGACGATCCCGACAAGTTGGTACGCGACTTGCAGGATAGCTTCCCTCGCGCTAGCCTGATCGGGGGAGATGCTAATTTCGAGCAGCTCGTCGCCAGGGTAGTCGGTTTTATCGAAGCGCCGGGTATTGGCCTTGATTTGCCACTGGATGTCCGCGGTACTGTATTTCAGCAGCGCGTGTGGCAGGCGCTGCGCGAAATCCCCGTAGGCCAGACTGCTAGTTATACAGAAGTTGCCAGACGTATCGATTCGCCGACCGCAGTGCGAGCCGTGGCGCGGGCTTGTGCCGCGAACAAGCTGGCAGTCGCCATTCCCTGTCATAGAGTGGTGCGCAACGATGGCACCCTGGCTGGTTATCGCTGGGGTGTGGAGCGCAAGCGCACGCTTCTTGAGAAAGAGACGGTGATGTCGGCTAGGGAGTTACAGGCATGAATACAATGAACGAGCTGAGCAGGAAAGTACAAGAAGGTACACCGGCTAGGGATATTGCCGACCTGATGAAGGCCATCGATTGGAAACAGATATCGGATAATCTGGATGCACAGGGTTTTGTGGTAATCAAAAATCTTGTATGAAGCGATGCGCGTCAATGTTCAGTATCCAGTCGAGCATGCGGAATTCATTAAACAGTGTCATGAGGCGAGCCAGCGTCGTCCAACTCCATTGCATATTGCAATATGGGCCCGGTGACTACAACTGCCTGCATCAGGATCTGTACGGGGAGCATGTGTTTCCGATTCAGCTCACTATACTGCTATCGGAGCCAGAGCGAGATTTTCTGGGCGGCGAATTTATATTGACCGAGCAGCGACCGCGCATGCAGTCGCGTCCCGAGATTGTTCCTTTCAGACAGGGAGATGCGGTGGTGTTTGCCGTGCATTATCGGCCAGTGCAAGGCACGCGTGGAATATATCAAGGCTAATATGCGGCACGGCGTCAGCCGTCTGCACTCTGGCTATCGCTATACCGTCGGGATCATATTTCACGATGCAACCTGAGAGCGAAAAAATGACATTGAGTCTGTTTCAGGATATGGAACAATGCCAATCAGAGCGGGAAGAGCTGTGTCCCGGCGCAATAGTGTTGCGTGGCTTTGCAGTTCTGCATGAAGCCGCTATTTTGGAAGCGTTGCGCGATATTACAACCAGAGCTCCATTTCGTCATATGGTCACTCCCGGCGGCTTCCGGATGTCTGTGGCATTGACGAATTGCGGTTCCTATGGCTGGATCACGGATCGCACGGGCTATCGTTATAATGCGATAGACCCGGAAAGCGGCAAGCCTTGGCCTCAGATGCCGGCCGTTTTCGTGAAACTGGCGCAAGACGCAGCGGCAAGCACCGGTTTCAACGACTTCAAGCCGGATGCCTGCCTCGTCAATCGCTACAGTCCTGGGGCAAAGCTCTCCTTGCATCAGGACAAGAATGAGCGCGACTTTGATGCTCCTATCGTCTCGGTTTCGCTGGGAATTCCGGCCATTTTTCTGTGGGGCGGCTTACGCCGGGAGGACAAGCCAATGCGAGTGCAACTGACACATGGTGACATCGTGGTATGGGGAGGGCCGGCGAGGCTGCACTACCACGGTGTGCTGCCTATCAAGGCAGCCTACCATCCCTTAACAGGCACACATCGAATCAACCTGACCTTCAGAAAATCGGCTTAGTCTGAATCAATCGATTCTGCATGGATAAAGCGATTCACAGTATGAATGTTATTTTCATCAGAGTTACTATTTCAGTAGTCCCATTTCTTATGAAGCGTTTTTTGAACTCATGCAACACAAATTTCGCTAACTGATGTTTGCACGCAGCGATCTGCGTAATCAATGCGCATTCCGAGCCGGTAGCGGCAACGCAGATGGTTTGCTGTTAAGATAAATCGCAATAATGTTCCAATAATAACTGCTGTGCCGAGCGTGGTTTGGAAGTGCCGGGCTTTAAGCGCTTATACGAACCATCGCTTTGTAATTGCCAGGCTTGCATATTGTCTGACAGATAGTTTAATAATCCGTATTCGATCACGGTCTCGCTGGTGCGTTTTTCTTCGATCGGAAAACACACTTCGACGCGGTGGTGCAAGTTGCGCGTCATCCAGTCAGCGCTGGAGCAGAACACCAGTTCTTCGCCGCTATTATGAAAATAATAAACACGGGTGTGTTCCAGAAAACGGCCAACGATGGAACGCACGCTAATAGTCTCCGACACCCCTTTGATTCCCGGCCGCAGGCAGCAGATACCGCGAATGATCAAATCGATTTTAACGCCTGCCTGCGAAGCTCTATATAAAGCAGCGATGATTTCCGGATCGACCAGCGCATTCATTTTGGCAATAATCCAGGCTTTCTTCCCTTCTTTGGCGGCACTGATTTCCTTTTCGATATAGCTCAATATCCCCTTATATAGAGTGAACGGAGACTGCAAGAGCCTTTTCAATTTACCCGCTCGACCCAAGCCGGTCAGTTGATGGAACAGTTTGCTGACATCCTCGCCGATCGCCTTGTCGCTGCTCAGCAGGCCGTAGTCGGTATACATGCGAGCGGTGCGTGCGTGATAGTTACCGGTTCCCAGATGAATGTAGCGGCGCAAAGTGCGGCCTTCTCTTCTGACGACCAGGATCATCTTGGCATGGGTTTTATAATTAACCACGCCATAAACCACATGCGCACCGGCTTGCTGTAATTCACTGGCCAGCTCGATATTGGCTTCTTCATCGAAGCGTGCCCGCAATTCGATCACCACGGTGACCTCCTTGCCGGCGCGCGCTGCAATCTTCAATATTTCGACGACTGCGGAATCGAAGCCAGTGCGATAAAGCGTCTGCTTGATGGACAGCACATTGGGATCGGCTGCGGCTTGACGCAAAAAATCAATGACCGGTGCAAACGACTGAAATGGGTGATGCAACAGAATGTCGCCATTATGCAGCGCGTCAAAAATATTGGAATTCTTCAACAAACGTTTGGGTACATCTGGCGTAAATCCGGCAAATTTCAGTTCCGGACGGTCAACCAGATCGCAAATGGCGAGTAAACGCCCCAGATTGACGGGGCCGTTGACCTGGTATAGATCGCTTGGTTGCAGTTCAAATTTTTGCAACAGGAATTGACTTAAACTATCCGGGCAATTATCGGCGACTTCCAGGCGTACCGCATCGCTGAATCGTCGTGACGGCAACTCGCCTTCAAGTGCACGCAGCAGATCGTCAACTTCTTCGTCGTCGATCAGCAAATCGCTATCGCGCGTGACTTTGAACTGATAACAACCGGTCGCGCTCATGCCGGGAAACAAATCGCTGACATGCGCATGGATAATCGATGAAAGCATGACAAAATCGTGATTTCCGCCACTATATTTTGCCGGAATTTGGATTACCCTCGGCAACGAACGTGGCGCTTGTACGATCGCTAATCCCGAATCTCTCCCGAAGGCGTCTTTTCCTTCCAGCGATATGATGAAGTACAGGTTCTTATTCAATACCCTGGGGAAGGGATGTGCCGGATCCAGACCGAGCGGACTCAGCACCGGCAATACTTCATTCTTGAAGTAACGATGTATCCAGCGACTGAGTTGAGGTTTCCATTGGGCGCGGCGCAATAGCCGGATTTTATCCTTGGTCAATGCAGGAATGATCATATCATTCCAGACACTGTATTGCTCTTCGACAAACCGATGGGCTGTTTCGCTGACGCGCGCCAGCACTTCGGCCGGAGACAGGTTATCCGCACCCGTCTGTGTCGAACCGTACTTGACTTGCTGCTTCAAACCGGCGACGCGTATTTCAAAAAATTCATCTAGATTGGTGCTGGCGATACATAAAAACCGCAATCTCTCCAGCAGCGGCAGACTGTCGTCTTTTGCCTGCTCGATGACGCGCCGGTTGAATTCAAGCAGACTCAATTCGCGATTGATATACAACGTGGGATTCTTGAGATCGGCGGTATCCATCAATGATGATTGTTAGGAAAGATAGGTGGAAGAAAAAAACACGCTGCGAGGCATTCTAGCGTACTTTCTAACAGGTATGGCGGCTTTGTGTGCTCACTGCAACAGCACTTCAATCCGGCCCATATCGACATGATGAATGTCACGCTGACGAAACTCCTTAAAATCATCCAACACCGATTGCTTGAAACTGCGGCCATCAATAATTATTTTATCTTGATAGCGCAAATAAATCGCTTGGGCTTTATCAAACTGGCTGGTAAACAAATAACCATGTGCCAGATTGGTATGCAACGTTGCTTCCATGCGCTCATCGGTTTTGATTGCCAGGCCACGCTCGCTCGTCTCGATAGCTCGCTCGGGCTGCTGATTGAGTAACTGATACCATGCCACGCCCAGATATGCAGCAGCCAAATCATTTTGCCAGCCAGCATTGTTCGGATCGTGCGCAACCAGTTTCTGCATGATCGCTAAGCTTTCCTGGTAATTTCTCAGTGCATTTTCCGGTTTACCTTGTGCGCTTAACACGTTACCGATTCTTATCAATGATAATGAAGCATCGCGCTGCCAGATTGTATTGCTCGGATCGTGGGCAACCAGTTTCTGCCTGATCGTTAAACTTTCCTGATAATTTTTCAATGCGTCTTCCGGCTTGCCTTGTGCATTAAGCGCGCCGGCGATTTTATCCAATGCGATTGAGACGTCCCGCTGCCAACCGGTATTGCTCGGATCGTGGGCAATCAGTTTCTGCCTGATCGTTAAACTTTCCTGATAATTTTTCAACGCGTCTTCCGGCTTGCCTTGTGCATTAAGCGCACCGGCGATTTTTTCCAGCGCTATCGAGACGTCCCGCTGCCAACCGGTATTGCTCGGATCGTGGATAGCTAGTTTCTGCCTGATCGCTAAACTTTCTTGATAATGTTTGAGTGCGTCTTCCGGCTTGCCTTGCGCATTGAGTGCGTCGGCGATTTTCTCCAGTGCTACTGAGACGTTCCGCTGCCAACCGGTATTGCTCGGATCGTGGGCAACCAGTTTCTGCAGTATCACTAAACTTTCCTGATAATGTTTCAGTGCATCTTCCAGCTTGCCTTGTGCAATGAGCGCACCACCGATTTTTACCAGTGACACTGAGACATCCCGCTGCCAATCGGTGCTGCTTGGATCGTGGGTAACTAGTTTTTGTCTGATCGCTAAACTTTCTTGATAATTTTTCAACGCGCCTTGCTGCTTTCCTTGCGCATTGAGCACATCGGCGATTTTCTCCAATGCTACTGAGACGTCCCGCTGCCAACTGGTGCTGCTCGGATCGTGGGCAACCAGCTTCTGTCTGATCGCTAAACTTTCCTGGTAGTTTTTCAGTGCGTCTTGCGGCTTACCCTGCGCATTGAGCACATCTGCGATTTTAATCAGCGACACTGAAACATTTCGTTGCCATAGATGTTTATGTGGCTCAAGCAAGGCAGCATATTTGATCAGCGATAAGGAACGTTGATAGGCTTTCTCGGCTTCTTCCAACATGCCTTGCTCGAATAGTCGATCTCCCTCGCTATCATACGAAGCAACAAGTCTGTTTAACACCTTTGTTGATTGCCCCTCGATGCCCATTTTTTCATAGTAGTCGCTTACGCGCTGCTGAATCATTTCGATGATGTCTAAGCGACCCAGCGGTACGAGTTTGTCGCGCAAATCGAATACCAGAAAATCCAATACGCTTTCTGCTGCCTCACGTGCTTCTTGTGCTTGTTGATTTGCTATATTGGCTTGTTCTTTTTGCTCCCATTGAAAAAAACCAAACACCGACACCATGAACAGCGCTGCTAATCCGCTGTAAACGACAATACGGGCAATAACACGTTGTTTGCGTGTCAATTTCAATGGCCGGCTTTCAAAGATAGGCCGAGTCAAGCTGTCGTGGCTGAGCTCGTAAAAATTGCTTTCCAGCCGCGATTCCTTACGCAATAGGCGTGCTTCAACCAGTGGAACAAGGGCTTGGCTATCAAGGCGATATTGCTTGAAAATCTCATTTTCCTGCAGTGGCAAGCGAAATCCCTCCGCATTCAGCAAGCCTTCTTCGCACAAGCGCTTTGCACTCTTTCGATCATACTGAGGCAGTTTAGAAAGAGTTTGCAAATAGAAATTTTTTACGATAGCGTTTAATCGCACTTCACCACCAAGGACTTCTCTTGTGATGCAGGCAATAGGCTGGTCTTGGGCTGATTGCTGCGCTACTTTCTGCTCGATATCCCGGCACACCAATTGCAGTTGAAACGGCTCGATGACACCGGATTTGCCACGCAAATAGCGGATAATTTCCGTAAGCGCATCGTCTGTATAGCTAAATGGTGGCGTGGTAAATTGCGTGGCTTCGGTTGGCTGACAGGCAGCGGGCTTGCGGATTGCCTGTTCTGCCTGTGTATCCGATAGCGGGCTAAGCCGCACGCGGTCATCGAAAATCCCTGGAATCTCGGTAGCCAATTCCTGCAGCGCGCCAACAAAATCCTCACGCAGGCTGATGATGACGTGCACATTGGGCGGTTGTTCGCTCAGGCTTGCTGTCAAAGCAATATCGTTTGTATCAGCCGTATCGCGTAATTGGCGTTTGTGCCTGACACGGGGCGGTAATGTCGCGCGAAACAAATCACCCAGCTCGCGCGCCAGCTCCGACCGTTCCTGCGCGCTTCTCAGTGTAAATATTTCTTCAAACTGATCGAGAACCAATACCGGGGTCAGCAGCACATCGTCCTGCCATAGCATTACGGTTTTGAAAAACTCCCACAGCGTTTCACCCTCGCCGGGTGTGTAGTCCATGCCAAATTTCTGGCAAATTTCAGAAATGGCTGCTTGGACAGTTTCAAGTGGGGTAGCCGGTATATTGAAGCGTACGAGTATGGGGAGCCTATGCTGTTCTTGCCGTAATTTCTCAAAAATACCGGCTTGCAGCAATGAAGTTTTTCCCGCCCCTGATTTACCGAACAATACCAATAACCGCGATGCGCAGACTCGATGATACAGCAAATCGATTTCTTCCTCCCGGCCATGAAACAACAAACGGTCGCTCGCGTTATCGTAAAATGAGCGCGGACCGGGATAGCGATCAATGGTTTGCGTGTTCATGCCACAGCCCTTTTCTGACGTTGATCCCAATCCGAATGGATGACCTCGATTAATTGCGCCAATCCGCCGAGTTGATCAACCGAAATCTGATGCAATTGCTGTAATTGCGGCAGCACAGTGTTGCCTCCCAGGGTAATCGGCAGGATAAAACGGAATTCATCCGCTATTTTTTGCTGCCGATCCAGTGCGATTGCAATTTCCTTATAGAAATAACCTTCGACTTGATTGGTCATGGCCGGTGTCTGTACCACAATGAGGTAATTTACCTGTTGGTTGATCACATGTACGAGCTGCCGATCCCAGTTGTCACCTGTTCGTAAATTTTGTTTATCCTGCCAAGGCTCAATGCCGTGTGTTCGTAAATGTAAATTGAGTTGCTCCACTTGATCGCGATCTTCGCTGGCATAACACAAAAAAACTTTTGGCGCATTCGTCATCACCGGTTGCGAAGGGATCAATGTTCTTACCAAGGGTGCAAAGGCTTGCCGTAATTCTCTGGCAAAATCCAACCAGGAGTAATGTTCGAATTTAATTTTGTGCAGGTGATTATAAAACACAACCGTCTGCGAACAGTCGGGCTGGTCGAAAAATTGCTTGTCTTCGACGGCTAATGACTCGTAGCTACGATTCTGTGCCTTCAAAACATGCAGTAATATGCGTTGATGCCATGAGCGGAAACCGAAGCCAATAAATAAAAAATTTTTAGACGGATCTGTAACCTGGCTGCGGACCATTGGCGGTAATTCTGGACTGGCTTTGATGACATTGACTAAAAATTCCAGCAAATCATCTTCCGTTAATACCAAAGACTCTACATCGCTGCAATGGCCATATAGATTATAAATAAAAGGCTGGTCGGCACTGGGTTGATTGGCAGTCAGCGGCCGAGGGCGCCTGAGATTATAATAATCTTGCGAGGGTTTTTTTCTCGCCTCAATTACAGCGTTGCTGAACAAATTATCGGGAGCGGCATTAATACATAGTGTAAAAGGCAGCATCGCCAAGTCTCTATGAAAATCGGTCGTTACATCCCGATAAGCGCTATAAAAATCATCAACTGCTATTTCGAGTTCATACCGATCAGACGCTTGCTTGAAAAGTTGCGCAACATGCGCCAAATCATCCCGATTTATCAGATCTTTCACTTCTTTAAGTACTGCATGTTCAGCCAGACGATGAGCCAATACAGTGACTAGCGGCAAATGATCAAGATTATCCGGATTAAAACTAACTTGTGGTCCAAGTATGAGAATACAGTTACCACGTTTGATACTTTCAACTAATTTACGCCAGGGTATCTCAACGGTAGACACTCGAATTCTCCCAATCTTGTTGAATGTAATGAATTAGCCAGCAGTTTCTTTGTAGTAAAGTTTCTCTCTTTATTGCTTCGGTACCAGTTTTAACAATTTGCCGTTTTCTTCATCCGTCAATACATACAATGCGCCGTCCGGGCCTTGTTCAACATCGCGGAAACGGACTGTTTGCGTTAATAGTTGTTCTTCGCCGAGAATGCGCTTGCCGTCCGTCGACAGTCGGGATAGGTGTCTGCCCGCCAATGCGCCGACAAACAGATTGTCACGCCATCCCGGAAACTGGTTGCCGGTATAAAATATCATGCCGGAAGGTGCAATCGAAGGCGTCCAATAATAAATCGGCTCCTCAAAGCCTTGCTCAGTATGTTCGTCTTTGATCGGAGCACCCGAGTAATGACTGCCGTAATTGGCTTTGGGCCAGCCGTAGTTTTTCCCGGGTTTGGGGATATTGATTTCATCGCCACCTTTGGGGCCATGCTCATGAATCCATAGTTCACCGGTTTTTGGGTGAATGGCGGCGCCCTGAACGCTTCGGTGACCATACGACCAGATTTCCGGTTTGGCCTGGGAATCCTTGACAAAGGGATTGTCGGTGGGCACCGAGCCATCAGGGCGGATGCGGATGATTTTGCCGAAGTAGTTGTCCAGTCGCTGCGCCTCATCCATGTAATCACCACGGTCGCCTAGGGTGATAAAAAGATTGCCGTCTGGTGCAAATGCCAGGCGTGAGCCAAAATGTACTGCGCCCACAGTTTTTGGCAACTGGCGGAAGATGACTTGCAATTTTTCCAGACGACCGTCAATCAGTTCGGCCCTAGCCACGGCTGTACCGGCTTTGGCGCCTTCGGGTTCGGCATAGGACAGATAGATCAAGCGATTCTTGGCAAACTCCGGATCCAGCGCCACATCCAGTAAACCGCCTTGTTGTTGTGCGAACACGGCAGGGACGCCTTTGATCGGCGCAGATACGCGGCCATCGGGCGTGATCATACGCAGCTGGCCAATACGTTCTGTCACCAGTGCAGTGCCATCGGGCATGAAAGCCATTCCCCAAGGGAACTGTAATTTATCGGCGACCAGTTGAACATCAAATTCTGTTTGAATGCGCTGTGCGTGTGTGATAGGTGAGAAGAAACAGCTGATGCTGAATGAAATCAGCGCTAGAAATATCAAGATTGAGCGTTTGCGGATCATTTTCTTTTTCTCCTTTCAACGGATCTTAGAATAGTTGCTACCAATGTACCACTACTGTCGGCCGGTCTCAATACGCGTTAGCGCGCTGTGTAGCGAAAGCATAAACGATCAGGGTTTCCCAGTTATTAAAGCGCTGTGCCGTCCAGCGGTGACTGGCCGGCGTCCAACCGGAGAATGTTTTCGGTGGTAACACGCGCGATTTCACCGAGGGCTTCGCGCGTCAGAAACGCCTGATGCGAGGTGATGAGCACGTTGGGAAAGGTGAGCAGAAGGTTGAGCTCGTCGTCTTGCAACAGATGTTCGGAATGATCTTCAAAGAAAACGCCTTCCTCTTCCTCGTAAACATCCAACGCGACGCCGCCGAGGTGGCCTGTTTTGAGCGCATCGAGCAGCGCAGTGGTGTCGATGAGCTTGCCGCGGCTGGTGTTGATGAGATAAGCGCCGCGTTTCATCTGTTGCAGGGTGTCGCGGCGGAAGCAGTGGAAAGTCTCCGGGGTGAGCGGCAGATGCAAGGAAATGATGTCGCTGTTTTGCAGTAACGCGGGCAGGGAAGTGTATTCAATGCCTTGTTGCGCGGCCCAATCTGCGTTCGGTATGAGGTCGTTGGCAATGACGTGGCAGCCGAAGCCGCGAAAGATCTGGGCGGTGACGCGCCCGATCTTGCCCGTACCGATGATACCTACGGTCTTGCCGGCGAGATCGAAGCCGACCAGCCCGTTGAGTGAGAAGTTGTGTTCGCGGACGCGATTGTAGGCACGGTGGATGTGGCGGTTGAGCGTGAGCAGCAGGCCGATGGCGTGTTCCGCAACGGCGTGGGGCGAGTAGGCGGGCACGCGCACGACGGCGATGCCGAATTCCTGGGCGGCTTTAAGATCGACATTGTTGAACCCGGCGCAGCGCAGCGCAATGAGTTTCACGCCACCTTTGGCAAGTCCGGCGATACAAGTGCGATCCACATGGTCGTTGACAAAGACGCACACCACGTGCATCCCGGCGGCGGTGGCAGCGGTTTGCGCGCCGAGGCGGAATTCATGGAATTGCCAGGCAATGCGCTCGCTGCCCAAGGCACGGTCGAAGTATTCGCGGTCATACGGTTTCGCGTCGTAAAGTGCGGCGGTGATCATGTCAAATTCCTTTGTGGAAGGTGCGAAAGGGATATCGAATCATAAAATAGTCGGCATCAATGTGACATTCCATTGGGTGGTCTCAATACATGCGGTATTCAGAACGCCACGATACGAACGCGCACGCCGCCAAACACATTCAGCGGCGGCCCCGGTTCAAAATAGCGCCCCAGTGCGGCATTGATGCGAGTGTTGGCGTTATACTGGGCATCGAACAGATTATTGATGCCGACAAACACGGAACCTTCGATACCGTTGCGCTTTGCCTCCCAGCCGAACAACAATTGTCCCAGATTATAGGCGTGATTGGTGGCGGTATTGGTGTCATTGACAAAAAATTCACCGACGCGCTGCACGTGGACTTGTCCGAAAAAACCGAGGGGGTGCGCGTAACGCACCAATCCTTCCCAGCGATGCGTGGGGATGCCGGGGAACGCGTTGCCTTTCAGATTCGCGTCGTTTACCACATACTTTTCAAATTCAAAATTGGAATACGTGTAACTGACTTCACCACGCAAGCCTTTCCATTCCGGCGTGGCCAGGCGCGTTTCCACCCCTATCCGGCGCGATTGCCCGGTATTGCGGAAAAATGCCCGGCCCGGTGATGACGGCAACTCGAACGGCGTAATTTCATCCCAGGTGCGAATGAAAAACACCGCGGTATCGTATTGAAATCCGGCTGAATTGCCGCGAAATCCGAGTTCGTTGCTGAGCGATGTCTGCGCGTTCAGATTGGGGTTGAATCCGCCTCTTCCCGCCGGGTTGTTGAGCAATTCGGTGGTGGTCGGTGCCTCAAACACGGAAGCGATATGGGTGTAAATCTGTTGTCGTTCGGTGACATGGTACACCAGCCCGGCCGAGCCGCTGGCCTGAGATACCGTTCTGGTGCCGGATTGATTGCCGTCAATTTTAAAGGCATCTTTCACTTGGTATTGCAGCCAATCCCAGCGGCCACCGATGACCAGATCCAACTTGTCCGCCATATTCCATTCATTGCGGAAAAACGGCCCAACATTTTGCACGCGTTCGATTTGGTTGAGATTCAACGAGTCTCTTACGCCAAAATTGTTATTGAAGCGCTGCCGATTGTCATCTTGCATGCCGTAATCGACGCCGATCAGAAAGCGATTGGGGCGGCTGAACAATATGTGATCGTTGACAAACTGCACCATCAATCCGCCTACCCAGCGATCAAATTGCACCTGCCCGCCGTCAAAAAACGGCTGACGGCTATTGAAATCGCGGTGCAACACGTGTGCGGTGACAGTGAATTCCTTGCCTGCGGATAGTTTGTTGCGAAAACGCACGCCCATTTCTTCCTGCCGGATTTCCTCGCCGGCGTTGTACCGAACATTGCGCGCGGAGGCTTGCCGAGGATTGGCGTGCACTTCGGCGCTGGTCAAAGCGCCCGGGTCTTTGGACAGCGGCGAATAGAATTCCCGAAACACCAGCATCAGGTCGGAATCAGCGCTCGTCTGAAAATTCAGCTTGGCTTGCGTAAAGGTGTTCTGCATCGCACTGTGATCGCGCCAGCCGTCCTGTTGCAAATGCGAGCCAAACAGGCCGTAGCCGAAATTGCCATTGCGCCCGCCCATAAACAATTCGGATTTCAAGTAACCATATTGACCAAACACCTGGCGCGGCATGATGACCAATTTTTCCGGTGGCGCTTCGCGCGTGGTGATGTCAATCAGTCCGCCGGATGCATTGCCGTATAGCGCCGCCGAAGGCCCGCGCACGATATCCATGCGCTCGATCAATGCAGGATCGATCGAATCCAGTTGCGTTTGCCCGTCCGGCAGTGTTGCCGGAATGCCGTCCACGCGCAATTGAATGCCGCGCACGCCAAACGGTGCGCGTGCACCAAATCCGCGAATGGCAATGCGCAAATCCTGCGCAAAGTTAAACTGATTCTGAAAGAAAACCCCCGGCGTGCCGCGCGCAAACTCATCCAACGTGGCGCCAGGTTGATAATTATGCTGCGGAGTATGCGTGATCTGCGTGATACTGTTGGGAATCTGCGCCGGTGACCGTTCGCTGCGGGTGGCGGTGATGTCGATGGTATCCAGAGTGGTTGGCTGGATTGTTTGGGGTTGCTGGGCCTGGGCAAAAATAGGGACTGGCATGGCGGCTGATAGAATAAAAAAACCGCTTGTAAGCCAATGGATTAAAATTGTTCGGCGACAACAAATAGTCTTGTGATATGACGTCTTAACGGAAAGCATGCCCGCAAGGATATTTATCATTCTTGAAGAAAGCAACTTAAGGAAATCGAATCACTGATCAACATTCACAACGGTGTGTTCATACGTAGGCAGCAATAGCTTGATGAATAATCAGCAGATTATTTTATGCCAATGTTTATAGAAGGGCTACTAGCTGTTAATATTCGTGTCATATTCGATAAATAGAAATTCAGTTTAACGGGGTGTTGTATTTTAGGTTCCGGAGGATACGTGCCAAACAATCAAAGTTACGACGTTTTTATCAGTTATGCACATGCGGATAATGAAGCGCCTCCTAATGCCAAAAAGCCGATCGGATGGGTCACTGCGCTGGTAGAGAACCTGAATATTGGACCCAATGTATGTAAGAAACAAATCTTCATCGATCACCAGCTAAAACCCGGTGATACGTTTAGCGATGATCTGATCATCAAGATTGAAAACAGCAAACTGCTGGTATTGCTGCTGTCACAAAATTACATCGATTCCGAGTGGTGTGGTAAAGAACTGGAACGCTTCATTCAGGCGCATTCTAATGACGCTGAAAAACCTGCTGATGTTTTTGTGGTGGAGCTTTTCCCTTATGAAGCATTTACCAAGGTTCCCGAGAACATTTTACAGTTACGCAAACGGCTCATCCATGCAAAATTCTGGCTTTATCCTTCGGAAACGAACTCGCCTGTTTTGTCAGGTTACCCCACGCCCGATGATAGTGGCGAGGAGGAAGGAAAGCATTATTGGCGCACGCTTAACGAACTAAAAAATGCGATTGACCAGCGCTTGCGCCAATATCAAGCCACGTCTGATTCAACAAACAAAACCACAATAGCACAAGCCAAAGAACCTGTAATACCGTCACTAAGCGCCACAATTTTGCTGGCTGACGTGACGGATGATCTGGAACCGCAGCGTAATGAAGTGAGATTGGCATTGCAAGCGGAAGGCATCCAAGTGCTTCCTGACGGCGATTACATTGGTTCAAATCCGCAGGAATTTGATACCACTTTTGCTGAAGATCTCAGTATAAGTGAATGTTTTGTGCAGCTTTTGTCTCCGGTACCAGGACGAAAAGGTAAAGGATTTATTGCACCGTTGCCGCAGTTGCAATTCCAACATGCGCTTGCAGCAAACAAGCCAATCATGCAATGGTGCGAAAAATTGCCTGCACCGAATCAGATTACCGATCCAGCGCATGCCAAACTATTTGAAACTGAGTTTGTCCGTACCACGAATCTCACCAATTTTAAGGCAGAAATAATCGATCGTTTGCGTACAGAGCGGGAGAAGCGGGAAAAAGCTGCTGCTGCGTCAGTGGCTCAGCCCAAACCGAAAACGGGCAGAAAAGTCGTTTTTATCGACGATCTTGCCAGCCAACCAGAATTGCAGCAAAAGTTACGCGCTCTGATCAAGCAACAAAACTGTGATCTGCGCTTTGTGCCAGTCGGCGCGCCGCTGGGTAACAATGGCATCGACATCAAGGAAGTGCTGCGTCCTTGCCTGGCGGGCATGACCATTTATACCGACAAAGCTCAGTATTCAACTGCATACAATCGCCTGGTGTTTTTTCTGAATCAGATTGCAGAGGCGGATCTTCCCATCTTACGTTGGGGCGTGTATTTGCACGAGGGCGATGTGGCCAGTGTGTTTGGCATCGATTCGGAAGATGTAGTGCCTGTCAACGAGCAAAGTCTGGAGGGATTTCTGCAAGGGTTATCGCGATGAAACGCATTACCCTGACTCTTCCGGCACCTTATGTCGGCTTGCGCCCCTTCGACGAAAAAGATGCGTTATTATTCTTTGGCCGCGACGGCCATGTGCGTGATTTGCTCGCCAAACTCGGCAACCAGCAACGCTTTATTTCGGTACTAGGTGCCTCGGGCACGGGCAAATCGTCGCTGGTTCGCGCCGGATTGATACCAGCGTTGCATCGCGGTGCGCTCGCAGCGGCGAGTTATCACTGGCATGTGCATATTTTCAAACCCGGCGATGCGCCGCTGCACAATCTGGTGCACGCGTTAACCGAAGATCCGCGCTGGATTGATAACGATGATCGCGCAACCTCGGAATCATCGCTGCGTTCATTACTCACAGTCAGTCCACTCGCGTTGACCGAGCAGTATCGGCAACGCGCTGAACGCTTTGGCAATGAAGCGCTGCTGCTGGTGGTCGATCAATTTGAAGAAATTTTTCGCTATCGCCAGAAAAATAGCGACGAAGCGGAGGCCTTCATCCAATTGCTGCTGCGCACAGCGTCTGAGGACGTGCCGATTTATGTGGTCATGACCATGCGCTCCGATTTCCTGGGAAATGGTGTCGCATTCTTTGGCTTACCTGAAGCGATCAATAGCGGGCTTTACCTGACACCGCGCCTGGGGCCTGATTCGCTCAAATCGATTATCGCTTCTCCGCTGGGGCTGGTGGGTGGTGATATCGACCCAGTATTGGTTAATCGGCTAGTTAACACGCTGGGTGGAGAAGATGAATTGCCAATTTTAGAACATGCGTTGCTACGCATGTGGAATCACGCTAAGGCGGCGGGTCGCAACCGCATCGAAGCGCAGGATTTTGAAACAGTTTGTGCGCCACATGACGTGGAGCAAACGGAGGTAATCCCCAAATTATCGTTTGCCATCGACAATCACGCGTCAGCCATCTATGAATCTTTGACTGCTCGGCAACGTAACATCGCGCCTCAAATGTTCCTGGCGCTGGTGGAACGGCGCGACGGCCGAGACGTCCGCAGACCGCAAACATTCCAGCAATTGACCGATTTGCTCGGGAAACATGCGCAACCCGATCTGCGAGCCATCATGGATGCGTTTCGTGCCGAACAGGTAGGTTTTTTGTTACCGCCATCCCATGAGTCGATTCATGCTGAAACACTCATCGATATCAGCCACGAAAGCCTGTTCCGTCAATGGCATTTGTTCCAGCAATGGCTCAAGGAAGAAGAACTGGATGTGTCCGAGTTGAAAGAGTGGCAACAGCGTGCGCTCAGGCAACAGCAAGGTGGCGGCTGGCTGGATGAAAACGACTGCATCCGTGCACAGCGCTGGCGTGAGCGCATTAAGAATCGTGCTGATGCCAAGCAATGGGTCATGCGCTATGGCGATGCAGGCATTTACGAACAGGTGACAGGGTACATTGAAGCCAGCGTGCAGCGCCTGAATCAAGCCAAAATCGAACACGAACGCTTAGAGCGGGAAAAACAGGAAGCTGTCACTAAGCAGTTAGAAACGGAAGCGCGCTTGCAACGCGAATTGGCTGAGCGGGCAGAAGCAGGCAAGCAGCAAGCGCAAGCTTTTGCCAAGGCGAGTCGCCGCCGGAGTGTGATTGCTATGATTGCGGCCGGTATCGCCATTGCATTCGCTGTGGCTTCAGGAATATTTTACCTTCATGCGGATCAGGAAAAAACGCGAGCAGAAAAAATGGCACGTGATGCTCAAGCTGGGGAATTGATCGCGACTGCCGAAAATCTTGTTAACAGTAATCCTGATCAAGCGGTACTGCTCGGCCTGGCGGCGCGACGCATCAGCGCTATTCCTAAAACCGACGCACTGCTGCGTTTTGCCTATGTCAACTTTAACTACCAAAGCGTACTGCGCGGGCATGGGGCTGCGGTTTGGAGCGCGCAGTTTTCATCGGACGGCAAAACGATCGTGACGGCAAGTATGGATAACACTGCACGGGTGTGGGATGCGACCACAGGCAAGGAATTGCACCAATTGAGCGGGCATGGGGATGCGGTTTTTAGCGCGCAATTTTCATCGGACGGCAAAACGATCGTGACGGCAAGCTATGATAACACTGCACGGGTGTGGGATACGGCCACAGGCAAGGAATTGCACCCATT
>CAZYHY010000013.1:0-59305 GCA_964647635.1 uncultured Nitrosomonas sp.
GATGTCAACAGTCTACACGAAGGTATCGATGATCTCGCTTAATGCGACAGAACCCGAAAAGCCACTCGACAAAGTCATCGATGCAATTCTACATCTCAAATAAAGCGCGCTAGCTTATGTTGCATCAGTAAAACCTATCAGCAGTTTATTCTTGAGGCTTTTCAGTTCATCCCGGTATTGCGCTGCCTGCTCAAATTCCAGATTCTTGGCGGCATTCAGCATTTTCTTTTCAACACGCTGAATTTCTTTGGCCAGTTGCGTTTCATTCATGACGTCATAGCGTGCCTGGACTTGTGCGGCTTTAAGATTCTGCTGAGCGGATTCATAATTATAAACTCCATCGATTAGATCTTTGATGCGTTTATGAACAGATCGCGGTGTAATGTGATTTTGTAGGTTATGCTGTATTTGCTTATCGCGCCGACGTTTTGTCTCATCGATTGCAAAACGCATCGACTTGGTTACTCTGTCGGCGTAAAGAATTGCGGTGCCGTTAATATGGCGCGCGGCGCGGCCGATGGTTTGAATCAGCGATCTTTCCGAGCGCAAAAAACCTTCTTTGTCGGCATCCAGTATGGCGACCAGCGAGACTTCCGGAATATCCAATCCTTCGCGCAGCAAGTTAATACCAACCAGCACGTCAAATTGACCCAGGCGTAAATCACGGATGATTTCAACGCGCTCGACAGTGTCGATATCCGAATGCAGATAACGAACTTTGATTTTGTGATCAGAAAAATAATCCGTCAAATCCTCGGCCATGCGCTTAGTCAACGTAGTGACCAGCACGCGCTCATTTTTGGCTGTACGTAAATTAACTTCGGACATTAAATCGTCCACCTGGGTTGTCACCGGCCGCACTTCAATAATTGGATCAACCAAACCCGTGGGCCGGACCACCTGCTCCACCACCTGCCCGCTATGTAATTTTTCATAATCGGCTGGCGTTGCTGATACAAACACCGTTTGCGGCATCCGTTTTTCAAATTCTTCAAATCTTAGCGGACGATTATCCAGCGCGGATGGTAAGCGAAAACCATAATCCACCAGATTCTCCTTGCGCGCACGGTCGCCTTTATACATGCCACCAACTTGCGGCACGGTAACGTGACTTTCATCAATGATCATCAATGCATTTTTCGGCAAATAATCGAGCAGGGTTGGCGGCGGCTCACCGGGTTTTTTACCGGAAAGATGACGTGAATAATTTTCAATGCCTTTGCAAAAACCCAATTCATTCAGCATTTCCAGGTCGAATCGTGTGCGTTGCTCCAAACGCTGCGCTTCAACCAATCGTTGCTCCTGATAGAAATATTCCAGGCGTTCACGCAACTCGGCTTTGATGGTCTCCATCGCGCGTAGCGTAGTACTTCTCGGCGTGACATAGTGACTGGAAGGATAGACGGTAAAACGCGATAATTTTTGCAGCATACGTCCGGTGAGTGGATCAAATAACGACATACTGTCGACTTCATCATCAAATAATGACACCCGTACCGCCGCTTCAGCGCTTTCAGCCGGAAAAATATCCACCACATCGCCTCTGACGCGAAATACACCGCGCTTGAATTCCAATTCATTGCGATCGTATTGCATCTCGGTCAAGCGCTTGATGATGTCACGCTGAGAAACTTTTTCGCCAATGCGTAAATGCAAAATCATGCCATGATAATCCACCGGATCGCCAATACCGTATATACACGATACGGAGGCCACTATGATGGCATCGTCGCGCTCCAATAAAGATTTGGTAGCGGATAAGCGCATCTGTTCAATGTGCTCATTAATACTGGAATCTTTTTCTATGAACAGATCGCGTGAAGGCACATACGCTTCCGGTTGATAATAATCATAATAAGAGACAAAATATTCAATCGCGTTTTCAGGAAAAAATTCACGCATTTCAGCATAAAGCTGCGCCGCCAGTGTTTTATTCGGCGCCATCAAAATTGCCGGTCGCCCCAGGCGTGCAATCATGTTGGCAATCGTGTAGGTTTTTCCTGAACCAGTCACTCCCAATAAAGTCTGATAGGCAAGGCCATCACTAATACCTTCAACCAGTTGTGCGATGGCTTCCGGTTGATCTCCTGCCGGTTCAAATGTCTGATGTAGTTGATATGGACTATTGGGGAAGGTTACGATCACGAGTATAATTCCATCATTGAATTACTTCTTATCGTGTCATTTTAACATGCTGATCACCCTATTTTAGTGCGAGGATTTTTGTGAAACTTTCTAACCGCGTTCAAACCATTAAACCATCCCCTACCCTTGCTGTAACCGCTCGTGCTGCTAAACTCAAAGCCGAAGGTAAAGATATCATTGGATTGGGAGCAGGCGAGCCTGATTTTGATACACCTCAGCATATTAAAGATGCTGCCATAGCTGCGATCAATAAAGGCCTGACCAAGTATACCGCCGTCGGCGGGACACCTGGCTTAAAGAATGCCATTGTGGCGAAATTTAAACGTGAAAATAATTTTGATTTTGAAGCCAAGCAAATTCTGGTTTCGTGTGGCGGTAAGCAAAGTTTCTTTAATTTAGCCTTGTCGGTGATCAATCCAGGCGATGAAGTCATTATTCCAGCGCCTTATTGGGTTTCTTATCCTGATATTGTTTTAATCGCTGAAGGCAAACCGGTTTTTATTAATACCGGCATCGAACAGCATTTCAAAATTTCGGCAAAGCAACTGGAAGCAGCGATTACCCCAAAAACAAAAATGTTTGTCATCAATAGCCCCAGCAATCCATCCGGTGCTGTCTATACCATGGATGAACTCAAAGCGCTGGGTGAGGTTTTACGCAAACATCCACAAATTCTGATCGCTACCGATGACATGTATGAGCATATTCTGTTATCGGATCAAAGATTTATCAATATTGTTAATGCCTGCCCGGATTTGTTTCCGCAAACTGTCGTTCTGAATGGCGTATCCAAAGCTTATTCAATGACCGGATGGCGCATCGGTTATTGTGGTGGGCCTGCGCACATTATCACTGCAATGGAAAACATTCAGTCGCAAAGTACATCAAATCCCAGTTCCATTTCCCAGGCAGCTGCTGAAGCGGCACTCAATGGCGATCAGTCTTGTATTAATCCAATGGTATCTGCGTTTAAAGAACGCAATGCTTTTGTGACTGAACAATTGAATCAGATAAGCGGTGTTCGTTGCCTATCTTCTGATGGCGCGTTTTATGCGTTTGCGGATGTCCGCCAGGCGATGGATGATCTTTATAAAAGAAAATTAATTAGCGCGCAGAACGATATCGCGTTTAGCGAATACCTCTTGGAAAATGCCGGTGTCGCCGTTGTTCCAGGCTCCGCATTCGGATGTGAAGGATATATGCGTTTATCCTTCGCTACTTCACTAGAAAACCTAAAGCAGGCATTAAGCCGTACTAAAAGCCTACTTAAATAATCACTTAACTCCCGGGGTTACTAATGAAAGCCTACAGCAGCTTTCTTGGTTTTCCCGGCTCGCGAAGGTATATTGCATAGACCACACACATGATTAGAATGAATCTCTAAAGAGTGCACAACAAACTGGCCGTGACAATTGACGCATGGCGCTATACACAATACACCGCTATCAACAAAACGTATCAAAGTCCATGCTCGGGTCAGGCTTAAGACTTTTTCCTGCTGGTTTACTTTGATATGCTCCATATACAATCGATAGCTTTTAATCAGCGCATCAATACCGCCAATACCGCCATTCGTCGTAACATAATGATATATGTTAATAAACAACGAAGAGTGCATATTGGGTTGCCAGCTCATAAACCAATCTTCCGAATAAGGCAACATGCCTTTAGGGGGAGATACTCCTCTAATTTCTTTATACAACTTCACAAGTCGCTCGCGACTCAGATCGGTATTCATTTCCAGAACCTGTAATCGCGCACCCAATGTGACAAGTTCTGTTGCGAGCTGAATTTGCTTAGCTTCGGTTAGAATGCTTTTATTGCGCATTATAGACCTCTCATTTGGATATCAATCTTATGCTATCGCTTCTGCTGGTTTTCCAGCCATTAAAATAGCTGCATGTGATTTTGTTACCGCTTGATCACGAGTGTCATTGGATAACATTTCCGCAATTAAGCAATCGTCAAAGCGAAATCGACAAAAAAGCATGCTTGAGGCAGCCATTTTGATGAGCTGAGCGGAAGTTAATTTTTCCAAGATTGCGGCGATATCTTGATTAATACCTAGCCGATACATCGCAGACACCCTATCTTCTCGTAACATCTGCTTAGCAAGCAACAGGTAGCTCAAATTGATATCTTTAATTTCATCTAGAATTTGATCTGATTCCATTTCAATACTCCTTTAGATTAAAAAACCTTTACATCAAAAACACATAAATCGTATGTGTAGATTTTCAGTCATCACGAAGCCGAAGTAAATGGAAGTTAAGCCTAAATGAGGTTAGGTAATACTCTTATCGCAATGTAAGAATATTGCCTACAAATACAAAAGCTAGATTTAGAAAATCTAGCTTTTGTAGAGTGAATCTCCTTGGATGCGGAAGCTTCTTAAATTTCTGAGTTGTTAGAGTCAACAATACTATCATGCTTAAGGAGGCGGTCTATCCGTAGAATATCAACGGAAAAAGGCCTTAAACTCATGCAATGAAGAATAAGTCCATCGACATCAAAACGTATAACCAATCAGATCACTATCTTAAAAAGGCAGTTTAAAGCCAGGTGGCAAACCTAATCCACTGGTGAGTTCCGCCATTTTTTCTTGAGAGGTGGATTCCACGCGGCGTACAGCGTCATTGAAAGCTGCTGCTACCAAATCTTCGAGCATTTCTTTGTCATCGCCCATAAGGCTGCTATCAATACTGACTCTTTTAACATCATGGCGACACGTCATGATGACTTTAACCATACCGGCTCCTGACTGGCCCTCCACCTCGATGGTGGCGAGTTTTTCCTGCATTTGCCGCATGTTTTCCTGCACCATCTGCGCTTGTTTCATCATATTTCCCAAATTACCTTTCATCTTTACAATCTCCTTTATTTTTGAATTGGTTTAATTGAAGGAATGATTAATTTTGCATCAAACTGTTCAATCAATTCTTGCACAATTGGGTCTTTTTCAATGGCTTCAATGGCTTTTGTTTGCTTTTCCGCTTCTTCACGTTGTTGCAGCGCCGCCGGTGTCAATCCGGTAATGCTGCCTATGGAAAAATTAAGCACGATAGGTTTGCCAAAATGAGTATTCAGCGCTGCCTGGATTTTATCTTGATATTTCCTATCCAGCAGGTGTTTATGCACATCCGGAACGCACAATTCGATGTTTTCCGCCGAAAATGCTTTGGCTTCACTATGCTGCGCCAGCATTTTAGCCATTCCTGTCAGCTTTAATTGCTGAATCAGCTGCGGCCAGGCAAGATCGGATGAATCGACGTTGGTACTATAAATGGGGCGCTGTAAAGTATGCTCAGGTTTTACTGGTAGCTTATGAGCGCTTTTTCCGGAAGGTTTGCTATCGGTTACCGAAACCTGCAGCGATTGGTGGTTTACTGTCAGATCATCCGACATGAACGTTAGCATGCGCATCAGCGTCATGGTAAAGCCGGCATACTCATCCGGCGCCAGGCTCAGATCGCTACGTCCATGCAATGCGATTTGATAAAACAATTGAATATCATCGGGTGTAAAAGCTTTTGTCAGGGCAAAAATACGCGCATATTCGGGAGTATCTTCACTAATCGCTTGCGGAACGGCCTGTGCCAGTGTAATACGATGCAGTAAGGCTGCCAGATCCTGCAAAGCGGCGTCAAATGAAAGACACTGTGCCTCCATTTCATCTGCCAACGACAATAATTTCAGGCCATTCTTCTGCACCAAGGCTTCCAATAGATCAAAAAGATAGCTTTGATCGATGATACCCAGCATATCCCGCACACCCGCCTCTTCAATAGCCCCTTCACCGAAAGCAATGGCTTGATCTAACAGGCTTAAAGCATCGCGCATACTGCCTTGGGCAGCACGGGCGATCAATTGCAGCGATCGAACGTCATTGGGGATTTCTTCCTGTACCAATATCTTTTTGAGGTGATCGGCAATTTGTGTCTGCGGGATTTGTTTCAAATTAAACTGCAAACAACGCGACAAAACTGTGATCGGGATTTTCTGTGGATCGGTTGTAGCCAGCACAAATTTGACATGCGCCGGTGGTTCTTCCAATGTTTTCAGCATGGCGTTGAACGCTGATTTGGAAAGCATATGAACTTCATCGATAATATAAATCTTATAACGCGCACTGGTTGGCGCATACAGCGCATTTTCCAGCAGCTCGCGCATGCTATCCACTTGCGTATTTGAAGCGGCATCCAACTCAATGAGATCAATAAAACTTCCGGTATCAATTTGTCGGCATGCCGGACACACACCGCAAGGCATTGCAGTCACCCCCGTCTCACAATTGAGTGACTTGGCCAGAATACGAGCGATGGTCGTTTTGCCGACGCCGCGCGTGCCAGTCAGCAAGTAAGCGTGATGTAATCGATTTTGTTCAAGTGCATTGGTCAGCGCTTTGATTACATGCTCTTGCCCTGTCAATTCTGAGAAATTTCTTGGGCGCCACTTACGCGCGAGGACTTGTGTTTGAGACACGTTTTTGATTGTATTGGAAAAACGAACTAGACCTATTCAACTAATCAATAGTCCAAAGATAGACCCAATTGTACGATTGGGTGGCGAGCCAGACCCCCGGCACTCGCAATAAACAGCTGTGGCTGCTTCCTTCCGGACCTGACCAAATTCACCATCTTGCAATGCGGGGAGGCCCGCCATAAAAATTTATAAACTATAAACCTACAACAGCCCGGCTTATCTTAGTTAAGATGATAATTGCATTACAATTGATCAGCCAGTTTAACTGCCTTCTGGCAAACAAATCCGTTGATCACAACGGCTATTCAACTAAATACAGGGTTATCACTCAAGAAAAGTGCTTGAAGTATATCAGTAGACGAGCAATTACTCCAATTGGAATTGATCATTAAAGCCTTGCTGTGTTATTGAACTACTAACAGTCAAGCAACTAATAAATAAACCAAGAATGAGTATCTACTTGATAAATTAAATATATTCAAATCCGATATAGTCATTTAATTATCTTATTTATAAAAGCCTTTGATTATGTTTAATCATCACGACCTACTTGAAGATCTAAATAAGCAGCTTCCTCTGAAAGATAAACTTATTAGTGCGCATAAATCTATCCAGCAGAAATTTCCCTTCATCGCGCGTATCGCTATCGCACTGTATGACCCAGAAACACGAGTACTCAAGACTTACTTGGATAGCAGCGGAGAAGACAAGCCGTTGCTGCATTATCAATCATCTTTGGAGAACGCGCCTTCATTGCAAGAAATTCTCGATAAAGGCCTTCCCCGCGTCATCAATAATTTAGTCACTTTCGAGAAAGGCGCCCATGAACACACGCAAAGAATCGGGCGCCAAGGTTATGCAGCAAGCTACACCATGCCAATTTTTCATGCGGGTGATTTCATTGGATTTTTATTCTTTAATTCTTACCAGCGTGATGTATTTACCGAGCAGGTACTAAATGTTCTTGATATTTTCGGTCACCTTATCTCATTGATGATCATTAATGAGCTTGCTATTTTTGAAGTGATGAGTGCTGCCATCAAAACCACCAGCCATATCACCCACTTACGCGACCCCGAAACAGGCAGTCACCTTGATCGTATGTCTCGTTACAGCCGTCTTATCTCCGAATCACTTGCAGCTGAATACGAGCTGGATGATGTCTATATAGAGCGTATTTTTATGTTCTCCCCGCTTCACGATATTGGAAAAATTTCAATACCTGATAGCATTTTATTAAAGCCGGGACCACTGAATGAAGAGGAAAGATCAATTATGAATACCCATGCACGCAAAGGTAGAGAAATGATTGATGACATTGTTGCAAACTTTGGACTTGATCGTATTAGCAGCATTGATATCTTAAGAAATATCGCTGAATTTCACCATGAAGCTGTTAACGGCAGTGGCTATCCAACCGGAAGGACGAGCGAAGAAATTCCATTAGAAGCCCGCATCGTTGCAGTTGCCGATGTATTTGACGCATTGACTTCTGAGCGTCCTTACAAGAGTGCTTGGAGTAATGAGAAAGCATTTGATATGCTTAGGCAACTGGCCGGTGAAAAACTGGATATCGACTGTGTCAATGCCTTAATTGCAAATCAACAGAAAATCGAATTAATTCAGCAGCAATTCAAAGAAAATACCTACTAGAATAATCTGATCAAGGGTATCCTGTAAAATGGAGTGTGTATCCACGCTATGCCAGACATATCGGACTATGACCGTTCACAAATCTTCCACGAATCTGATCAAACCAAGCGATGCCGTGTCTTGGATCTCATGCACTCGACGCGCCTGGTTAGAGAAATACCATCCCGCAGAATATGAAATAGATGCATTTAATCAGTTGTTAATCGAAGCCGGGCTTAAACACGAAGCAGCTATTCTGGCCATGTTAGAAAATCAATATTCTGTCGCCAAAGCTGATTCGTTCGATCATACGCTTTTCCTGATGCAACAAAATACTCCTGTGATTTATCAGGGACGGCTAATCAATGAATCAGAAGGCCTGATTGGTTACCCCGATTTCTTGATCCGTCATGACAGTGGTCAATATCAACCTGCGGATGCCAAGCTCTCACTGAGCGAGAACAAAAAAGCAATCCAAATACAACTGGGAATATACCGCCGCCTGCTCGCCAATAAATTACCCGCTATCGTTTTTCTTGGTGATGGTCGTACCGCGCTACTCGACGACAAGGTCGATTCGCTGGTCGATGAATTCATCGCTGGCATGAGGTCATTGTTCGCCTTGCAGCAGCAACCTGTGGTTCGCTATAGTCATAGCAAATGCCGCATTTGCCCTTATTACACGCACTGTCTCCCGGAGTTTGAGGCAAACGAAGACATATCACTGCTCTACGGAATTCATGGCGGCGCAGCCAATCATTTAGCGGATGCCGGCATTTCAACCATTACTCAGTTTTCTATGAGCAATGCTGAATCCTTGCCCGATGTGCCTTATCTCAAGGATCACAAGAGAAAGCATCGCGCTATTCTGCAAGCCCAATCATCTCTGACAGGTAAAATATTTCAACTCAAAAAAATTGAGCTGCCGGAAGGCACTTGGGTTCATTTTGACATTGAAGATAATCCATTAACACAAACCCGAGCACGCCATGTATATCTTTGGGGGCTTCTGCCGCCCGCATACACCAAGGAAAGCTTTGAATATATATGGACCGATGATGAAACCAGCGACTATCAAGGCTGGTTAGTTTTTTTGCAGAAAATTGAAGCATATCGTTCGCAATACACTGCGCTAGTGCTCGCACACTATTCGAATCACGAAAAAGCCACGATCAAGAAATATGCAGAACGTTACGTCATGGAGAATCACAGCACCGTGGCATGGTTACTCGGCAAAGATAGCCCATTGTTTGACATGCAAAAACCTATTCTGGATTGTCTGGTTTTACCGCTGCAAGGATATGGCCTGAAGGATATTTGCAAGCATCCGGGCTTAGTCAACTTTCAATGGGAAAATGAAGAGTCTGGCTCACAGTGGTCTGTAGTACAATTTAATCGTTTTCGATCAGAAATAAGTTTGACTGAAAAACAAAAAATAAAAACGGAAATACTCAGTTATAACCGTGACGATGTGACGGCTACCCGACAACTTGAGTTATGGCTAAGAAGTTTATCTTCTTGAATATTGGATTTTATTAGAATTACGGCCCTAGTTTTCACTAGGGCCGTTTGAAAAATGAGCTTAAAATTCTGTATGCTCGCTATAGCTTTGTTATTAAGCAGAGAAAATACTAATCACCTATTTTTCATCAGTTGTTGTACAGCATGATTAATCTGATTCTCACTTTACTAAAGAATTTATAGCAAGATTACTTTACTTGCCTTCTTGCCCCACGCTTTCTTTTTTATTTTTTTCGAGTTCGCTATCAGATAACAGACCTTCTCGCTCTTTATAAAGACTTGGAGGATATTGACCTGGCTTTCCCTCACCTTTACATCCGGCCAACATAAAAACAACAAGCACAACAGCAAAAAGTGAATATTTCATTAATAATCTCCTCATTAATAATATCAAACATTGTTTATGGATATTTTCAATGCCATGTTGAAACTTCATCATCTCAAACTATAAACTATAAACTATATACCAGACTGAATCTTCATCAAAAGTTAGATCTTAATTCTACAAAAACATACATTCTTAATCTACTACAACAATCCAATTGTAAACAGTCTTATAGTAAATATGAATAAGCGATAACACTCATTCGTCATAAGGATAGCATTAAAAAATAGAGTATGGAATTTAAAATGTGCCAGAGATCTATAGGAAAATTCAAGGAAGCTAAGGAAAACAAAGCCCAGTAATAGCCATCAGCCAGCACTTAAGTTTTTCCAAATTTCCCCAGGTTTTGATGGGAATAATATAAATCTTCAGGGATTTCAGCGTTCGCCAATTCGCATGCCGAGCATTGATAGGGTTCTCAGGCGCTCTACAGGGCTGACCATGTAAAGTTTGTGGCTGTCTTGGGGAGGGCGTAGTCGCAGGATGGCTACTTCAGGTGAGAAATAATCAACACCAGTGTCTTTATTTGATGTACTATCATTTCATGTAATATTAATAGCAATAATAATATTACTGATAATGATTAGAATTAAGAAGCGCCATGGAACATGAAATTGTGAGAATGATTCATTGAAAACCAAACCAAGGAGATATCATTATGATACAAAAACCAAAATTAGGCTTTATTACTGTAATCGTTCCATTTTTAGCAGCTACGGTTATTTTCGCAGCTAGTGCCAATGCGGCAGAAGAAAAGAGCGACCCTTCTGTAATGAAAAGTGGGAAAGATGGTGTTAGCAAAGAAGAATTCATGAAACACCACCAGTGGATGTTTGAACAAAACGACGCAAACAAAAATGGCTATCTTGATGCAGATGAAATGAAAAATCTACACAAAATGGTAGGCAAGATGCATGAACGCTTTGAACAAAAACACTAATTAATACATCAATATTTATTTAGTCGACAGTGTGAAAAATACTGTCGACTAAAACTGACTACAATGAATATGATGATTTCGATTGATAGTTTTGGTGAGCTGAAGTGTGATGGAAGCAACCTCGGCTGACTAAAACAATTATCACGTTTTTTCGACCACCCGCCTGAGATCCGGCACACCACTTATACTATCAATGTGATTGAGTTAGCCAATAAGAACCTACGCAATATCACCAAAATGGTCTATGCCACTTAAAGATTGGAAGCTCGCGTTAAACAAATTACACGCTTCTAAACTTTGCAGTAAGAAGGAATCCAGCTTTTTTCAATAATATAATCAGGTAACTGATTAAAATCAAAAGATTCCCCATCTTTGATCATTTGTTTCACATCAAATAGTATGCCAACTTCCGGGATATCATTAAAAAACATTGTATAAAATGGCTTCACTAACCATTTAGAAACTCGTATCCCGACAGGGCCAATAAAATTCCTGCGTTGCCCAACATGAGCTACTTCATCAATAGTAATTTCATCTAGCAGTTCTTTGAGGCGCATCCGAACTTCTGGTTCATTTACAAATAGCTCATCAATTAAACGATTTAAATGACGATAATAGGTAACTCCCATTAATTCCGTCACAAAAGCAGGTGTATCCAGTAAGAAACCGGGAAACTTTGGAAACTGCTCATAAATTTTTTCTTTAATCGGACTTAACGGCACCCACTCTACTTTATCCAAACCGCAGGTACGCAACATTTCATCGAACAAACGAACATGGCAAAACTCTTCTGCTAAATGTACGCGACTAATCTTATCTTCAATTGAATGTGAATTATCCATATTTGGCACGGCATCCCATGCACCTTTAATGCCAACCCACTCATGTCGAGCAAATTTATACATACCCGTTAACATTAGCGTCATATGATCCAGAGTCTTGGGATCATCCTGCATATCCACATAATTACGATAGAAAGCATCAGGATTGGCTAGCGGTACCCTTAGCTGAATCGGGTTATCTCTAAAGGAGTTGAATCTATTACGTTTCTTTACTAAATCTTTATCTTCTTCCAGCAATTCACCATTGTGATGCTGGGTAAAGTGCCAGTAATTCTCAAAATTGTTAGTTCGTTCTTGTTTAGATGCAGGTGTAAAAATGGAACGAAACTTAGGTGCATTCATCGCGTGGCCTTTAAATGGTTAGTAATTCATATTGATATTGAATGATGCGGATACTTAAAGCAGGCACATTCTTAGAATCTCAAATCAAGATCCTATGAGTCCAATTTCCAACAGTCTTCTTTTCTTCACTTTAATTCGAGCGACGCCAGATTATTAGCCACTTACCGATTGGCGGTTGTAGCGGAATTTCCCAGCAAAACGCTTTGCAACCTATTCCCGCACAGCAGGTCTCATCGGCTTATACTCTACAATACCTGTCTCGACAATAATACATAACGCAACACATACAATATGGTGCACATGAAAACAAATATAAAACCTGCGAACGATCGCATTGGCTGGCGATTTGATAACAGCTATGCCCGTTTGCCGCAATCTTTCTATGTGCCGCTTCTTCCGGTGCCAGTACGTGCACCGCGGATAGCGGTATTGAATCATGCACTGGCGGAATCGCTGGGATTGGATCTCCATGCACTGTCCGAGGAAGAAGCCGCACAACTATTTGCCGGCAATGTGCTGCCTGGCTCGGCCCACCCCATTGCGCAAGCCTATGCCGGCCATCAGTTCGGCAACTTTACGATGTTGGGCGATGGACGGGCGATATTACTTGGCGAGCATCTCACCTCGGCAGGTGAGCGGTTCGATATTCAACTGAAAGGCTCCGGCCAAACGCCTTTCTCACGGCGTGGCGATGGCCGTGCGGCACTTGCGCCCATGCTGCGCGAATACATCATTAGTGAGGCGATGCACGCGCTCAACATTCCCACCACACGCAGCCTTGCTGTCGTCACCACCGGTGAATCCATCATGCGGGAAACCATGCTCCCCGGCGCGATTCTCACCCGCATAGCGACCAGTCATATTCGGGTGGGTACGTTTGAGTATGTCGCAGGAACGGGAGATAAAGAAGACATTAAAACTCTGGCCGATTATGTAATTCAACGCCATTACCCGGATCTCAGTTCCGCCGAAAACCCTTATCTCGCACTCTTGAACAAAGTGATTGAACGTCAAGCGTCGCTCGTAGCAAAGTGGTTGCTGGTTGGCTTTATTCACGGCGTGATGAATACGGACAACATGACCATCAGTGGCGAAACAATTGATTATGGTCCTTGTGCCTTTATGGATACGTACGACCCGCGCACTGTATTCAGTTCCATCGACCATCATGGCCGCTATAGCTATCGCAATCAACCCCATATGGCGCAATGGAATCTTGCGCGCTTTGCTGAGACATTGCTGCCGCTACTCCATCCGGTACAAGAGCAAGCAGTGGCGTTGGCGGAAGAAGCTATCCATGCTTTCCCGTATATTCATCAGACCCATTGGTTGGACGGAATGCGCAAAAAACTGGGATTATTCACTGAAGAAACAGAGGATATTCAACTCATCGAAGCCTTGCTGACATTGATGCGAGAACATCAGACCGATTACACCAACAGCTTTCGTGCACTGGCGTCGGAAACCTTGTCCACCGCCGTATTTCGTGATGCAGCATTTATTGCATGGCACGCGCATTGGCAAGCAAGACTGTCGCGTCAATCCGAATCCAGGCAATCATCGTTCTGCCTAATGCAGCAGCATAACCCTGCAATCATCCCGCGCAACCACCGCGTTGAAGAAGCGCTGGCAGCAGCCGCTGAACATGGGGATTATTCGCCCATGCAACGACTGCTTGCAGCGCTGACAAATCCATACGCCGATGTCCCGGAATATTCCGATTACCGCACCCCGCCGGTACCTTCAGAGCGTGCGTATCAAACGTTTTGTGGCACATGATTTTGACGCAAACCGACACCCATAGGCAACTGTGATCGGAACACCAGGCACCCACCTGGATTCCGGCACCTTCTCCGACATGCAGCATTTTCCCTGGATGTTTACCAGCACCATCGATACAATCTGAAACAAATTCCCACTAAATTTAATTTTTCATCCCATAGACATGCCGAATACGCCTCCTGCACCGCCGCCACCCTCCTCCGCACAACTCCAAATAAGAAGCCTCGAAGCAGTATGGCATCCTTGCACACAAATGAAACAGCACGAAACCTACCCGCTCGTTCCGATTGTCAGCGGCAAAGGCGCGTGGCTTTATGATGCTGCCGGCAAGCGCTATCTTGATTCGATCAGTTCCTGGTGGGTCAATCTCTTTGGGCACGCCAATCCTACTATTAATGCGGCAATTCGCGATCAGCTCGAAAAAATAGAACATGTCATGCTGGCAGGCTTTACCCACGAACCGGTTGTCGCATTATCGGAGCGACTCAAAACTATCGCACCCGGCTCGCTCGGACATTGTTTTTACGCCAGCGATGGCGCTTCGGCGATTGAAATTGCATTAAAAATGAGTTTTCATTACTGGCTACTGTGTGGGCAGCCGCAGAAAAACCATTTCATCAGCTTGCAGAACGATTACCATGGCGAAACTTTGGGTGCGTTATCGGTTACCGATGTGGCCATCTTCAAAGAAACTTATGCGCCATTGCTGCGCCCGTGCACGCACGTTCCCACGCCGGACTGGCGTTATGCGGAACCAGGTGAATCGGCGGAAGCGTGCGCCCTCCGTGCCGCGACAGCGCTGGAACGTCACTTAGCCGATAACCATGCGCAGATTGCTGCACTCATTCTTGAGCCGCTGGTTCAAGGCGCAACGGGTATGGGCATGTACCATCCGGTTTATCTGCAACGCGCCCGAGAAATCTGCACTCGCTACCAGGTGCATTTAATCGCCGACGAAATTGCGGTAGGCTTTGGCCGCACGGGCACCCTATTTGCCTGCAATCAAGCTGACATCGCACCGGATTTCTTATGCTTATCCAAAGGCTTGAGCGGCGGCTACCTGCCACTCTCGGTGGTTATGACGTCGGATGCGATTTTTCAGGCTTTTTATGATGACAAAACAGCGCACGCTTTCTTACACTCACACTCGCATACCGGCAATGCATTGGCTTGCCGAGCAGCATTGGCCACCTTGGATATTTTTGAGCGGGATCAAGTTATCGAAACAAACAAAACCAAGGCAGCGTATCTGAATACGATTGCAACACCACTTGCGGTCCACCCCAAAGTGAAAAATTTCCGTAATTGCGGCATGATCTGGGCTTTCGAAGTCGAAACAACCGATCGCGATTTCGCTGCAAAATGTTTTCACGCAGGTTTGGAGCAGCAATTACTATTGCGTCCATTGGGGAAAACCATTTATTTCATGCCGCCTTATATCATCAATGAACAAGAAATGGACTTGCTGGTCGATGGTACATTGCATGTATTGAACACACTCTAACAGGCTGCCAAATCTATGTCGGAGCTTTAATTACCATGCGACTTACTTTCTTAGGTGCAGTCGGCGAAGTGACCGGATCCAGTTATCTCATTGAAACCGGAACCGTTCGCTTTTTAGTCGATTGCGGCATGTTTCAAGGTGGGCGGGAAGCGGATAGGAAAAATCGTAGCTCATTTAGATTCGATCCTGAAACCATCGATTTTGTCTTGCTGACTCATGCTCATATCGATCATTCCGGTTTATTGCCGCGTTTGAGCGCATGGGGCTTCCGCGGCCCGGTTTATTGTACGGCGGCAACTGCGGATTTACTTCAGGTCATGCTGAAAGACAGCGCGCATATTCAGGAAAAAGAAATCGAGTGGCGTAATAAATCGCGCCGCCATAGCCGCACAACGCAGGAGCTTGCACCGCTCTATACCGTCACGCAGGCCGAAACGCTCCTGAAGCAATTAAACCATGTGGATTACGATACCGACATTTCGCCTCACTCTTCCGTACGCTGCTGTTTCCGTGATGCCGGGCATATTCTGGGCTCATCGATCATAGAACTATGGATCAAACAACATTCCGGGGTCAAAAAAATTGTATTCTCCGGTGATCTGGGGCAACCCGGCCATCCGATTGTGCGCGATCCCACACCCATTCAGCAAGCAGATATCCTGTTGATAGAATCAACCTATGGTAACCGCTTGCACCGCAGTATGTCCGATACGATCGATGAATTAGTTCATGCCATCAACGACACACTGGTGCACAAAGGCGGCAATGTGATCATTCCGGCTTTTACCGTTGGCAGAACTCAAGATCTACTGTTCCTACTGGCCGATCAGTACCGTCAGGGCAAGCTGGGCGACATGGATATTTATGTAGATTCACCGATGGCTCGGGCAGCAACAGAAATCACGCTGAAGCACATTGCATTGCTGGATCAGGAAACTTCGGAAGCATTGCAATGGATGAATCAGAGTGTGCGAAAACCCCGGATTCACTTTGTACAGGATATTGAAGAATCCATGCAACTCAACCAGATGAAGCACGGCATCATCATTATATCGGCCAGCGGCATGTGCGATGCCGGACGCATCAAGCATCACCTCAAATATAATCTTGACAGACCCGAGTGCAGTATATTGATTACCGGGTTTCAGGCTGCGAGAACGCTGGGCAGACGATTAGTGGATGGCGCCAGGCAAGTCAGAATTTATGGCCAGGATATTCGCGTAAGAGCGACTATTTACACCATTGGCGGACTGTCAGCACACGCCGATCAAGCGAGTTTAATCCACTGGCTGAGCCATTTCCGGACTATGCCCGAGAAAATTTTTGTGGTGCATGGGGAACCTGGTAACGCCTCCGCCTTGGTTGCCGCCATTGAGCAAAATCTGCACTGGAATGCATGCGTTCCGAAACAGCTATCGACCATCTCTTGCTAGCGGGCCGCTGAAATCCGGACTGCAATAAATCTCACACGCCTTGTATTGTATTGACATCGAGTTGCCACTTAAGCGGATCTTCGATACTCTCAATACTATCCACACCTTTTGATAAATCAATAAGTTCCATTGGGATATGCGCATTAGTGCGAGCGGAAAAGAAAATCTTGACGATAGGCGTGGTTAAGCTCTTTTTCGATTGCTCAATGACTACGCCAAGCCGACCGGATTTAAGCCTTATCAGGGTACCGTTGGGATAGATACCGATTGTTTTAACAAACGCATGAAAGATGACTTCATCAAAATGCCCGTTTTTCCATGACGCCATTTTGCGTATCGACTCAGCAGGCCCCCAAGCCTTTTTGTAGCAGCGATCCGAGCTGATTGCATCGTATACATCACAAACCGCTCCCATACGCGCATATAAAGTCAGCGCATCGTTTGATAATTTTTCCGGATACCCTCGTCCATCCACACGTTCATGGTGATGCAAACAAACATCCAGGGCTACTTCGTCAACCTGATAGCATGATTTAAGTATTTCCCAACCACGCTGTGGGTGCTGCTTGATTAGATTGAATTCTTCGTCCGTCAACTTATCGGACTTATTCAGTACATCATTCGGTATCGCCATTTTCCCGATATCATGCAGCAATCCGGCAACGCCAACCTGTTTGAGCTGATCGCTACTCAAATCCAATTGCTTGCCTAGCGCAACCATGAGCATGCACACTGCAACCGAGTGCAGGTAGGTGTACTCATCCGAGTTTTTTAATCGAATCAGACTGAGTAGCGCATTGGTATTTCGTTCCAGCGATTGATTAATCTCATCAACCAACAAGGCAACCTCTTCGACTGCAAGCGCTTTGCCCATGCGAACATCGCTAAACATGGTCGTAACCACTTCTTTTGCTTTGTTATGTATCTTCTTTGCGGAACTTAACTCATCTTCCATCGAGACCGGTGAGACGTTTTTTTTGGCCGGTCGCGGTGCTTCAATGAGTGGTTCAGTTGTGTCAGCATCCAAAGCAGCTGAAGACTCCACCGACTCCTCACCAACAGCGACATCCAGGCCTTTATCGATATCAATCCATAGCTCATCCAGATTGCAATTCAGCAGTTTGTCGAAATCCTTCTGATTGTCCAGTTTGAATGATTTTCGCCAAAACGGATGTTCCAGCCAATTCCCACGGATCTCGTGAATATACATTCCGAGCCGGACATCATCAATTTTTATCTTTTTTATCATAGGACTCAATATAGAAAAATAACTTCGTTATTTACTTATTCCAATGACAACTGACCCCTACTTATCAAGATTCCTGAGTTACCTGGATACAATAACAATTATCTCACACTTGTATCGTATTGCAATTCAACAATAAACTTGCTAGTGACTACCCAAAACAACGATTATTTAAATTTACTGAGTTGTTCTCTCAGCTTGTCCAGTTTTGCATTAAATGCCGTTAATCGCTCTTCCTCCTGTACCACAACATTTGCGGGCGCACGTTCGACAAAGCTGGGGTTAGTCAGCTTTGACTTTGCTTTAGTGACTTCTATTTCGATCCGCGTAATTTCTTTCATCAAGCGCTCGCGTTCGACTTTGATATCAACTTCAACTTTCAGCATAAGCCGAAATTCACCCACGATGGAGACTGGCGCATCGACATTGGGCAGCTCGTCCTGCTTGAAATCAATTTCCGCCAGCTTTGCCAATGCCAGCAAATAAGGTGAGAATTCCGTCAAAACCGCGTGATTGCCTACCGCCAATAATGGCACGCGCAGTGCCGGAGACAGGTTCATTTCACTGCGTAGGGTACGGCACGCATTGATGATGTCCTTTAGCAAGGCAATAAACTGTATGGCATTGTCATCTATTTTAGTCGCATCCGTTTTTGGATAGGGCTGACACATAATGCTCTCACCTGTTTTCCCTGCCAGAGGCGCGACTTTCTGCCACAGTTCTTCAGTAATGAACGGAATAACCGGATGCGCAAGCCGTAACATGGCTTCCAATACCCGCACCAAGGTGCGACGTGTTGCGCGCTGCACCGAATCCTGGCCGCTATTTAACTGCACCTTAGCAAGCTCAACATACCAATCACAATATTCATCCCATACCAGCTCATAGATTTCGCGCGCTACCAGATCAAAGCGATAATTGCCGAATGCCTGTTCAACAGCATGTTCCGCCTGCTGCAGGCGACTGATCATCCATTGATCGGGAGCAGAATAACGCAATGGCAACGTCTCATCCAGCCCGGTATCCTTGCCTTCGCAATTCATCAGCACATAGCGGGTTGCGTTCCACAGTTTGTTACAAAAATTCCGGTATCCTTCACACCGTTGCATGTCAAATTTGATATCACGGCCATGCGAAGCCAGACTGGCGAAAGTAAAACGTAACGCATCGGTTCCAAAAGCCGGAATGCCATCAGGAAAGTGTTTGCGAGTATTTTTTTCAATGGATTCGGCCTGTTTGGGATTCATCAATCCGGTCGTGCGCTTTGCCAGTAAATCGGGTAACGTGATGCCGTCGATCAGATCCAGCGGATCGAGCACATTCCCCTTGGACTTGCTCATTTTCTGGCCTTCGGCATCACGAATCAGGCCAGTAATGTAAACCTCCTTAAAGGGCACTTTGTCGGTGAAATGCAGCGACATCATTACCATGCGCGCCACCCAGAAGAAAATGATGTCAAAACCGGTGATCAGCACCGAAGTCGGCAAGAAGGTTTTCAGTTCCGTCGTTTCATCCGGCCAGCCCAATGTCGAGAATGGCCACAGTGCCGATGAAAACCATGTGTCCAGTACATCGTCGTCTTGCGTCAGATTGTTTTTACCAGAGAGCTGCTGCGCTTCTTCCAGCGTATGCGCAACGGTGACATTGCCGTCTTCGTCATACCACGCCGGAATGCGGTGCCCCCACCACAATTGGCGCGAAATGCACCAATCTTGGATATTCTCCAGCCATTGATTGTAAACATGCGTCCAGTTATCCGGCGTGAATTTAACCTCGCCCTGCGCAACCACTTCCAGTCCACGTCTGGCCAGACCTTCCATCGCGACATACCATTGATCGGTCAGCATCGGCTCAATAATGGTATTGGTACGATCGCCACGCGGCGCCATCAGTTTGTGCGGCTTGGTCTCAACCAGAGAGCCTTGCGTTTGTAAATCGGCAACAATCTTCTTCCTGGCATCAAAACGATCCATGCCCTGATACTCGGTTGGCGCCAGCTCATTGATTTTTCCATCCAAGGTAAAAATATTGATCGGCACCAAATGATGCCGCTGCCCAACCTGATAATCGTTAAAGTCGTGCGCCGGTGTGATTTTCACACAACCGGTGCCAAATTCCAGATCGACATAGGTATCCGCAATCACCGGAATAGTGCGCTCGCACAGCGGTAGCCGCACATGGCGTCCAATCAGGTGCTGATAACGCGGATCGTCAGGATGCACGGCAACCGCCACATCCCCGAGCATGGTTTCGGGACGGGTAGTCGCAACAATCAAGGCTTCTGCTGGGTTTGTTTGGATACCATCGGCTTGTTCGATGGGATAACGAATATGCCACAAGGAGCCATTTTCTTCGGTTGCTACCACTTCCAGGTCGGACACTGCGGTTTGCAGTACCGGGTCCCAATTTACCAGCCGTTTGCCGCGATAAATGAGTCCTTCTCGATAGAGACGCACAAATACTTCAGTCACCGCGCGTGACAAAGCGGCATCCATGGTGAAACGCTCGCGCGTCCAATCACAAGAAGTACCCAGGCGTCGCATTTGCCGGGTAATGGTAGAACCGGATTCTTCTTTCCATTGCCACACCCGTTGCAAAAAGGCTTCCCGCCCCATCTCGCGGCGATCAAGATTTTGTTGATCCAATTGCCGTTCAACCACGATTTGTGTGGCAATGCCGGCGTGATCGGTACCCGGTTGCCATAGTGTGCTATCCCCCAACATGCGGTGATAACGCGTCAATGCATCCATCAAAGTATGTTGAAACGCATGGCCCATATGCAACGTGCCTGTCACATTGGGTGGCGGCAGCATAATGCAATACGCGGATTGGCCTACTGTCGTTGTCGGTCTAAAATAACCTGCTGATTCCCAGATCGAATACCAGCGGTGTTCGATCTGTTTCGGGGCAAAACTTTTTTCGAGTTCCATGAAATTTAAAATTGGATTGAGTGATACAAACAAGACCGTCATTATAGCGGATGACCTGTCGGCGCGTTTGCTAACAGGCCTGCTAAGTGGCAGGTTGCGCTTTCAACTTACACCACTTTGCCGGCACTATCTGTTGGATGAACTACACAAAGCATGTAAATTTTTGAGTGCAGCTATTTGACTTGACCAGCCAGACGAACTTCCAGCGCATTCGCTAACGCTTTTCTATCCGATGTATCCATTTCGATATGGGCATCTTCCAGCGCGGCATCCAGTATCTGCTGGATAGGCTTGCGGCGCTTCGGTTGCGGTTGTATCACCGATGGATGAAGTATCACGACTTCAGTAAGTGTCGGTATGTTATCCGGCCCCGCTGCCGGCAAAATTCCATCCGCTGGGGAAGTGTCCGGCGCGACAGCTGCGTCCGGGTGCATTATTCCGCCTTGACTGTGATATTTATTCAGCAAATTACTAAACTTAGCCAATATCTTGGCATCGTCGAGATCTGTTGTATCGTTATTTTCGTTCATGATAAAAAGGCCGTCATTGCCACAACTTTACTCAACAGACCGCTCATCATCAAGATTGTAGTGCCGAATCGCGTAACCGGCATCCTTGTAGAAGCGGTAGCGCTCACGGGCAGCCAGCTTGTCCTCGTGCGTAACACCTGCAATCTCGATCAATCTGTCAAATTGATCACGCAACGGTGGAAGTTGATGATGCAGATTAAGCAACACATCGAAACGATCATCCGGATCTATCCGGTCGCTCAAAATGACTGGCGTCATACCAACCATTTGCTCGTCACCTTGCTTTGCGCAATGCGGAATGAAACTGGTCGCGGAAAACGTCCATAGTAATTGATCGAGCTGCCCAATTAACGCCGTATCCGGTGTATAGATCATTACGCGCATTTTTTGTTGTACCGCCTTCGCACATAATCGACAAGCTGTTTTCAACTTATCATTGGATCCTGAATAGAAGAAAATTTGCGTCATCGAATAATCAATAGGCATTGCATACAAGCATCGCTATTGCTGGTTAATTTACAAAAGTATGGAATGAATCCACCGACTTTCACTCATTAACCAGCAGGTCTAAGAAACATTAATTGGCTGCTTTAGCCTGTGCAATCAAAAACTGCGCTAATAGTGGTACAGGACGCCCGGTTGAGCCTTTCTCCTTGCCGGATTTCCATGCTGTACCTGCGATATCCAGATGCGCCCAGCGATATTTCTTGGTAAAGCGCGACAAAAAGCAAGCAGCCGTAATGGTTCCGGCAGCCCGTCCACCGATATTGGCGATATCGGCGAAGTTGCTTCTCAGCAGATCCTGATACTCATCCCACAAAGGTAGCTGCCAGGCACGATCGCCCGCCTGTTCGCCGGCAGATAGCAATTCTGCAGCCAATGCGTCATCGTTGCTCATCAATCCTGTCGTAAAATTCCCCAGTGCAATCACACATGCACCGGTCAAAGTGGCGATATCAATCACTGCTTTCGGGTTATAGCGTTCGGCGTAAGTTAATGCATCACACAGAATCAGACGCCCTTCCGCATCGGTATTCAGAATTTCGATCGTTTGGCCGGACATACTGGTTACCACGTCGCCCGGTTTTGTCGCCTTACCGCTGGGCATGTTTTCGGTGGCAGGAATGATCCCGACCACATTGATCGGCAGTTTCATTTCAGCGATCGCATGGAGTGTTCCCAGCACGCTGCCGGCGCCACTCATGTCGAATTTCATCTCATCCATATCGGCACCGGGTTTGAGTGAAATGCCGCCGGTATCAAAAGTCACCCCCTTCCCTACCAAAACAATGGGGTGTTCTTTCTTTGCTGATCCATGATATTCCAGCACAATCAACTTGGCCGGCTGCTCGCTGCCGCTTGCCACAGCCAGCAGCGAACCCATGCCCAGCTTTTCCATATCCTTTTCTTCCAGTACCGATGCCTTCATTTTATGGGTCTTGGCCAGATCTTTAGCCTGTTTGGCAAGGTATGTCGGGGTGCAAATATTCGGTGCAAGATTGCCGAGGTCTTTTGCCAGACTCATACCTTGTGCAATCGCCAAACCTTGCTGCATAGCGACTTCACAGGCAGCCAATTCAGCGCGATCGCTAATACACAACACCATCTTACGCAAATTGCTCGGGGTGCTATCCGGCTTACTCTTCAACTGATCAAACCGATAGCTGCTACCGGTCGCGGCGATGACAGTTTGTGTCACTTTCCACTCATTGCTTCGTCCCTTGATAGGAAAATCTGATAAAAACACCGTTGCATCAACAACCGCTGTTTTTTGTAAGGCATTCAACACAGTATTGAGTGCCATCAAAAATGTTTTGTCCTTGAACTCCTGCTCCTTACCCAATCCAACCAATAAAATCCTTTTGAATTGGGTATCCGGAACATTATGCAATAACAGCGACGTGTTGGCCTTTCCATCCATGTCACCGAGTGCAAGGATATTTTTAATATACCCTTGTGTGACCTTATCCAGGATTTTAGCCGAATCCGTCTGCTTTTTTGATTCAAAAATACCGATCACGGCACAAGCTCCGCGCTGTTTTTCCGGGGTTCCTACTTTTATTCCAAAATCCACATCAGACTCCTTTATCAAGAATTTTCTTTTAAGCAACACATTTATACAATCTTCTACCATTCGAATTTATACCATTTAATCCATGGAATATTAATCATCTTATAACCGCTTTGTTCCAAATAATCAAAACAATTTCACGAAAAATCCAACAGCGTAGCATCTGTTTAATTTAAAAGAATAAGTAATGAATTTCCATCATACGGTAGGATAAGGCAGATAATTCTCATCAGTTCTTACAAATAATTCTCTTGGGAATGCGTGAGAATGTTATCTTTATAATATAATAGAAAATAATCACTCAATTATTCAATACTATATAAGTGCTATCTAATTCTAAGGATAATAAAGTGCTTGACGATAAATTGAAATCACGGCTTAATTTTTGCACAACACTTCCAAGTCTGCCCGCAGTTGCTATTAAAATCATCGAACTGGCAAACGATCCTGATGCAGATATAGGGACTGCCTGCCAATATATTTCATTGGACCCGGTGCTTTCCGCAAAATTACTTAAAACAGCGAATGCACCTTTATATAAATCCCGTCGCATCGCAACCAATATCCGGCAGGCAGTCAGCATTCTTGGCACGCATTCGGTCATCGTTATTGCCCTATCTTTTACATTAGCCGATTCACTGATGAAAAAACCGATGTCGAGCAATCTGCCGGATTTTGATAACGATTTGTTTTGGCGTCGATCTATTACATCATCACTTGCCTGCCGCGCACTCGGAGAAAAGCTCAATCTAAATTTTCTGGATGATTTGTTTCTAGCCGGATTAGTACAGGAAATCGGCATCCTGGCCTTCTCAGCCATCATGCCTGAAGAATATGGCAAAATTTTTTCGTCGACTGTTGACCACGACTTACTACTTAAAAAAGAGCGTGAAACGTTTGGTGCCGGACACGATGAGTTGGGTTGCGCACTGTTACAAAAATGGCACATTCCTGATTATATCGCCCTGGCTTGCATCGCCAGCCATAACCAGCCGGAACCCAAGGACTTGGGACCCAACCTCCAGTCTTGCGTTGCTGTATCCCGCTACTTAGCTGATTATTTTCTATATCCGCAAGACACTGAAAAAATGACAGCCTTAACAGAAGCTGCCGAAAATTGGCTTGGACTTGACGATACTGCACTGGTGGACGTGATTAAACTCATGGAAGTTGGCTTAAAATCCATCGAAGAACTCTTTGATATCCGCATTCATCACGCTGCCGAAGCGGCAGAAATCATGGCTGCGGCCAAAGAATTGCTGATAATTCACAGCTTGTCGAGAGTCAAAGAATTGGAAGAGAAATCTCAGCGCGATGGATTAACCGGCGCTCATAACCGGATATATTTTGATGAAACACTGCGACGTGAATTTAATTTATCCGTGCAATATAGCCTCCCTCTCACCATCGCCATCATCGACCTGGATCACTTTAAGCAAGTCAACGATACCCACGGACATCTCGCGGGCGACTCGCTGCTGGTCACTGTCGTCAGTACAATTTATGAGCAAATGCGTCAGGACGACACACTCAGTCGCTATGGCGGCGAAGAGTTTGCTTTAATCCTACCAGGCACAACACTGACTGCTTCAAGAAATCTTATTTCCCGATTAAAAGATGCGATTGAATCCATTGACTATAAATTGGATGATCATTACACCATTCATATTACCGCCTCTATTGGCGTCGCCTCCAATGAAAAAAACACAGCACATTTTCACGCACCGTTGGATATGATTAAGGCCGCTGATTCCGCGCTATATGCGGCTAAACATGCGGGCCGCAATCAAATCATCGAATGGAGCCCGTGATGAATATTCCATTTTCATCCGGCCCTTGTACATTACCAATAACTATCTACTTATGAATCTGATTATCCAAGGATTGGAAGTTAACAACAGCGACTTACGTGCTCTTGCAAAACTCTCCCATGCAGATGGCATTGAGCGGATTACCGGTCAAGCCTTCCGATTGACAAACGCTACCGATACCAACGATGTAGCGGATTATTGCGCTGAAGTGGCATTAGATTTTGCCTTTGTAAATCCCGATCGCAAACTCTCTGGGTTCAAACTGATAGCAATGGATATGGATTCAACGTTGCTGGCAATTGAATCCATTGATGAAATTGCCGACATGCACAATATCAAGCCACAAGTTGCCGCCATCACACTGCAAACCATGCGCGGTGAAATCAGTTTTGAAGAGAGCCTCACACGCCGCACCGCACTACTGCAAGGTCTGCCGCAAGAGGCGCTGCAGAGAGTCTACGATGAGCGTGTCCGGCTTAGCCCCGGTGCGGAAAAAATGCTGCAACAGGCTAAAGCAGCCGGCTTAAAAACCATGGTCATCTCAGGCGGCTTCACATTCTTTACTGAACGGATTAAAGCGCGGCTGGGACTCGACTATGCCGCCGCCAATGTATTGGAAATTGAAAATAGCCGATTAACTGGAAAAGTGATCGGGGAAATTATCGGCAGGGAAGGAAAAGCGCACGTATTAAAACAAGTGCGCGATGAGCTGGGAATTCAACGTGAACAGATTATCGCTATTGGCGACGGCGCCAACGATCTGGGCATGATGAGTGAAGCCGGAGTCAGTATTGCTTATCACGCCAAACCGATCGTCAAAGACTATGCAACCTACTCGATCAGTCATGTAGGGCTGGATGGTGTCACCAACTTATTTAGTCGCTCCAATTGACCGAGCAGGTCGTTGGGAAACGTTTTCGAGGTAGTCGATACCAGAAAAAACAGGCAAGAAAGCGCAGTTGATGCGCGATAAATGAGCATCTCGAGCTTGTTTTTAATACCGCAGCGATAACGCAGATAGTTTTTCAACGGCCTGTCAGTAATCCGGTTTATACATTAGCGACTGAATATAATCATCCAAATCGTCCGGCAAGCTGGCATCGGTTAATCCCTCATGAATTGCCACTCCACAAACAGCCATCGCAATGGCATGCGACACCTTGCGCACGCGCGTCAGTGTAGGATAAATTGCCCCAGTATCAATCTCTTGTTCGGTAACGATGTCTGCCAATACTTGGGCAGCAGCCAAAAACATACTCTGTGTGACAACACGCGCAGCGCTGGCGTGAATACCCAAACCAATCCCTGGAAAAATATACGCATTGTTGCCTTGAGCCGGTTTAAATAACTGATCGCCATACTGCACCGCATCAAATGGGCTACCACTGGCAAAAACGACCCGCCCATCACTCCACTGATACGCCTGTTCGGCAGTGCATTCAGTATGCGAAGTTGGATTTGATAAGGCAATAATCACCGGACGCTCGTTGACCGCTGCCATTTTACGCACAATGTCCTCATCAAACGTCCCTGCCACGCCGGTGGCACCAATCAGTACATCAGGTTTGATATCTCCGATAGCATCGACAAAACTGCGTGCGACGTGCTCATGCGCAAAAGGCTTGATACGCGGTTTAATATTGTCGTTGCTCGATGTTACCAGCCCCTTTCTGTCGATAAACCATAACCGCTGCTGTGCTTGTGATTCGCTTAACCCCGTCGCACAAAACGCATCCACCATCAATTCCGCAATACCACCAGCCGCGGAACCAGTACCTAAGAACATAATATTCAAATCGGAAAATCGCTTTCGAGTAATCCGGCATGAAGTATAGATGCCCGCCAATGTAACTGCGGCAGTGCCTTGTATGTCATCATTAAAGCAGCGGACTTGCCCACTATAGCGGTCTAAAAATTCAAACGCATGAGGTGTTAGAAAATCCTCAAACTGTATTAATGCATGCGGAAAACGCAATTGAACGGCTTTGACAAATTCATCAACCAATGACCGGTAAGCATCACCGTCGATTCGTGGATATGGATATCCCAGATAGAGCGGATCTTCACGCAAAGGGACATTATTAGTGCCGACGTCCAGCATAACCGGCATGCACTGCGCCGGATTAATCCCAGCACAGGCTACATATAAAGCAACCTTGCCGATGGATATTCCCATACCATTAGCACCTAAATCCCCTAGGCCTAAAATCCGTTCGCCGTCTGTCACAACAATCACGCGAATATCCTCTTCGGGCCAATTTTTTAAAATGGTTGCAATCTCTCCGCGATCCTCAGGGGTAATATAGAATCCTTGCGGCCTTCTAAAAATATGTGCAAATTCTTTACACGCCTCACCGACAGTCGGGGTATAAACCAGAGGCATGATTTCTTCAATATGATCAATCATGATCCGGTAGAAAAGCCGCTGATTGCGCTCCAGCAAAGCATTTAAAAAAATATATTTTTCAATGGCAGTGCCTTTGCAACGCATGCTAGCTAATACGCGCTCTATCTGCTTTTTGATGCTTGCAACATCGTACGGCAGCAATCCACGTAACCCATAGTTTTCACGCTCTTTTCGCGTAAATCCCGTTGACTTAGTAAGCGCCGAGTCAAGCAGCAGCGCTTTTCCATATAAATTCTTCATGTTAATTCATACTCCCGGTCAGATAGCCTTCATGGGCATGGATCTTGATATAACAATAACTCAAATTACATCACAATTGGACAACCCACAGAACGAAAGATAAACTTCTGCGTCTCATACAAAGTAACAATTAATTCCGCGTATTTATCTTTATTAATAAGTGTTATCCAGAGTAAAACATTATGAATCAATCACCATTTCCAACACCTAATCCAAGTTTATACACTGAAGAAGAAATTGCAAAACTTGTTCATACATTTTATGCAAAAGCTCGAAAAGATCCTGCACTTGGCCCCATCTTTGAAGCACATGTCATTGACTGGGATGCACATTTTGTGCAAATGACTAATTTCTGGTCTGCTCAATTACGCGGAACCAGTCGATTCCGTGGCGCACCCATGCCTAAACATATTGTATTACCGGAACTCACAGCAGAATTATTTGAACGTTGGCTACAACTTTTCCGTCAAACAACTGAAGAACTTGGTAATCCAAATTTACAACATCATGCTGACGCAGTTGCTTCATTTATTGCCACCAGGTTGTGGCAAGGTTATCAAATCAATAACTACCCAGATAAACAACCAGTAGCGCTTCGTATTGCTTAAATTAGCTTAAGGTACTAATTGTCCCTTTTCACTACGAATAGTCACCATAAATAATAACGCCACCCTCCCAAGTTAACGGGAGGTTAGCGCTATAAAAATTAAAAAGAGGTAATAAAGTACCCTTATTCCATCATGTTCTGACAATAAAAGGTAATAAAGTACCCTTATTCGATCATATTCTGACACTGACTGTACTGTAGCATCCCTTTTGCTATAAGGATATTTGCGTTGAAAAGTATCAAAAGCAAAATCATCATTTTCTCTATTCTAGCCACCTTTATCCCTTCGCTAGGATTAGGAATACTCGCGTTTCAGCAAAATGAAGTGATGATTAGCGAAAATGTAACGCGCGAGTTACGCGCTCTGGCAAATCATGCGAGCCGTGAACTGGATTTATGGACAAAAGATCAAATTTATATTGCCCGCGAACTTTCAACTTCAAAGGTTCTTATTGAAGGACTCTCGCTAACAAATCAACCTCAAAGAAATAAACTGTTAGCGCAGCAAAAGGTATTAGAACACTATCTTAAATCTGTACACAAGAAACTGGAAACGGTACTCGAGTTAACTGTCATTGATACAGAAGGTGAAATAGTTGCCAGCAACATAGAATCGCCTACGCCAGCGCCACTTCCACAAAATTGGCCAGAAAGTGCATCAATCCATGGAAACGTAGTCATCCCGCCCCATTGGAACACACATTACACAACGGCAACATTTAGTATTTCAGTTCCCGTATTATCGATTGATGATTTTATCTTAGGCGCATTAATCGTAACTTTTGATTTACGCAATATTCAATCGAGCTTAAAAGACTCAGCAAAGTCACCGCCGGGTGAAGTTCTTTTATTAGATAAAGACGGCAACATCATGTTAGCAAGTAACATTTTAGTACCCGATGCCGACAATCCCGTATCACTTGATTCCCAAACATTACAGAGGTTACAAGACAATTTGGGTGAATTTGAGATCTTTCAAGGATTACATCAACAAAAAGTGATCGGCTTAGCCTACACATCAGAAAAACCACCTATTACAATCATAGCCAGCAGAAATTATGAATCCATATATGCCGCCTGGATACAACAACGTAATTTATTCATCGGCTTAGTCAGCGCCATTCTGCTTATTGTTGCCACAATCGCTTTTAGAATGGGGCATGCCATTGTTATTCCTCTGCAAAGACTGATTTGTGCAACTGAGAAAATTGTGAAGGGAGATCTGAATGTTGAATTGACCATAACACAACACAACGAAATGGGCCAACTCACACTTATGTTTAATCAGATGACTGATAAATTGCGCCAAAACCAAGCTGATATTGATGCTGCCAGCACTGCGATGCAACTGAAAACTCAATTGCTAGAAACGTTGTCGACGACAGATAGCCTTACAGGACTTTATAACCGCAACAAACTTAATTTAATTATTAATGACCAGCTTGCCCGATATGCTCGCAACAAGCGCCCTTTTGCCGTACTCATGATTGATGTTGATTATTTTAAAACACTGAACGATAGTCTGGGGCATATCGCCGGCGATGAAATATTAACTACTGTCGCCAAAAAGATTTTTCATTGTATTCGTAGTGTCGATTTTGCTGCGCGCTATGGCGGCGATGAATTTATCCTCATTCTAACCGAAACAACCGTTGATGAGGCTGTGAAAACCGCTGAGCGCATTCGGTCTCAGGTGGCCAGTATCTATTGCGCCGCAATTCATGAAACAGTCAACGTGACACTAAGCATCGGTATCATACAAAGCGAACCGGAAGATACATCGTTAACTATTCTACTTTCCAGAGTCGATAGCGCACTTTACGAAGCCAAGCATGCCGGACGCAATCAAGCCTACTGCATGCAACCTAAACACACTGCTGCCTAGGCTAACAACCTAGCAAGCTTTTATTGAAAAATGTTTGGGCGCGGTGCCGATACAAAGTAAAAACAAGCAAGAAGACGCAGCGTATGCGTAATCAATGAGCATTTCAAGTCTGTCTTTAACATCGCAGCGGCAACGCAGATAGTTTTTCAACGCCTCCTGATGTTAGGGATTGCGACTTTCTTCTCTTTCCACCATTGTATACAGCACCCAACCTTGCAATTTATCGACCTGAACTCGCAGCCAAGGTCCCTGATTGGCGTTAGCCACGAGTATGGTATCTTTCTTCAAGGTGCTCAGAATTTGGGCTTGCGCATTAGGTTCTTTGCGTAAATTGACATTTTTGTTAGCACGCAACCTTACTGGTACATGGAATTCAAGCAAGAAATGATCGATATGCGATACTTTTTTTCGGTTCTGATCTAATATCAAACTAATAAAATTATTTGCCTGTGCAGCATGATTCATCGCTGCGGCGTACTGATCTTTTGAGTAAAATAATGTAGCGGTCTCTAATAATCGCTGCGCCTGGGTCTGCAATATTTGATCAAATGCGGAAATTTTCACTTGTTTCAAATGCTCCAAACCCGCCTCTACCTCGGCAATAGCAGAAGCTGTGCCGGGTTTTGTAGCTAAACGATGTAACTTCACTTGGGCACGAGTCGCTTCTTTATTGGTTTCCTGGAGCACGTGCGCCTGGCTTTGTTGACGAATTTTCTGGCTTTTAATCAATGCGTCTTTTTCTGCAATTATTTTTTCCAGACGCGCAATTTCGTTTCTTAATTCTTCATCATGTGATACTGCTGCTGGAATTGGCTCAACCACTGAAATAACCGCAGGCTCTTTGGAAACACATCCCAATAAAGTTACCACAAGTAAAATAGCAAGTAATACGTATCCCCCCCGGCTAGAAATCCCCAATAAAGAAAACGATGTCGCTCGTGCCAATAATTTCATTATCTTATTCTCTACAATTCCTGAACTATTCGCACCATGACTACCCCTGACCTTTCTCATTGCTTTGCCTTGCATCGGCTGCCTCGAATACGTTTTTCAACGGCCTGTTGGATTATGCAACACAATAATTTTTATATTGATGCGAATCCTATCAACAGCAGACATTAGCGATTCAGTATAATTTCTAACACAAACTTGCTGCCGATATATGCCAGCAACAATGTCACAAATCCGGCTAATGTCCAGCGAATAGCTATCCTGCCCCGCCATCCATACAGTTGTCTGCCAGTAAGTAGCGCTGCAAAAACGCCCCATGAGATAAAACCAAAGAGGGTTTTATGTGAAAATGTCAGTGACTGACCAAATACTTCCTTTGAGAAAACAACACCGCTTAACAGCGTCAGGGTCAATAAAACAAACCCTGCCCAGATAATGCGGAATAACAATTTTTCCATCGCTAGCAGCGGCGGCAAGTTTGTCAATAATGAATGTGCTGCCGGGTGATGTAAATGGCGCTCCACCGCGGTCATCAACAAAGCATGCAGTGCCGCTATCGCTAACAAGCTGTAAGCCATCATAGCAACCAGCAAGTGTGCTTTAAATGCCGGCAACTCAGTATTCTCAAGAGGTTTCACAGACGGAAAAACTAATGGCAGTAAAACTGCAATGGCGGCGGCGGCTGCAATAGGTGCAACCAAAGTTTGCAATCCCTGCAGTCGACTAAAGAATCCTGAAGACCAGTAAATAAATGCTGTCAGCCAGACAATCGACGAAATTGCGTTACCTAAACCGAAACTCAATCCAGCGCCAATAAACATTGATTGATACAACGTTACTGCGTGCAGCGCCAGAGGAACCAGCATGGCATAATGCACCCAGCTAACCATAACAAGCTCACGCTCACCAATCTTTGGTGGTAATGAGTTCCACATATTTCGCCAAAAATACCAACCGATCAGTATATAAAGCAAAAAAGCTGCAAGATAAGTTAAAATGCTGGTCATCGATATCACGATTTTTTAAGAAGCAGAAATAACTGATTAGTCTACATGGCGCTTCAACAAATTCAAAGTGCCAACCTGGATAATTATTTAAAATTACATAATCGCGCTATTCTACATCCATCCAATTTTTGAGGTTTTAAGTATGTTTGAGAATTTAACCGGCCGGCTCGCCGGTGTAATAAAAACATTACGAGGTGAAGCAAGGCTTACTGAAGATAATATCCAGCAAGCATTGCGCGAAATTCGCTTGGCATTGTTGGAAGCTGATGTCGCCTTACCGGTAGTTAAAGATTTCATTGCGCGCGTCAAGGAAAAAGCGGTCGGCCACGAAGTGATGACTCATCTCACGCCTGGTCAAGCACTGGTAGGCGTGGTTCATCAAGAACTCATCACCATTATGGGTGGAGAGAAAGCTGATCTGAATCTCGCCACGGTACCGCCTGCCGTTATTCTCATGGCAGGATTACAAGGTGCCGGCAAAACCACCAGCAGCGGCAAGCTGGCAAAATGGCTAATGGAACAGAGGAAAAAGAAAGTACTATTAGTCTCATGCGATATTTATCGCCCAGCTGCTATTCACCAACTGGAACTTCTGGCGAGTCAAACAGGTGCTGACTTTTTTCCCGTTAAAGACGGACAGAAGCCTGGAGAAATCGGCGCAGCCGCATTGGATTATGCGCGCAGACATCACCACGATGTGATGATCGTTGATACTGCCGGCCGATTAGGTATTGATGAAGCCATGATGCAAGAAATCAGCGAACTCGAAGCGCTGTTAAAACCGATTGAAACGCTGTTTGTAGTCGATGCAATGCAAGGACAGGATGCTGTTAATACCGCCAAAGCATTTGCCGACGCATTACCCTTAACCGGCGTCATTCTCACCAAACTCGATGGCGATGCGCGTGGTGGTGCAGCATTGTCAGTCAAGCACATTACCGGCAAACCGATCAAATTTACCGGTGTTGCAGAAAAATTAACAGGTTTGGAAGCATTCCACCCTGACCGGATGGCATCACGTATCTTAGGTATGGGTGATGTGCTCGGATTGATTGAAGAAGCGCATCGCAGCGCTGATCAGCAAGAAGCCGAAAAGCTGATGAAAAAAATGAAATCAGGCAAAGCGTTTGACCTGGATGATTTCAAAGCGCAATTTCAACAAATGCGCAATATGGGGGGCATGAGCGCTCTAATGGATAAACTTCCTGCGCAATTCAGTCAAGCGGCACAAAATGTAAAGGTGGACGACAAAATAATTAGCCGGACAGAAGGTATTATTAATTCCATGACAAGGCAAGAGCGCGCCAAACCCGAAATTCTTAAAGCTTCGCGTAAACGCCGCATTGCCGCAGGTGCCGGAGTATCCGTACAAGAAGTCAACCGCCTGCTGGCGCAATTCGAGCAGGCCAAGAAAATGATGAAGATGATGAATAAAGGTGGAATATCAAAAATGATGCGTGGATTGAAGGGAATGCTGCCTCGCTTCCATTAGCAGGCCGTTGAAAAGCTATCAATCAGCGACGCGGGTGCCCTCTTCAATCCAACTTGTGCACCTGCTGTTATTTTTCCTGCCGAAAACCGCTCCATACTCATTGCAGGAATACCTATCAATGTTTACCCGTGCTTCCAAAGCCATCTTCGCCTCGATGGCTCTGATCAAAACTATCCACTCGATTGAATTCGACCTGAACTACGGGAACGACAACAAGCTGGGCGATACGCTCCAATGGATTGAGACTGAACGATACCTGGCCGCGATTCCAACAGGAAACCAAAATCTGCCCCTGATAATCAGAGTCAATCAAGCCCACCAAATTCCCCAGCACAATTCCGTGCTTGTGACCCAATCCGGAACGTGGCAACACTAGTGCGGCCAACCCCGTATCAGCAAGATGCACTGCAATACCTGTGGGAATAAGGCAGGTTTCTCCCGGATTGATTGTGATAGGCTGCTCAATACAAGCACGCAAGTCCAGACCGGCCGAGCCTGGTGTTGCATGGGCAGGAAGCTGCTCGCTTAAACGCGCGTCAAGAATTTTGATATCAATTTTTTTCATACGTTAGGATCATTATCGTTCTGTCATTTGTGATGGAATATTCCTCATTCACAAATTCTACACCGCCAGTGACGGGGAATGTAATCCGAAGGGAATTCACCGTTGCGACGTTAATTCATAAAAAAACCAATCGGACGAATTCAAATTTGGAATTATCCGATTGGTTACAGGATTACAAACTTAGCGCGTTTTACAACTCAATCACTCTTTTTTTGAAAAAGAATTTTCTTAAACAGGGGGATGCCTAACAACCCAATCAGCACACCGATCAGCATCATGCCATAATCTTGCAAGTTGTTATTTGTGAATGCAGTTATCTGCTTTACCACCGCATTTTGTTCAGCTTTATCGGAGACTTTTGGTAGGTTTTCCGCTTCATAGGTATCGTTTATATTGTATGGCGTCACACCGGGAATACTCGGTATATTCTCCCCGCCTTTTCCAACCACTAATTGCGCCTTCATACCTTTTTCCATATGGTGGGAAATGTCGCAGTGCACCAGGAAGGTATCGTCGGATCCCGGGACGATAATCGTGCCGGATACAGTTTTTGGACCGGTCACTTCGAGGTGGAACATGCCATATTTATAGAGATACTTGGGCAAGCCATGCATCATGAACTGATGGCGAATATTATCTTCGTTGGCAAAATGAAAAGTCACTTTCGAGCAAGGTTTGACATGCCACTGCTGCTGATCAAATGCAAAAGCCGTTCCGGGGAATTTTGCTGCATACTTTCTGCCGGCACGCACGGTAATTTCAACCTCTTCCGAAATACTTTTACAACTGCTGGGCAGTTTGTCCAGATTCTGCCCCATAATCATGGTGCCTTCATGATCCATGAGATGGTCGTGATCCATATGATGGTGGTGATGACCATCACCATGCTCGGCAGATTGAGTACTCATCGTATGATCACTGTGATCGCCGTGATCGCTGTGATCGCTGTGATCAATGGGGTGTTCGGCACCGTGGTCATGTTCGTGGTCGTGTTCATGGTCCGTTGCGGTACCGCTGCTGTCTTGACTCATGTCATGACCGCTGTGGTCGTGGTGATCATGTTCATCAGGTTTGGCCTGTTGCTGTGCAAATATGTTTGCACTAAAAATAACAAAACCTGCGAGTAAGAAAGTAATAATTGTCTTAGCCATTATTGGTTACTCCCTTTTGGGCCTTTTAGACGTGAAACCGCTGCAACAGCACTTTGTTTGATTTGCTCCCGTTTGGCGAAAATTAGATAGACGAAAAGTCCTATCAGCAGTCCATACAGCGCGTTGAGCAACGAGGTTTGTGTCGCAGCATTAACTCCCATCCGTCCAGCAGGCGAACCGAGACTCGCCGTTTCATCAAGATCTTGCCATATCGGATATCTTCTTTCGTAATACTCCTTGGTAAAGAACTTACTTAAATCAATGCCAAAGTGACTTACTTTGGGCAAACCGCTGTCACCCAGATAGGATGTATAGACAATGGAGCTCATGCTACCGCCTTCGGCCATACCGTTCGTGGTAATCCCTTTTTCCCGGTGATCATGAATCAGCCAATCACCTTCACCATAGCTGTGTTTACCATCATTAACAGTTTCCAATTTAAGATCGAGACGTTGCGCCGGGGCCATATCGAACACATCACGCATAATCTGCGCAACTGGATTATGTTCCACCCCGTCATAATGCGTGATGGTGGCATGATGACCGTGGGTATGGATGGCGATGAGTTCGCCGCCACTATTCAACAGGCGCAGTTTTATTTTCTGATCCGGTTCGACGATAATTAAAGATTCCCTTAGGGTATAGGGAAATGACAAGCCATTCAGCGTGTAGTAATCCTCGGTTGAATCGGTAGCGTCATAGCGTTGATTCATGTCGCGAGCAATAAGTCGCGGATCGTTATATTTCTGAACGATCTCAGTTAATTCTTTGTCCATCGCGTGATAGTGCAGATCATATTCCTGATCAAATTGTTCCCTGACAGCAACGGATGGATGGCGCACATGACCCGCGCCGATATTTAAGGTTTGCAGCCAATTGTTCGGTTTATTTTCTTCAACCACAATCATTCCGCCAAGCCCCATCGCTAAATGGGTATGCGTCTGAACATGGCAGTGATAAAACATAGTACCCGGTTGGCGCGCCTGGAATTCATAGATACGTCGTTCCCCAGGCATGAGTTCCCTTTCGCTGGTTTGCGGCACGCCATCATTTCCGCCATGCTCTTTATGCGAAAAAGGATGATCGACACCATGCAAATGAATACTATGGGGGAAATAATGGGTATTTTCCAGCACGATTTGTACAATATCGCCAACCTCAACACGAATAACGGGTGAAGGAAGTCTCAATAAGGGATTGGCTCTGACGCTCTCAAAATTTTCTGTCGACATGCCGCTGGTTTTGGGGGCAAAAACCCAAGCACCCGGCTGGACACCGGGCGCAATATCAAATGTTGGAATTATTCCAGGAAAATCGGGTGATTTACCATTCAATTCCATGATTTCCAGCTTGATGATAATCCGATCAGGATCGCCGTCGCCATCCAGGTCGTCAGTTTTAATGATAGCATCCGGTGAAAGGCCCGTTTTCATCAGAGTGTCCATCGATATGCGGTTAGTCCCTTTCACTGCTGCTGCAATCCACGCGGGATTATCCGGACTACACCCCGGTGATGCCTCAATTTTAATACCTTCAATTTCCTGAGCTTCCCGCCATGAGGATGAAATTTTCGGATCACACATCGGCTCAACAGTTAACGCAACCGGGTCAACTTTCACTGTTTCAGGCAGCTTCAACGATGCCTGAGCACCAGCCCCGAATAACACCAAGTAGAAAGTCAATATGGCAATAAATAGATGGATAGGCATATCAACGCACCTTTAAAGTTTATCTAATATTAAAAACAAATGTGATTAATCAGGCCATACAATGTGTACGGTCGATACCCGTCCTAACACTCAGCATCCATTTGATACCAAGCCTGGGATGCGCATACTTAACTGTTTATCTGTAGCAAGGTAAAATTATGAGGAATATCTTATCTTCATATATGCAATACTTCTACATTATCCGTCAAGCTATCATCCCATCTATTATACAGAACCCTATTATGGTTTTGTGGTTTTTGCATAATCGATTGGACTTTTAATTTCTAACGTATGAAGCAATTATCCCAAGTGGCAATTCATCATTTTCTTACACTATTGCGTGATCTCAAATATTCACAAATCGCTAAATCAGTAAAGGAAACGTGCACTGTTTTTTTCTGTTGCGGATTAGCTGGCTTATTATTGATTGCATGTAGCGGCAATCAATCAACCCAGCCAGCACCGCGCGCGAATGTAGCGATTACAGTGACATTCATGATTGCAAAACCAGTTAGCATGCCTGCCAGTCTGGAAACAATCGCGCAAACCGAAGGTGCCAAAGAAATTGAAATCCGTCCACGAGTAGGCGGCATACTACTCAAGCGTCTCTATACGGAAGGCGCCGCAGTTCAGGCGGGGCAATCTTTATTTTTAATTGATCCGGAGCCCTTTCAGAACGCCTTGACAGAAGCAAAAGCCTTACTAAGTGAGCAAAATGCGCGTGTCTTGCGTGCCAAAATTGATGAAGACCGTCAGCGACAATTACTGGCTGAGAATTTTGTCAGTCAGCGCGCCTATGATTTGGCAAAAGCCGATCTGGCCATTGAAGAAGCTGCTTTGCAAGCGGCTAAAACCCGTGCGCGGCAAGCAGAGCTCAATCTTTCCTACACCACTGTCAAAGCGCCTGTCGATGGCATGACCGGCCGCGCACTTTTCTCCGAAGGTACGCTGGTCGCCGCCAATAGCAGTTTGTTGACGACATTGACACAGTTGTCACCGATATGGGTACAGTTTAGTTTTTCGGATAATGAAATGGCGCGGTTAGGCAGTCATTTAAACGAAAAAAATATACATAGCGTAACGATGATCTTACCCGATGGATCCGAATACCCACAAGCAGGTAAAATCAATTTTGCCGCCAGTAAAATTGATCCGCTGCTCGGCACACAGTTGCTACGCGCAGCCTTTGAAAATAACGATCATCGTATCTTACCCGGTCAATTCGTGCGCGTACAGGTAACTGCCGGAGAATCCAGGAATGTTTATGTGGTGCCTCAGGTTGCGGTGTTGACTTCGGACCTGGGTCGATACGTCTATGTGATCAATGAAAACAATACCGTGGCACAACGTCCTGTCAGCGTAGGTGATTGGATCGGCAAGGATTGGATTATCCTGGATGGATTGAATGCAGGTGATAGAGTAGTGATAGACAATATGATTAAATTAATGCCTGGCAAAGTGGTTGATCCCCAATTGCGGGATACTTCGGTTTCACCACATGCCAATGCTGCACTTTTAAATCAATAGCAACCGCCCAAACTGCTCACATGGCTAGATTTTTTATTACGCGACCAATTTTTGCATCCGTTCTATCGATCATCATTGTTCTCGCCGGATTGGCTGCCGCTACGCAATTACCGATCGAACAATATCCGCGGATAACACCGCCAACGGTTATCGTAACAGCAACATTTCCGGGTGCCAGCGCTGAGACAATGATCAAAACTGTAGCCGCACCGATTGAGGAGAAGCTTAGCGCTGTTGAAGGCTTGCTGTACTTTAGTTCCAGCGCCGATTCGAGCGGTCGGCTTACGATCACCATTACCTTTGAGATCGGAACCGACATTGATCGCGCCACATTCAATGTGAGCAACGAAGTTAATACCGCCTTGGCGCGCTTGCCCGATGAAGTAAGGCGGACGGGCATCACGATTCAGAAACGCTCCAATGATCTGCTGATAGTGTTTGCCGTCACTTCCAAGGACCCCAAACATACACCGCTGTTTCTCAGTAATTTTATTACTAATAATATTCTGGATGACCTGAGGCGTGCGTCAGGCGTCGGTGAAGCGAGAATTTTTGGCGCACAGGACTATTCCATGCGCATTTGGCTACGACCAGACCGCATGGCGCAACTGGGTATCACAACCAGCGATATCGCGACCGCCATTCGGGCACAAAATGCGCAGCAAGCTGTCGGAAAAATAGGTCAGGAGCCGGCATTGGTTGATCAACAACTGGTTTATTCCGTAACCGCAAAAGGCCGGTTATTAGAACCGGAGCAATTTGAGAATATTATCCTGCGCTCGGGTGGGCCGCGCGGCGTGCTGTATCTGAAGGATGTAGCGAGAATTGAACTCGGTGCGCAAGATTATGCGACACATACACTGCTCAACGGCGAACCAGGTTTAGGCATTGGTATTTTCTTGCGTAGCGGCGCCAATGCCCTGGAAACCGCAGCAGCGGTTAAAGCCACGATGAATGAATTGACACATTATTTTCCCGAAGGCATGCAGTATGTTGTTTCCTACGATACCAGTTTGTTTGTTAAGGAATCCATCTGGGAAGTGATCAAGACCCTGGGAGAAGCCATGCTGCTGGTCGTTCTAGTGGTCTATGTGTTTCTGCAAAGCTGGCGTGCAACGCTGATTCCCATCATCGCCATACCGATTTCCTTGATCGGCACCTTTGCCGGGTTATGGCTACTGGGTTATTCGATTAATACGCTGACGCTGTTTGCAATGGTACTGTCGATCGGCATTGTGGTGGATGACGCGATTGTCGTACTGGAGAATATCGAACGATTAATATCGGAAGAGAAGCTAGCACCGATCGATGCGGCCATCAAAGCGATGCAACAAGTATCCAGCGCTGTAGTCGCGATGACACTGGTATTGGTGGCGGTTTTTATACCCGTGGCCTTTCTCGGCGGCATTGCCGGAGAACTGTATCAGCAGTTTGCGGTAACCGTGGCAGTCGCGGCCGTTATTTCCGGCATTGTGGCTTTGACGCTGACACCCACTCTATGCGCAACTTTACTCCGCCCCACACATCGTCAATCCGTTTTTTTTACCTGGTTTAACAATCGCTTTGAACATATGCGCGGGTTTTATGTCGGCATGGTCGGCCTGAGTCTTCGCCATAGCGTTAGAAGCGCGCTGATATTCCTGGTGGTGATTGCCGGCCTGATTTATCTGGTAAAAAATATTCCGGACAGTCTGGTGCCGCCGGAAGATCAAGGCTACGTGATTGCCGCAGTGATACTACCCGACGGTGCAACGCTTGCCAGAACAACCAGAACGGCAATTGCCATCACTACCGAGATGGCCAAGGAACCCGCCATGGCTTTTCAGTTCGCAGTCAATGGATTGGATTTTATCGGCGGCGGCAACAAGACTAATGTTTCGACCATGTTTGTGCGCTTGAAAGATTGGTCAGAACGTTCCACTACCGCCACCGATATTGTGAATAAGCTGTTTCTAGTTGGCTCACAACAACCCGATGGTATGGCGATTGCCTTTAATCCACCGGCGATACGCGGCTTGGGTAGTACCGGCGGCTTTGAATTGTATGTGCAGAGCCGCACCAATTCTGATACCGCGCAACTGGTCGGTGTAGTCAATGAGTTTACGCAAACTTTGCGACAGGAACCCAGGCTGGCCACCGTGAATACTTTTTTGCGATCATCGGTGCCACAGTATTTTATTGAAGTCGATGAAGCCAAGGCCGTCGCGCAGGGTGTTCCCATTGCAGATATCTACGCCACGCTGCAAAGTACCATGGGTTCATTGTACGTGAATGATTTTAACCGCGCCGGACGGACTTATCGCGTACAGCTGCAAGCAGAAGCGGCTTATCGCATGAAAGCGGAGGATCTGGGCAAAGTGTATGTTCGTTCTGAATCCGGTTCGATGATTCCTTTGTCGGCCTTGAGCAAAGTAAATTCTATCGTAGGTGCCGAGCAATTGGAACGATTCAACGGATTGCTGTCGGCAAAAATCATGGGCAGTGGTGCCAGCGGCGTCAGTTCCGGGGATGCGATCGCCTTGGTTGAAGACATTGCAGCCAGAACGTTGCCGGAAGGCTATCAGATTGCTTGGACCGGTGCCGCGTTTCAGGAAAAAAAGATAGGTTCGGCAGCAATTTTTGCTTTCAGCTTGGCGGTCGTGATGGTTTTCTTGATATTAGCCGCGCAATTTGAAACCTGGGCGTTACCGTTAGCGGTCATTATGGCGATTCCTTTCGCGATGATGGGCGCATTGGTTGCGATTTTGTTGCGCGACATGCCGAATGATATTTATTTCCAGATCGGCATGGTGACATTGATCGGATTGACGGCAAAAAATGCGATTTTGCTGGTCGAATTCGCCAGCCAGAGAATGAAGCAAGGTGTCGATATTGCACAAGCAGCCATCCAATCGGCCCAACTGCGCTTCCGACCCATTGTGATGACTTCGATGGCTTTTATATTGGGAGTTGTTCCTTTGGTCATTGCGACTGGCGCGGGCTCCGCAGCACGGCAATCGATGGGAACGGGTGTTTTTGGCGGGATGATTATGGCAACCACCATTGCAACGATATTTGTGCCGTTATTTTTCTCCTGGTTTGTACGGACACAGGATTCCAAGCCGCCAGGAAGCAAGCAAAATACACCACAACTCCCGGCGGCACTATCCTATCGACCTGCCAGAAAACCTCAAAGTGAGTGAGCCAGGCGCATTGAATCAACAAGCGAATCTGCGTGCTGACTGGTAATTCAGCTACAATCACAGGTATGAATTTAAGCAAAACTAAAACACTCCAGCCCGCTCAAAAAAAATTGGGAGGTACCAATATCATTTTGGTCGGCATGATGGGTGCCGGCAAAACCACCATTGGCAAAGCCCTAGCTAATTTCCTGGATAAGACATTTATCGATTCCGATCATGAAATTCAAGACCGTACCGGCGTAAAAATTCCGGTGATCTTTGAGATTGAAGGCGAAGCTGGCTTTCGCAAACGCGAATCTGAAACACTGGTTGAACTGGTTAAAAAAAATAATATCGTCCTGGCTACAGGGGGCGGCGCAGTGTTGAGCGAGGAGAATCGCCAGCTACTTAAACAGAATGGCATCGTCATCTATCTGCGGGCATCGGTCAATGATTTACATCGGCGCACTCGGCACGACAAAAACAGACCGCTGCTACAGACACAAAATTTATATGCACGATTGCATGAACTTTATACCCAACGCGACGCCTATTATCGTGAAACCGCACACGTCATCATCGATAGCGGCAAACAAGGCGTGCGTTATTTGATACAAAAACTTATCAATAAGTTAATTTCTATTAACCTCGATACTATCAAACAAAATGGCAATGAAAATACTATGCAAACCATTTCAGTAGATTTCACTATTTCACCAGAAAAGCGCAATTATCCGATACATATAGGCCATGGAATCCTGGAACAGGCTGACTTGATCTTATCGTGCTTACCACAAAAACGAGTCGCCATCGTTAGCAATACCACTGTTGCACCACTATATCTGGAGAAATTGCGTCTGGCATTGGAAAAACGGGGGGTTATATCGGTTCCAATCATTATTCCGGACGGCGAAGCGCATAAAAATTGGGAAACTTTAAATTTTATTTTTGATGCGTTGTTGAAAAACCACTGCGAGCGTAACACCACGATACTGGCGCTTGGCGGTGGCGTGGTGGGTGATCTCACCGGATTCGCAGCAGCAACCTACTTACGCGGCGTACCATTTATTCAGATTCCCACCACATTATTGGCACAAGTGGATTCCTCGGTAGGTGGCAAAACCGGCATCAATCATCAATTGGGTAAAAATATGATTGGCGCTTTTTATCAACCGCGCATGGTACTGACCGATAGCGCCACTTTGAATACCTTGCCTGACCGGGAATTACGCGCGGGTCTTGCTGAGATTATCAAGTATGGCTTAATCCGCGATCCGGCCTTTTTTGATTGGCTGGAACAAAATATGCGACGCTTATTAGCGCGTGATCCAATCATTTTAAATGAGGCTATCCAGCGTAGTTGTGAGAATAAAGCGGAAATAGTCGCCGCTGACGAAAAGGAAAACGGGATACGAGCTCTACTGAATCTGGGTCACACTTTTGGCCATGCGATTGAAAATGGCATGGGATATGGTGTTTGGTTACATGGTGAGGCTGTAGCAGCCGGAATCGTGCTGGCAGCTGAATTATCCCAGCGCATGAAGCTCATCAGTGAGGCTGATGTGCAACGTATCCGCAAAATTTTTATGTTGGCCGGATTACCTGTCACAGCACCCAGAATGCCGTTGGAAAAATATTTGCAATTGATGATGCTGGACAAAAAAGTGGATGCCGGGAAAACGCGCTTCATCCTCTTGAATCGGATCGGTGAGGCCGTGATGCGCGCAGATATCCCTCCCGCATTGCTCGGTAAAACAATATCAGCTTGCATGACCGATGAATAACAATGAATAAATTAGCTGCTTATGCGGTATCGTCCGATAACTCACGCGGACGCATCATGCATGAAACGCCGCCTGCAGGGCGTAGCGAATTTCAGCGTGACCGCGATCGCATCATACATTCCGCGGCCTTCCGTCGGCTGGAATACAAAACTCAGGTATTCGTCAATCACGAAGGAGATCTGTTTCGTACGCGCCTGACGCATAGCCTGGAAGTCGCACAAATAGGACGGTCGATTGCAAGAAACTTATGCCTGAATGAAGATCTGGTAGAAGCGATTTCGCTGGCGCACGATTTGGGACATACGCCATTTGGGCATGCCGGCCAGGATACCTTGAACGATTGCATGCGGGATCATGGCGGTTTTGAACATAATCTCCAGTCCTTGCGGGTTGTTGATGTGTTGGAAGAACGATACGCAGCTTTTAGCGGCCTTAATCTTTGCTATGAAACGCGGGAAGGCATACTCAAACATGTCGCCAAAAAGAATATCGCAAAACTGGGCGAACTCGGAGAACGCTTTTTGCAACATACAAGACCATCGCTAGAAGCCCAGTTGGCAAATTTTTCGGATGAAATCGCCTACAACAATCATGATGTCGATGATGGCCTGCGCTCAGGCCTCATTACGTTGGATCAACTGGAAGAAGTTACTATTTTCTCGCGCCATCTCACACCGATAAAAAATAAATATCCGTCACTACCGCAACGTCGCATGGTGTATGAAACCATTCGCAGCATGATTAATACGTTGGTTACCGACCTAATTCAGCAAAGTGCCGCGAGTATCAAGCATGCCGGCGTGAGTAGTCTTACCGATGTGCACCTAGCGCCACCGCTCATTGGTTTTAGTCAGTCGATTAAAAAAGAACAGCAAGAATTAAAAAAATTTTTATACGACAATCTTTACCGGCATTTTCACGTTGTGCGAATGAGTAACAAAGCACGCCATACCATAGAAAAACTATTCTCGGCTTTCAGCTCGGAGATACGTCTGTTACCAACTGAATATCAAAAAAAGTTTGAACACGAAGGATACCAAGTGATCGCTGATTATATTGCCGGCATGACGGATCGGTATGCAATTAAAGAATATCAACGGGTATTTGCAATTACCGAGAACTAAATTTCCGCACTTAATTGTTAACCGCAACACTCATTTTCATAAGGCACCTATTGCTTATACCCGATTGGCAATATACGGAATGGCCATTCGCTGGTAACATTGCCTAAGATAAGAGGACAATCCGCTGATATAGGAACAGCTTTCCAAAATAACAATAACGACAGGTTTTTTAATGACAAAACTCAAAAATAATACGTTTCTACGGGCCCTGATGAAGCAACCTGTGGAATACACACCCGTTTGGCTCATGCGCCAGGCCGGTAGATATCTGGCAGAATACAATGCAACACGGGCGCGCGCAGGTGATTTCCTTTCGTTGTGTAAAAATCCGGGTTTTGCGACGGAAGTGACATTGCAACCACTGGCCCGCTTTCCGCTGGATGCTGCCATACTGTTCTCCGATATTCTCACGATTCCTGATGCCATGGGACTCGGTTTATATTTCGCGCATGGAGAAGGACCTATGTTTGAACGTCCTTTGCGTGAGGAAAAAGCAATTCATGCATTGACGGTTCCCGATCCCGGCGCGGAATTGCGCTATGTGATGGACGCAGTCTCAGAGATCCGCAAAGCGCTGGATAACCGAGTACCACTGATTGGTTTCTCCGGCAGCCCATTTACACTTGCTTGCTACATGGTTGAGGGTCGCGGTGGTACTGAATTCCGGGAAATCAAGACCATGTTATACCAACGCCCCGAGCTGTTGCACCATATTCTGGATATCAATGCAAAAGCTGTCACAGCCTATCTGAATGCGCAAATAGAATCCGGCGCGCAGACTGTGATGATTTTCGATACATGGGGTGGCGCATTATCTCACGCTGCTTATCAGGAATTTTCACTACGTTATCTGCAACAAATTATCGCCGGATTAAAGCGCGAACAGGATGGCGAGCGAATTCCAAGTATTGTTTTTACCAAAGGTGGCGGTTTGTGGCTTGAAGCCATTGCAAACATTGGTTGCGATGCGGTCGGATTGGATTGGACAATTGATATTGGTGAAGCGCGTCGGCGCGTAGGTGAGAAGGTTGCATTGCAGGGCAATCTTGATCCGTCGATACTTTTTGCATCACCCGAAGTCATCACTGCGGAGGTGGAACAGGTACTCGCCAGCTATGGTCATGGCAGTGGGCATGTATTTAATCTGGGGCATGGTATTTCTCAATTTACCCCTCCGGAGAATGCAGCAGCCCTGGTAGAAGCTGTGCACACATTAAGCCGTAAATTTCACACGGTGAGCACTTAAACAGAATTGAATTATCAGCATAGGTAACTGTATGCATATATTGATTATTGAAGACGATTTGGCTATCGCTGCCAATCTTTATGACTTCTTGGAATCCCGAGGGCATAGTGCAGATGCAGCCGCTAACGGTATCGCCGGACTGCATCTGGCTGTCACACAACGATTTGATGTCATTCTGCTTGACTTAGGCTTACCGGGAATGAATGGGATTACCTTGTGCCGAAAGCTGCGCCAAGAATCGCAAATTGACACACCTATCTTGATGTTGACCGCACGCGATACACTGGAAGATAAATTAACCGGTTTCGAATATGGCGCGGATGACTATCTCATCAAACCGTTTGCATTAAAAGAAGTCGAAGCTCGCCTGCTGGCGATGCATAAAAGACATGTTGGTAAAGTCGCCAATCGCAAACTGGAATTCGACAAACTCTCTTTTGACCCTAAAACCCTCACCATTCGTTTCGAAAACAAAAATGTTAAGCTTCCACCCAAGTGCATACGCTTATTGGCACTGATGATGAGTGAGCCTGGTCGGGTATTCAGCCGAGAAGAACTCGAATTGGAAGCCTGGGAAGACGTTCAAGAAACCAGCGATACACTGCGCAGCCATATGCACATCTTGCGGCGCGCACTCACAAAGGCGGGCGGTTACGATCCTATCGAAACCGTCCATGGTTTAGGTTACTGCTTGACTTCTCGTGATCAGATTCCCGATTGAGCGTAGCCTGCGCTACCGTGTTGCAGTAGCACTGGCAACATTCAGCATTTTTATTGTCGGAACACTTTGTATTATTCTCTATTTTGCTTCGGATAATATTGAAGAAGCTCATGTAGAACAGGTGATCGAAATGGAAATGGATCATCTTGTTCATCGCTATCAGAAACACTCAGATTTCATTTCCCAAGTAGGCTCACATCTCAAAAGCTATGTTATCCATACCATGGACGACGAGTTACAAATCCCTGCTTATTTACGTGGACTGCAGGCTGGCTATCATCGAATTGACTACGGTCTTGAGGATTTCCATGTTTTGGTGCGCACGACTGATGCAGTGAAGTTTCTTGTAGCCTACCGGATTTCGCTGCATCAACAGCGATTGAGTAAACTGAGGCTGCTCATTTTGCTATCCTGGGTGGCAGTCGTTGCCATTGCATTTGTAGTGGGATATTTGCTTGCCGGAATACTCATCAAACAGGTGACAGAGTTAGCGGAGCAAGTAAGCTTACTAGCCCTTGGAGATATTCAAGTTGGATTGCTGGCGCAGCCTGACATGGATGAAGAAGTGGCACAACTTGCGCGCGCATTGGATGATTTCCAAAGCCGTATTAAACGCATGCTCCAACGTGAACAAGAATTCACCTCCAATATCAGTCATGAATTAAGGACTCCGATTACAACCATTCTAACCAGTTGTGAATTGCTGGTTGCAATACCTGATTTACCCGTCAGAGCGCATCATCGAATAAAGATGATTGAAGCAGCTGCCACGCGCATGGGTGAACAATTACAAGCCCTACTATTCCTGGCGCGCGAACAGGCGTTAGGCGTTATGGAACCCGTTGCGATAGCTGAATGTGTTTTCGATGCGGCTGAACCGATATGTGCAGAAATGTATCGGAAGAAACTGAATTTTCAGGTTAATATTGCACCCGAAGTTACTGTCACACTCAATCGCCAAGCCTTACATACCGCATTGATGAATCTGCTTCGAAACGCTGTACAGTATACTGAAAATGGCTTTATTCGAGTTGAATTCAATAATCAGCGATTGTCAATTTCAGATTCCGGCATTGGAATAGAGCCCGCTTATTTGCCATTGCTATACGAGCGTTTTTTTCGCGGCTCCACACAAGGGCAAGGGCTAGGTATCGGACTTGCTATTGTCAAACGAATCTGCGATCACTATGGTTGGCTCATCGAAGTAGACAGCATCCCTGGAAAGGGCACCACATTTCATATTATCTTCCCTTAATCTTTGATAAATAGTATTGACTTTATTCACGAATTCTTCACATTTCTTATGTTAACGTTTCCTTGTGAAGGGCAATTCAGTCACCAGATCCAAGAAAAGTGTTTCTTATCATTGCATACTTCGTTAAGACTATTGCGTTTCGAAAAATTTCAGTTAAAAAAACTGACCGAAAATCCTGCTGGGTTGTAAGATTATTTGGTTTTTGTTCTGAGTTTGTGAAACCCCGAAGGATACTGCGGTAAGAATGTTAATAAATCAAATAAAACATAACTAAGTAAAGAGGGAGTTTTGCATGGCAACTATACAACCAGTTGTACTGTTTTTCGTATTCGGGGTTTTGGCAGGTGTAATCAAGTCAGACCTAAAAATACCCGAGGCTTTATATAAAAGCTTAAGCATCTTTCTATTGATCGCCATTGGTTTTAAAGGTGGCGTATCAATGGCCAAATATGAAATCATGGAAGTGCTGCCTATCGCAGGTTCCATGGTTGTCTTAGCAGCAATGATTCCATTGACGGCTTACCCGATATTAAGATTCTTAGGTAAATTCACCCAAGCTGATGCAGGCGCCATTTCTGCTCACTATGGTTCGGTGAGTGCGGTAACTTTCGCTGTAGGCGTGGCTTTTTTGGCCGCAAAGGATGAGTATTCCGAAGGTTACATGGTGTTGATTATGGCATTGATGGAGATACCGGCACTGGTAACTGGCACGATCTTGGCGCGTGCAGGTGCGGGCGGTGAAAAAACCCAGTGGGGCAAGTTAATGCACGAAATCCTAACGGGTACAAGCCTTTATTTATTGCTAATGGGTGTGGTGATTGGTTATTACGCCGGAGTGGTGCACCTGGTATCCCCGCTCGACAAGATGTTCATGGATCTGTTCATGGGTGTGCTGGCCTTCTTCCTGTTGGAAATGGGGTTACTGGCATCAGCACGACTGAAAGTAGTTGCGGCAAAAGGTGTATTCATCATTTCATTTGGTGTACTATTTCCAATGTTGGCTGCATTTTTTGGTGCTTACTTGGGTTGGCTGTTTGGTTTATCGGAGGGGGGTACAATGTTGCTGGCTGTCTTGTATGCTAGTTGTTCCTATATCGCCGCTCCTGCAGCCATGCGTATCGCTGTGCCAGATGCCGATCCGGCACTTTCATTGGGAGCTTCTCTAGGTGTGACTTTCCCCTTTAACATATTCATTGGAGTACCAATTTACTGGGAAATGTCGCATTGGTTCCATAGCATCGTAGTTTAGAAACTATTAAATTTTATTTAATGATTGATTTTCCTGGGAATGATTTATGAATAATACAATAGCAATGAAAAGATTCGAGATTGTCATCGGAATAGAACAGCTCGAACAATTAATGGAATTATTGGAAAGAAGTGAAGTGCGCGGATATACTGTCATTAAAAATGCAGGCGGATATGGATCGCGAGGCGCACGGAATCCTGATGATGTGTTCCTGACAGACGAGAATGTTGTCGTTATTCTTGCTTGTAAAGATGAGCAAGCACAGAAAGTACTGAACGAAATAAGACCGGCAATGAAAGGTTTAGGCGGTATGTGCCTGATTTCAGATTGTCAATGGGTTGAAGGGCCTGCTGTTTCATACTAGATTATTCAGTAAATTTTTGTTAATGGTAACTGTAATACGCGCGATTCTTGTTGTTGATAGTGCGTATTACAGAACATTAAGTTAAACCGCCTCCGGCAAAACTGGAGATATATTGCCAAAGCTTACTAAAGATATTTTTTTCGACTGTTGAAACGGTACTTACATACTTGGTTTCAACTGACCATCGCATTCATCTTCCGATTTTCTCGGTTACACATTCAGATCATCTGATCACCCAGCTTCACCGTCGACACGAAATACCCACGAGCTCCGAAATTTTCTCCCGCAAACCCTGCACCTTATTCAGCATCTATTCAGATTCTCCGCTATATGATGACAACGAGTATAAAATCTTGAGGCGAGGGGGGATATGAAAAAATTTAAATTAACATGCATAGCTATCGCTCTGTGTGGATTATTTTCAGCAAGCCTCGTAAAAGCCGATGGAGATGGGGATGGCGACGGAGGCGGCTTCGATGGAGGTGGCTTTGATGGTGGTGGCTTTGATGGTGGTGGCTTCGACGGCGGTGGTTATGATGGTGGCGGTTATGACGGCGGTGGCTACTATGATGGCAGTGGCTATGACGGAGGTAGCTTTGATTCCGGCAATTATTACGACCAAGGCAATGACTTCAGTGGCGGCTACGACCCAGGCGATTTCGATCAAAGCGATGCTTTCTATCCAGACGACGGGTTTGATCCACAAGAAAACTCTGGATTCTCCAATGATCCCAATCAGGGAAGCGACTTTAATCAAATAGGCGAGTTCAGCCAACCAAGCGATTCTGGAATGGATAATAATTCTGGCCAAGGTAGCGAGTCTGCGCAAGGACAAGAAAACACATCAGAGCCTTTGCAGGATAGTTTGACAACCCAAAGCAGTGAGTCTGCCGAGGTCAAATCATCAACGCTGGACAATGGAGCCACTCAGGATAATCCTTCTGTCCAGAACGCCGACAACCAAAATAATACTGATTCAAATCATAATGCTGCCACTGAAAATTCCAGCACTACGAATGATCAAGCAGCTCAGAACAATGAATCTACCACAACCGATCAAACGGTTCAGGGTAGTGGAACCACTCAAAACGGTTCTACCGCTCAGAATGTTAACATTCAAAATAATGTTCAAACAGATCAGAATGCCGGCAACAACAATAACTCTGATCATAACCACAATAACCATGACAACCATGATAACCATCACGGCCACCACCGCCATCATGATGATGGGTACGGCTTTGGGTTAGGATTGGGTCTCGGACTAGGTTTTGGATATGGCCCATTTAGTCCTTTTGGCCCATTTGGCGGTTTTGGTTACTATGGTTTTGCACCCTTTAACAGTTTCGGTTTTTACAATAACTGGGGGGGCGTCGGCTTCTATAACAATTTTGCCTTTGGTCCCTATCGTCGTTTTGAAAGCTATTACCCATTAGGCGGCTATCCTGTAGGCGTTGTAACTGCCCCAGTATTGGCATCACCAGTGGTGCTTGCGCCACCCAGACCAACCTATATCCAGCAAAATACTGTTTCCCGCCCTGCTCCACCACCCGTGCAAAGAAATAATTACTGGTATTATTGTCGCAATCCTGAAGGATATTATCCCAACGTCAAGCAATGCTCAGGAGAATGGATAAAAGTACCTCCACAACCTTCTTAACATTGTATTCGCTAAGAAAAAGCGATTAAGTGTACAAGAGCACGAAGTAGATGATCCTTTTAACAGGTCGTTAAAAACCATCTGCGTTGCCCCTGCGATGTTAAAAACAGGCTCAAAGTGCTCATTTATTAAGCAGTCACAACACATCCATCGCGGGCACATACGCCAGCTCCAGCGCCTGCGCTACTGCCTCATGCGTCAACCTTCCACGATAAATATTCAGGCCGCTACGCAAATGCACATCATCCACTAATGCTTTCTGGTAACCTTTATTAGCCAACGCGAGCACAAACGGCAAGGTGGCGTTATTGAGTGCAAACGTAGAAGTACGCGCGACTGCACCAGGCATGTTGGAAACACAATAGTGCACTACGCCATCCACGGCAAAAATGGGGTCGGCCAACGTCGTAGGTTTGGAGGTGGCGAAGCAGCCGCCTTGATCAATCGCAACATCAACCAGCACAGCACCACGATTCATCCGACTGACCAATTCACGACTGACCAACTTAGGTGCCGCCGCTCCTGGAATCAGCACCGCGCCAATGACCAAATCTGCTGTAGCAACATACTCTTCCAGTGCATCCACCGTCGAGAAAACTGTATTAATTCTTGAGCCATATTGAAGATCCAACTGCTGTAAACGGTGAATGGATTTATCCAATACCGTGACATGAGCTTCTACCCCCATGGCCACACGCGCCGCATTAGTACCGACAACACCGCCGCCAATAACCACGACACGCGCAGCAGGCACGCCGGATACACCACCGAGCAGCATGCCGCGACCTCCCTGATCCAATTCCAGCGCGTGCGCACCTGCCTGAATCGCCATGCGGCCGGCCACTTCGCTCATCGGCGCCAGCAGCGGCAAGCCTCCGTAGCTATCGGTCACCGTTTCGTAAGCAATAGCAATGCAACCGGAATCCATCAAGCCCTTAGCTTGCACAGGATCAGGCGCAAGATGCAGATAAGTGAATAGCACCTGATCTTCGCGCAACAATGAAATCTCGGATGACTGCGGCTCTTTTACTTTGACGATTAAATCAGCCCTGGCATAAATCTCCTGTGGCTCAGCAACAATCTCTGCACCTGCGCTCAGATATTTATCATCGCTTAAATCAATTTGAAATCCGGCATTCTTCTGCACCATCACGTGATGACCATGCGCAACCAGTTCACGCACCGCTGTGGGCGTCAACCCTACACGGGACTCATGAATTTTAATCTCCTTAGGTACGCCGATACGCATCTACTTCTCCACTTCTATCTGTTAAATGATTCCGCCATTGACGCCAATGTCCTGCCCCGTCACCCAACGGGCTTCGTCACTGACCAGAAACAATATCACTTTGGCGATATCGCTTGCTGCGCCAATCCGTCCCAATGCAGCCATAGCTGCCATGCGTTCAATATCCGCTGCGGTTTTTCCCGCACGAAACAGCTCTGTATCGACCGGCCCCGGTGAAACCGTATTGGCGGTGATCCCACGTTTACCCATTTCACGGGCGAAAATTCTCGTCAATTGTTCCACGGCAGCTTTGGTTGCGGCATACGCACCGTACTTGGGCAGCATCATTCGCGTCACCGTACTGGAAATATTCACCACGCGACCATGATCCGCAAGCTTTGTCGTGGCTTCACGTAACGTGTAAAAAACGCTCTTGAAATTCACGTCGACAATACGATTGAATTCATCATCCTGAATGTCGGCTATTTCCTTAAACAGCAGGATTCCGGCATTGTTCACGAGAATATCAATCTGTTTGAAATACCCGGAAGTGGTATCAAATAGCTTTCGTACCGCAACCGGATCGCTGATATCGGCTTGCACCGCCACGCACTCTCCGCCTGCATCCGAAACTGCCGCGCATACTTTGTCGGCCGCCGGTTTATTCTGCACATAATTGATGACTACTTTCGCTCCGGCACTGGCTAGCGTAAACGCGATCTCCGCACCGATTCCCCGTGACGATCCGGTAACGATGGCAACTTTTCCGTGCAGCGATTGCATTGCTAAGACCTTTGCAGGAAAAAACGTTGATCAAGTTTATTGTGCCGCACCATGGCTTTTAAGTAATTTCACGATACTTTGATAGTCTCTTTTTTCCGCCCAACTAAGTGCATTATCACCCTGCTCATTTTTAATACTGAGATCTGCGCCATTGTGAAGCAGCAATGACACCGCATCCCCATGATTTCCCCTAACCGCCATCATCAATGACGTGGTGCCGTTATCTGAAACCGTATTAATATCGGCGCCGCTGGTCAAGAGCAATCGAATGGTGTCGGAATGCCCGTTGGAGGCTGCATACAGCAAAGGATTCCAGCCACTATGATTGATTTTCGCACCTTTGGTATAGAGTAATTGCACCATTTCGGTCTGACCGTGGTAGCTGGCCAGCATGATCGCCGTTTCACCATATTTGTTGCGGATATTCAGATTAGCCCCTACATCCATCAGCAACTCAATAAGTTTCAAATTCTCAGTCTGAGCAGCCATCATCAATGGCGTGTATCCTGCGCTATTCGGCATATCGAAATCAGCGCCCTTTTTAAGTAGTTCGGATACTTGGTATAAATTTCCCCTCTCTATCGCCAAAATTAAATCCTCTTGAATGCCGGCGGCAGCATTACGCGGCAAGTAAAAGAGCATGATGACAATCATCAGCAAAAAACGGAATTTAACAAGCATATCGTCCATTCTTGGATACTTTAAAACAGTTAAAAAAATTATCCGTGGTCGCTGCTGCAATCTCTTCTAACTCAGTGCCACGCAGGCGCGCAATCTCTTCGGCCACATGACGCACAAACGCAGGCTGGTTTAATTTACCACGAAATGGCACTGGTGCAAGATAGGGCGAGTCTGTCTCGATCAGCATTCTATCCAGGCGGATATTCTTGGCGACTTCTTTCAAAGTCACGGCATTTTTAAATGTCACGATACCTGAAAAAGAAATATAAAAATTCATTGCAACCGCTTGCTGCGCGACTTCCCAGCTTTCGGTAAAACAATGCATCACACCACCCACGCTATCAGCACCCTCTTCCTGCATAATCCGTAACGTATCCGCAGCGGCCGAGCGCGTATGAATGATCAGCGGTTTATTTGCTTTTCGCGCGGCACGGATATGCTGGCGGAAACGCTCCCGCTGCCATTCCAAATCACCCTGCAAACGAAAGTAATCCAGCCCGGTTTCACCAATAGCAATAACTTTGGGATGATTCGCCAATTCGGCAAGTTGATCCGCATGCGGTTCGATCTGATCTTCATAATCCGGATGCACACCAACAGAAGCAAACAAATTTTCATGAGCCTCCGCTAATCCCCGGACACGAGGAAAATCGGGCAAGTTAACACTCACACACAATGCATGCGTTACCTGATTTTCCCGCATGTTATGCAGCAATCCATCCAAATCTTTGGCGAGATCGGGAAAATCAAGATGACAATGTGAATCAATGAACATAGTTATTAAGTCTTCAAAAAATTATTGCGTTCCACGCAACGCATCCGCCCAACAGTTCGGTGTTTCAAATAAACGTACCCGTTCTAATTGCAGATGATTGCCGTAAATATCCTGATACGCATCGTCTAAAATATCAAAAGCAATCAAAGCGAGATTTTCCGCAGTGGGCTGAACATCCAGTACAACCGTTTTATGGTCTTCAATCGACTGCAAAAATTGCAAAACTTTGGTATCGCCGGAATAAACCAGAAACGCATGATCCCAGTGATCCACCAATGCTGATTTTGCAATCTGCTTCACTTCGGAAAAATCCATCACCATGCCTTGCTGCGCAACACCTTCATCAGCGATAATGTTACCGGATAGCGTAATTTCGATCATGTAGCGGTGACCATGCAGATGACGACACTGGCTGTTGTGCGTTGAAATGCGATGACCCGCATCAAATTCCAGTTTGCGTGTAATTAACATACGTACTATTTCTATAGCGCCAAAATAAATAAATGGGATTGTAACATTGCCATCAAATTCTGACCGATTGAAAACGACCGATCACAGCCGCGATAGTGCTGGATTGACATATGTTTATCCGGTGGTGTCACGTCGTGCAGGCGGTGTTTCCATTGGTATCAATCTTAACCCTAACAATGCCTGTAACTGGCGCTGTGTTTATTGTCAAGTGCCCGAACTTAAACGCGGCTCCGCCCCGCGCATTGATTTAAGTAAGCTCGAAACTGAACTGCGGTCTTTCCTGCATGAATTGGTAAATGGTGATTTCATGCACCAGCATGTACCACCGGAAGCAAGAAAAATTCATGATATCGCTTTATCAGGCAACGGCGAACCGACCAGCGCTAAAGAATTTGAACAAGTCATTGAATTGATCGGCGACATAATAAAAGACTTCGATGCATTAAAAAATTTGAAGCTGGTATTGATCACAAATGGCAGCTTGATTCATCGTCAGTCCGTACAAGCCGGGTTACAGCGCATGGCGCAATTGAATGGCGAAGTGTGGTTCAAGTTTGATCGTGCATTAGCTGAAGAAAGACAACGCATCAATAACACGACAATCAGCTTAAAAAAAATTCGCCATCACCTGCAAATCGCGACGTCGCTCTGTCCCACCTGGTTACAAACCTGCATATTCCAAGTCAATGGAAAACCACCCAGTGAAGCAGAAATCGACGCTTATCTTAGTTTCATCAAAAGCCTGAAAAATGATGGGGTATTGCTACAAGGTGTTTTACTTTATGGGATTGCACGCCCTTCATTGCAACCCGAAGCGCCACAGCTTTCTCAAGTCAGTGAATCCTGGTTAGTCGCTTATGGTGAAAAAATCAAGGCACTCGGATTGCCTGTTAAAACTCACTTCTAAATCTCTAGCATCGCTTCAGCGAAGTCTTTTGCTGGAATTCCTGGTGAACAGCACGCGCAATTCCTGTGTAACAAATTTACAACAAAATATACTTTCTTGATATTTATCAACGTACACCCTTTATATAGCTGATATTAAATGCATTTGATATTCAGTATATTAGGAAATCAAGATCAAACTAAAATAATTACGGACAAAAGCATTTAATCAGCGCTTTAAGATAAATTGTTATCGCATATAATAGCGACCTAGATCGTTTAGGAAAAACAATACCATACCATTAGAAACGTTTTGCGCCGTGCAATTGATATCGTACTAATCCAGATAACAGGAGTTTCGTAATGAATTCATCCAGCATTTTTTCTTTCTCAGCAAAATCCTTTGCTGAATTAAAAGTGCATTGTGTCAAAAGCATACAACATTGGTCACATAGTATGTGTTGCTGTATTGGAGTCATGTGCTTGGCTTTTCAAGCGCACGCAACCAATCCGGCCCCGGCAAAACCATCCGACACGAACACACCCACTGCTACAGCACCGACAGCTCCTGCGGCTGCAGCAGCCAGTCCCGCCAGCGGCACTTTTGACATGTCCAAGGTGCCCTTTGTCACTGCAGCATCGCGCCCCGGCTTATTTACGCTGCCTTACACCGGACCTGGCTATTACTCATTCTGGGACTTGATCACGGGTAACAAGCGTGAAAAGCCACCAGTTGCGCCTTATGCCCCCTTTGCACTTTTGACTACCCCGGGGTACGACATCGATTTTCGTTATTTGGCGGCACCGGGACATGAAAAAGATATTTTTGACCCGGTTAAGCGAATACAGCTAGGTGACGATTGGTTACTTTCCTTTGGCGGTAATTTCTGGTATCGCTACGCGAACGAAACAGACAGCCGTTTAAATCCAGCCGGTATTGACAACAATTACAGTTTGCTACGTACACGATTCCACGCAGATTTATGGTATCGGGATAGGGTGCGATTATTTGCTGAGTTTATTGACGCCCGTATCCTCGGCCCTGATTTACCTCCGCTAGTGACCGATAGAAACCATACCGACATGCTCAATCTGTTCACCGATATCAAACTGGCCAATGTGAATAATGGTCCCGTTTATATTCGCGTAGGGCGGCAAGAATTATTATATGGTTCACAAAGATTGATTTCCACTTTGGACTGGGTCAACACCCGTAGAACCTTTCAAGGTGTCAAAAGCTTCTGGCGCACACCGGAGTGGGATGTGGATGCATTCTGGGTACGTCCGATGATTACTCAAACAAATCAATTTGATAATTGGGATACCCACCAAAATTTCTTTGGCTTATGGGCTACTCACAAGCCTAAACCCGGTCACCTAATCGATCTTTATTTCCTCAGTTTGGAAAACGACCGAAATCTTACGCCAGCCAATGTGGCGCGAGGAAACATTCTGCAGGGTGATTCCCATGTTCATACATTAGGTGGCCGCTTTGCCGGGAATTTTGACAATTTCCTGTATGAACTGGAAGGTATGTACCAGTTTGGTCAGCGCTCCAATTTGGATGTTTCCGCTTTTGCCGTAGCCACCGGCGTAGGTTACCGTTTGCCGATGCCGATGAACCCGCAAGGTTGGATACGTTATGATTTCGCATCCGGTGACAGCAAATCTACCGATGGCAGAAGCAATACATTCAACCAACTTTTTCCATTCGGTCATTATTATTTAGGTTTCCTGGATCGGGTTGGGCGCCAGAATATGCATGATATCAATGCACAACTTACCTTGAACCCGATGCCATGGCTTACTTTTATTTCCCAGTACCATCGCTTCTACCTGGCCAATAATCGTGATTATTTATATAACGCAGCTGGCGCGGCTACACTCAGAGACATTACAGGTGAATCAGGTAGCCATATCGGGGATGAAGTTGATTTCCGATTTAATCTTCATATGGATCGTCATCAAGATATATTGATTGGCTATTCAAAAATGTGGAGTGGCGATTTCCTGAAAAAACAAGTCCCGGGAATCTCCCCTGATCTCTTCTATGTCCAGTACAACTTCCGTTTCTAAAGTTATTACCTCCGGCAGAGCCGGAGGCTTATCGCTGGAGCCCATCAAAGGGGCTGTTTGCGAGCCGCTAAAGCGATGCCTACATACCCAGTTTCAACTGATCATAGCGCTCATCTTCCTTTTCCTGATCTCGGATATATGCTCTGATCATCTCTTCATCCAAACCTACCGTTGATACGAAATATCCACGAGCCCAAAAACTTTCTCCCGTGAAATTCCTCCCCCTCCCCAATTGACGCGCTATTGCTATCGCGCTTTTACCTTTGATAAAGCCTATCACATGCGACACTGAGTACTTCGGCGGAATACTTATACACATGTCCCCTATATGCTTCCTGAGCTTGCCAAATATCAGCTTTCTTTGGGGGTGTAAATAATTTTGTGTAAATGGTCATTTAGCAGAAAACTGCTTATATACTTTTTGGAGCAAAAATGACTACACGCAAATCCCTATCAGCCGACTTAATTGATAGTCTGCTGGTCGATTACAAAAATCCGGAAGATTTAATTGGCGAACACGGTCTTCTGAAGCAACTCACCAAAGCGCTGGTTGAGCGCGCTCTGCAAGCCGAAATGACCGAGCATCTTGGTCATGATAAGCACGGAACTGTAGCCAATCCCACTGGTAATGCCAGGAATGGTAAAAGTCACAAGACCCTGAAAGGTGAATTCGGTGAATTGCCCATCGAGATTCCCCGTGATCGT
>CAZYHY010000014.1:0-58406 GCA_964647635.1 uncultured Nitrosomonas sp.
TTATCCTATCCCCTTGCCACTACCTAGACTACTTAGTCAACACATCACTGTCAAGGCATTTTACCTACCAAAAAACACCCAGGAATCACGCGCGACTACTCCATTAATAAATTCAGTCAACTGTATTGATTAACAAAATAAGATTCCAGGCAAATGAAAATACTAATTCAGCAATTAATGCAACTCGCAGTACTAGTCTAGATAATTACACTACACGATCAACTAAGCCGGAGTTCCAGGTGCTTTCTTGCGACGCATAAAATAATATGCTGCAGCACCACCGCCGACAATAACGACCAATGCAATTTCCATCATACCGAAACCGCCACCATGACTGCCATGACCGCCACCTTTTCCAACACTTAATGGAATACGTACGATCGTTTTAGTATTGCCGGCATCATCTTTCTTTTCCAGTTGAATTGCATACTGGCCTTTCTCTTGGATATTTGCTGCCACCACGATAATTCCGGAGCTATACTCCTCAGCAGGCATATAAACAATGCCATGCTCAGCAGCAGCATGCCCCGCATGTTCGTCGTGTTCCATACCTTCATGGCCTGGATGATCGCCAGCATCAGCCGGTTTCTGTTCAGTAGCTGCGCTAGGTTTAGCGCCATGGCCTTCATGTCCTTCTTTGACGAGACGAACAGCCAAAGGTATTTGGCGTGCTTCATGCGGCAGTTCAATCGTTAAATTCACTTTACCGGTATTAGGCAAATTTTCGCAAAATGAATGCATTGGTGGAATTCCACCTTCCGGAACTTCATAAGCACTAAACGTGACTGGAAACTCACCTGTTTTAATTGTGCAACCACCGGCATCATGATGCCCTTCATGCGCAAGCATTAACTGTGCGTACGCTGGTAGAGCCAGAAAAGATGCCAAAACCGCACCACTTAATTTTGTTGCCCAACTACGTGTAGAAACTACCTTCATATTCTCTCCAAAATTTATCATTTGCAAACCAAATCATAACCATTGATACGTGTTCAATCACGCCACTTCGAACAATCAAGCTCAGGATTGTATATCAAAAAATTTAGAATATTAATCGAAATGGAAATATTTAACTATCCAGCTTTCAGATCGCGCGCTTTCTCTCGACAGGATAAACGCTCATCCAATAACTCGATCCAGTGCCTGACAGATGTTGCTGTACCGCTCTGCAAATGCATCAAACAACCAATATTGGCAGTTGCGATTTGCTCAGTTTTACACGATTCCAAAGCCGCTATCTTGTTTTTGAGTAATTGCTGTGACAACTCAGGTTGCAAAATCGAGTAAGTACCAGCCGAGCCGCAGCAAAGATGCGCATCGGGAACAGCGGTCAAATCAAAGCCGGCAGCGCTCAGGATTTTCTCCACCACACCGCGAATCTTCATGCCATGCTGCAAAGTACACGGAGAATGAAAGGATAATCTTGTCCTGCTCGCATTGACATATTGTTCATCCAGCAGCCGTTCAAGATTTCCCATCTCGGCAAGAAGTATTTCACTGACGTCTTTCGCGAGTGCTGATATTTGGATCGCTTTCTCCACATATACCGGGTCATGTTGCAGAAAATGTCCATATTCTTTGACAGTCACGCCGCACCCGCTGGCAGTTACCACAATCGCTTCAACTTCCTTCTGCGCTATCAATGGCCACCATGCATCAATATTTCTACGCATATAATCCAGCCCTTCCTGCTGCGCATTCAAGTGAAAAGTAACCGCTCCACAACACCCAGCGTCCGCGCTTTTAATCAACGATATTCCCAAATGATCCAACACGCGCGCAGTGGCGACATTGATGTTAGGCGCCAATGTCGGTTGCACACACCCATCCAGCACCAGCATTTTGCGTGCATGTCGTGCCGCAGGCCATGGCGTTTTAGCGTACCCCAGTTTGCTCGGTATCTTTCTTTTCAAGCTTGCAGGCAGAAACGGACGTACTGTCTGTCCTGCTTTAAGCAACAAACTGAATACCGGCGCATTCGGCAATATCTTGCGCAGCGCATAGCGTAAAACATCCGATCCGGCATCGCGTTTTACCTGTTGTTCGATCATGCCGCGGCTGATATCCACCAATGCGCCGTAGCGTACCCCTGATGGACAAGTCGTCTCACACGCCCTGCAAGTCAGACAACGATCCAGATGTAGCTGCGTCTTTTGAGTAACCGGCTGGCCCTCGAGCATTTGTTTCATTAGGTAAATACGTCCGCGCGGACTATCCAGTTCGTCGCCCAGAATCTGGTAAGTCGGACAAGTGGCCAGACAAAAACCGCAGTGCACGCAACTACGTAGAATGGCATCCGCTTCCTGTCCTTGCGGAGAATTTTTTATAAAATCAGCGAGTTTAGTTTGCATTTAAATTTCAGGGTACAGTCGACCAGGATTAAAGATTCCCGACGGGTCAAATTTTTCTTTCAGCGCACGATGAATGCTCATCATGCCGGGATCAAGTGGATGAAATACGGGAATGTCTGCCTCATTGCCCCGAAATAGGGTTGCATGGCCGCCCGCATTTTTGGCTGCTCTCCGTATGGTTTCCGCGCTCGCACTTTCATCGCCAAGAAACCAACGCAAACCACCATTCCATTCTATCAATTGTTTTCCAGGCAACGACAAGGGTGAAGTCGTTGATTGAATGGATAAGCGCCACAAAGGTTTTACCGATTGAAAAAAATCATGCGTTTGTTCGCGTATCGACTGCCAGAAGACACCATTTTCACGCAGCTCTTCACCGCCCAGTTTTACCTGAGCTGCACGTACCGCCGACTCGGCGCCGGAAAGCCTAACAAACAATTCACCATTCACATGACAAGTCGCGGAAATCGGCAACGGCTTACCGGCCCACTGATTCATTTTCTCAATCGCTGCCGTTTCATCCAACTGCATGTGCAGCGTAATTTCAGCCGCCGGTTTCGGCAGAACTTTCAGAGAAACTTCGAGCAACATGCCCAGCGTACCCATAGCACCCGCCATCAGCCGCGAAACATCATAACCGGCAACGTTTTTCATCACCTGTCCGCCAAAGCTTAAATCCTCGCCTTGACCACTCAGCATCCTGACCCCCAGCACAAAATCGCGCGCAGCACCTGCAGTAGCGCGGCGCGGCCCGGACAAACCGGCAGCCACACAACCACCCAGCGTGGCGGCTGCGCCAAAATAAGGCGGCTCAAATGCCAGCATCTGTCCGTATTGCTCAAGCGCAGTTTCCAGATCAACCAAGCGCGTACCGGCACATGCTGTGATCACCAGTTCCGTCGGTTCGTAATCAATGATGCCGCGATACGCTGTCGTATCCAGCAACATATTGTTTTCCCCGATTACCGGATTACCATAAAAGTATTTAGTACCACCACCGCAAATCTGGAGCGGGGTCTTATGCTCAGTTGCCGCACGAATGGCTGCTTGATATTGATCAATAATGGCCTGCATAATTTTAAAAACGTGGCAATTCCGGAAATTTTTCCTCACCCCGATGCACATGCATCGCACCCAGTTCCGCGCAACGACGCAAAGTAGGCACTGCCTTGCCGGGATTCAACAATCCCTCGGGATCAAACGCCGCTTTGACTGCATGAAACATTGCCAATTCACCGGTTCTGAATTGTGTACACATTTGATTGATTTTCTCCATCCCCACGCCATGCTCTCCGGTGATCGTGCCGCCGGCATGAATACACATTTCCAATATTTTGCCACCAAACTCTTCCGTTCTCTCCAATTCCCACGGTTGATTGGCATCGTACAAAATCAATGGGTGCAAATTGCCATCCCCGGCATGAAACACGTTCATGCAACGCAATCCATATTCCTGCGAAAGTTTTTCAATGCCGCGCAATACATCGGCCAAACGCTTGCGCGGAATGGTGCCATCCATGCAATAGTAGTCCGGCGAAATCCTGCCCGCCGCGGGGAATGCCGCTTTACGCCCCGCCCAACACTTCAGTCGCTCGGCTTCATCCTGCGGAGTACTGATTTTAGTCGCGCCGCTTTGCTGCATGATGGCATAAATGCGCTCGATCTCATCCGCCACTTCCTCAGCACCACCATCGGATTCACAAAATAAGATAGCTTCCGCATCCAAGTCATAACCCGCGTGCAGAAACTCTTCCACCGCATGAATGGCAATTTTATCCATCATTTCCATGCCGGCGGGGATGATACCCGCGCCAATGATATTCGCCACCGCATTGCCTGCCTTGAGTACATCGTCAAACGCTGCCATTACCAGTTGCGCCTTTTCAGGTTTCGGGATCAGTTTCACGGTAATCTCCGTAACGACGCCCAGCATCCCTTCGCTGCCCGTCATCAGTGCAAGCAAATCATATCCCGCACTATCCAGACTCTCGCCACCGATTTCCAAACACTCGCCCGCAATAGTCAAAACGCGCAATTTGAGAATATTATGCACCGTCAGGCCATATTTCAGGCAATGTACGCCGCCCGAATTTTCCGCCACATTGCCACCGATTGAACAGATAATTTGTGACGATGGATCCGGCGCGTAATACAAGCCATATGGAGCAACCGCTTCACTAATTGCCAAGTTCCTGACACCCGGCTGTACGCGCGCCGTCCGCGCCAACGGATCGACAGCGATAATTCGATTCAGTTTAGCCAATGACAACAACACACCCTGCGCATGCGGCAGCGCGCCACCCGACAAACCCGTACCCGCACCCCGCGCCACAACAGGGGTTTGGGTTGCATGGCAAAGCTGTAGAATTTGAATGACTTGCGCTTCGGTTTGCGGCAACACAACCACCATGGGCAATTGCCGGTAAGCCGACAAACCATCGCATTCATACGGCCTCAGATCTTCGGTTTCATCCAACACCGCATCAGGAGGTAAAAAAGACCGCAGATTGTTGACAAGTTCTTGGGGATGCATGCAGTTATTCCGAATGTTTGTGAATTTCGTGATTGGCTAATTTTTCCAGCATTTTTACAATCGCCGAATTATCCCATTTCGCGCCACCATGCGCGAGACAGGCGGAAAACAATTCACGCACGGTAGCCGTATTGGGCAAACTTACACCCAAAGCGGCAGCGCTCTCCAACGCAATATTCAAATCTTTTTGATGTAGCTCGATACGAAAACCCGGCTCAAAGCGCCGCTGTATCATGCGCTCACCATGCACTTCCAACACCCTTGATGCCGCAAAACCGCCGAGCAATGCTTGCCGCACCCTTTCCGGATCCGCGCCTGCCTTGGAAGCAAACAACAGCGCTTCCGCCACAGCTTCGATGGTTGCCGACACAACAATTTGATTGGCAACCTTACAAATCTGCCCGGCACCATTTTCGCCCACGTGGGTTACCGTCTTACCCATCAATTCGAGAACCGGCTTAATCCTATCGAACACCACCGCACTCGCACCGACCATAATCGTCAGCGTGGCATTTTGCGCGCCCACATCGCCACCGGAAACCGGCGCATCGACATAATCATGCCCGAATACATTGATTCGCGCTGCAAATTTACGTGTCTCCAGCGGCGAGATCGAACTCATATCCACGATGATCTTGGATTGATCTGAATGCGTTGTCAGGCTCTCAACCACACCGCCATCTCCAAACAGCACTTTCTCCACATCCGGCGTATCCGGCAACATGGTAATAATAATATCCGCATGCTGTGCCACTTCCTTGGGTGAAGCCAAAGCGCTGCCGCCCAGCGCAACCAAATCGGCAGGCACGCCACTGCGCGAATGCAAAAACAAACTGTGCCCGCCCTTAATCAAATGCCCGGCCATGGGTTTACCCATGATGCCCAGACCGATAAAACCAATATTTGCCATCACTGCTTACTTATAAAGTAGATAGTCGAATGATATGTCGAGAGCGGGAATAACGAAAGAAAAAACTAGCACTGACGCCGGGATGGTCGGGCTCGCCACAGCACCGCCAGCGAGCTGCCCACCAAAGAATGCATCAACACTGAAATCGCACCCACAACCGGTGCCAGCGGCAGCAGCGGGAAAGCCTGCTTGGCCAGCACAATCGCCAGACCGGAATTCTGCATGCCGACTTCAATCGAAATAGTCCGCGCGCTCTGAGTATGACAGCCGAAAATCCGCGCAAACTGATAACCAATCAAGAAACCACCACTATGCAGCAACGCAACCGCGAGAATCAGCGCAGCGCCATGCGTGAGAATGGTTGCGGCATTAGCTGCAAATACCACCGCGCAGATCACGCACACTCCCAGCACGGATAGCAGCGGCGCAACGGGCATCACGCGCTGCACCAACTGCGGCACCCAGCGATTAAGCATAACGCCCAGCACAACGGGCAAAATAACGACTTGCAGCGTTTGCTTGAACAACATCCAGGTATCCACCGGAACCAGTTTTCCCGCAAATAATTGCGTCAATAAGGGCGTCAGAATCACTGCCGCCAAGGTGGAGCAAACCGTCATGACAACTGACAGCGCCACATCGGCCTTGGCGATATAAGACACCAAATTCGAAGCCGTGCCGCCAGGACAACAACCTACCAGAATCAATCCGACCGCAAAATGCGTCGGCAAATCCAGCCCGGTCGCAATCCCCCACGCCAGCAAAGGCATGATGGAATATTGCGCCGCAAAACCAATCACCACCAATCTCGGCATGCGCGCAATCCGGTAAAAATCATCGAAGGTCAAGGTCAACCCCATGCACAGCATGATAAAACCCAGAATCAACACCACCACCGACCCTTGATTCAATGGCAGCAACCACTCCGGCCAGATCAAAGCCACAGCGCCAGCCAATATCATCCACAGCGGAAACAACAACGTCAGTTTTTGCAGCATAAGAGTTGTCGAGTCCGTTTAGATTTTCGGCAAGGAAGAGCGTGCAAATAACAAAGTAGTGTGCTGCCCGTATTGACTGACAATACGACAGGCTTTCAAACCGGCCGCTACTGCCATGTCCTGTAATGTTGAAAAATACTCCGGGTAATCGTGATCATGCACATGTGTACATGCTTCCTCCAATTGATCCGGTGGTATTTTGCTCCAAGTGTCGCGCATGCATTTCAGATAGCCGTCCAAATAATCCTCGCGGCTCTGGTTTTCCTCACGCACCACATCCACCAGGATCAACCAGCCATTCTCGGCAAGGCAGCTCCCAACAGCCTGGAAAAAACGTGCTTTATCAGCAGGCATTAAGTGATGCACAGCAAATCCAGTAAAAATCACATCCCAGGTTTTGCCGGTGGCTTCAACCGCTGCCAGCAGATCACCATGCGTCAATGTAACTGCCGAGTCGGGCAGATCAATCAAATAGTCGCGCGCCTCGATCAACGCCGCTTCGGATAAATCCACGCCTTCATATACCGCCGGAGGAGATCGCTGCAAACAAGGTGCCAGAAAACGTGCATTGCCACAACCCAGATCCAGCAAGCGGTAGCGCCCGGCATCATCACGAAACCTCAGTAACTGACCAATCCCCGCGTAGATTTCCTGATGAAACATGTAATTGTGTGCCGTGATCAGATCATACAAAGACCAGGAACGTGTAAAAATGGCGGTGGATTTGGCGGACGTCATAAGGAATTAACAGGAACTATTCAGCGGACTAAGCGATGGCAGTACTTTACATGAAATTCAAGCGATGTAGGATGTCATTAACAGGCCGTTGCAAAATGTATTCGAGGCAGCCGATGCAAGGCAAAAATAGACGAAAAATTGCAGCTCTTATGCTTAATAAATCGTATTCTGAGCCTGTTAGATAATCCATCTTTCATGCTACCCGTTTCCTAATCAGTGGGAGTCCAATTTGTTGCTAATCATTGAGCACCGAGGAAAAACCCTGTACATTGATGCGCCATTGATTACCTCATTGTTTCGCGACACCATGATTCAAATCAGACGAATACTTTCATCATCGTTACATTACGGTCTAGTATGCGGGCTACTCGGCGGCCTTTTGCTCCTGAGTGGCTGCCAATCGTTTTTTACCAAGCAATCAGCGTTACCCGCGCCGGCAATCAAACCATTGCCTATACCGCTGGCCAGTCATGAATTCAGTTTCGATCCTGCCCGCGACGATGTCGTCGGTACCTTGCAGATCATTACCGCCAACAAAGACGATACACTTTCCGACATCGCCCGCCGTTTCAATCTGGGGTACGAAGAAATCGTCAGCGCCAACCCGCATGTCGATCCTTGGTTGCCACGTGCCGGCACCAAAATTGTGATTCCTACCCAGTTCGTGCTGCCCGATGCGCCGCGCCAGGGCATTGTGATCAATCTCGCCGCGATGCGACTGTTTTATTATCCCAAAGCCAAGCCCGGCCAACCGCAAAAAGTCATCACTCACCCGGTCGGCATCGGACGCGTGGAATGGAAAACACCGGAAGGCATAACTCGAATCACCTCCAAAAAGGAAAATCCAACCTGGACGCCACCGCTTTCCATCCGCAAAGAACACGAAAAAAACGGCGACCCATTGCCTGCCGTCGTGCCGCCTGGGCCGGATAATCCCATGGGCACGCACGTACTGAAATTTGACTGGCCGAGTTACGCCATTCATGGCACCGACAAACCACCGAGCATCGGTCTGCGCGGCAGTCATGGCTGTCTGCGCATGTATCCCGAAGATATCGTGACCATCTACCATACCGTTCCGGTCGGCACATCGGTACGCGTAGTCAATCAGCCGCGTCTGCTCGGCTGGCGCGACCGCACGCTGTATCTGCAAACCTACGCCATCTTGGAAGACGACAAACGCAATCACAGCGCACTCCTCAAAAAATCACTGAGTACCGCACATTCAACGCCCAAAGCGAAGCTTGACAAGCAACCTCAAGCCAAAATCAATCAAATCCTGCTCGACGAAGCCATCCGCAACCCGCGCGCTATCGCCGTTCCCATCACGCAAGCGGATATGACGTTGCAAGCCTATCTCAGCCGCGCCAGACGCGTGCAAAACACACTGCCGTTCAACGCGAACTGGGATGGTAATGTGAGTCAGCAACTCACAGCAAACGATGTGCTGGAAATGGCGGACAAGGAATCCGGGAAAATAAGATAATATTTTGATTTAATACATCACTATAACCCCACTGACTTCCCTTCCGATCCTGCTGTTCATGACAACACAAACGCACATAACTGCAACCCATCATTCACCCACCCGCCTCATCATTCACGGTGGCGCCGGTACTATTTCGCGCAACAGATTGACGCCGGAACGCGAACAAGCCTATCGGCAGGCGCTCGAACAATCCCTGATAGCCGGCCATGCGGTGCTGAAAGCGGGCGGCAGCAGCGTTGACGCCGTGATTGCGGCGATTGTGGTGATGGAAGATTCGCCGCTATTCAATGCCGGCAAAGGTGCGGTATTCAATCATGCGGGTCACAATGAACTGGATGCGTCGATCATGGAGGGCGCAACCCGTATGGCAGGCGCTGTTGCCGCAGTCACCACGATCCGCAATCCGATCCGTGCCGCACATGCGGTGATGACGAAAAGCACGCTTGTGATGCTGATGGGCTCCGGTGCCGAGGCCTTCGCTGCCGAGCAGGGACTGGAAATCGTCGATCCGTCTTATTTCCACACCGAATCTCGCTGGAACCAGTTGCAAAAAGCCATCGCAAAAAACCGCGTGCTGCTTGATCACGACAGCGATTCCGATGCGCAACCATCCGGCACTGATGAAAAACGCGGCACAGTCGGCGCTGTGGCGCTGGATCGCCACGGCAATCTTGCCGCAGGCACCTCGACCGGCGGACTCACTAACAAGTGCTACGGCCGCGTGGGGGATTCTCCGATCATCGGCGCCGGAACCTATGCAGACAATTGCTCGGTAGCGGTATCCGCAACTGGCACTGGCGAAATGTTCATTCGCACCGCAGCGGCGTTCAACACGGCAGCACAGGTACGATTACTACATACTCCGATTGCCGAAGCGGCGGATAACACGCTAGCGGAAATCGCCGCCATCGGCGGCGATGGCGGCTTGATCGTGCTGAACGCGAAAGGTGACTATGCCATGCGTTTTAACACCAGAGGCATGTACCGCGGCACGATCGGCAGCGATGGTACTGCACAGGTGAGTATTTTTCCAGAAGTCGAAACACCTAGTTCTGATTCCACTGCTGCTATGCCCTGAAATTCGCTACAGCAAATCGGTCGAATGCGAATATCCAATGATCGTTCGCTGACATCCGGTAAGGTGTACGATATGCATATGCACACTGCAAAAAGAGGAAAAAATGAAAAACTATCATGTAAAACCCGGCAGCAAATTATCACTAGCGCATTTTGATCCCGACGACACCGGTGATTACAAAAAAACCGGGCAGGACAAAGAAGAAGCCAGGGCTGTCACAGAAAAACTGATCGACAAGCTGAGTGAATTGCAAGAACACTTGTACGCCAATGGCAATCGCGCTTTACTGATCGTGTTGCAGGGCATGGACACCAGCGGCAAGGATGGCACGATCAAGCATGTGATGTCCGGCGTCAACCCGCAGGGTTGCAAAGTAGTGACTTTCAAAACACCGTCAGCAGAAGAACTCGGTCATGATTTTTTGTGGCGCGTGCATCAAAAAGCGCCCGCCAAGGGCCAGATCGGCATTTTCAACCGCTCACATTATGAAGATGTGCTGATCACTCGTGTGCATGGATGCATCTCGGACAAGGTGGTCAAACAACGCTTTAAGCAAATTAAGGAATTCGAGGAGTTGCTGTCTGAAAACGGCACAGTCGTTGTGAAATTTTTTCTGCATATTTCCAAGGATGAACAAAAAAAACGGCTGGAGGAGCGCATCGACAATCCGGAAAAGCGCTGGAAATTCAGTGAAGGGGACATTGAAGAGCGGAAATTCTGGGGCAGCTATGTCGAGGCGTTTGAGGCCATGATGGCCGCCACCAGTACCGATCAGGCACCTTGGTATATCGTGCCCGCCAACCGAAAATGGTATCGCAATTTGATCATCGCCGAGCGTGTCGTTGGCGCACTGGAGAGCATGAAACTAAAGCCGCCCCAAGCTCCGGCCGGAATCGACTTTGATACATTAAAAATTGAATAATCAGGGAAATATCTATCCGCCGCGCGCAGCGCCATGACTCAAACCGGAGGATTTGCATGGAAATTGAACTGAAACTGGCCTTGCATCCCCGCCATATCGCGAATATCCAGCGCCACCCACTACTGAACACAATCAAATCGGAAAAACGCCCACTGCTCAGTATCTATTTCGATACCCCGCAGTTTGATCTGATGCAACGTGGTATCGCATTGCGTGTGCGCCGAGTGGACGATCAATGGATCCAAACGTTGAAGGCGGCAACGCAATCGGTCGGTGCGCTATCGAGTCGCCCGGAATGGGAAATGGCAATCGCGGACGGCAGTCATGCGGATTTTTCCGCGCTACCGCAAGCGGCACTGGATTTATTGGCCGGCATCAAACAAAAACATATCGCACCGGTATTCACCACCGAGTTTCAGCGCATTACCTGGCAGGTTGGCAACGATACAACGCGCGCCGAAGTGGCGCTCGATAGTGGAAAAATCCATGCTGGAGAAACATATCGCGATATCTGTGAAGTCGAAATCGAACTCAAATCCGGCACGCCCGAGTTTTTGTTCGAGGTAGCCACACACTTGTTGCAACAAGTGCCGCTGCACGTTGAACCGCGCAGCAAAGCGGAGCGCGGTTATGTGCTATGCGGTGCAATGAATTCCGCGCCAATCAAGGCGGTGCGGCCGGTAATTGAGAAACATCAGAGCGCAGGCGAGGCCTGGAATGCCATCCTGCAATCTGCATTGATACAGTTGGTCGCCAATGTGCCCGGCTTTCTGGAAAATGCGCACGATATCGAATACCTGCACCAGCTTCGTGTCGCGCTGCGCCGCATGCAGACTGGTGTGGTTTTGGCCAAATCACTGGGGCAGGCCACTACTGCCGATTGGAGCCAGCCGCTGCGCAAATTGATGCGCACATTGAATCTGGCACGCGATTGGGATGTGTTTCGGCAGGAAACTTTACCCAAGATTCTGTCGATTCTGGAAGTTCCAGCGGGAAGTACTGCCGTTAACGACGCCGTACTTATTCTGATGCACGATACCACAGCGCGCGCTCGGCAGCGGGCGCAAGCACTGTTGCTCAAACCGGCATTCACCCAACTCGTGCTCGACATTGGCCGCAGTCTGCTGACAACACCCATGAATGTGCAAATACCGGATACCAAGACATGGGCGGGAACGATACTCGAGCAACGCTGGCAGAAGCTGCGTAAACGCTGTCACGGTTTCGCCCGGCTCAGCCCTGCGGAACGCCATATGACGCGCATCGCGACGAAGAAAATGCGTTACGCTGCAGAAGCCTTTGCGCCACTCTATGACAAACGCACTGACCATTTCATCACCACCTTGGCGGCGTTACAAGATGAGCTGGGCTATGCCAACGATCTGCGCATCGGTATGCAATTGCTGCGCAAATTGCCGCGGCAATCCGTCACGCTCAGTTTCGAGCTTGGTCGACTCAGCGGCGCACTGGAATTTGAAGCCGCACAGCACGGCAACCCATCCAGTGCCATTTGGCAACGGTTGGCACGGTCAAAATTGTTCTGGCGCTAGCGGATTGTTCTGGCGCAGCACGGGTAGAATCATCCATGCGCGTAAACCAACCAAGCGATCGCGCAGATTGATGCAATGCATGCGGCTAATGCGATCAGCGTATTGCGGCGGTATTTCCGCACCAATACCGCTTGTGGATATACCGAGATGATAAAAGGCTGCTCTGAATTATCCGGTTTCGTCATGATATGCGTGTCCGGTTCCAAAGCCAGTTGATCATGGGCTTGCCGCGCCGCTGATTGTGCTTCCCGGCGGGCGACTTCCCATTCTATCTGGTCAATTGTGCCGTCCTTGTTGGCATCAAAGCGGTCTTTTAGCGCCTGCTGATCCTGTTTCCAATCATTCAGCAGACTGATCATTACATCCCGCGCAGATTGCTGTGCGGTTGCTGACCAGGTTGTGAACTGGCCTAATACATACAGCGGCTGACCGGGCAATATCAACCATTCGCTATAGCGGTAATTATTCGTCATCGCACGGACAATCGATTGACTTTCCAGAATCTGCGTGCGGGTAGGCCATTCGGTATTGCCATACCACACCAGCTTTTCGTTGCCATTAACTTCCGCACCGTTCGGATCGACATAGCAGCTGCTCGCGCCATCCGTGAGCTTGAAGCGATGATCACTGATATTTTTGTAAACCATGTGCCAGCGTGTCTGAGTGCGGCCATTCTCGGTAAACGTTTCTTGTTGCTCGATTTGACTGCGATACCAAAGACACGGGTGATTGGACAGCGGCGCGTAGATGGGCTGATCATCAACAAACAGTCCCTTTCCTTCCAGTTCAATATAGCCCTGATGTGCAGAACGTAATTTGGCAGTGGGTGTGTCTTCAACGAGACGTAACCGCTTCCAATTGCGGACAACACCATAGAGACTGATCAATACCGCCAGCAGCAATGCGACCAGAGTAAATTCATAGTCTTCCGGAGCAAGTTCCAGCGACTGAATAGCCATGCTAACGCCTTATGCTAGCCAAACAATTGACCGATGTTGACGTCCTGCTTATCAGCGTCGCTAAACTCCAGCAAATCGCGCGACTTGAATTTGAACCAATTGGCGATGACGACATCGGGAAATTGTTCGATGCGCACATTGTTGATTCTGACTGCTTCATTGTAATACTCGCGGCGATCGGCGATGCTGTTTTCCAGCCCGGTGATACGTGCCTGCAAATGCAGGAATTTCTCGCTGGCTTTCAATTTCGGATAATCTTCCACGACCGCGAACAAATTACCCAGCCCGATCCGTAGGCTATTCTCGGCAGAACCCAATGCGCCGACATTACCCGCTTCACGCGCAGTCGCGACCTGCGAGCGCGCCGCGATCACCTGTTTGAGCGTTTCTTGCTCAAATCCCATGTATTGCTTGCAGACTTCAACCAGCTTGGGCAGCTCGTCGTGACGCTGTTTCAGCAGAATATCAATATTGGCCCATGCCTGTGACACAGCATGCTTAATATCAATCAACCGGTTATACAGCATGATGCCATAACCGATAGCCATCGCAATTCCTGCCAGTGCCATATAAATAATGATATCCAATGTTCGTCTCTCCTGTAAGTTACGCTAGCAGGCCGTTGAAAAACGTTTTCAAGGCAGCCGATACTAGGCAAAAGCAGACGAGAAAGCGCAGCTTATGCGTAATAAATGAGCATTTTGAGCCTGCTTTTAACACCGCAGGGCAACGTAGATCGTTTTTCTGCGGCTTGCGAGTAAAATATACCTGAGAGACCACGCAAGGGATCACTTAAACAAACAATCCATATGGGCTTTATTTCACAGTTTCAATCGACTTTATCGCTATTGACGGGTAGCGTGACGTTTATCTATGCTACCCAGCTTAAGAAAAAATGAGAATTCAGGAGTTACCTATGCATGTTTCAACAAAATCATATCCATTAATCAAGACGGTGCTGACTACACTGATCATCATCGGTTGCGCCGAAGTCTCAGCACAGCCGGAAGCAGTCAAACCCGTTACCATCATGGTCGGTGAGCAAGGTCCCGATGGATGCGAATTACTTGGAAAAATAAAAGGCTCTTCAAAAGACGACGCAACCGATGCAGCCGACGACAATACGCCTTACGTCGATCGGCTGATCAAAGCCAGGAACAATTTAAGACATGAAACGCAGAAACTGGGCGGCAATAATGTGCATATCATTCGTTCCAACAATACCGGCAAGTATGAGATTCCCGGGGTGGACAAGGAAATCATACTGATCGGAAATGTCTATCGCTGCGAATAAACCGGCAAGCAATTTGCACAGATTTTGCGCAACCGCATTCGCGGCATACTCGGTTATTCGCAGCTTGTTCAGTCGTTTGTCTTACCTTGATAATCGGTCAATATGCCGACGATGACAATTACCACCCCCGCTGCGATATAAAAATTCCTCGCGATTTCATCCTCAGCGAAACCCAGGATAAAAGGCACTGCAATCAGCGTAGGACCAACCACGCGCTCGATCCAGCCATGCACAGGAAATGGAATGATCTTGACAATCCCGAAAGGGAAATTAGAAGTCAATGTGACAAGCAGATGAATCGCAGCCAAACTGTATGCCAGCAAAGCCGGTACTTGATTTAGCCCGAACAAGGTTGGGGCAAGTAAAAATAGAATAACAGTCAAAAAATCAAGATAACCGTGTATGCGCGGTGAAATCACTTTCATGTAATGCTCCTGTATCAATTGCGGCCACCTCGATGGATCGCCATGTCAAACATTAATACAGCACCATCACATTGTCTGTTAGCTACAAAACAAAACCACTTCGCACTTCGAGTGAAGTCAGTTATTTTGCATGACAAAACGCAGTGAGCGCAGCATCATTAATGCAAATCTGGTCACGCGTGTAGTCCAGCATGTCCCGGCTTCTGAAATCGTTCAGAATTGTGCTCACCACCGAGCGACTGGCGCCGATCAAATCCGCCACATCCTGCTGCGTCAAATGAATTTCCAGTGCATAACCATGCGTACAGCGTATGCCAAACATCTCGGCCAGCTCCAGCAACGCGGCTACCAGACGCATCTCAACCGGCTGCGTCAGAATAGTGCGGAGCTTACGCTCGATTTTCTGTTTGCGGGCGTAGGTTTGTTCAAAAACATACCATGCCAGCGCCGTATGCTGCGATAACAATGCTTTGAAATCTTGATAGGTCAAGCGGTAGAAATCAACTTCTCCCAATGCTTGTGCGGTCTCTTCCATCACATGATGCGCTGCATGTTCTCCCAAGAAACCAATCACATCGCCTTTCCTGAGCAACGCGGTAGTAATTTCGGTTCCTTGAGCTGTCAGGTGCGAAAGCTTCACGATGCCGCCTTTAATCCAGAAAACATTGACACTATGATCGCCTTGACGATAAAGGAAATCTTTGTTGGCAACATTAATTTCCTGAATCGAAGGAAAATCTTTTTTTAATTGCTCGAAATCGCTTTCAAATAATGTAAGCATAGTTTTATCAGAAGACATCGATCAAATCCTTGTGTGTCGCCACATAGTCACTCGCGTCCGAAACGGGATGCGTTCAATTTCACATCGGCACGTGCCCAAGCTTGTTCAAAACGCGCTGTAATGATTGCTGCCTGATCATCTTTCTTTTGCGCGCGCAATGCTTGCGCCAAGCCGTAAAGTGCCCAGCCGTTATTGCGATTGCGCCGCAGATCTTCCCAGTATATCGTCTCTGCTTCGCCGGGTCGCCCTGATTTCAGCAGAATGGCGCCCAATGCCAGCCGTGGTGGCAAGTGAAATTCCTGCGGCTCCGTATACACCAGGGCATCTTCCAGACGCACTGCATTTTCAAGATGTGCAATCGCTTGATCGAACTGTCCACGCGCAGCAGCAATCTCGCCCGCGAGTACCTCAGGCGCCGCGCTCAGCACAGTCCTGGTGGTATTTTTCGACAGCAACGGACCATCCAGCAGCGGGTCTTTCATGATCTTGCGCAGTGCTGCCAGTTCCTGCTCGGCTTGTTGCAACTGGTCTGTCGCGACAAATGCGAGGCCGCGCACATAATGCCAACCTCCTGTTAAAAATAGATTGGTCGATGGTGGCGCAGGTTCCGCAAGAATTTCTTGCCAATGACCAAACCTCGCAAGCGCCCAATAAGGGGTGACACGGAAGACTGCTGTCAACGGTATCGCCGCCAGTACGGCATTATCAATTTTATTGGCAACTTCGCGTGCAGATTGAATGGCAATCTTGCTTTGGCCATCCACGCTAGCTGCGAACCAAAGAAAATGGATGTTGTGCGGATAATACACCATCGGATACAAGCCTTGCGCGCGACTCTGCGCGATGTAATCTTCATCCGCCGCGATTGCCAGCTGATTACTCTTCATTGAATCCGCATACCGGCCTACGCGCTGATAAATATGCGATGACATGTGTATCATGTGTCCCGCTGCAGGCATCAGCGTCAATAGTGTATCGGCTGCTTTTTCTGCACGCTCGGGCGTACTTGTCGGCTCTATCAGGTGGATATACATATGCAGGGCGCCTGGATGCTTTGGATTGCGCCGCAATACTTCTTCGGTCAGCGCGACGATTTCGGCTGTCCCCTCATACGGCTGACCATCCAGCATCCAGTAACCCCAAGGCCTTAGATCCATCATGGATTCCACATACAGCATTGCAATATCCGCATCATCCGGGAAACGCTGATGCACTTCCCGCATGGCCTCCGCATAAGCCTTATTATTCGCCTGCCGTTGCTCAGCCTGCCCGGAATAACGTTTCTCAAGCGCCTTGATCAGTGCTTGTTCCTTCGGTGGCGCATCCGCCATTAATGACTTGGCCCGCTGCACGATCTCCAGCGCCTGAGGCTCTTCGTTCGGCTCCATCATGGCGTTGATGTTGGGACCCAGCACCAGCGCCTGCCCCCAATAAGCCATCGCAAGGCCGGGATCCAATCGCGCCGCCTCGCGGAACGCCCGGCGTGCTTCGGCATGATTGAATGCATAAGCAAGATTGAGACCCTGGTTGATGTACTGCTGCGCTAACGGATTGCGGGTGCTGACGGGAAACGTATGTTCCCCTAAATTGTGCAACTTGGGGGCAAGCTGACCATCTGGGCCTGGCTTCTGCCCTTCATCCGATTGCACGTAATGCTTATGGCCACCTCCCGTTCCTGTGGCAGCTTCATGTTTTTTGGTCGCAGTTGCCGCTGCATTATCAGCGAAAGACTCAGAGATACCGGCGACAGTCAGGATTAGAATGAGTGCCGTGGATCGAATGACGTAGGATTGCATGAACATAATCTCCTTTTAACATACTCATTTTCATGAGCAATCGTAATTTTCCCGCACTACTCAGCGGTGGTTGGATCGATCACGGATTTGATTCGTGCAACACGATTAGCGGGAAACTCGCCTTGCTCGGCATGTGCTCTGATGGTCGCTTCGTCGGGCGCGATGTAGATGCAATAGACTTTATCATCCGTCACATAGCTTTCCAGCCATTGGATGCGTGGTCCCATGCTGCTCAGCACACCGCATGATTTCTGCGAAATGGCTTGTAAATCTTGTTGTGTCAGTGAACCTGCGCCGGGGATTTCCCGTTCGATAATATATTTTGGCATTTTTATCTCCTATTGAATGAAATTAAATGAATATGACCGGTCGTATTTATTTAAGCAAAAAAATTAGGACCTGAAATAATCTCCTAGCAAATCCTGACAACACTGCTTAATCGGAGCGGATGATTTTTCTATTTTCATTCGCAATAAAGCACCTTGCCAAGCATTCACCAGCAAATCAGCCATTTCTTCCGCTGACTTATCCAGTCTTACCGTACCTTGCTGCTGCGCTTTAACCAATCCGAGTTGTAATAAATCCCGGTAACGCTTGACCGCGGATTGCAGCGATTTTTGGCAAACTTCACTGGTATCGCCCATTTCTCCCATAAAATTACCCAACAGGCAGCCACCTTTAAACTCGTTCTTTTCAAGATCTACAATGAGTTCATCAAAATAGCGTCTGATCGCGCTGAGTGCATCAGCACCGGAGTTATCCAAATGGGTTGTTAGCTGCATAATAAACGGCTCAGTGTAGTGCTGAATGACATCAGCACCGAAATCCTCTTTACTACCAAAGTAATTATAAAAAGAACCTTTGGGAACACTGACCGCATCCAGAATTTCCTGTAACCCTGTCCCATGATAGCCTTGATTCATAAACAGATTAACACCCTGATTTAACAGGTTTTCTCTATTGTATTCTTTTTTGGCTGATTTAGACATAGCTTTATAATACGACCGGTTGTCTCAAATGTCAAATGAGAAAATCTGATTTGTACTACTGAGCACGCTACTGCTAATTAAAATACTTTAGTTTGATTCAAATCAATGTGCCATACCAGCTCAACCGGTAGCCTACGAATCGCGTAACAAAAACAATTCATTATCAACTAACAGAAGGTTCCTCATGAGAATTACACATTTTTTTGTAGTGGCTGCAGTGATGACATTAGTTGCGTGCGGCGGCAAGCCGACAGCACCAGAGACACCTGATCCTGAAGCTTATGGCAAAACGATCCAGCCATTCCATCAAATACCAGCCGGTGATCAGGAAGGCGGCGGAAAGGCCAGATCGACTGAAGAAAAATCCAATTATTAATGTTTAGCTCATTCAGTGTTTTGTCGCTAAAAATCACAAGCAAATTTGGGCGATAGAACACTGGATCTCGTAAGATCAGTAGCGCCGAAACTCTTCAACGACTTGCCACATTGACTACACAACCCACGCAAGATCATATGACTCAGGAAAGGGGCCGGATTTGTAATCCATGTTGCCTTTGGGTTCGACATCCTTCTTCAATAATACCTGGCGCACCATTTCAGGAATCATCACCATACCTACATAACGCCCCAGGCACTCATGGCTACCAAAGCCAAAATGGAAATAGTTATACCAATTGCGTTGTGGCATGAATTTTTCCGGCGATTCAAACGCCCGTTCGTCAAACATGGCTGATAACGTTACCGGTAACACATAAGTACCGGTACGCAGCACAGTCTCATAATCCGTACCTTTTGCTGCCGTATAATCGCTCGCAGTGGTACGGAATAAATAAGGCGTAATCGGCACAAAGCGCAAAGCTTCCCATACGATGCCATCGAACTCGGTAGTATCTTCCTTCTGCGCAGCAGTCTTTGCCGTGGCCAACCATTCAGGGTGCTGAAATAAGTATTGCAGTACTTGCGCTACGGCCTGTGAAGTGGTTTCGATCGCGCCGATCAGAAGACCGCCGGCGTTCACTCCCAAGCGCTTGATATCAAAATCCAGCTCTTTGGCAAAACTGGTACGTAACATTCTCGTCACAATATCATCTCGCAACCTGATAATGGTTGAAAACGTCCATTTTTCGAGTTTAACCGCCAGCAGGCGCTTCGCAATGAGCATCGTAATATAGCTTCCGAGCTTTTTGGAAGTCTCACTATGACGATCTATAATCTGCTGCGACAATTCTGCAGGCACCAAATCGAAGGGCTGATTATGAAAGGTGTCGTATTGATTCCAGTAAGACCACTCAATCAAATCAGCCGTCTTGGCACCGGTTAATCCGAAGTACTTTTGTACCAACATGGCTGGAACCGTACGACAAAAATCATTGACAACCTCAATCCGGCCATTGCTCTGACTGAGAATTCCTCGTGCAATATCCTCTACCATACTACGCACTTTGGGGAGATCGTCACGATTCAGCATGCACTGCATCAGTGATTTCTCACGGGTATGCAGCGCATCATCATCATGCATCATCAGGTAATTATCCATTTTTGGCACATAAGGCTTGACGGTAAATACTTTATACATCGTCAGTAGTTCTCTCACATCGTCAAACCGGGTAACCAGTGTGCATTTCGGGGTCACCAAAATGGGACGCTTCTCACGCAACTCTTTAAAAAATGGCAAAGGCTCTGTATTCATCCAGCGACGCGCTAATGGAAATTTATCGACGTCAGGCGCTGCATCATACTGTTCAAGATAACTTGTCCTGGTATTCATTGCATTACTCCCTTTTCATTAATAAGGATCGTTAAAGAAATGATTCAGATCACAGTGTCTTGAGGTATTCCAGCAAATCCAATTTCTGCTCTTTAGTGAGTGGTTTTAAAACTTTACCATTGAGTTGTGCTGTCTTACCGGATGCATACTCGTGACCGGCGTTACTATTGCCCCTAATTTCTTCGCCATTCGGATCCATCGTTTTAAAAGTAAATCCCTGATACCCACTGCTTTTAAAGCCCACCCTGACCGGATCAAATTCGCGTGATCCCACTTCGAACTGTTCAGGGCGATATTCACCGTCTTCCGGATCACCTGGTCGTTTTTTGGGCAGCAACAAGTCATACAGCGTAGGCACGGAACCATTATGCAGATAAGGCGCGGTCGCCCAAATGCCATTTAATGGTCGTGCCTTATACGAATTCAAAGAAGCCAACGGGCTGGCCGTGGTGTCCGGATCATAATTGCCATGCTTGATTGAGGGCTTGATTTCATTGTGAAAAAACGCTGTTGCAATGTCTACGATCCAATCACCCCAGCGTTGAAAAAACAATTTATCGGGATCAGGTGTCGCTACCACGTTTAAAGTTGCCTTGGTCAGTAAGGCTGCCACGGGTGCTTCCTGATCAAGCAAAATATCGCCTACACCAACGCCCACATACTGATTACGCAGGATGCCAGAGAAGCCTGTATATGCCGTGCTGTTCCTCGCCATCGCCGGATCGGTCCCGACATCGTCGATTCTCGACATTTTAGCGACAACGCGGCGCTCGGGGTCAGCACGATTGATTCCGGTATGACAGCCTGCACAGTAGTCATTAAATAGTGGTTTGCCACGTGCTGCGCTTTGCTTGTTTATCGCGCCTAGAATCTCTTCCGGCCATTCGGGAGATTGCAGTTTCTGTAAACGGGATTCAATTTTGCGCAGGTTATGCACATCGACTGATGATGTAAAATTGACGTCCGTTTTACCAATCAGTGTTGATAATGTCGTGCCTTTTTCTTCGCGCCAGTCAAGCGTGCCAAACACGCCAATCACTTCACCGGTATTGCGCCCCACCGGACCAAGCCCGGCATTAGCGGCCAATCCATTCCACTGTACATAATCGTGTTGGGGAATGTCCCATAAAAATGGGTAACTGACCGGCGCATTGGGCGGATTAAACAATTTCTGGCGCAAATGCCCTAGCTGCTCCCAACCCAGGGTCTCAACGAGACGATTGACAACATCGTCACGCTCATCGCCACTCATCACTCTGCTGACATTCTGGGTAATTTTATCGAGGTCTGCTGCCGTGATATCTTTACCGTCTGCCAGCCTGCCATCGCGCAACAACTCTCTTAGCACACGCTCATTGACAAGATGTTCCAGCACTCGGTTATAAATGCGTCCAAACGCGTCCAGTCGCGCATACCCATAAGCAACGTCGCTGTGATTGATGGTAATGTAGCTGGCAATGCGCTGCCTATAGACATCCAGGTCATCCAGTACCTCTTTTTCTGTTTTGTAGTTACCCCGCGCCAGCACATTCTTAACAAACCGATTCCTGACGTCTTCATTTTTGCGTGTGTAATACAGGGCTTTCGCGATATCCTTCATGATGCTTTCCATATCCGCAGTAGCTGGACCGCCATCGATACGGACCCCCACACCGTTATAGTTTATCTGCCCGGTGTGACAGGCTGCGCAAGTCAAACCTACGAACTGTTTTCCCTTATAGCCATCTTTCACCCATCCGACGGGTAACGCATCGGGATTGGTGGCTGTGGCTTTCTGCGGTAGGTAACGATAGAAATTCATATTGTCATCCGCACGGAAAGGTTCTTGTTTTTTAGGCTGCTCCAACACCATGAAGAAATCATAGGGCATCAGGTTGGATCCCTGCGTGGTGGTATAAAACCACAAGCTGTCTGCATTATCCCAGCCTTGATCAAGATACTTGATCGTTGTATAGCTATCGCCAAATCGATCTTGTGTGACAGTGGTCGCACCACGCACAGGATCAGTCTCCGGGATTAACGTACAAGCAGATAATATTCCGATGAAGAGAATCAATGCTGAAATAAAAATCAAAAGCCGTTTTTCTAACGATACAAAATATTTTTTCACGATCATTCCCCTTCCTACTTGAATTGATTTAATCAGTATTATCAAGAACAAAAACCCATTATCTTTTATAATTTCTTGTTCTTCATATGACCTGACCCTGGATTAATCTGATTCGAGGTCCGTGCTACCAGCTCAATCTACTAGCTCAATCTTGGCAGATTGTATTGCTTTTATATCTTCCGACAGCTCTTGATTATATTCAGAATCAGTCACTGATAACAGTAATACCGCAATTTCATGAAAAACCCACTGAGAATCAGTAAAAACCAGCATTCCTCAGTAACACAATTGCACTGATGATGCACTTTACACGCTCGCAGATTCCCCTTCTGTTAGAAAAATCACATGCAATTTGTCAGGTATTGAGTAACACTTTAATATGGCTCTGAAATAGAAACTACCAAAACCATCGTGAAAAAACCTTACTTTACTCTCTTCGCACTATTTTCCGCCTTTACCGCAGTGGCTTGCAGCACGCTGCCAGCTACCCGTATCGACGATCACAGGATTCACGTGACGATTCTGCACTTTAGTGATATTTATGAAATCATGCCCGTCAGTGGCGGCAAAGAAGGCGGAATCGCACGAGTTGCCACACTGCGCAATCAATTGCGGGCGCGCAACCCCAATACCCTCACCACATTAGGCGGGGATCTGCTGAGTCCTTCCGCGATTGGCACTGCCCAGTATGAAGGCGATCGACTAGCCGGCAGGCAGATGGTTGATGTATTGAATCACTTCGCGCTGGACTATGCCACCTTTGGCAATCACGAATTTGATATCAAGGAAAATCAGCTCAATCAACGCATCCAGGAAGCAAAATTCACCTGGGTATCCAGCAACGTATTCGCTGCTGACGGTCAGCCTTTTGCAGGCGTTCAGCAAAATCTTGTCATCCCGATTCACGACAAAAAGAGCGGAAAAACATTCAGAATCGGCCTGTTCGGATTGACCTTGCCCATCAATCAACCCAGCCATGTCCGCTATTCCGATCCATTGACCACCGCGCATGATCAAATCGTGCAGCTGCTTAATCAGCAGTCCGACTTTATCATTGCTTTAGCCCATCAGAACATTGGCGACGATATCAAATTGTTACAAGCCTATCCACAAATCGGATTACTACTGGGCGGACACGAACACGAGAACCACCAAAACTGGCGCGGCAATTTCGCACCGATATTGAAAAGTGACGCTAATGTGCGCTCAGTCTATGTAGTTGATCTTTACTTTGACCCACAAACCGGAAAAACCGAAATCAAACCCACGTTTGCACCCATCAACGACAGTCTGACAGAAGATCCGGCCATCAAAGCAGTGGTCGATAAATGGATGAATATTGCTTTCAACGCTTTCCGCGAACAAGGTTTTGAACCTGAAGCGGTAGTGACAACAACCACGGAAGCACTGGATGGATTCGAATCCAACGTGCGCAACCATCCAACCAATCTCACTGAACTGATAGCCCAAAGCCTGCTGCGCCCTTACCCTGAAGCCGAATTCTCGCTCTACAATAGCGGTTCGATTCGCATTGATGACGTTCTGCCGGCAGGTAAAATCACCGTTTACGATGTCATTCGTATTTTGCCTTTTGGTGGCAAAGCCCAACTGGCTACGATAACAGGTAATCTGCTGATAAAAGTGTTGAATCAAGGGTTGGTGAATAGCGGTTCGGGCGGCTTCCTGCAATCCGCCCATACACAGCAAGTCAATGGCGCTTGGCAGGTTAACGGTGCCCCGATTGTCCCCAAAAAAACCTACAAACTGGCGATCACTGACTTCCTCGCTGCGGGGAAAGAGCGTGGGTTGGATTACTTGAATTCGAATAATCCGGATTTCATCATTATCAACCCAGGGGAAAATTACGATATCCGCCAATTGGTCATTGATCAGTTGAAGAATAATTCAAAAAACTGAGGCTTCTCTCCTTTCAAACCTAAAGCACTCAGAAAACAGCGCAACGCAAGCACAAAGCTGGCAAGACTAACTTATAGTTAGCCTCAAAGCACCGGCATACAAAAACAAACCTTTTTCACGTATAATCCCTTACCAAAGCCAAGGCATTTAAAAACTTGTTAGTCTTGGCACAATTTCCATATCTTGTCAGTATCCAAGGAGTTTTTTGTGTCACAACGCCCGCACGCCATCCTCGCACTTGCCGATGGAACAATTTTTCGTGGCGTGTCTATTGGTGTTGACGGTATCAATACCGGCGAAGTCGCCTTTAATACAGCAATGACCGGTTACCAGGAAATATTAACCGATCCCTCGTACTGTCAACAGATCATCACCCTGACTTATCCGCATATTGGCAACACCGGTACCAATCCGGAAGATTTTGAATCCGGTAACATCAACAAAGTATACGCCGCCGGCTTGGTGATACGTGACCTGCCGCTGGCTGCCAGCAATTACCGCATGACCCAGACATTATCCGAATTTCTCCAAGCGCAGCGTGTCGTTGCCATCGCTGAGGTTGATACGCGCAAGCTCACGCGCATTTTACGGGAGAAAGGCGCGCAATCCGGCTGTATCATGGCGGGAAATATTGATGAAGACCAAGCATTACAGGCTGCCAGAGCATTCCCTGGATTGGCCGGCATGGATCTTGCCAAAGCGGTCAGTTGCCGGCAATCATATACTTGGACGGAAGGTGAATGGTCATTGGATAATGGCTTTCGGATTCAGGAAAATACCCAGTATCACGTCGCCGCATTTGATTTTGGTATCAAACGCACCATTTTACGCAAACTGGCGCAACGCGGCTGCAAGGTAACCGTTTTCCCCGCACAAACCTCGGTTGACGAGATTCTGGCGGTGCAGCCTGACGGCATCTTTCTTTCCAATGGACCGGGTGATCCGGAGCCTTGTGATTACGCGATTTCCGCCACCCAGGCATTGCTGGAAAAGAATATCCCCATCTTTGGCATTTGCCTCGGCCAGCAACTACTTGCACTGGCTACTGGCGCACGTACCATCAAAATGAAATTCGGCCATCATGGCGCCAACCATCCGGTGCAAGATGTCGATAGCGGCAAAGTGATCATCACCAGCCAGAACCACGGTTTTGCGGTGGATGCGGATACCTTGCCGAATAATGCGCGTATCACGCATATATCGTTGTTTGACGGTAGTCTGCAAGGATTTGAGTTACTGGACAAGCCCGCCTTTTGTTTTCAGGGCCATCCGGAATCCAGTCCAGGGCCGCATGAAGCGGATTATCTGTTCAATCGTTTTATCAAAATGATGCAGCATTATAAAAATCAGTCCCCACAATAATTCGATAATTCGACCATAAACCACGCAATTTTACCCGTTAGAAAGTATGCCTAAACGTACCGACATTCAATCCATCCTCATCATCGGTGCCGGCCCCATTATTATTGGCCAGGCGTGCGAATTTGATTATTCCGGTGTACAAGCCTGCAAGGCCTTGCGCGAAGAAGGTTATCGCATCATCCTGGTGAATTCCAATCCCGCCACCATCATGACCGATCCGGAAATGGCCGATGCCACCTATATCGAGCCGATTACCTGGGGCATGATCGAAAAAATCATTGCCATCGAGCGGCCGCAAGCACTACTACCCACCATGGGTGGCCAGACCGCGCTAAACTGCGCATTGGATCTGGTCAAACATGGCGTATTGGAAAAATACGGTGTCGAACTCATCGGTGCGTCACGTGAAGCCATCGACATGGCTGAGGATCGTGAAAAATTCAAACAAGCGATGACGCGTATCGGACTAAATTCTGCCCGCTCGGCAGTTGCACACAGCATGGAAGAAGCATTGCAAGTTCAAGCCATGGTGGGCTATCCGGTCATTATCCGTCCTTCTTTCACGATGGGCGGCAGTGGCGGCGGTATCGCCTACAACCGCGAAGAATTTTTGGGTATCTGCGAACGCGGATTGGAAACTTCCCCCACCAAGGAATTGCTGATCGAAGAATCCGTCATTGGCTGGAAAGAATTTGAAATGGAAGTGGTGCGGGATAAAAACGATAACTGCATTATCGTTTGTGCCATTGAAAATGTCGATCCGATGGGTGTGCATACCGGTGATTCGATTACAGTAGCGCCTGCACAAACACTGACCGACAAGGAATATCAACTGATGCGCAATGCGTCGATCGCCGTGTTGCGTGAAATCGGCGTGGAAACCGGTGGCTCCAATGTGCAATTTGCCATTAATCCTGAAAACGGTCGCATGCTGGTGATTGAAATGAATCCGCGCGTATCGCGCTCTTCCGCACTGGCTTCAAAAGCAACCGGTTTTCCGATTGCCAAAATTGCTGCCAAGCTGGCGATCGGCTATACCCTGAATGAACTGGACAACGATATCACGGGCGGCATCACGCCGGCATCCTTTGAACCCACTATTGATTACGTCGTCACCAAGGTGCCGCGTTTTGCGTTCGAAAAATTCCCACAAACCAATGATCGCCTGACCACGCAGATGAAATCGGTCGGCGAAGTCATGGCGATTGGCCGCACTTTCCAGGAATCTCTGCAGAAAGCCTTACGTGGATTGGAAACGGGTGTTGACGGCCTGGATGAAAAAACCGATAACCTGGAAATCATCCGGACCGAGCTGGCCAACCCTGGTCCGGAAAGGATCTGGTTCATCGCTGATGCGTTCCGTTGCAAACTGTCAATTGACGAAATCCACCAGCTGACACATATCGATAATTGGTTCCTGGCACAAATTGAAGATCTGGTCAGGCAAGAACAGGCGCTGACCGATACAACACTGGAAACACTGGATCGACAAGCACTACGCAAACTCAAGCGCAGCGGTTTTTCTGACCGACGCTTGGCAAAGCTGCTCAATACCGGGCAAACCGCAGTCCGCACTTACCGCCACCAACTCAACTTGCGGCCGGTCTACAAACGTGTCGATACCTGTGCGGCTGAATTTGCCACCAGCACCGCATACATGTATTCCACTTACGAAGATGAATGCGAAGCAAAACCCACAGACAAAAAGAAAATCATGGTACTGGGCGGTGGGCCCAATCGTATCGGTCAAGGCATTGAATTTGATTATTGTTGCGTCCATGCGGCATTAGCGTTACGTGAGGACGGCTTTGAAACCATCATGGTCAACTGCAACCCGGAAACCGTTTCGACCGACTACGATACATCCGATCGTTTGTATTTTGAACCGCTGACGCTGGAGGACGTACTTGAAATCGTCGCGGTAGAAAAACCCGACGGCGTCATTGTGCAGTATGGCGGACAAACACCGCTCAAACTTGCACGCGATCTGGAAGCTAATGGTGTGCCGATTATCGGTACCAGCCCGGATATGATCGATTGCGCGGAAGATCGTGAACGCTTTCAGCAAATGCTGCAACAGTTGGGCTTACGACAACCACCTAACCGTACTGCGCGCAACCCCGAAGCCGCTTTGATCGCGGCTGAAGAAATCGGCTACCCGCTGGTGGTACGCCCCAGTTATGTATTGGGTGGGCGTGCGATGGAAATCGTGCACGAAAAAGCCGACCTGGAACGCTACATGCGTGAAGCCGTTAAAGTTTCCAATGATTCGCCGGTATTACTGGATCATTTTCTCACCAATGCCACGGAGGTGGATGTCGATGCCATCTATGACGGAGAAACCGTGCTGATCGGTGGCATCATGGAGCATATCGAACAGGCGGGCGTGCATTCCGGTGATTCCGCGTGTTCGCTGCCGACCTTCAACTTGCAGCCTGAAATGCTGGATGAATTACGCCGCCAGACTGCTGAAATGGCACGTGCACTGCATGTTATTGGATTGATGAATATACAGTTTGCGATTCAGGACGATACGGTCTATGTACTTGAAGTCAATCCCAGGGCATCCCGTACCGTACCTTTCATCTCCAAAGCAACCGGCCTCCAGTTGGCAAAAATATCGGCACGCTGCATGACAGGAAAATCTCTAATCGATCAGCGCGTTACCAAAGAAATCATTCCGGAATATTATTCCGTCAAAGAAGCGGTATTCCCCTTTATTAAACTCCCAGGTGTTGATACGATTCTGGGTCCGGAAATGAAATCCACCGGTGAAGTGATGGGAGTGGGCGTTACTTTTGTTGAAGCCTTTGTTAAATCCCAACTAGCGACAGATGTGCGCCTGCCCACTTCCGGCAAGATTTTTATCAGCGTACGGCAATCTGACAAATCACATGCCGTTGAAATCGCGCGCAACCTTTCAGACCTCGGTTTCACCTTGTATGCGACACGTGGCACTGCCGCCGCAATTACAGCAGCCGGCATAAATGTCATTGTCATTAACAAAGTGGCGGAGGGTCGCCCACATATTGTGGATATGATTAAAAATGGCGAGATCAATTTAATCGTTAATACTGTTAATAATCAGCGCAGCGCTATACGAGATTCATATTCGATTCGCCACGCCGCGCTGCAAGCAAAAATAACCTATTACACAACGTTAGCAGGCGCACGTGCTGCTTGTATGAGTATAATCAACAGGCGTGAACTACGAGCTTATAACCTGCAGAAGTTGCATATGCAGCTTAAAACATAAATAATCTCTTCTTTTATATTTTAAGAAACAAGATGAAATGAAAGGCAAAAAATCACCATGAGTACTATTCCATTAACGGTAGCTGGTGCAGAAGCATTGCGCAAGGAACTACATGAAATGAAGGCCGTGCACCGCCCGGCGGTCATTGCAGCGATTGCGGAAGCACGCTCTCACGGCGATCTTTCTGAAAATGCCGAATATGATGCTGCCAAGGAAAAGCAGGGATTTATTGAAGGACGCATTATTGAACTGGAAAGTAAACTCTCCAGTGCACAGATCATCAATCCAGCCCTCATTAACGCGGATGGCGCGTGCGTCTTTGGTGCCACCGTCGAACTGGAAGATTTGCAAAGCGGTGAAATGGTGACTTATCAAATTGTAGGCGACGATGAAGCCAGCATCAAGGATGGAAAAATTTCCATCAGCTCACCCATTGCACGCGCCTTAATTGGCAAATATGCCGGAGATATTGCGGAAGTTCAAGCACCTAGCGGCATACGCGAGTATGAAATACTCGATGTTAAGTACATTTAGGAAATAGAAGAAATTTCAGCTCTGAAAGCTGCGCTTGGTACGAAAAGGTTCACGTTTCTTTCTTGCCGGTGTGCGAACAGGTTTTTTATCGATTTCCTCCGGCTTAGGCCGATAAATCACAAATATTTTGCCAATATGCTGCACTGGTGCAGCATTTAGCTGCTGACAGATCTCCTCAAACAGCGCATTTCTGGCAATCCGATCGTCAATTTGGGCTTTAACTTTGATTAATTCATGGCTTACCAGCCCGCGTTCCAGTTCTTCAATCACACTGGCGGACAACCCGGTTTTTCCGATCATCACGACCGGATTGAGCGCGTGTGCTCGCGCTTTAAGTTCGCGTCGATGTGCAATAGTTAGTGTTAACATACATTCTCTTGAAACGCATTATTCTACTTGATGAAGCGGGCTAAAACCAGCAAAGCCTGGATGAAAGAGCATGTCAATGATTTTTTTGTCAAGCAGGCTAAGAAAGAGGGCTACCGCTCACGTGCTGCCTATAAGTTACTTGAAATTATTGAACGTGACCAAATATTAAAACCGGGTATGATTGTTGTTGATCTGGGCGCAGCACCTGGCAGCTGGTCTCAAGTTGTCAGCCATAAAGTAGGCAATCGAGGCAAAGTTATTGCATTGGATATTCTGGATATGCAGCCACTACCGGGCGTTGAATTTATTCAAAATGATTTTAGAGAAGAATGTGCGATTCATGAACTGAAAAAACATCTGGATAACCATCATCCGGATCTTGTCATTTCAGACATGTCGCCCAATATCAGTGGTATTGTAGTCAGCGATCAGGCCAAGAGTATGTATTTGGCTGAACTGGCACTGGCATTCGCACTGGAGCAACTGAACTATGGTGGGAATTTTCTGGTCAAAGTTTTTCAAGGCAGGGATTTTGATCAATTTTTGCGTGATATGCGCGCTGGATTCAAAAGCGTGGCAATACGAAAACCCAAGGCTTCGCGTGACCGCAGTAATGAACTATATTTATTAGGACTCGACAAGAAGAAATAACCGAATACAGTCAATGTCAGTAGTAAGATGATAATTCTGCAGCAAATTCATATGACATGAACTGTTCTGTTATATTTTGCAAAATAGAGTTAGAATGACTAATCAATGATTTTAAGGTGCAAATCAAGGAGCTATTTTGAATAATTTAATTAAAAACATGGCCATTTGGCTGGTAATTGCACTTGTGTTGATGACCGTATTCAATCAATTCAGCGTACGTCAACCGGCGCAAGTACCTATGGAATACTCTCAATTCATTACTGAATTGAATCAAGGCAGAATCGCTAAAGTTGTCATCGAAGGACGGACGCTTAAAGGTACAAAGTCTGATGGCAGACGTTTCACAACCTACGCGCCGTCGGATCCCTGGATGGTGAGCGATTTACTGAAAGCTGGCGTTATTATTGAAGCTAAACCGGAAGAAGAACCTTCCATGCTAATGAGTATTTTCATCTCATGGTTCCCAATGTTGTTGCTGATTGGGGTGTGGATATTCTTCATGCGCCAAATGCAAGGTGGCGGACGCAATGGCGGCGCATTTTCGTTCGGTAAAAGCAAAGCGCGTATGCTCGATAAAGCAGCCAACACAGTGACTTTTAATGATGTAGCCGGTTGCGAGGAAGCAAAAGAAGAAGTTGCAGAGTTGGTTGAATTCCTGCGTGATCCGACCAAGTTCCAAAAACTGGGTGGACGTATTCCACGCGGCGTTTTGATGGTAGGCAGTCCAGGAACAGGTAAAACACTGCTGGCTCGTGCGATTGCTGGGGAAGCGCAAGTACCGTTTTTCAGCATTTCAGGCTCTGATTTTGTGGAAATGTTTGTCGGCGTGGGCGCATCGAGAGTACGCGATATGTTTGAGCAAGCCAAGAAACATGCACCTTGCATTATTTTCATTGACGAGATTGATGCGGTAGGTCGTCAACGGGGTGCTGGTCTGGGCGGCGGAAACGATGAGCGTGAGCAAACACTCAATCAATTGCTGGTGGAAATGGATGGCTTTGAAGGCGCCATGGGCGTGATTGTGATTGCAGCAACCAACCGTCCTGATGTGTTGGACCCTGCTTTGTTACGTCCCGGCCGTTTTGATCGTCAAGTAACGGTACCACTACCTGATATACGTGGCCGCGAACAAATTCTTCATGTACATATGCGTAAAGTACCGCTTTCGCCCGATGTCAAGGCCGATATTCTGGCGCGCGGCACACCCGGTATGTCAGGTGCTGATCTGGCCAATCTGGTCAATGAAGCAGCACTGTTCGCGGCACGCAGTAACAAGCGTCTGGTGGACATGGATGATTTTGAACGTGCAAAAGACAAAATCTTCATGGGTGCAGAGCGACGCTCAATGGTTATGCCAGAACACGAACGCCGCAATACGGCTTATCATGAATCAGGGCATGCTGTAGTAGCACAATTATTACCGAAGACTGACCCGGTTCATAAGGTAACGATTATTCCACGCGGCCGTGCGTTGGGCGTAACCATGCAATTACCGACGGAAGATCGTTTCAGTATGGAGCGCGAAGAAATTCTGCAAAGAATTTCGGTGATGTTTGGCGGGCGTATTGCTGAAGAAGTTTTTATGAAGCAAATGACTACGGGCGCCTCCAATGATTTTGAGCGTGCGACGGAATTAGCGCGACAAATGGTAACTCAATGGGGCATGTCCGATATTCTTGGCCCAATGGTATATGGTGAAAATGAAGGCGAAGTTTTTCTGGGTCGTTCGGTCACCACGCATAAAAATATGAGTGAAGCGACCATGCAGAAAGTTGACGCGGAAGTTCGCCGAATTGTTGATGAGCAGTATGCAATTGCACGCAAACTCATCGAGGCCAATAAAGACAAAATTGAAGCCATGACCCGAGCTTTATTGGAGTGGGAAACGATTGATAGCGATCAGATCAAGGATATTATGGAAGGTCGCCCACCACGCCCACCTAAACCGCCTCAATCAATGTCAACGACGACAAGCGGCGGCGAGTCATCATCGGTGAAGCCTGATGAACAAGGTGAACCCGAAGCACCACGCGAAATAGTTAAAGAAGTTGATTAATCATTAGTCATCTAAAAAGCGGGATACGATCACAAAGTCGTATCCCGTTTTCACATTCCTACTTCTCTTTTTACTGTGCCTTTATTACCGCAAAACTTCATCACCTCAGCCAGCCGCCCATTAATTATGGGAGTCATCAACATCACGCCTGATTCCTTCTCAGACGGCGGACGGTATCTGTCAACACAGAAAGCGATCGCGCACGCCAAAGATCTTATTGCCGAGGGTGCCGACATACTGGATATTGGCGGAGAATCAACGCGCCCAGGTAGTCAATCGGTTAGTATCGATGAAGAACTAAACCGTGTCATTCCTGTACTAGAAGCACTCGCTGATACCTATATTCCAATTTCGATTGACACTTCCAAGCCTGAAGTCATGAGGCAGGCAATCACAGCAGGTGCTTTCATGATTAATGATATCAATGCGCTACGCAACCCCGATGCATTGGAAGTCATCGCACAGCACGATCATGTGCAAGTCTGTTTGATGCATATGCAAGGCACGCCGCAAAATATGCAAGCGAATCCACACTACCAAGACATCGTATCCGAAGTTAAGGATTTCCTGCAGCAGCGCCTTCAAGCGGCAAAATCTGCGGGCATCTCACCAGATCGATTGGTAATTGACCCTGGTTTTGGTTTTGGCAAAACGCTACAGCACAACTACACATTGCTTAATCAACTCAATGAATTTACAATGCTTAACGTTCCAGTACTAGCTGGCCTATCGCGTAAATCGATGCTCGGGGCCATTACTGAAAACAACGTGGACTATCGGATTCACGAAAGTATCGCGGCAGCTTTGCTAGCCGTGATTAAAGGTGCAAAGATCGTACGCGTACATGATGTCAAAGCAAGCAAGGATGCACTCTCTATCTATACAGCTATGCAAAACTGTGGTGTATAAAAAATAACTGTTACTAATTATTTTTTTACATATATCTTTTTATTTATAAAACAATCAGACATATAAATTGACTAAAAAATATTTTGGAACGGATGGTATACGAGGGCGTGTAGGTAAAGATCCTATTACTCCCGAATTCATCATGCATTTGGGGTATTCAGCCGGTAAAGTTCTGACTGCTGCAGATTGGCACCTAGCAGAAGGGGAACGGCCGACGGTTCTCATCGGCAAGGATACCCGGGTATCGGGTTACATGCTCGAATCAGCGCTTGAAACGGGATTGTGTGCCGCCGGTGTCGATGTACTTCTGTCCGGCCCCATGCCAACAGCAGCCATTGCTTACCTCATCCGTGCGCTACGGCTACAAGCCGGGATTGTTATCTCAGCCTCGCATAATCTATTTGAGGACAACGGCGTCAAGTTTTTCTCCGCTGCGGGTAGTAAGCTGCCCGATGAAATGGAACACAAAATAGAAGCAGGCATAAGTGACCCTATAGAAACCAATTCTTCTGCACAGTTAGGCAAGGTTCGACGTCTTAAAGATGCAACCGGGCGTTATATCGAATTCTGCAAAAGTACTTTCCCTTATCATCTGGATCTGCGCGGACTAAAAATCGTAGTCGATTGTGCACATGGTGCCACCTATCATATTGCCGGCCATGTGATGCATGAGCTCGGTGCTGAAGTGGTCACCATCGGGGCACAACCCAACGGCCTGAATATTAATCTTGAGTGTGGCGCCACCCATTCCTCGACACTACAAAAAGCCGTCAAACAGCACCATGCCGATTTGGGTATCGCATTGGATGGCGACGGTGATCGTGTCATGATGGTAGATAAACAGGGTAAACTGTACGATGGTGATCAACTGATCTACATCATCGCCAAGCATCGTCAGCAAAAAAAGGCGCTCAAAGGTGGCGTTGTGGGCACTTTAATGACCAATCTTGCGATAGAAAATCGTTTTAAGAAATTAAATATTCCATTTCTCCGTGCTAATGTAGGTGATCGCTACGTGCAGAAACTATTGCAAGAAAAAAAATGGTTCCTGGGCGGAGAGAACTCCGGGCATATCATTTGTAGAGACAAGCATACGACGGGGGACGGCATTATTGCGGCTTTGCAGGTATTGTATGCATTACGTGACACCAAGAAAACGCTGGCGCAATTTATGCGCGGCACCTTACTATACCCACAGCGACTCATTAATGTAAAAATTCCCAAGTCATTTAACTTCAATACCAGCAAGGCGGTTAAAATCGCACAGGAAGCAGCGGAAGCTGATTTGAAAGAGAAAGGACGTGTTTTAATTCGCGCATCCGGCACCGAGCCTCTCATTCGTGTGATGGTTGAGGGTGAATCAAAACATAAAGTCAATCACTGGGCTGAAAAAATTGCTGAAGCAGTGCAAACTGACAGCAACGCATAGAAACCCATTCATTTAACAGGCCGTTGAAAAGCGTATTCGAAGCAGCCGGTGCAAGGGAAAAATGAGGCTTATGCTTAATAAATGAGCATTTTGAGCCTGTTTTTAACACTACAACGGCAACGCAGATAGTTTTTCTACGGCCTGGTTAGCTACTTGCAATGCGATGTACGGTTCGTTCCGGCATAGACAATTGGGTTGTCATAATTCTGTAACAATTCTGAAATAGTATATTGCATTAATTTTAAATTTTTTACCCGGAGAGTATCAATGTTCAATCCAATCAACTTCGGAGCACTCGCTGCAACAATGCTGCTGAGCGTATCCATGACTACAGGAATTGCCAATGCCAGCCCCATCGTTAAAATTGATGGCTCCAGCACTGTCTTTCCTATTACGGAAGCGGTTGCAGAAGATTTCCAAATCGCCAAACGCGGTGCAGTCCGCGTGACAGTTGGTATCTCCGGTACAGGCGGTGGATTTAAGAAATTCTGTCGAAATGAAATCGATATCGTCAATGCATCCCGCCCCATTACCCCCACCGAAATGGAAGCTTGCAAAAAAGAAGGCGTGCAATATATTGAAATGCCAATTGCCTTTGATGCGTTGACCGTTGTTGTCAATCCCAAAAATACCTGGAGTAAAACCATTACCACCGAGGAACTGAAGAAAATCTGGGAACCCGAAGCACAAGGTAAAGTCACTAACTGGAACCAAATAAATCCTGCATGGCCCGACAAAAAAATCAAACTCTACGGCCCTGGTGCGGATTCCGGTACATTTGAATACTTCACTGAAGCGATTGTTGGAAAAGCCAAATCAAGTCGCGGTGACTTTACTGCCTCAGAAGACGACAATGTTCTGGTACAAGGGGTTGCCAGTGACATCTACGCACTGGGTTTCTTCGGATTTGCTTATTATATTGAGAACATTAAAAAAATTAACGCAGTCGCAGTCGATAGTGGTAATGGCGGCGTACTTCCTTCCGCTGCAACCGTAGAAAACAATAGTTACAAACCGTTATCGCGCCCGATATTCATCTATGTCAATGCCCAATCAGCTGACAAACCAGAAGTTAGCGAATATGTTAATTTTTACATGAAAAATGCGCCAGAACTGGTAACCGAAGTAAAATACTTCCCGTTGTCTAAAGAAGTATACGATCTCAATATCGAGCACCTGAATAAGAAAAAAGTAGGTACCGTATTTAAAGGCAGCGGTATCAATATAAAACTGGAAGAAATTCTGAAATTGGAATCCAGTTTATAAACTTAAACCAGCCAGAATAACTTTCTACGCTCAGATATCTTATAGAAGATAATCATCGCATCTCAAGGAAGTACTGATCAACTCACGGGCCGATATTTGGCTTAGAATTAATCAGTACTTCCTTTATTCATTATCGAGACTCAGGATCAATGGATTTTCTGCCAATTTTCCTCAACATCAGCAACAGAACCTGTTTGGTAGTAGGTGGAGGCGAGGTTGCTACACGTAAAATTATGCTGCTGCTCGAAGCCGGCGCGCAAGTTTCTGTGGTGTCGCCCGAACTGGATGCAACCTTAAACGAATTCCTGGCACAAGGAAAAATCAACCATTGCGCCGGCTATTTCCAACCGAAACATCTGGAAAATATTGCTTTAGTCATTGCGGCAACGAATGATCGCACCGTTAACCAGCAGGTTTCCGAAGCGGCTCGGCAACGACAGATTCCGATCAATGTCGTGGATGATCCGGATTTATGCACCTTTATCATGCCTTCCATCGTAGACCGATCGCCGTTACTGATCGTCATATCCAGCGGCGGACAATCCCCCGTGCTGGCCAGACTACTGCGAGCCCAACTGGAAATCATGATACCGGCCGCTTATGCACGTCTTGCTGCGATTGCAGGAAAATTTCGCCAACACGTTAAGCAGCATTTCACACACCCGGAAAAAAGGCGCATCTTTTGGGAAAGGACCTTGCAAGGTCCGCTGACTGAAATGGTATTGGCCGGAAAGGATCAAGCCGCCCAGGATTATTTGTTGCAATCGCTACAGCACCAAAAAGATGAGCCGCCGCAAGGTGAAGTTTATCTGGTGGGCGCGGGGCCTGGAAGTCCAGATTTACTCACTTTTCGCGCCATGCGCCTGATGCAACAGGCCGATGTCGTGGTGTATGACCGCCTGGTCTCACCCGCCATTCTCAATCTAGTGCGTCGCGACGCCACTCGTATTTATGCAGGTAAGGAGCGTAACCGCCACACGCTGAAACAGGAATCCATCAACCAACTGTTGGTGCGGCTGGCTCAGGAAGGTAAGCGCGTACTCAGACTGAAAGGCGGCGACCCTTTTATTTTCGGGCGCGGCGGTGAAGAAATTGAAACGCTGGCGTCGCACCATATTCCCTTTCAGGTAGTTCCCGGCATTACCGCTGCATCCGGCGTTGCGGCCTATGCGGGCATTCCACTCACGCACCGGGATTATGCGCAATCCTGTATTTTTGTCACCGGCCATCTTAAGAATAACACCATTGATCTCGATTGGCCCTATCTCGCACGCCCTAACCAGACTATTGTGATTTATATGGGACTGCTGGGTCTGCCTGTTTTATGCCAGCAACTGATCGCCCACGGTCTACCGGACACCATGCCTGCCGCGATCATTCAACAAGGCACAACGCAGCAGCAAAAAATCGTTACTGGAACCCTCAATACACTGCCCAAGCTCGCCGCCGCTTCTCACTTGACTCCACCCACGCTGATCATCGTTGGCGAAGTGGTCAAACTGCACGAAACGCTGGCATGGTTTGAACCGACTCAAGAGACTGCTCAAGTCGATATCATTTCCTTAGAACCGAAAGCCTAGAAAATACTGATGAATAGCGGATTGGATAGTTATGGCATTAAAACCGACCATTTATAAATTAAAGATCGCGTTGACCGATCTTGATCGTAATTATTACAACACGCTCAACTTGACCATCGCCCAACACCCATCAGAAACACTTGAACGCATGATGGCGCGTATCCTCGCATTTTGCATCAATGCGCAGGAATCTCTGTCATTTACAAAAGGATTAAGTAGCGCCGAAGAACCTGATTTATGGGCACACACCTTAGATGGCCGGGTCGCTTTATGGATCGATGTCGGAGAACCCGCTGTCGATCGAATCAAAAAAGCAACCCGGATCGCACAAACTGTCAAGGTTTACAGCTTTAATTCCAAATCGGATGTCTGGTGGATACAGGAGCAGGAGAAATTCAAGCAACTGACCGCATCGATTTTTCAATTCCAATGGAAAGATATTCAAACACTAGCAAAACTGGCGCAAAGAACCATGGACATATCCGTCACCATTACCGAAAATTCCGCCTATATCGCTACGGAATCGGGGGAGTGCGAAGTAGGCTGGGTGTCTTTATAGGTTCTTTGTTACATGGAAATAAACAATTATACAAACTCAATATGCCTGGGTTAAGCTACCCCAATCATTATTCCGTCCACCCAAAATTCAATCACTTGCAAAACCACCCTGCCGGATCACCAACAGGGCAGCAAAGCATTTATTTCCCAATAATTCAGACTAGTCGGCTTGTCTTCTCAAGAAAGCCGGTATATCCATTGGATCAACACCCGATTGACGCATTGCTGCCACTGTAGCATTGCTTCTTCTGCCTGTACGCATGACAGCTGGTTCTTCCGCTGCATAGATCGAATCCCGATCGTCTGTTCCGGTACGGCTATGAATCATCGTCAGGGGCGTGCTCTGGCTCTGATTCGCAACGCTGCCCAACCCAGTAGCCACCATGGTCACACGTAAGTCTTCCGCCATATTCTCATCAATCACGGTACCCACAATGATGGTTGCATCTTCGGCTGTTAAACCCTTAATGGCACTCATCACTTCATGTACTTCGCGCATTTTTAATGATGAACTGGCGGTAATGTTGACCAGAATACCACGTGCGCCCGACAAGGAAATGTCTTCCAGTAACGGACTTGAAACTGCACGTTCTGCCGCAACACGCGCACGGTCAACACCTGCTGCGATGGCTGACCCCATCATCGCCATACCCATTTCCGACATCACGGTTTTCACGTCGGCAAAATCAACGTTAACCAAACCCGGGCAATTAATCACTTCGGCAATGCCGGCGACTGCGCCATAGAGCACATCGTTAGCCGCTTTAAATGCATCCAGCATGGAAATGTCGTTACCTAACACCATCATCAGTTTATCGTTAGGGATCACAATCAATGAATCAACGTGTTGTGACAGTGCTTCCATACCTGCCCTCGCGGCAACCAGGCGCCTGCCTTCGAATGCAAATGGCTTGCTGACAACCGCCACGGTTAAAATGCCCATTTCTTTGGCAACTTGCGCAACCACCGGTGCTGCGCCTGTTCCTGTTCCGCCGCCCATACCCGCGGTGATAAACAGCATATCCGCGCCTTGAATCATCTCGGCAATGCGATCACGATCTTCAAGTGCAGCTTCACGGCCAATCTCCGGATTTGCCCCTGCACCCAGCCCTTTGGTAATTCCTGTTCCCAATTGCAATATCATCGGCGCTTTATTACCTTTCAATGCTTGCGCATCAGTATTCATACTGATGAACTCAACACCTTGCATGCCGTTCTGGATCATGTGATCCACCGCATTGCTCCCGCAGCCACCAACACCAACGACTTTGATGACCGCTTCCTGAGTTTCGTTATTCATGATTTCGAACATATTGTTTCTCCTTTAGTACATTGAAATTAAAGCCACCTGACAGCTAATACACCCTGAAAATTCCTCATTAGAAATTCCTTTGAAACCATCCTTTCATTTTCGAAAGAATCTGCTTGGCGGAACCGCCTTGCAATTTTGAACCTTGCTGATGCTGCATTTGCTCGATACCGGCAATAATCAAGCCGATACCCGTAGAATAACGCGGCGTATGAATCACTTCCTTTAAATTGCCATGGTAGTTAGGCAAACCTAATCGCACCGGCATATGAAAAATTTCCTCACCCAATTCCACCATTCCCCGCAATGAGGCAGAACCGCCTGTAATGACTATGCCTGATGAAAGCAATTCTTCAAATCCACTGCGACGCAACTCGGCCTGCACCATGCAGTAGAGTTCCTCCACTCGCGGCTCGATCACTTCCGCCAATGTTTGCCTGGAAAGCTGGCGCGAACCGCGATTACCCACGTCAGGAACCTCCACCATTTCCTGGGTATCCGCCAGACTCCTCAAGGCACAGCCATAACGGCATTTGATGTCTTCAGCGCTCTTGGTCGGGGTACGCAACGCCATCGCAATATCATTGGTAACTTGATCGCCGGCAATCGGAATGACCGCTGTGTGCCGAATTGCGCCATTGGTAAACACTGCGATATCCGTCGTACCGCCGCCGATATCCACTAGACAGACACCCAGGTCTTTTTCATCATCGGATAACACGGCCATCGCGGATGCCAGCGGCTGCAGTATTAAATCCCGCACTTCAAGACCACAGCGATGCACGCACTTCATAATATTCTGTGCCGCAGAAACCGCACCGGTCACGATATGCACTTTTACTTCCAAGCGTATGCCGCTCATCCCCACCGGTTCGCGCACATCCTCTTGGCCATCGATGATGAATTCCTGGTTCAGAATATGCAGGATTTGCTGATCCGCCGGTATATTCACCGCTTTTGCCGCCTCCATCACCCGTTCCACATCTTTTTCCGTGACTTCTTTATCTTTGATGGGAACCATGCCGTCTGAATTGAAGCCTCTGACATGGCTACCGGCGATTCCTGTATACACCTCATGAATCTTACAATCCGCCATTAATTCCGCTTCTTCCAGCGCCCGTTGAATGGCATTCACTGTGGTTTCGATATTGGCCACCACGCCTTTCTTCAATCCACGCGAAGGGTGACTACCCAAGCCAATCACTTCGAAGCTTCCATCCGAAACGACCTCTGCAACAACGGCAACAATTTTTGATGTGCCAATATCAAGGCCAACAATTAGGTTTCTGTTTTCCCTAGCTTTGTTCATCGAGTTATCTCTCTCCCTGGTCTCACGTTTCTCTCTTCGAACCGGATTTACGCGGCACATGCTGCATCACTTCGGGCACACGGATAGCAAAACCATTGGGATAGCGCAGATCGACATACGCCAACGGCCCTTCCTGGTTGAATCGCGCGATACTGTGGTTATAGACTGAAACATAACGAACCAGCCTTTCTTCCGTTTCATCGCGCCCTAATTCCAGCATCGTCCCGGTATTCAACTGAATACGCCAGGCATAGCGCGGCGTCAGACTGATTTCCACGATAGACTGCTGTAACGGTGCCAGTATCTTGTTGAAACGGTGGTAGCGCTGCGCGACCTCCGGCGCACTCGCCTCTTTAGGCCCGGTAAACACCGGCAAATCCCTATCCACCGTGACACGAAATACTTCGCCATGCGTATTGACTAATGCATGGCTGCCCCAATAGGCCAGTACCTGGTGTTCTTCCAACGTTACACTCAAACCATGGGGCCATTCCCGCTTTACTCTGACATCACGCACCCAAGGCAATTTTACAAAAGCTTGACGCACTTCAGTGAGATTCACTGAAATAAAATTTCCTTTGATGTCGTGTTTTATCAGTTGCTCAATCTGCTCGCGCGTAATATTCAACAGTGCTTTGGCATCTTTTTTTGCACCATCCACACTATGAATATTAATTTCTTTAATAGGAAAAAACGGCGGCTTGATCAGTTGTAAGCCAATTGCATACAGGACCATTATTGCTACTAAAGTAAACAATATCCTGGATAGCAAATTGAGCGCCTGATGGTTATTCCACATGAGATAACGCCAATATTTTTATTACCAAATCTTCAAATGAGATTCCTGCCGTTTTTGCCGCCATAGGTACCAGACTATGGCTTGTCATACCAGGAGAAGTATTGGCTTCAAGAAAATAGAATTGTCCCGCTTGGTCGAGTATCAAATCAATCCTGCCCCAGCCCTCACACCCCAGTACTCTATAAGCTTGCAAAGCCTGAGCTTGGATCGCGGACTCCCGTTCATGCGGCAAACCGCTTGGACAGAAATAGCTCGTATCGCTCGATAAATACTTGGCTTCATAATCGTAAAGCTCACCCGCTATTTCAATTCTTACTATTGGCAGTGGCGTTTCTCCCAGAACAGCCACTGTCAATTCCTTGCCAGCAATAAATTCTTCAGCAAGCACCGAAGCATCGTGTTGCGCCGCCAATTGATACGCGGTTACCAAATCCTGCTGATGATGCACTTTACTTAAACCGATCGTGGAGCCCTCACGTGCCGGTTTAACGATCAGTGGCAGACCCAGTGTTGCGGCGATTTCTTCAAAGTTGCTGTCAGCTTGCAGTAGCGCGTAACGCGGAGACTGAATACCGGCTGCCTGCCACACCAACTTGGTGCGCCATTTATCCATGGCCAACGCACTGGCCATCACGCCACTGCCGGTATAGGGCAACCCCATCAATTCAAGCGCACCCTGGATCGTACCATCTTCACCAAAACGTCCATGCAGCGCGATAAAGACCCGATTGAAGCCTTGATGCAACAACTCTTCCAATGCTTGTTCTGCCGGATCAAATGGATGCGCATCAACACCGCTGTTGCGCAGCGCATCCAGAACAGCCTGCCCACTTTGCAATGATACTTCGCGTTCTGCAGAGCGCCCGCCCAGTAGTACTGCCACCTTGCCGAAATTGTGCGCAATCACGATGAGCACCTCCCGGCATCACCGATAATCCGCACTTCTTGGATTAACTCAATCCCTGTTTCTTTCTTGACGCGGTCTTGTACCAGCAGGATCAATGCTTCAATATCAGTCGCGCTGGCATTACCCGTATTGACGATAAAGTTGGCATGTTTGGGTGAAACCATGGCACCACCGATGCACTGCCCCTTCAAACCGCAGACCTCAATCAAACGCGCTGCATAATCTCCGGGCGGATTGCGAAATACCGAGCCTGCGTTCGGTTGATGAAGCGGTTGACTGTCAATACGTCGTGCCAATAATTGCTTGATTTTTTGTCGGGATTCCGCTTGATTGCCACGTAACAATCTAAAATATCCACCGGCAAACCATTCAGATTCGGCTATGTTGATTGATATCGATTGCAGCTTCACACTACGATAACCAATCTTGTACTCCTCAGGCTGACGCACCAGCACAGTACCGTCGTGATTAACAACCTGCACACGCTCGACGATTTTCCAGGTTTCCGAGCCAAAGCACCCGGCATTCATTGCAAGTGCTCCGCCTATCGTACCTGGTATACCCGCCAAAAACTCCGCCCCCACCAAATCATGCTTGGCTGCAAATCGTGCAACTTTTGCACAAGCCACACCGGCACCGGCATAAATCAATCCACTTAAGTTATCCTGTTCCAGCCATTGCAAATCATTGAGTTGCGCATGAACTGCCACCACAGTGCCGCGCAGGCCACCATCTCTAACCAGCAGGTTGCTACCCAGCCCGATCACATACACCGATTCATGCGCCGACGAATGCTGCAAGAAATGTACAAAATCAGCCAAGTCTGCCGGTATGTAATAGCGCTCAGCGCAGCCTCCGGCACGCCACGAAGTATGCTTACTCATAGGCTCATTCGCACGCATTTCTCCACGCATTCCATGCATACCCAATTTACCCGTCAATTGACCGGCTACTACCATATTGAGTCCTGTGCTGTGTGACAAATCGATCATCTCGCATTGATGCTCAGTGTTCATAGCCGTTCACTACAATCAGTTTGTTTCCCATTTGCGCAATATCCGGAGCCACCTTGGCAATAGAGCCTGCACCCATCACCAGAACCACATCACCGTCTTGCACAACATCCAATATGGCAACTGATACATCGCTCACGGCTTCAACATAAATGGGTTCCACTTTTCCCTGCACCCGAATTGAACGTGCCAATGACTTACTATCCGCTGCAATAATGGGATCCTCTCCTGCCGAATACACTTCCGTTAACAACAATACATCTACTTGAGATAGCACTTTAATGAAATTTTCAAATACATCTCTGGTGCGCGTATAGCGATGTGGCTGAAATGCCAGCACCAAACGCCTATCAGGAAAAGCGCCACGGGCGGCTTTTACGGTCGCCTCCATCTCAGCCGGATGATGGCCATAATCATCGATCAGTGTGAAACTCTTCTGAGCGGATATTTTAATCTCGCCATATTGCTGAAAACGCCTTTCCACACCTTTAAATTCCGCCAACGCCTTAACAATCGCTGCATCCGGTACGCCAATCTCATTAGCAACCGTAATTGCCGCCAATGCATTTTGTATGTTGTGTAATCCGGGCAAATTAAGCGTGATATCCAGTTTGCGCGCTGAGCCATTCACACCCACTATTGCGGTAAACTTCATTTGGTTGTGATGATGCCGAATGTCGATAGCACGAACCTGTGCGCCCTCGGATAACCCGTACGTGGTAATCGGTTTGGTAATCTGCGGCATCACTTCGCACACATTCGGATCATCCATACACAATACCGCCATGCCGTAAAAAGGCAGGTGCTGAACAAATTCCACAAATGTCTGCTTTAGTCGATTAAAATCATGGCCATACGTTTCCATATGATCAGCGTCAATATTGGTCACTACAGTCAGTACCGGCTGCAAATACAAGAACGAGGCATCCGATTCATCGGCTTCAACAACGATGAACTCACCGCTGCCTAATTTGGCGTGACAGCCTGCCGCTTCTAATTTTCCACCGATGACAAACGTTGGATCCATATCTGCCGCCGCAAGTATACTGGCTATCAAACTGGTAGTGGTGGTTTTTCCATGCGTGCCCGCTATCGCTATGCCACTACGCAATCTGAGCAATTCAGCCAACATCAAAGCACGTGGAACAACGGGGATATTTTTGTGCTTTGCCGCGATGACTTCCGGATTGTCAGGCTTGACTGCAGTAGAAGTAACCACCGCATCCGCGCCTGCTATCTGCTGGCTTTCGTGGCCTACATATACCGTCACACCCAGATTGCTCAAGCGATGAATGACCGGGCTGTCCATCAAATCGGAACCACTAACCTGATAACCCAGATTGACAAAAACCTCGGCAATGCCGCTCATTCCCGCACCACCAATGCCCACAAAATGAATGTGTTTGACTTTATGTTTCATGCAGCGCTCCACTGAGTTCAATACAAGCTTCAGCCACCACCCGGGTCGCTTCCGGTTTTGCCAAATCGCGCGCTGTCATTGCCATCGTGAGCAATTTCTCCCGCGTCAGATTCGTCAACAGCTCCGCCAGTTTCGGTGCGGTTAATTCATTTTGCGGCATCAGTATGGCCGCACCATGGTCGGAAAGAAATCGAGCGTTACTAGTCTGGTGATCATCAACCGCATAAGGATAGGGCACCAATATGCTGGCAGCCCCTGCGGCACTCAGTTCAGCAATCGTCAACGCACCGGCACGGCACAGCACCACATCGCAAACGCTATAGCATTCCGCCATATCGTCGATAAATGCCAGCACTTCGCCTTCCAGTTGCAGGTCTGCATATATTTTCTTTACAGCTTCCAAGTGTTTTGTGCCTGCTTGATGAACGATGGATGGACGAAGGTTGTTAGGCATCAATTTTAACGCCTGCGGTACCATCATATTTAAAATTTGTGCACCAAGGCTGCCACCGACAACCAACAACTTTAATTTCCCGTCGCGTCGCAAAAAGCGTTGCTGCGGTATCGCCACTTGCGCAATCTCTTGGCGCACCGGATTACCCGAATATATTGTTTTTGCTTTGTCGGCATGAATTGTATTCGGAAAGCCCAGCATGACTTTATCTGCCAATTTCGCCAGAATCTTGTTGGTTAATCCCGGCAATGCGTTCTGTTCATGAATAATCAACGGTTTGTTTAATAAGGATGCCATCATGCCGCCCGGAAAAGCCGGGTATCCGCCCATACCTAAAACCACGTCAGGCCTCACGCGACGCAAAATATTGATACTTTGAACAAATGCTTTAATTAACCGCAGCGGTAACATAGCCCAGGTAGTCAATCGTTTACCTCTTAACCCGGAAAAACTGATGACCTCCGTTTCATAACCATGTTGTGGAACCAGCTTCATCTCCATACCTGCCTGAGTTCCCAGCCATACAATACGCCAGCCCAATCCGCGCAGATAATCAGCCACCGCCAATCCCGGAAACACATGTCCCCCGGTACCACCCGCCATAATCAGAATGGTGCGCGGCCTCATACCGGAAGCCCTCGCAAACGTTGACGATTTTCCCAATCAATGCGTAGCAACACTGCTAAAGCAATACAATTTGCTGTAATGCTGCTACCGCCAAAACTCAACAGCGGCAGCGTGAGTCCTTTAGTAGGCAAAACGCCCATGTTGACGCCCATGTTGATCAGTGCTTGCAAACCGATCCACACGCCGATGCCTTGCGCCACCAGTGCTGAGAATGGCGCTTCCAGTTTCGCGGCCAGGCGACCGATGACAAAAGCGCGTTTAATCAGCCAGATAAATAAAATGATGACCGCAGCAACGCCAACAAACCCCAATTCTTCAGCCAGCACCGACAGTAAAAAATCTGTATGCGCTTCAGGCAAATAAAATAATTTCTCGACACTGCCCCCGAGACCGACGCCCAGCCATTCACCGCGTCCGAATGCAATCAATGCATGGCTCAACTGGTATCCTTTGCCGTAAGGATCAGCCCAGGGATCCATAAATGCCACCACGCGATCCAATCGATAAGGAGAACTCAAAATCAGGCCATATAAGCCGGCAGCAAGAATAACGATTAACCCGATAAATATTTTTAGACTGACGCCACCGAGAAATAAGATCGACATGGCCAGCGCTGTCACGACAAAGAAAGCCCCGAAATCCGGTTCCAGCAATAGTAGAAATCCCACGATAGCCAACACTATGGTGATTGGCAGAAGTCCCCGCAACAGATAACCCAAATCCGCTGCCTTACGGTTCACGTAATCAGCGGTATACAACACCATCACAAACTTCATGAATTCGGATGGCTGCAAATTCACCACATGCAGTGAAATCCAGCGCTGGCTGCCGTTCACTTCATGACCAATGCCAGGAACAAGGACAAGCACCAGCAGTAAAACGCTCACCATGAACAAATAGCTGACATATTTTTGCCATACCTGCATGGGCACCTGAAAAGCGATAAATCCCAATATCAATCCCACCACCAAATAAATACTGTGTCGCAATAAATAGTGATAGGCCCGATCAGCACCAAATTGCACTTCCGCAATCGCAATGGACGCAGAATAAATCATCACCAATCCAATACTCAGCAACAGCAAAGCCGACCACACCAGTGCCTGATCAAAATCAGTCATAATCCTTGGCTTCCGATTGCTGGTTTGATAAATCATCGATTAATGCTTCTTCTGTCCAAAATTAAAAAACTTATTCTCAATATCTTTGACGGCTGCCACAAATACTTCTGCGCGGTGTATGTAATTTCTAAACATATCGAAACTGGCACAAGCAGGGGACAACAAGACTGCATCACCCCCTTGAGCCAATAAAAAACTTTTCTGCATTGCCTCTTCCATCGTGACCGCGAAATGCACAGGCACGCCGCAATCCTGCAGCTCATGCGCGATGATTCCCGCATCACGACCAATCAGCACCACAGCGCGCGCATTATTTGCCACAGCGTGTTGCAGATGGGAGAAGTTCTGTCCTTTACCATCACCGCCCGCTATTAAAATAACGCTTTGCTTCAGGCCATTGAGCGCTGCCACCGTCGAACCCACATTGGTACTTTTGGAATCATCATAAAAAGTGACGTCATTAAACGCCGCAACCTTTTCCATCCTGTGCGGCAACCCCCGAAATTCCCGCAGAGCCAACAACAGTGGATTCACTGGCACGCCCAATGCACGACACATCGCTAATGCCGCCAGCGCATTGGCAGCATTATGCAAACCATTCACAACCAACTCGGAGGTCTTGATCAATTGCGTATCGCCCTCAGCCAGCCATAGACCATCTTCATCCTGAATGATGCCGAAATCGGCTGGCGTGGGCGGCTCATCCAGTCCAAAAGTAATCTGCTTTCTACCCGCCAACGCCATCGTACCAACGATTGGATCATCCCGATTCAAGACCTGTACGCCCGTATTCTTTTCATGCAAAAAGACCCTTGCTTTCGCCACAGTGTAATCTTGCATCGCGGCATAACGATCCAGATGATCCTCACTCACATTCAATACAATAGCCACATCTGCATTCAAATTATGTGTTGTTTCCAATTGAAAGCTGGATGTTTCAAGCACCCAGGCTTGTGGCCAATTACCTGCATCCATACGTTGCATCAATGCAGTCAAAACAGCTGGGCCGATGTTACCTGCCACTTCCACACTCCAGCCTGCTGTTTTCAGCATGGCGCCTACCATGGCGGTAACTGTTGTTTTTCCATTGGATCCGGTGATGGCCATAATCTTCGGCTTGGGAAGATCGCTCTGCTCAAGCGCCCAGATAAAAAGCACCATATCGCCAACAACCGGCACCCCGCGCTGAATGGCCTGCTGCACACAAGGATCCGCCAAAGGAACACCCGGACTCATCGCGATCATATCGATGCCGTCAAAAATTCCGGCTTCAAATTTACCTTTGTGAACTTGTAACGAAGGAAAATCTGCCACAATCTCTTTCCAGCCGGGTGGCTCGATACGGCTATCCGCAACACGCACTTGCGCGCCTTGACGCGATAGCCATTTCACCATGGACAAGCCTGTTTCACCCATGCCCAGCACCAGTACTATTTTACCTTGCAAATTCATCTTAGTTTTAATGTTGATAGTCCAAGCAACACCAGAATGAGCGTAATAATCCAGAATCTGACTACTACCTGATTCTCCTTCCAACCTTTCAATTCATAATGATGGTGCAATGGCGCCATGCGAAAAACACGCTTGCCCAGCAACTTGAATGACGCCACCTGCAACATGACGGACAACGCTTCCACCACAAACACCCCGCCCATAATCACCAGTACAATTTCCTGCCGCACAATCACAGTCACAATCCCTAAGGCAGCACCCAAGGCCAGCGCACCCACATCACCCATAAATACTTCTGCGGGATAGGCGTTAAACCATAAAAATGCCAATCCAGCCCCGGCCAGAGCGCCACAAAACACTGATAACTCTCCGGTATTAGGGATATAAGGAATCCCCAGATACTTTGCAAACACAACGTGTCCGGTGACGTAGGCAAAAACAGCCAGCGCACTGCTGATCATGACAGTCGGCATAATCGCCAGCCCGTCTAATCCATCGGTGAGATTCACCGCATTACTGGTGCCCACAATGACAAAATACGTCAGCACAACAAAACCGACCACTCCCAACGGGATAGCCACTTCCTTGAAGAAAGGCACAATCATGTCTGTCTGTGCCGACAACTCAGCGGTCAAAGCCAGATACACCGCGACGATCACTGCGATCACTGATTGCCAGAAAAATTTAGCGCTTGCAGAAAGCCCTTTTGGATTGCGATACACCACTTTCCGATAGTCATCAATCCAGCCGATCACTCCAAAACCCAGTGTAGTCAGCAACACCACCCAGATATACCGATTACTTAGATCAGCCCATAGTACAGTCGTCAATATTATGGACATCAATATCAAAGCGCCACCCATGGTAGGCGTTCCCGCTTTTACAAGATGTGTCTGCGGACCATCATCACGCACTGATTGCCCAATTTTGTAGGCAGTCAATTTTCGTATCATCATAGGTCCGATAACAAAAGAAATAACAAGCGCCGTTAAAACAGCCAGCATGGTACGCAATGTAATGTAACTAAATACATTGAAAGCACGAATATCCTGAGCCAACCATTGAAAAAACGCTAACAGCATAAAGACCCCAGTCGTTGTAACTTATTATTTAGCATTTATTCTTTATCTCAACATCAAACTTCGAGTTGCCTGACCACCCGCTCCATTTGCATAAAACGCGACCCCTTAATCAGCAGCGTGACATCATCTGCCAGTAAGTGCTCAGCCACATCGAGCAATTCATCGAGCGTATTAAAATGCTGCGCACCTTTGCCGAATTCTTCCGCGGCATAAACGCTGAGTTCACCTAACGTCAGCAATTGATCAAGCCCTGCTCGACGCGCATCCCTACCAATCGTGCGATGTAAATCAATGGCTGCGTTGCCCAGCTCACCCATATCGCCCAATACCAGTATTTTTTTTCCTTCAGTGGCGGCCAAAACAGCCAGCGCAGCTCGTACCGATTCGGGATTTGCGTTATAGGTGTCGTCGATTAATCGCGCATGATGCAGGCCGGATTTTTTTTGCATACGTCCTTGTACACCCTGAAAACTCTCCAATCCAGTCGCGATTAACTCTTTCTTGATGCCTAATGCTGCGGCGGCTGCCGCGGCGGCCAATGCATTGTAGATACTATGCACACCAGGCACTTGCAGCTTCACTTCCGCAATCCCATCCGGCAATTTCAGTTGAATTCTGCTCATCAGGGAATGCGTCTGATATTCCGCATTTATCCGGGCACGCTCGCGCAAACCAAAATCCATGATTTGCCGTGAGCCCGCGCACTCCCGCCACAAAGGCGCATAGGCATCATCCGCATTAATAATCGCGATACCTTGCTGATCCAGTCCCTCAAAAATCTCCGCTTTGGCACGCGCCACCGTCTCAACCGAACCCAATCCTTCAATGTGCGCCGCGCCTGCATTAGTGATGAGTGCAACCGTTGGTTTTGCCAGTTGCGTCAGGTAGGAAATCTCGCCAATATGATTCATGCCCATTTCAATCACTGCATAGCGATGATGTTGACGCAACCGCAACAACATCTGTGGTACGCCAATCTCATTATTAAGATTACCTTCTGTCGCCAACACCTGATCCAATAATCCACTTTCCTTGGACACATCATGAATGGTTACCTGACGTAGTATCGCAGCGATCATCTCCTTGACCGTGGTCTTGCCGTTACTGCCGGTAACTCCAACGATCGGCAGCGTGAATCGGCTTCGCCAGTGCGCCGCTAATTGTCCTAGACCTAATCGCGTATCGCTGACCCGCAGCAATGGAATATTGGCGGGAAGGCCATGGCTGTCAGCCACTCGGTTAATCATGGCCGCAACCGCGCCTTTCTCAACAGCACCGCCAACAAATTTGCTACCATCAAAATTTTCACCCGCCAAGGCAATAAATAAGCTACCTTGCTTCAAAGTACGACTGTCTGTACTCACGCCGGCAAACAGCGCGTCTTTGCCATTCCACTCGGCATGCAGTACCTGAGCGACTTCCTGGACCGTCATCATGTTTGCACTTGCACTTTCATGGCCAAATCCTTCAGCACTTGCTGCACGACTTCAGCATCATTAAATGGAATTCTCTGTCCCTGTATTTCCTGGAATTTTTCATGTCCCTTGCCTGCGATCAGCACGATATCGTGCGGCTGAGCATTGGCGATTGCCTGATAAATCGCCAACGCCCGATCGACTTCTACTTGATAGTCACTGACACCCGCACCCATAGCAATATCTTCGATAATGCTGAGCGGATTTTCGGTGCGTGGATTATCGCTGGTAAAAATCACCGCATCTGCCAGACGCGTGGCGACTTCACCGACCATTGCGCGCTTCCCTGTATCGCGATCCCCACCACAACCTAAGACACAGTGCAAACGCGGACTTGGCGAATTCACTGTTTTACTTTGATGGGTGGCACGTAAAACCTCGCGTAACGTACACAGTACTTTCTCCAATGCATCCGGAGTATGCGCATAGTCGACGATGACAATGGGTTGATCGGCTGCCGCGTATTTTTCCATGCGCCCCGGTATAGGCTGTACATTTTGCAGTGCTCGGATCGCGTCCGGCAGCTTGATGCCGCTTGCCAACATGGTTGCTGCTACCGCTAGCAGATTGGATGCATTAAATTTACCCAGCAAATTAATTTTTAAATGATCATGACAACCTTCATATTCGATATCAAACTCAATGCCTTCGATATCGGATTTGAGGTTTGCACCATATACCATTCTAAAATGCTTTGAATAACAACCCAGCTCCGGATACCTGAATCCATAGCCGATTATTTTTGTGGTTTTATTCGCAAGCTGCCGGGATAACTCAACACCCAGCACATCATCCATGTTAACCACCGCACACTTCAATTCCGGCCAGGAAAATAAACGCGCCTTGGCGGCTGCATAGGCATTCATATCTTGATGATAGTCCAAATGATCGCGTGATAAATTCGTCAGCACAGCAACTGAAAACGTCGCCCCGTTAATGCGCCCTTGTGTCACGCCATGCGACGAAACCTCCATCGCCACACCATCAGCGCCCTGCTGTTTAAATTTCGCCAATGAGCGTTGCAGTACCGTTGCATCCGGTGTTGTATTCGTCGCCGCTTCAAGCGCGCCGCCGAAACCGTTTCCCAGCGTTCCCATAATCGCGGTTTTCTTATCCAGGCTTGTCATGGCTTGCGCATACCAATGGCAGCAGGATGTTTTACCGTTGGTTCCGGTTACGCCAACCAGCCACAGTCTTTGCGATGGATTGCCATAGACATAATTGGCGATCGAGCCGGCGTTAGCCTTCAGTTCATTGATAGGCAGCGCAGGAATATGCCATTCAGGATTCCATGAAAAATTTTGCGGATCCCACAAGATCGCATTGGCACCGGCCGCTATGGCTTGCGGAATAAATCTACGCCCGTCGTCTTTTTCTCCGGCATAGGCCAGAAAGGTATCGCCGGGCTTAATCTGCCGACTGTCGATCACCAGATTTTTAATAGGCACGCCAATGTCATCCAGCACATGGTGATCAAATAATTTTAATGTTTTTCTTTTCACCGTCATCAAATTTATCCCTCGTCATCCATTTCCGGCGTCGCAGTAAAGGTGACCACATTATTGGCCGGTGCATCCGGCGGAACATTCATGATGTGCAAAGCACTGCTCATTACTTTACTAAAGACAGGTGCAGCTACGGCACCTCCGAAATATTTCCCTGCGGAAGGCTCATCAATCATGACCGCGATGATCAGGCGCGGATTTGACGCCGGTGCATAACCGACAAACGCCGAAATGTAGTGTTTTTTAGCATACTGGCCATCAATTAATTTATGCGCTGTCCCAGTTTTACCGGCAACACGATAGCCATTGATTTGTGCTAATGGCGCTGTTCCACCGGGCTTAGTCGCCATCTCTAACATATAACTCATGGCCAACGCAGTATCGCGAGAAATTACGCGTTGTCCCCTGACGGGCATATTCTGCTTCAGCAACGATATGGGTTTTAGTTCACCCCCACTGGTAAAAATCGTATAGGCACGCGCCAATTGCATCAAACTCGTCGAAATACCATGACCATAAGACATGGTCGCCTGTTCAATTGGGCGCCACGTATTGTAGGATCGCAATATTCCGCTTGCCTCCCCTGGAAAACCGGAATTGGTCAGTATCCCAAACCCGGAGCGGTTAAACATCTCCCACATTGCCTGCGGAGGAAGCGACAAGGCTATTTTTGCCGTGCCAACGTTGCTGGATTGTTGAATTACTTGAGCGACCGTCAACTCCCCCTTGTTACCCACATCACGTATGGTTCTTCTACCTATTTGCAGCATCCCCGGCGATGTTTGCATCACCGTATTGGAATTTACCTTGCCCACTTCCATGGCGATCGCTACTGTAAATGGCTTCAGAGTGGATCCGGGTTCAAACGTATCGATCAGCGCGCGATTACGAATTTTTTCGTTGCTGATGGTCGATCTATTATTCGGGTTATAAACCGGCAAATTAGTCAATGCCAGTATTTCTCCCGTTTGCGCGTCCAAAACGACGATACTTCCTGCTTTGGCTTTATTGAGCTTTACCGCCTCTTTTAGCTCCGCATGTGCGCGATACTGTATTCTTCTATCGATCGACAGAATCAAATCCTGCCCTTGTTTAGGTAGGCGGATATTTTCAATATCCTCGATGATTCGCCCTTTATTATCTTTGATGACACGGCGGCTTCCCAATTCACCGGCAAGTGTTTGCTGCCAGCCTCGTTCGACACCTTCCTGGCCTTCATCGTTAATATCCGTAAAACCCAACACATGCGCCGCAAACTCACCTTCCGGATAGTAACGTTTGGATTCATGCGTCAAATATATCCCCGGGATCTTCAACTGCACTATCTTCTCGGCGATATCCGGTACCACTTGTCGCTTTAAGTAAACAAACCGACTGTTTTTCCTGTTAATGCGTTCATCGATATCCTTACCATCTGCTTCAAGTAAAGTGGATAACTGTTTCAGTTGCTCAGGTGTTATTTTGGCTACTTTCGGATCGACATATACAGATGCAATCGGCGAGCTGATCGCCAGTATCTGTCCATTGCGATCGGCAATCATGCCCCGATCCGCATTCATCGCTACAATCCGGCTATAACGCGACTCCCCTTTTTCCTGCAAAAAATCATGGTGCATTCCTTGTAGGTAAACCGCACGTCCAATCAAGCCCGTCAGCCCCAAAACCAACAAACCAAGCAACAAGTGTGAGCGCCATGACGACAATTTAATCTGCGGCCTATCATTTCTAATCATGGCTCGAGCTCCTTGTACCCGATCGATCATCCGCTGTATCTATCGACACAATCTGTATACTCGAAGCGGCAGGTACCGTCATATTTAATCGCTCCCTCGCAATACGCTCAATACGTCCATGCATAATCAATGTGCTTTGTTCCAGTTGCAGCCTACCCCACTCCACATCCAGTTTTTGTTCTATCTCTTTCTCATTCTCCAGCGCCATAAAAAGCTTACGAGCCGTATGCTGCGAAGTCACAACACCCAATGCACACGCGATCAATACAAACATGAAGAAAATGTTCAATTTGAACATTCAGATTACCCATTCAAAGTAATTCTTTCAGCCACACGCATGACAGCACTTCTCGCCCTTGCGTTTTTAGTCACTTCATTCTCACCGGGTTGTATCGCTCTCCCAATTAACTTTAATTTCTGCTTACTGAATCGTTGCAAATCTTTTTCCCGTAATGGCACGCCACGTGGCAACTCGTCTGTATTGGCTACAGCACGCATAAATTGTTTAACCATTCGATCCTCCAATGAATGAAAACTGATCACCACCAATCTCCCACCCGGATTTAATAATGCAACACACTGCGGTAAAACTAACGACAACTCCTCAAGCTCCTGATTGAGATAAATCCGTATCGCCTGAAAAGTCCGCGTCGCCGGATGCCGCATATTTTCCCGCTGCCGCTGACGCACAACCGTTGCGACAATTTCGGCAAGTTGTAGTGTGGTAACAATAGGCTGCCGCGTTCTTGCCACAATAATCGCTCTTGCAATCTGCCGAGCATACCGTTCTTCGCCATATTCTTTTATCACCTCTCTCAATTGATCTTCTGCAACCGTGGCAAGCCACTCTGCCGCAGTTCGTCCAGTGCTTGTATCCATGCGCATATCGAGTGGCCCTGCAGAACGAAAACTGAATCCACGCGACACCTCTTCCAATTGCGGTGAGGACACACCCAAATCCAACAACACACCATCAATTTTCGCAACCCCCATCTCTTGCAACATTTGCTGCATTTTGGAAAAACCGCCATGCTGAATGCGGAATCGCTCATCCTCAATCACTCCACCCGACAAAACTGCAGCAGGATCTTTATCAAAAGCGATTAATCGGCCGCTTCCGCCAAGCTGCGACAGAATCAGGCGACTATGCCCACCGCGCCCAAACGTTCCATCCACATAAATGCCACCTGGTTTTATCGCCAGCGCATCAACCGCTTCATGCAACAACACCGAAATGTGCATCTGCCCCTTTTTATTGCGCTATCACAGCGAAAAACCATCCAGCTCAGGCGGCATACCACCATCCTTGAAAGCCAACGCACTTTCAATCTGCAGATCCCACTGCTCCTCATCCCATAATTCAAATTTCGCGCCCTGACCAACCAATACCACTTCTTTGGACAAGCCTGCAAATTGACGCAATGGCGGTGACACCAAGATACGACCGGCAGCATCCATCTCGACATCGCTGGCGTTACCCACCAGCAATCGCTGCAAACTACGAGTCCTTGGATCAAAACTAGAAAGACTATTGAGTTTTTGTTCTATCGGTTCCCAGGCTGGCTGAGGATAAATTAACAAACACTTTGAAGGATCAGCGGTAACAATCAAGCGCCCCTCGCAAAAAGATATCAATCCACTGCGGTATCTCGCCGGCATCGCAAGCCTACCTTTTGCATCCAGACTGAGTTGCGTGACGCCACGAAACATGCTGTCTCCCCATATTACGGAAAATTGAGATTCACCAAATTTTCCCACATTTTCCCACCACTTCCCACTTTAATCAAAAAAAATAGGATAGTCAAGCAGAAACATGGAGATTTATAGTTATACGACAAAGACTTAATGACAATGCCAGACGCAATTTAATTAACAACAAAATGTCCTAATAAATAAGATAGATAGAATAAAAACTAAATGTGAATTGTTAATTTCTTCGATACCTTTTCTGAATAGGCTTGTTTATCAGCCCCAAAAATTGCACACTTATTGCATTTAATAACTCCAATCTAGCAAAAACATGACACCTCCTTACTGGCAACAGGCAACACAAGAGCTAGCGACACGCGACAAGGTCATGCTCCATTTAATTCAATCCTTTGATGGCACCACACTTACATCACGAGGTTGTGCTTTTACCACTCTGGCGCGCTCAATTGTCGGACAGCAGATTTCCGTCAAAGCAGCCGAAAGCGTCTGGCAAAAAATAATCAGCGCAATTCCTTACATAACACCACACACTATTTCTTCGGCAGAGCATGATTTATTAAGAACATGCGGGCTATCCGCAAGAAAAATAACTTATCTTCATGACCTATCCAAACACTTCGTACAAGGAACGTTAAATGAGTCAATCTGGACAGAAATGGATGACGAAGCTTTGATCGCTCAATTAGTAAAAATCAAAGGCATCGGTCGCTGGACAGCAGAAATGTTTTTGATTTTTCACATGCAACGTCCGGATGTATTACCCATGGACGATATCGGATTACAACGCGCAATCAGCCGACACTATCATGATAGCCAGCCTGTGGACAAAAGAATGATGATCGAATTGGCCCGATCGTGGCAACCCTGGCGCTCAGTAGCCACTTGGTATCTATGGCGAAGCCTAGATCCATTACCAGTAGCATACTGAGAAAGGCCGATGCAAAATACACGGTACCATCATTATGAGGTATGCTGATTTTCGTGAAGCCCAAAGTTTCATATAGTGAAGATGGAATTATGGCGCACTCAATATAGCCAGGAATTTCGAGAACAATCGGTTAAGTTACAAGGATTTCTAGCGTTGCTTACAGTATTCAGAAATACTGTAAATAAGCACACATAAGTGTACTCGCTGTGATAATCGCTAGGGTTATTTACAGATCGAAGAAAAAGTTTCTTAATTTTTCATACGGAATCATGTTGTCGATTCCATTATGAGGTTTCACAGTATTATAGAAGTTAACGAATCTGGCAAGGCTGAGTTCACGATCTTTTCGTGAAGTAAAGACTGTTTGTTCATGCCACATCTCCAAGATAGTTTTAATTACGCGCTCAGCCTTGCCATTAGTTTGAGGACGCCGGACACGTGTAAATTTCTGACCGATACTGTTTGTTTTGCAAAGGGCAACAAAAGCGTGATCAGGGGTTCCTTTATATTCTGTGCCCTTATCAGAATAGGCGCACTCAATAGTGTAAGGGCATTCTTCGATAACCTGCGCAAGGAAAGTAGCTGCAGAATTTTGTGTTTTGTCAGGAAGAATGGAGGCATACAGTTCCCGTGAGAAATCATCGATGCCTACAAACAAGTGATCTCTCGGCAGAGTGCTGATCTCACCTTTGAGCAAAGGTAGGCGTTTTGTATCGAAATGAACCATTTCACCAGGGTAGCTTTTATTATAGCGACGGGCCACAAGCTTTTTCTTGATCTCAAGAGAAGATTCAATCTTTGCCAAGCGCTTCATCCCATACTTTGCTTGCAAGAAGCGTTTGTTGGTCGATTTCCTGGGAGAAAACTCCTGTTTCCTCGCTCGATCAATCATTTTGTAAATCGTTGGCCGGGATACTCGGAATCTCTGTAAGACTCCTGCACAACTTCCCTGTCAGCACAATGAACTATTAAAATAGACACAAG
>CAZYHY010000015.1:0-57595 GCA_964647635.1 uncultured Nitrosomonas sp.
ACTGTGCCCGCAGATAAGTGTGGCTTTGCACTTTACGAATATTTGCGACAGAACCGTTTTTCAGCGATCTACTAATGGTTTCTCTCAGTAAAAAACCAGGGTTTCCCTAATACATTCAGCGCACCGACAGAACTATGATGTTATTATTCACTTCAGGCTGCGCCTTAGGAGCGTCTCTTATGAAAATATCAAAACTTTTAATAGTGGTATCGTCGCTTACACTGGGCTTGTCCGTTCTACCCGCATTTGCAAATGAGGTTAAAGGGATTGATGATAACAATCACGCTGCTTTGATAAAGTATTATGAAAACCTCGCTCATGAAGAAGAAGATAAGCTGCATGAGGAGGAAGAATTACTCGAAGAGTATGAAGAGCATCCTTATTATTATGGCCAGGATACTCAATCCCATACTTTGGCCAATATCCACGAACACGAGAAAATGATAGAAGAAGATCTGCACCATGCTGACGATCACAAAAAAATAGAGACTCAGAAAGATAATTCAGCAAATAAAGCAGCAATCAGACAAGATCGTGATCCCACCGCAGTAGTCAAATAAAGCATATTGCCGCGACAAAAAACTCTGCACCACCTGATTATTTTATGAAACCAGGCGCTCGGCAGAAAACCAGATATTGAATCGACTGCCTTTGCCTACTTGGCTGGTAATCTCCAGACGCGCTTCATGCCGGTTCAAGACATGTTTGACGATGGCGAGTCCGAGTCCTGTTCCACCGGTTTCCCGCGAGCGGCTGCTATCAATACGATAAAAGCGTTCTGTCAAACGCGGAATATGCTCCGCTTCGATACCGATTCCGCTATCCTGCACAAAGAACAGGCCTTGCCCATTACGTTTCTCCCAACTGATATTGATCTCACCTCTGTCCGGCGTATAGCGAATCGCATTGCTGATCAAATTACTAAAAGCGCTACGCAATTCTTCTTCGCTACCCATTAGCTGGTCTTGCGTGGCAATATTTAATTTGATCTGATGGCGCCCTGCGCTGAGCGATTCCGCATCCTGCAGGATGTTATGCAACAAGCTGACCACATCGACCGCTTTTTCATTAATTTTATTCTGCTCATTTTCCAGTCGCGACAGAATCAGCAAGTCTTCAATCAGCCGTTGCATGCGGGTAGTTTGTTCAGTCATTAACGCCAAGGCACGTTTATTGAATCCGGTATTGACGTTGTCATCTGCTGATAAAGTCTCGAGAAAACCGCCAATGACCGTCAGCGGCGTGCGTAACTCATGAGAAACGTTAGCAATAAAGTCGCGTCGCATGGTTTCTATTTTCTCAAAGCGCGTAATGTCGCGGCTGATCAGAAGCTTCTGGTTATAACCATATGGCACCAACTGTAAAGAAATGATCAAACCTTGCAGGCGCGTTTGTTTCAGAATCAGAGGACTGCTGTATTGACGCGCCGCCAGATATTCAACAAACGGTATTTGCCGCACCAAATAAGTGATTTGCTGATCGGCATCCAGTGACAAGTGAATGCCTAAGTGCTGTTCAGCAACACGATTACACCATTCAATCCGATCCACTTCATCCAGAATAACAATGCCGTCAGGCATCGCTGACGTGACATTGCGCATGCGCTCCAATGCCAGACTCAGTAATTCCCGGCTTTGGCTATGCTGGCGCACGTAGCGTGCCAGATGCGCGAACACATCATCCCAAGCGCCAGAACCCGCCGGAATACTGGCAGAGGAATGGTCGGAGCGTTGTAACCAGCGTTCCAGTGCAACCAAATGACGCACGTGATGAAACACCATCCATAGCAAAACAACACTAAAAAAGATCAAGGCTTTTACGGCGCCAAAAATCATCCACAGTATTGCGGCGATAAAAATAATCAGTAAGATGTTAGAAGAGCGTTGCCAGATATCAGACACTTAAATAATCCTGAGAAAGATGATAGCCTGGAGGAAAATGCTGCATTTGACTTTGTCAAATCTCGATATCTGAAGCTTTAGCAGATGGCAAAGCAATCATCGAGAACCGATAACCTGCGCCTCTGACAGTTTGTATCCACTCATCCTTGCCTGCCAATTCCAGCGCTTTACGCAATCGGCGAATATGCACATCGACGGTACGTTCTTCGACAAACACATGATCACCCCATACCCGATCCAACAATTGGCTGCGCGAATAAACGCGTTCGGTATGCGTCATCATAAAGTGCAGTAAGCGATATTCGGTAGGCCCCAGTTCAATTTCTTTATTTCCGGCAGTGACGCGATGAGTGACTGGATCCAGCCGTAAACCGCCCATTTCAACCACTTCGTCAGAAGCTTCCGGAATCAACCGGCGTAGCACCGCATTGATACGGGCGATCAACTCACGCGGCGAGAAAGGTTTAGTAATGTAATCATCCGCACCAATTTCCAGACCGGCTACTTTATCCGCTTCTTGTGTGCGTGCCGTCAGCATGATAATGGGAATTAAGCGTGTACGCTCATTACGCCGCAACATCTTTGCAAACTCGACACCGCTCACGCCCGGCAGCATCCAATCCAGCAAAACCAAATCCGGCAGCGCACCATTGATCAGCACCATTGCCTTCTCGGCATTCTCTGCGCAAGCGCTCTCATACCCAGCTTGCTGCAGATTATAAGCAATCAATTCCTGTATAGCAGCTTCATCTTCCACGATCAGTATTTTTGCAGTCATGTCTGTATTATTCCTGTATCGATTAAATTTTTCCTGCGCAGAGTTTGCTACAATGGCCCCGTCGAATATTTTTAACAGTCTGTTAACTCACTTACATTGAATAACCATCATGGCCGGCTTAACCAAAGACACACCGCACCCCACAGAAATCAAATTACACCAGCAATCCAGAGTGCTGGATATTACCTTTTCCGATGGCAAGGTTTTTCAATTTTCATGTGAATTTTTACGTGTCCATTCGCCGTCAGCCGAAGTAAGCGGCCATGGTCCAGGGCAGGAAGTACTGCAAACCGGTAAGAAAACGGTCAATATCCGGAAAATCGAGCCCGTCGGCAATTATGCCATACAACTTAATTTTACCGACGGCCATAACACCGGATTGTACTCTTGGGATTTGCTCTATAACTATGGCCTGAATCAGGATAAAATGTGGCAGCGCTATCTGCAGCGCATGGAAGAAGCCGGAGCAAGTCGCGAGCACGCAACCACAAGCCCGACAATGAATCACTCCTGTCAATAAACTGCCATCGACACGCATCGATAAGCCACATCACACTTAGACTGATTATCACCATGACGAAAACTACGCATTTTGGCTTTAACACAGTTGCTGAAGATGAAAAAGCCGGCAAAGTCGCCGAAGTCTTTCATTCCGTAGCAGAGCGGTACAATCTGATGAACGACCTGATGTCCGTTGGATTGCATCGGTTGTGGAAGCGCTTTGCCATTGAAACCAGCGGCGTAAAGCATGGCGACAAGGTGCTGGATATTGCAGGCGGCACCGGCGATTTAAGTGCACTGTTTTTACAGAAAGTAGGCAGATCCGGCGAAGTCTGGTTGACCGATATCAACAACTCCATGCTATCCATCGGTCGCGATCGTCTGATTGACGAAGGCACGCCTACGCCGGCCGCACAATGCGATGCTGAGAAACTGCCTTTTCCGGACAATTACTTTAATTGCGTCAGCGTCGCATTTGGTCTCAGGAATATGACGCACAAGGATATTGCGCTTAAAGAAATGTTACGCGTTATCAAACCGGGCGGAACCGTCGTTGTGTTGGAATTTTCCAAGGTCTGGAAACCGCTGCAACCGGCCTACGATGCCTACTCATTTAAGTTACTGCCCACGATGGGGAAAGTCATTACCAATGATGCAGAAAGTTATCGCTATCTGGCGGAATCCATCCGTATGCACCCTTCCCAGGTTGAATTACAGGAATTGATGCAGCAAGTGGGCTTTGAACGGGTGGAGTACTTTAATTTGACAGCGGGTATTGTGGCGCTGCATCGGGGATATAAGTTCTAACGACCAGGTAAAACGATAGCGCGGTAAGTTTCGGCAACCCTATCCACCTATACGATCGAAGCGCACTGCTCCGACAAAGCACGGTTTATCAGAGCAATATTTTTGAACTGTGTGTTTGAGGTCGCTGCACATAATTCAAATATCAAACATAGCAGGCGATTTATTTATCGCAGCTGTTTGAAGTGTAGATTGTGCCTTGCCCGCTATATCCAAAGACGCTGCCAAAAGGTTCTCCTTTTGGATTTATTGCAAGCACTGTGCGAGTGTGCGTGTCCTTAATTTGTCCGGATGCGCAGGAGAATTTCCCGGTACCGCCGGTAATTTTAGCGGTGGCGCTTGGCTGGAACGTACATCCCTCTCTCGTTTTTCCATCTTCGCCAAAGCACTTTAGGCTGATACACAATGATAATGCCGTTGCTTCAGTAAATAATTGATCGCCACTTTTCTTTAACTGGATAATCCCCTTGGTTTTTACGAGTTCAGCGACTACCCCTTGATCGCCATCAGGAGTTAAGCAGCTTTCCGGTACGCCATCGTTCAGTTTGACTGCGACCTCTGCAAGGACATTGATCATCGCCCCACCCAGCTCCTTACTTTTAACGTCCATACTCATAAGATTTGAGAGGCCATCATCCCGAGTAATGATAGTACTGTTAATAAAATAACCACTACCCGTCAAAGAAAAATCAACTTTATCCCTCGTATTTCCATGATTCTCATCTTGAGTAGCCATCGCAACATGTACATTACTTAGCAGAACTGTCAAGGCAATCCACAATAATTTCTTCATTTCCGATCCTTTCATAAAATTTATAATAGCTTGCTTACTTTCTGTGTTCTTCCGGATAGCGTTCAAATCGAAAGTACGGCTAGAAATTATCACCGTCGGTCGTAGTAGGCTGTGAGAAAAGCCACGGCCAATATCTAGTAGTAACGATAGTCACTTATATTGACTGATGTCGAAATCCCTTCGATCAGCGACGGCCACATTGACGGCTTGACTTAATCGGGTACAAAGCCATCCAGCGACCTTATCTGCATCGGTTGATTTTTGTAACCTGTGGAATGTTTAGAAATAGCGGACGATGCGGAATTGAATATAATCGTCTTTCCGGTATCCTGTCAGAATCTCAGTTGCGGGTTTATCCGCGGGAACCTGTGAAAAAAAACGAGATTCCAATTCGATTTTCCATTTTTCACCAATGCGGCGACTGGCTGTTATATTACCTATTTTGGCCTGAGTATCCACGTCTGTGGTAACACCAGCCAATATCTGCGAGTTCTGCGCATCATTAAAGGCCAAGCGCACGCCGAAATAAACGTCATTGTTGAAAGGCGTAGGCGGGGCCTCTCTGTCACGACCGTCGTACAGATATTCCGCCAATAGGCCAAGATCAATATCGCTATTTAACAAACCATAGTGGGTGTATTCAACACCCGCCACCACTGCTGCGAAGCGTTTACCCTGCCCACTGCGCGTAATGGATTCCAGTTTGAAAAGCCAGTTCCCCAAAGAAGCCTGAGCGTCCAAGCTGGTTTGTTGAATCAGATCATAAACCGGAATCAAGGCTGTCGGCGCGACATTCGGGCCGTTATCGAAGCGCGGTAACAGCCTGGGTTCTCGCCCTATGCCCATAAAATGAGCAATGCCAATATCTACTTTACCAAAAGTACGGCTCCAACGTATCGCCCAATCCGGGTGCCAGCGACTGGCGTCACTGAATTCCGCAGCATTTGGGTCTACCGGCGGCGTAAACCTCAGTCTTCCCCCTATGGATGAAAAAGTGCGATCCCGGAAATAAGGCATCAATATAAAATTAAAATTTCCGTACGCACTGGGTACATTTAAATTCAGCATCGGCTGACCCAGCTTCTCTTCACCATTAATATTTTCTACAAAATCGATCTGATTGACGATGTCGACCAGATGCCGTGACTCAGTAACGCCCCAAAATACCCTGCTAACACCAGCCCGCAAACTCCAATTTTGATTCTGACGCAGCCAGTTAAACTCGCGGATATCAAAGTGGGTACGATTCTCGTCAATCGCATCAACCCTACCAAACGGAATAACGGTTAAGCGATCTATCCCGCCGTTCCATTCGTGACGAAACTCGGGCTGCATCATGCCGGATGGTACAAAAAGAAGATGACTTTGCCCCGGAAGTGCTGGCTCATTTACATACGTGCGAAGATCGAGAGCCGCAAAACCAGACCACTCAGCAGCCTGAATATTGGTCACGGCAATGATCATTCCCAAGATGGCGAGCATTACTCTTAACAGCATGACACTTATCCTTAGCAACAATCCCTTAGATAATTCTATGAGTGGCTTGGTTATTCAATCCGGCATCTCGACCAATGCCGGATTAAATGTACTGTAATGACGCTTTTTCTGTTGATGAGCGACTTATGCGGAATCTTGGATCGTCACGAAATCATTTGCCGAGATCAGTCTCTTATTGACTTCGATTGAGCCACAACACAGCAGGAGTCGACGTTTATTGAACGTTTTTAAGTGAGTTTTCAGAAAAATCATTGTCACTCAGCCCGACACGAAAACGATAATTGTTGCGTAACAAAGTAGTGCTCTTGCCGTTTTGATGGTTGACCATCTCGAGTCGAGCGGCTCTCCAGTATTGGCCTAAATATTGACTGTAATCATGGAAAGTCAGTGTTTTAAGCAACGTGTTCTTACGATCATAAAATTCAATTTTGCGTGGTTGATAAATAGTTTTATCAATCCATTCCACCTGGCGAACATAGCCGGAATATTCGTACGCAGGTGTATTCTCGATCACAAAGGAATCGTTACCATCCACAACTTCATCGCGCAAATACTTATAGGTGTATTTTTCCAATTCCCATGAAGCGATGTCTTCGTACGCGAATTCACTACCCATGAACGGACCGGATTTATTAACGGTTGAAATACGTTTCACTCTCTTTAATTCAGGCAGATACAGCCATTGATCATCGGGTTTTAAACCGTGGGCAAAGGTCAATATCGCCGTTCCTTTGACATCTGCAGGCCGATGAAAAACACCAAGTTCTTTATCACCATCACCTTTGATCTCCAGTGTTTTGTATGTAAATTCACGCTTACTTTCCGCGCCTTGTGCATTACGCAGAACCATTAAAGAATCATTGACACTGTCGCCGAAGCCGCTATCGCGGCGTTCAACCTCTAAATTGATTGCATAGCCTTTTTCTTCATCGGTCATCGCATACAGCAAACCGCTCATGCTGAAAAAAAGGCAAATAAGGTAAGTTAATTTTTTCATTTGATTTCTCCTAATTGAGTAACTACAGGTTTTGAAGATAAAGCTATCCGGCGTTTCCACGACTCTAACGCTAGTAAAATCGGTGGCAATAAAAGGAATTCCGCAAATAATCCCAGGGCGAAGATAATTGCGGTAAGCATCCCCATTTCGTTATTGATCTTGAAGCTAGAAAAAGCGAATAGAGAAAACCCCATAATCAGCACCGCGGAAGTAATCCATAACGCGCTGCCGACAGTGGCAAACGCATATTGAATGGACTGTTCAGGTTCGAGATCGAGTTGTTTTCTGGCATACTGGTACTTACTGAGAAAATGCACCGTATCGTCAACCAGAATCCCCAGCGTCATTGCCGCAACAACCGAAGCGGCAAGCCCTACCTGGCCGACAATCAGCCCCCATAATCCAAAAGCTATTCCCGCAGGAACCAGATTGGGAATCAAACTGATCAACCCCAGACCAACCGAACGCAGCACGAATATCAGAATCAACGAGATAATCCCTATGGCAACAAGCTCTCCGGTAATCATGCTGGTGATATTACGCTGCCCGATATGCGCAAACAGCAGAGTCGGCCCGGTGCCATCACTGTGCTCCATGGCGGTGGTATTTGCCGCCAGCCATACCTGTGCACGCGTTTCGAGATTGATAACCTGCTGACTGGAAATACTATGCAACGTTACCGTCACCCGCGTTGCCGACTTGCCCACATTGATCCGGTCATTGAGGTCAAGCCCATACGGCAAAGACATTTCGTACATGAGCAGGATCTGTGCGCTCAGTTCCTGTGTATCAGGCAGGCGGTACCACGCCGGATCATCCTGATGCATATTGCGGTTCAGCCGCTTCAAAATGTCCGTAGCGGAATACACATGCATCACTTCCGGTTGCTCTCGGTACCACTGCACAAACGCATCAACCTGCTGCAAGAACTCAGGATCGCTGATACCGCCATCGATTTCCCGCCCTAACGAATAATCGATGCGATAAACACCGGTCAGGTGGCTCGTGGCGTAGTCGGTGTCGCGACGGAACGCGACGGAATCGTCAAAATATTTAACGTATTCATCATCCAGAGTATTCAGAGGAATACAGGCAATCAGCACAATTGTTGCCAGAATAAGAGAACTCAAGGTGGCGGTGCGGTGTGCAATGATGAATTTCGCCAATCGCGCCAGTGCCCTGCTACCGCTGATTTCAGCGCGTCCTTGGTGCATGGGCAAAAGCATCATCATTGCCGGCAGGAAGGTGATTGTCAGTAAGAATGCAATGCCGACACCCATGGCGGTAATGTTCCCAAGATCCTGAAAAGGCGGAACCTCACTGTAATTCATCGACAGAAAGCCGACCGCAGTGGTCAGATTCGTAAAGAAAATCGCTTTGAAATTAACCTTGACGCTTTCAATCATCGCTTCTTGTCGTGATTGACCGCGCCCCAAAGCGCTGTAATAGCTGGTCAGGATGTGTACCGCGTCAGCGACGACCACGGTGAGCAATATGGTCGGCGCCGGAATACTGGACGGAGAAAACGCAATATTCATCCAACCGGCCAAACCGACTGCTGCGCTCACAGCCATCGTCATCATCATGACGATGGCAAGTGTTCCCCAAGCGGACTTCAGGAACAACCAGAGCGCAATACAAATGATGGTCAGCATCGCTGGCGTCAGCGTGCTCATATCCTGTTTTGACGATTCTGCGAAAGAAATGTCAAGAATGAGTGAGCCGGTAAGACGCACATCGAGATCAGGATGATTTTTTTTAATTTCACCCACCAATTCACGGGCAAATTCAATGGCTTGAACGGTTTCCATATCCTGATCCAAACCAGGTCTGTGAACCACGATATTGAAACCCATCACCTTCGAATTGGGTGAAATAAGCCGGTTTACCAGGAGCGGTTCATTTAATGCAATGTGGCGCCTCTGTTCAATTTCCGTGGCAGTCAGTTGATCGGCGTTTCTCACCAGATCTTCCACAACAAGCTCGTCACCTACTGCATGACTGTGCTGAAAATTGGTAATGGAGTCTACGCGGATAGAGTAAGGCGTCTGCCAGAGATCCTTGGTCAGTTTTTCAGCGATGGCAAGATTTTCTTTGGTAAACACATCACCGTTGGCGGGAGTCACAACCACCAGAATATTGTCATCCCTGACGTAGGTTTTATTCAGTGACTCGAAAGCCATGAGCTGCGGGTTATCATCGCTGAAAAACATCCGATAATCGCTCTTGAAGTGCAGGAACTGTATACCGTATCCGGCAGCAGCGATTAACGCGGCGCTGACAAGAACGGTCAACCAGCGAAACCGCAAAACCTGGTGGATATATTGATTTAACATGAACTAATCCTCTCTATTAATGGGGTGGTTGATGCAACTGTTGCTCATGTTCCGTGGATGACGATCACCATCATCGCTATTCTCAATCTTGATAACATCTGTCCCGGATTCGGTATGGGCGATCACACGCCCGGCCTTTCCATGCAAGTGCTGCAATTCTGTCGCGAGCGTATCGACGGTATGCACAACTTCTTGTTCCGATAAATTGCAGGTAATGAAAAAGCGCAATCTGGCAGCCGACTCCGACACTGCCGGATACATGATGGGATGAACATTGATGCCCGCTTGATATAATTTCTGCCCGAGCTTCAGACACAGCACCGAATCGCCCAATATGATCGAAACAACACCTGTGCCGCCGGCCAAGCCGGTATCAAGCCCACGTATCCGCGCTTGCTGCAAAAATAACGATGAGCGCGCGCGTAAACGCTCGGCGCGTTCAGGTTCACGCTGCAGAATGCGCGCAGCGGTCAAAGCCGCCGCAGTGTTGGCCGGCGAGATACCGACGCTGAACAATATGGCACCAGCTGCGTTGTATCTAAGATTTTCTATCAGTGCATGTGAACCACAGATATAACCACCACAGCTGGCAAACGCCTTGCTCAGCGTCCCCATCCAGATATCCACATCCGCAGCATCAATACCAAAATGATCGTGCGAGCCAAATCCGCGCGGACCGATGACACCCGCAGCGTGCGCCTCGTCAACCATCAGCAGGCACTTGTGTTTTTGCTTGATTGCTATAAAACGCGGCAAGTCCGGAATGTCACCATCCATGCTGTAAACACCCTCAATGATAATCAGGGTGCGCTGATACACATGGCGACTTTCTTCCAATATCTTGTCCAGACATTCCCAGTCGTTATGCGGAAAAGTCATGCGCCTTGCGCCGGAGAGTTTGCATCCCGTGATAACGCTGTTGTGAATCAGGCTGTCGTGTATCAACAGATCGTTGGGTCCAAACAAATGGCTGATAACCGATACATTGGTTGCATAACCACTGACCAAAGCCAATGCGTCTTCGGTACCGTGAATCTCGGCCAGTATCGTTTCCAATTCACGATGCAGGGGTATTTCCCCGGATACGATCCGACTGGCGGATACTGACGTGCCATACCGATCAATCGCTGCTTTAGCGGCTGCGGATACTTCCGGGTGCCCCGATAATCCGAGATAGTTATAACCGGAATAATTGATGAAATCCTTGCCATCGATACAGGTGATATGATCGCTCACACCTTCATGCGGACTGAAGTAAGGATTATCCATCGACAACGTTTTGAATATCTTCGCCTGCTCCATCAACATGTTGTAGTCGGAGAATTTATCAAAGCGATACCACGCATCGGGAATCTGTTCTGCATCAGATTCAGCTTTCTGATCATTTTCCTTTTTGGATATCAATTGCTTCAGAAGATCGCGCTTCTCTTCGGGTGACATATTTGCCAGCACGTCTGTCTCATTCTTCATAGTAGTAACCTTTGTAAATCGATGTAGTTGTATATGCTTGGATGAATCGCTGATTCCTGCTCAGAATAAGTGTTATCCGCGGACAAATCTGTGGCAAAAATCACCTCGGTAAAAAAATGAACGCACCGCGCACTTAAACTGCGCGCTGCTCAGCATGAACGTATTACTTAGGTTGAAACTCGAAGAGCTCTGGGAGAGGCGGCGCGCCCCGGGGTGCGTGTCAAGATCGGGGAATATAGGGATAAATCGTCAATCGAATAATTTTGACCACACTTCTGAATGAAGTCAGCGTTTCTCATCAAACCATCTCATCTTAATTCAACCAAAATTTTGGAAAATGATCCAAGCGAAACCGGAAAATAAAAAAGCTGCTTTATCCAAGCAGTCTTAAAGAAATTCAAACAATGATGGCGGTGAATTTAAAATGTGGATGGATATGAAGAAACCGCCAAAGTCTGTAGAATTATTTAGCTAAACTCCCTAGATCTCGTTGCACATGACAACAACCGAAAGCCAAATCGAACACGATCTGATCAAAAAGCTCGACGACCTTAAATACACCTACCGCCAAGACATCCGTGATCGTGAAGCGCTTGAGCAGAATTTTCGGGAAAAATTTGAGGCACTCAAGTATGACTCCTGAAGTCCTACCAATTCACTTCGGCAATCTTCAGGGGAAGCATGAAATAAACACAGGCTCGCTTCTTGTTTTTATAGAGTCGTATAAAGAAATTGCCAAATCTTTTGGATTTGCTGTAGATATTCAAATTGGCCTTCCCGAAGAAGGCGGTTGGAAAACCAAACTATTTGTGGGAATTATTAGCTTTATTGGAGTGAGCCCTTTTATCACTCTGTTAACCGGCGTAACCGCTGACGATTGGGCGAAAAAAGGCCACACTGAGATCGTTAAAATCGTTAACGAGTTCATTACAAAAAAAGCAGCGAATATTCCTGAAGAATTTCCGAAGGAATGCATCCAGCAAAAGAACAAGATTTATCAGCAGTTTCAGAAAGACGTTTGCATAGACAGCTTTCGCTTGGGAGATACACCACCAATACCAAGTGGTAATTTCAATCTGTACATAAAGGAGATTGAGGAAGAGGAGGCTTTGTACCTTGGTGAAACAGGAATAACCGTGCATAGCCCAGATTGGAAAGGTAAACGCTCTTGGCGTGGAAATATAAAAATTCTTGGTGATACGGAAAGAGCCTTCACATTCGATAAGGAATTGACGAGTATGTTTTGGGAAAAGGCAAAGCTGGATCGATTGCCACTGCACACTACGGACATCATGCGAGTTCAGTTAATCAAGCGACCATCCAGTATAGTCAAATATTCAGTCATCCGAGTGTTGAGCTATAACGGGGAAAAAATAGATGAGCCAATTAGTGATGAGGATATTCGTAGGTTTGCGATTTTCTCTATTCAAACTATCGCCATTAATTTGCCATCGCAATTAGACCTTTTTGAATAAAACCATGACCGAACTAGATCAAAAATCGCTGTGTGATACGTTGTTTGCCGCATAACTAAACCATGAAACCAGAGGCATTACATGGATAAGCAGTTACAAGCCTTGCAGCACAACCTTGGAACCGCCGTGCAGTGCGCCATGGAAACCTGCGCAGCCTCTGGCCGTACGGTTTCTGACCATTGTCGTGACGCCTCGAAAATGGTCGTCCACGGCAAGGACCGAAGGTGTGAAGTGAATGACGAGGCAACCCAATGAGCGCATTGACTCCATTTCACGCCGACATCAAAAACATCCTCGAAAAGGCGAGAAGCCAGACGCGTTCGGCGGTAAATGCCGCCATGATTGACGACGGATTTCGGTAAGGGCTTTTCTTACGCCAACCTGTACAACTGCCGTCAGTTCTACTTGACCTTCCCCGATCAGGCGATTCTCTACACAGCGTGTAGAGATTTGAGCTGGAACCACCTGCGCCTGATCATGCGCGTGGATACGCTACAGGCAATTGACTATTACTGCCGCGAGGCCAGGGAACAGAACTGGACGGTGCGCCAACTGGAACGCAACATCAAAAGCCAGAGCTTTCAGCGCCTGCTTTCAAGCCAGGCCAGACCATCTTCAACGCAGGGCGCATCTGCGCATCTGGAATTCATCAAAGACCCGTATGTGCTGGAGTTCCTGCAACTGCCCGAAGCAGGCCAGTTAAAAGAAATCCGACTGGAGCAGGCTATCATTGATGAGCTGCAAAAGTTCCTGCTGGAATTGGGCAAGGGCTTCTCATTCGTCGCCCAGCAAATGCGCATTAGCACCGAAACTAGCCATTTTTTCATTGATCTGGTTTTCTATAACTATCTTCTCAAGTGCTTTGTCATCATCGACCTGAAAACCGGCATACATATCCATCAGGACATCGGCCAGATGGATATGTATGTACGCATGTTTGACGACCTCAAGCGCGGCGAAGATGACAACCCCACCATCGGCATCATCCTTTGCGATAACAAGGATGAAACTGTCGTCAAATATTCGATCATCCAGGAAAATCAGCAGCTTTTTGCTTCCAAATATCAGCGGATATTGCCTACCGAAGCGGAATTGATTGCCGAAATTGAGCGGGAAAAGCGCTTGATCGAGGGGGGCACAGACACGACTGACAATAGCGGTAATTGACAAGAAATTCTTGTTAGTTCAGATTCAAGCAAACGATAACTCAACTACCGAGGGATACTCGGTAGTTCATGTGAGCAAATAAGGCAAAAATGACCGAACAAGACCAAAAACAACTGGGCAACACCCTGTGGGGCATTGCCAACCAACTGCGTGGGGCGATGAATGCGGATGACTTCCGCGACTATATGCTCTCCTTCCTATTCCTGCGCTACCTCTCGGACAACTACGAGACCGCAGCCCGGAAAGAGCTGGGGGCGGATTATCCTGCGCTAACAAAAGAAGACCGCCGCACGCCCTTGGCTGTGTGGTATGAACAGAACCCGGACGACACCGCTGAATTTGAAAAACAGATGCGCCGCAAGACGCATTATGTGATCCAGCCGTTGCACCTCTGGGGCAGCATCGCGGAGATGTCCCGCACGCAAAACGGGGAACTGTTGCATACCCTGCAAAAGGGTTTTGATTACATCGAAACCGAATCCTTCGCCAGCGCCTTCGATGGATTGTTTTCCGAGATCAACCTGAATTCGGAGAAGCTGGGCAAGGGCTATACCGCGCAAAACGCCAAGCTTTGCACGGTGATCAAGGCGATTGCCGAAGGCTTGGCGGAGTTCTCCACCGACAAGGACACCTTGGGCGACGCCTATGAATACCTGATCGGCCAGTTTGCCGCCGGTTCCGGCAAGAAGGCAGGCGAGTTCTACACGCCGCAACAGATTTCCAGGATTCTGTCGAGCATTGTCACATTGGATAGTCAGGAACCCGCCACCGGGAAAAAGAAGCAATTGGAGAGCGTATTCGATTTCGCTTGTGGCTCAGGCTCGCTGTTGCTGAATGTGCGCCACCGGCTCGGCAACCACGGAATCGGCAAGATTTATGGGCAGGAGAAAAACATCACCACCTACAACCTCGCGCGCATGAACATGCTGCTGCACGGGGTGAAGGATTCCGAGTTCGAGATCTATCACGGAGACACCCTTACCAATGACTGGGATTGGCTGCGCGAAACCAACCCGGCCAAGATGCCGAAGTTCGACGCAGTGGTGGCCAACCCGCCCTTCAGTTACCGCTGGGAGCCAAGCGAAAGCTTAAGCGAGGATATGCGCTTCAAGAACTATGGGCTCGCGCCAAAATCCGCCGCCGACTTCGCCTTCTTGCTGCACGGCTTTCACTACCTGAAGCCCGAAGGTGTGATGGCCATCATCCTGCCCCACGGCGTGTTGTTTCGTGGCGGTGCGGAAGAACGTATCCGCACCAAACTGCTGAAAGACGGCCACATCGACACCGTGATCGGCCTGCCCGCCAACCTATTTTTCTCGACCGGCATTCCGGTTTGTATTCTCGTGTTGAAGAAGTGCAAAAAGCCTGACGACGTGCTGTTCATCAACGCCGCCGAACATTTCGAGAAAGATAAGCGGCAAAACAGATTGCTACCCAAACACATCGACAAAATTCTCGACACTTACCAGCATCGCCGCGAAGAGCAGCGTTATTCCATGCGTGTATCGATGGAACGAATCGAGAAAGAAGGCTACAACCTGAATATTTCGCGCTATATCAGCACCGCCAAGGCGGAAGAAGAAATTGAATTGCGGGCAGTAAATGCCGAGTTGGTGGAATTAGAGAAACAGATCAAAAAGGCTGCCGAGAAACATAACGGATTCCTCAAGGAATTAGGGTTACCGTTATTGCCCTAGTTTTAACGAGTGTGGCCAAGTAAGCAATGAAGAACCCATTGAATGCTAGCGCGGTCTCCAGAGCATTGCTCGGATGTCGCCGACTGACATGATTGGTGGTGATAAGTTGGAACACTCACTTCTATGCTGGCTCTTATTCAAATGTTCTACAGAGTCCACTCTTGCTCGATTCGGCCAATTAGCAACGTATATGTCAATGAATGAGAAAAAATCCGACTCACTGCACACAGCTTCATGACACCCCCACCGGAGCAACCGGCGGGGTATTGGATTAAGCGCCCGCAGCTCCGCTACTGATTCCTGCCGTCACGCCAGCAACTTCCGCCAACAACAACTGCTTGAGTAATAAATCGACATCCACCTCGGACATACGGTCAATCACTGAATTTTCCTGGATAATCGCTGCCGAAGCTGGCGGTGCAACCGATACTATCGTTTTATCCATGAGCATGTCAGCCAAATATCCCAAATTAGGGCTGCGCATGAATTCCAAGGTAGAAATTCGAACGCCGAAGGTTTTATTAATGACTGCCTGCAATTCTGCGGACATCAATGAATCGACTCCCATCTGCATCAGTGACTGTTCCATATCGATTCTTTCCGCCGGTATGCGCAGAACACTTGCGATCTGCTCGGTTAACGCGCGGCACATCGCTGCGCGCCGTTGATCTTCCGGCAGTTGGTTGATCTCCGCACATATTGGAGTCAGTGATATTTGTTGTTTCTGGCCGGAGCTTTTTACCAGGCTTGCAAACCTGGGAGAATTGCCTCCTGTCGGCTCAAATGCTTGCCATTTTTCCCAGTCGCAATTCATCAGGCCATATTGCGGTAACGCAGCGTCCGGCATATGCGCCCACGAATCCAGCGCTTGGTTGACAGTCAACATGTACATACCCATGAGATCCAAATGTTTTCTCACTTCTTCACTATTCACCGCCATACCTGTTGCAATGGCGCCCCAGTTTATGCTGGTACCGGCTAGCCCGGCAGATCTGCGTTTGGCTGCCAGCGCATCCAAGAACGCATTGGCGGCAGAATAATTGGCTTGGCGGGCATTGCCGATAATTCCGGAAACCGATGAAAATAATACAAAGAAGTCCAATGCGTGGTGTTGCGTGCATTGATGTAAGTGCCAGGCGCTCAACGCCTTGGCCCGCATGACATGGGCTACGCGTTCAGGATTCAGTTCCGCAATCGGCGCATCATCCAGCACGGCAGCCGTATGTAAGATACCTTTTAATGGCACGCCTTGGGTTGCAATCTGATCGAACAACGCCTGCACTTGCGCTTCATCCGTAAGATCCGCAGCGATGGGCAGCACATGCACGCTATTTTCCGCCAACATCGTCAATACGGCTTGTGCAGCGCTATCGACAGCACCGCGCCGACTGACCAGAATCAAATTTTTCGCGCCATGTTTTGCCATCCATTTTGCCGCTTCCAAACCAAACCCGCCGAATCCACCGGTAATCAAGTAAGCAGCCTGTGCGTCAAACAGTGCCGGGCGTTTTTGCTGATCCGTCACCACAATTGCCGCTTTATCTTTGAGAGATAAGATGTGTGTGTCTTGCATAACCTGATGGTGATCCGCCAGTCGTGCCAAACCTTCATCAGGTGCTAATGATTTTGTTGGAGGGACACCGGCAATCTGATGCGTAGCTAGCAAGCACGCGACCACCTGTAATAACTGCTCGAACAATCCCGGCGCAGTCAATGCAAGTTTCAGTGCATCCAAGTGAGTGAAACTGTTACTGCACGCATGACCTGCCACATTGTCAGCATTGCTCTGTGTAACAGCAATTTCATGCGTATCCGGCGCCAACAAACCGTCCAATCCCTCAGGTGTATCAGCACTTGCACCGTGAATCCACGCACGCACCGAGGCTACGCTTTGCCCATCCTGTTGTTGCTCGATATCATGACCACGATAGAAAATTGATGACGCGCCTAAATAATCTGTGATGTCACGTGCCGCTAAAGCTGCAGCGCCGAGTTCGGCATCAATCAATACCGCTTCTCCAGGCACCACGCGGGCAATATAATTCAATGCATAGTATGCAGGAATCAATGTGGTTGCCAACGCGGCGATCTGTTCATGAGAAAGCGACAAATAATCGACTGAAAAAACGTGACTAGCCGGGCTGACAATATGCGAAGCAATATTTCCGGTAGTCGCCACCATCACCAGGTCTCCCGGGCACCGGTCGGTCACGTTGTCGCCAATCTTGTCGATGACACCCACCGCAAAGTAACCGCGCAATGTATCGTCTTCAGCCTCAGAGAACCGACAATCGGTTAAATTAATGCATTCCACGGCAATGGTCACTTCATCGGCTTGCGGCATAGGCGCTGGCATTAAACAAAATTCCGGATGATTTTTCCATTTGAGCTGGAATGCCGCAACGTCTTCGCCGCGGTATGAAATCGCTGCGTCATTGACCGAAGACTCAACGCGATAGCGTTCCCAACGATGTACCAATCGCTTGGCTCCACGCAACGCCACATCATCTTCCCGATCATCCGACACCAGTTCTTTCGCCAGCATACGTATCTGCTCCAGCGGGTTGGCCGGATCCAAATCCACTTGCGTGCAGCGCAGCAGCGGATATTCGTTAAATGCAACGCGAGCCAGTCCGGTGAGCGATGTGAGTGCGACATTTTGAATATCACTGTTAGCCATCACCGGCTGCGTACCTTGGGTGACCATATACAATCGCGGCGCATGGGCGGTGAATACCTTACCCAGCAGTTGGATGACTTGAAGTGCAACACTGGTTTGCGCGATGCCGACAGGATCATCTTGAGAAGCCGTGGATAATCCCCACAAATAAGACACGCCCACACAACCCAATAATTTTTTCTTGACCTTTTGTATCACCTCTTCCAGATACCCAAGCTCATCGGCATTGAGTGGCTGCATATGCGCGCACTCCTGCTGATACACTTCATCGATTGCTATGCGTATTACCTGATTGCCGTTATTTTCCAATGTTTGGCATAAGGATTCGCTAATATCGCTGCGATCAGTGAACACCAGCCAACAACCCGCGCGCTTGCCCTGGGGTTGTAGCGGCTTTTGTTGCCATTGCCATGCGTAGGCCCATTCCGCTAGTTGTTCGATTGGATTTTTCTTTTCCGTTGCTAAAGCGCGGCAACGTAGACCAGCGACCTCGACCAGCAGATTGCCCAGATCATCAAATAACCTTAAATCACCCTCGATCGCATGTTCATTGACTTGAGTGAGCTTGCCGTGACACCAGAACGCATTTCCCGGTTTTGCATGATAGCTGATACGCTTGATGACAACGGGCATGTAGAAGCTATCATCGTCGCTGATTGCCGCGATCAGCGATTGGAAGCAGCCATCCAGTAAACTGGGGTGCAGCAAATAATCCGTACTTTCCTTGATTAAATCAGCATGCAGTTCTATTCGCGCCAACACTTCGCCGTGGCATCGCTGCAACTGTTGAATGGTCTGAAAATAAGGACCATAAAATAAACCGCGCTCCTTGAGCTCGGCATATAAATCGCCGACATTCACCTTTTCGGAGCAGCGGCGTTCAATATCGTGACGTTCAATACTGGCCGATTCAGCGGGTGCTGCTGCTACGATCTTGGCAGACGCATGCATATTCCAATTCGCAGCGCTATCCTGCTGATGACTATGAAAAGCATATTGACCGCTCTGCTGATCAAAACTGACATGAATGGAAGGCTCGCTCTGGTGATCATTCAACACCAGCGCCTGTTGAAAATGCAATTGCTCGATAACACACGCGGCATTTCCGCTCACTTGATAGTGGGCAGCCAACGCGGCCTCCACATAAGCAGCGCCCGGCATAACCACCAGCCCATCCACTTGATGGTCATCCAAAAAAGGTAGGAATTGACGATTCACCGCACTTTGCCATACCGGCCTAGGGCCGGATAAACGCCGATCCAATAGTGGATGCAACGGCATGCCAGTGCGATCGGTGATCGAATCTTCATCCTCGTGCCAGTAGGTTTCTCTTTGCCAAGGATACGTAGGTAATTTGATGTAAATAGAATCACTGGGATACAAGTGCTGCCAGTCGATTTGACAAGCCGCGGTATAAAGCCCGGCCAGTGCCATATTGAAGGTATGCTGCTCAGGTTGTTCGCGGCGTAACGAAGCAAACGTCTGCGGTTTGATATTTTGCTGCTGACAGCATTCCTTGATCGCACTCGACAGCACAGGATGCGGGCCGATTTCGAGAAAAACACGATGGCCGTCACGCAATAAGCTCGCCATCGCTTGCGCAAAATAAACCGGCTCACGGATGTTATCGCACCAATACTCGGCATCATAGCTCACGGTGCCGGTCAGTTCGCCGGTCACTGTCGAATACAATGGCACCAGCGGCATGACAGGATGCAGATCGGCGAGACTGGTCCTGATTTCCGGCTTGAGATGTTCCAGGAACATACTGTGATAAGCCATCTCAACTTGCAGAAAACGATTGAATTCTCCTTGTTGCGTCAAATAAGCGGATATCTTTTCCAGTGCATCGCCATCGCCTGATAAAGTTACCAGCGAAGGGCCGTTAACCGCAGCAATGGAAGCATTGTCTTGGGTCAAAGTGGCCAGTAACTCAATGCATTTTTCCATACTCACCCCAACCGCCAGCATTTTTCCATAACCGGCTGCTTTCTTCAGGATGCGACTGCGTTCATAACTCACTTTAACGGCGTCTTCCAGACTGAGTACACCTGCAGCATAAGCGGCACTGATCTCACCCACGCTATGTCCGACAATAGCGCCCGGTTCAATGCCCTGAGCGCGCCACATGGCGGTTAATCCAACCTGAATCATAAAATTGGCGGGTTGGGCGATTTCAGTCGCGGTTATTTTTGAATCTTTTTCATCCGCCAACATCTCGTCAAGAATCGACCAGCCCGATAAATCACGGAAAATCGCATCGCATGCTTCGACGGCTTTACGATAAGTAGCATTATGTTCATACAATTCCCGCCCCATCGCCCACCATTGCGGCCCCATACCGGTATACACGAATACTGGTTTTGATGATGCCTTGCTGTCAGCCTTGCCGGATACCCAGCCAGAAGCCGGTTGCCCCGCTACAAACGCGGTGAGTTTTTCATGCATGGCTTTCCATGAATCGCCCATGATTGCCAATCGATAATCATGATGACCGCGGCGGCATGCTGCTGAATAACACAAATCCTTCAGTGCGCCAGGATAATCTGCAGGAAACTTGGCAAGCCAGGCTTTGGCTAAATCTGTAAGTGCCGCTTCACTGCGCGCTGATAATGGCAACAGGTACATCGCACCGGGCACATCGTCTTCACGCAGCAGTTTGGGCAATGTCGGTGCATTTTCCAGAACCACATGAGCGTTTGTTCCGCCATACCCGAACGAATTAACACCAGCATAAATCTGTTGTGAAGCGGGAGCCAGAGATTCCAGCGTTACTGGCAAGCGCAATCCCAGTTCATCAAAAGGAATATTCGGATTCGGCGTCTCCAGATTGGCCTGAGGCGGTACTTGGCGATGCGCTAAACACAGCGATGTTTTAATGACCCCTGCAATACCGGCAGCCGCTTCCAAGTGTCCGATAGCGCCTTTGACAGAACCCATCAGGCACGCTTTAGCACGTTTGGTTGTTGAGTCAATCACCTCGCCCAGCGCCTTAGCTTCAAGTGGGTCGCCTACAGGCGTTCCGGTACCGTGTGCTTCAAAATAGCTGATATCGTTGGTGTCGACGCCATACTTAGTACACACGGAACGAATTAATGCCGTTTGCGAAACTGGATTAGGAACGGTAATTCCGTTGGTTCTACCATCCTGATTGACACCTGTGCCCCGTACCAAAGCATAAATGGAATCGCCATCTCTCAAAGCCGCCGATAAAGGCTTGAGCACAACCACTCCTGCCCCTTCGCCGCGACCATAGCCATTCGCACTTGCATCGAAACTCTTGCTGCGTCCATCCGGCGCAAGAAAACCCCCTTTGCACATGGCAATCGGGTATTCCGGACGCATCATGACATTGACACCACCCGCCAGCGCCAAACTACACTCGCCACTCCAGATTGCCTGGCTGGCCAGATGCAATGCGACCAACGAAGAAGAACAAGCAGTATCGACACTCATGCTGGGGCCGTGCAGATCCAGAATATAAGAAATGCGATTGGACAGTATGGTCATGGTCGAACCGATCGCGGTATGCGTGCCGATCAGATCGCGGTTCATTTTACCCATTTGGGTCAACTTATGATCCAGGGTGAATGCCCCAATAAAAACGCCGGTATTCGAGCCGACCACCGACTCATGCGGAATGCCGGCATCTTCCAAGGCTTCCCAGCTGGTCTCTAATAGCAGACGTTGCTGTGGATCGATACACTCGGCTTCACGTGGCGTGATCCCAAAAAATAATGCATCGAATTCATCGATACGCTGCTGCAGGAATCCCCCTTGTTTGACATACATTTTCCCGGGCTTATTTTGATCGGCATCATAAAAACGCCGTAGATTCCAGCGCTCCGGCGGGATATCCACAATGGCATCGCTCCCGGTAACCAACAAATTCCAGAAGCTCTCCGGATCGTGCGATCCTCCTGGGAAGCGACAACCAATCCCGACCAGCGCAATCGGTTCGTAAACATCATTATTACTGATTTTTGGTTTGTTTTTTCTCATGTCATATGCTCCCTAGAAAGATAAAATGTTGATCATGTGTCAAATGCTGCTTGAGACTTACTTAATTGGTAAATCAGCGAAGTGCGCTACGCGTGCTGCGCAGCGATTGTTGGTTGCGAATCGGGAGGATTTCTTAATGCGGTGAAGTCCTTTGCAGTCGGCATAGGCCAGCCTAACTCTCGATACAACTTATGCACACGCTTTCGGAATGTCAGCCAATCGCAATAGTACGCATGCCTGGGAGAATCGATCATGTGTATCGGCCCCCTTAAATCTCCTCGTTCTTTTTCTGCAATCTCACGTAAGCGCTTGTCTTGCCCGGTTTGTTGTTGCTGACTTAGTAGGTAGCGCGCCACCATCGAGGCGAATAACTCCAGATGGGGAAATACCGCCGCATTGCCTTCATAAAATCCCAACGTAAATAAGTTGGGATGCTTGCGGGAAAAGCAGGTCATAAAATGCCCTACACCATGACCTGCCCATTCAATATGTTCCGCATCAAGATAAGGAAAGGATGCTTTATAACCGGTGGCAAAGACTATTTGATCAACTTCTACCGATGATCCGTCAACGAAATAGACGGTTGAACCATCAAACCTCTGAATATCAGGTTTAGGTTGTAAATCACCATGTGCAATGCACGAAAGGATATCTGAGTTCAAAATTGGCTGCGACTCAAGTACACGATGCACTGGTTTTTGTAATCCATACTGTGTAAGGTCACCCAGCAAGGCGTTCAGCATATGGCCAAATACCCATTGCCTAAAACGGAAAGGCATCCACGCATTCTCGCGCTCATAAATGTCTGCAGGCTTACCAAACATTATTTTAGGAAGAAAATGATAGCCCCTGCGCATACTGATGTAGGCTGCTTTCGCGTTTCTCGCTGCTTCAGTCGCAATATCGCAACCCGAGTTACCAGCACCCACGATCAAAACACGCTGGTTCTTAAATTCATCGGGGCTGGAATAATCCTTGGAATGGCGCTGCCGGCCGGCAAACGTTCCTGGGATTTCGGGAAAACTGGGTTCCCAATGCATTCCAGAAGCACAAATCACACCACGATAAATTCGTGTTTGATTTTGTACCGTAACTAGCCAGAAACCATCTTTGGGTTCAACTTTCTCGACTTCGCTTGAAAAATTAATATGCCTTCTCAGATCATACGCATCTGCAAATGCATGCAAATAAGCAATAATTTCATCGCGCTTGGGAAAGGCGGCTCCGGGTGGAAATGGAAAATCCATGAAACCGGACTCTGTTCTTGAAGAAACAAAGTGTGTATTTTCATACACTGGTGTGCCGGGATTATGAATATCCCAGAGCCCCCCAATATTCGTGTGGCGCTCAAAAACATCAAATGGTAAGCCAAGTGCCAGAAAAGCTCGCGCTTGCGCTAACCCGGAGGGGCCTGCGCCAATAATACAATATCGATCCTTACAATCAATAATAGTGGTATGCATATCGTCTTCCTTTGGTTTTATCGGGTATTTGTCAGCAACCATCCCAGCCATGAATAGCTGTTTGATTCTGTGCATAGCTTAAATTTTCTACTGAAAAAATAATGTGATAAAACTCACGAGACTCAAAAAAGGAAAATAGGGCTGATCTTGGTTATGTCGCAATCAACAGATGAATGGCGCGCCCCATGCGCAGCCGTATGTAAAAATAATCATGCAGTGCCGTGAGAACAAAGGAAATAAGGAATCCCTCCAAGCAGCAGGGAATAGAACACAATGGATTTAAAATTTAGCAGGCTGCTAGGTTGTTAGGCTGTGAACCGACTGATTGGATCAGTCCGGACGAAATCAATACTTCGTCGTTTATTTTTGATCGCTATAGCGACTTGGTGGCATCCTTCATAATCAATACCAGTTTGATTCGATCTGAAACATGCAATTTACGAAAAATTTCTGTTAGGTGTGCTTTGACGGTTCGTTCGGTAATGTCCAATTGCAACGCAATCTTCTTATTACTTTCTCCACACTGAACCAGCATGGCAATTTCATACTCGCGACGCGTAAGATCCTCCAGAGAATCATGAATGACCCGCTTAATTCGATCTTTTTCATAGGTCACTTTGACCAGTTCATTCAATATTCGGTTGGTCAGCGTACGGCGAATCCACAATTCTCCCTGCAGAATCGCATCAACGACACGTCTAATGCGTTCAGGTTGCATCGTATTCAAGCAACATCCTTTGATACCTGTCTTAAATAATCCCCACTCAATCTCATCGGGTAATTCCGGGCCAAATACCACAATTCTGGTTTCTTTCCTTAGCGTTACCAATTCCGCAATGGACTGCTGCTGTTTCAAACCCGGCAATTCATAATCAATAAACAATAATTCGGGTTGCAATTTGATTACTTTTTTAGTCAGCGACATAAAGCTATGCGTGGTGTACACGGCAGAAAAACCGAACAAGCCTTGCTCCCAGCGCAGTAGAATTTCTTTGTTAGCGCTAGCTAAGAGAATCAAGATTAGCCTCGGAAGAATCACGCTGCGCTGCTGAAATGATCTGATGCATGACTTTTCCGGTCATCTTACGTGATAGCCAAGCTTCGCCGCGATGAACCGCCATGGCCACTTTAAAGAAATCGAGCGAATCCGGATTCGTGATAACCCCACGAGCGCCACAGGTGATTACTTTCAGGAGATAGTCTTCTTCGATCGGCTCATTGACGACTAAAATTGCTTGTGTATTTGGACACTGATACTGCAAAGCAAGCAACAAATCACAATATTCATCCAACAATTTACTCGCGTTAACCAATAAAATGTGCGGATTCAAGCGTTTTACCCTAGCGATGGCGTCTTCAACCGGCGTAATGCCATCACGCGATACCCACCTTCGTTCTATCGTATGTGCACAATCCGATCGCGTATCAGTGAGTAACTCCACATAATTTTCTTTATGTCGCAATAACTCGCCGACCGGCACGCGCTGATCCTGATCAATCTCAACGACTGCCATTGTGATAGGTTGCATATTCTCTCCTTATGGATTTTTATATATGTACATGCAGCTTAATCTTTTCCGCTATGAACCACTAATTGTGCAAACGGTATCGTCCATTGCTGCCGATTACAAACTTCAACGGCATAGCGCTGCAAGGCACGCGTAATCGAGTAGAGCTCACCAGCTGCCGCACCGTCAAAGGTGGCGATGATTTTATAATCCAGTGAGGAAGTGTTGGCTTTGGTAAAGTGGACTGACACATCTTTGAGTGAAGTACCATAGGTTTCCTGCAGTAATCCGCGCCGTATTCCTTCGCGCATCATGTCAGGCACATCGGTGATACAGTTTGCCTGATACTTATAATCAATGCCAAAATCAGTTGTCGCTACAAATCCCTGCGAATAATTTCTCGGTTTAGCCGCCAAAAAGTCGGTAATGGTATACGTTCTTGGCATAGTACCATCCGATAAAGATAATACAACATGCGCCAGTGTAATACATTTGACCATGTCATAAACGTCGTCGGAAAGCATGACATAGTCTCCTACTTTGCATGGAAACCAAGGCTCATTGTCTAAGAACGGTCGGGAAACATAATGCGCTAATTCTGCTAATGTCAAACGCAATTCTAATTCGGGGAGTGCCGGATTAACCAGTTTGGTGTAAAAATTCAGTCTCTCGATTTGCATGGGAATGCCATTGTATAGGATGCATTCACCTTCCCTCACCGAACCGGTATTGAGCAATACTCTTAATTCATTGATATAACTTGGGATGGAGCTTTTAAGTAACCACACGATACTCAACAGCAGCAATACTGTCATACCAATCAGAACTTGATCGTCACGCACACTCAGCACATAAAACACGGCGGTGATCGCCAATACCCCCATCAAAAAATGGTAGGAAAGTGTAATAATGCGCTGGTAATAGGTACTTTTCCCCGCCCCCTTGCGATTGCCGATCCATTTCAAGAGCTTCAGCAACAACAGCATCGAAGCATACACTGCGACGAAGGCTGCTAGCGCCATCAGTAACGTGGCGCCCCGCCCGGCTGCAAATTGTCGGGCATGTTCACTCATTGAAATCTCCTTGGCAGACTGAGATTTAATCATTTCATCGAGTTGTAGCTGCGCAACTTCCAGCAGGTGTTTAGTGTCTTCTTGCTGATCTTTCCATTTTGCGTCAATGCGCTCAAATTCAATCAGGGCTTCCTTCTCAAAGCCTTGTTTGTTAATTTTCGTGAGGTGCGCCAGTACTTCGCCAATGTCCCTGATTTGGGATTCATAAAAAGCAATCTTTTTGTGCAAATTGTCCAGTTTACGTTTGTTTTCTGTCAGCTGACGCAGCTCGCTCATGATCGGTTGTACAATTTCAAGCAAATCCCTCTGCCAATCGAAGTCTTTTTTTTCTGCGACATCCTCTTTATTGAGTTCAAAACCGGCAGTCAGTATCATTTCGAATGAAGATTCCTGCTCAACAATGGCGTCGCCTATTTCATTCAATTCCGCCTGAAGCCTAGCCTTTTCCTGCTCAGTTTTTGCTTTCCTCAAAGATGCTAGTTTTGCATCGACTTCCACTTTCTGCAGTTTGATACTCTTAATAATGTCATTGAGCTTGGCGGCAGTCTGCTCTTTTTTTAATGCATGCTCATTGGCAACGAATGGCAACCCATCGGCACCGGCATGACCGTTGCATATAAAAATTATCACGCCCAATAAAATAACCAATGCATTTCTCATAGCGTCAGCTTTCATGACCCTTCAAGCAAAGTGATGCTTCCTCGGCACTCGTTAAACCGCCGTACTGGATCATTTGTCATTATCAACACTGAAAAAATGCTCAACTTCCGCCAATTCACGGGTGCGCTTCATCGGCGGCAAGCTTTGCCATATTTGTTTACCATACGCTTTAGTAGTCAGGCGCGGATCGCAAATCATCAGCACACCGCGATCCGCTTCATCCCGAATCAAACGCCCGGCGCCTTGCTTCAAATTGATGACAGCACGTGGCAATTGGTATTCCATAAAAGCATTGCGGCCTTCGTTATTTATTTTCTCAATGCGGGCCGACAGCACTGGATCATCAGGCGGGGCAAACGGCAGCTTATCAATGATTACCAACGACAACGCTTCGCCGCGCACATCCACGCCCTCCCAGAAGGATTGGCTGCCAATGAGGACAGCATTGCTCAACGCACGAAAACGCTCCAGTATATAAGAGCGCGAACCTTGTCCTTGGAGCAACAATGGAAAATCAAACGCATCGGCTGCAAGCAATAACTCATGCACGCGTTGCATCGCTCGCAGACTCGTACACAGGAAAAAAGCACGCCCCCGACTTGCGCGCAATACCGGCAGCGCCGCTTGCACGACATAATCAGTATAGGTTTTATGATGCGGCTCCGGTAATCCGGTCGGCACATACAGCAATGCTTGCTCGGCAAAATGATAAGGACTATCCCAGCACGCTGTTTGCGCGGTAGTCAATCCCATTTCGTCACTGTAGTGCGTGAAGTTCTTTTTAACCGATAGCGTGGCTGACGTAAAAATCCAAGCGCGCGGCGATGCAGCCATTTGTTTCTGAAAAATACCGGCAATGGATAATGGCGTTGCATTCAACTGCAATGCCTGATGATAGACTTCAGTCCAGCGCACATGGTCTTGCATTTCAGTTTCATCGCGCCAGCGTTGTATGAGGTACAAATGACTGGCTGCCCGCTGCCGGCAATTTTCCAGCCCTTCGGATCGTTCCGCCTGATGTTCCAGCAATTTTGTCAGGCTGCTCAATTTCTCCAGCAAGTTATCCAGGGCGCCGCAAAACTCCGAATTTTGCTTAATTGCTGCCAGCGATAACCGCGTATTGTCTTCCGTAATCGTCAAGCGCAAATCACGCGCAGCCTTTTCCATCGCAGCAATGGCGTCCGGCAGCGCCAAAAAATCACCGGCGGCCTGTATGGCTTCAATCTTGGCGTCACGCCCCAGATCCAATAACTGGCCGGTGCTGATGGATTCGCCGAAAAACAAACTGGCCGTTTCCGGCAATTGATGCGCTTCATCAAAAATGACGGTATTACAGGCAGGTAATAATTCGGATAGGCCTTCATCGCGTAACATGACATCCGCAAAAAATAAGTGATGATTAACCACCACGATATCTGCAATCAAGGCTTGTTTGCGTGCTTCCATCACAAAACATTTTTTATAGCTGGGGCATTCGGAACCCAGGCAACTGTCGCGCGTTGAAGTGACCTGCTGCCAGATGGCTGCATTTTCAGGCACCTCACTGAGTCCGCTTTTATCGCCATCTTTGCTGATGCCGGCATAGCGTTCTATTTGTTGCAGGTATTGAATCTCATCTCGATTGATAAAGCTGAGATGTGTGTCTTGTACACTTCTTTCCAAATGATAATGACAAATATAATTGGCACGGCCTTTCAATAATGCAACCGTCACCGGCACCTTGAGCGCCGCACGCGCACTGGGAATGTCGCGTTTAAACAGTTGATCCTGTAGTGTTTTTGTTCCTGTGGAAATAATGACTTTGCCACCCCCCAATAATGCGGGCACCAGGTAAGCCAGAGTTTTTCCCGTGCCGGTGCCTGCTTCAGCCACGAGCGTCTGATGCTTTTCAATCGTATCGGCAATTGCCTGTGCCATTTCCAATTGCTGAGGACGCGTGCGAAATCCTGTGATTTGCTTGGAAAGAATACCATCCGAAGAAAAAATAGATTTTAAATCAAACATAAAATAAGTAAATATGGGTTCTTAAATAGAACCTATAAATTTACAATACTGCAATCCGTCAGTTTATTCATATTACCCAACATGAGTTTGTTTTCTTGATATAAGCGCTTCTTCGATAGATATCTTGTTAAGAGAAATAGTACAATACTTAATTAATTTGAATAAATAATACTTACCAACCAGTTAGTATGATTTTATAATGGCAGAAACGGAGTACCGATAATTGGATCTATTCAATAAATATCGCCTGCATGTACCGAATTCACGTCAGTTTCAATTCGATTGATCGCGTGCGATCAGACCCATCAAACGATTTAACATACTGGTAGATATAGGAAAAGTACATTTTGGCTAAGTTTTCTGGTTCCCAAGCTGATGATCCCACAGTGAATACACAACTCATTCGCAACCTATTCATTTCATTATTATTGCTTATTTTCCCATTAACAGGATCGGGTATTGGATTATCTATTCAATCGGGAAATGAACAAAAACCAGTGATTAAACCTCAAAGAAAGCCAATATCTATTGCGGCTGATCGTATTACAGGCTATTACAAACAGGAAATAGAAGCAACTGGTAATGCAGAATTGCATCACGGCGATAATATCCTGACTGCCGATCGCATGAAGTACTTCCAAACGACGGAAGACACGGAAGTGGAAGGACAAGTTCGCTTAGACCGGCCCAAAGATACTTTGAAAGGAAATCACCTGGAACTCAACTTACAGACTGAGGAAGGCCACATGTCTGATCCGCGTTATTATATTAAAGATGGCAAAGGGCGTGGCGCAGGCAGCCTGCTGCTATTTGAAGGCAAGGATAATTATCGCTTGAAAGACGCGAGCTACACCACTTGCCCTGAAGGCAATCATGACTGGTATATACGCGCCAAAGATCTGGAAATTGATAACAAAAAAGAAATCGGTACGGCACGCCATGTCAGCATCATGTTTAAAGACACGCCGATACTGTATTCGCCGTGGATCGACTTTTCCTATAGCGGCAAACGCAAAACGGGATTACTGGCGCCTGTTGCGGGTTATAACGTAAGAACCGGGTTTGACGTGGCGCTGCCAGTTTATTTAAATATTGCACCCAACATCGATGCCACCATCGCGCCGCGCATTATGACCGAGCGCGGTTTCTTGCTAAGTAACGAATTCCGGTATATCGGCAATAACAACATGAGTGGTCACCTGCTGTTTGACATCCTCCCTATGGATATCAAGACCAACGAAACGCGATGGGGTATCTTATACACGCATTCGCAAAGCCTTGGTAAAGGTTGGCAGGGTTTTATGAACTACAACCAGGTCTCTGATGATCGTTATTTTCGCGAACTCACCCCCAATCTTGCCCAGACCAGCTTGACCAATCTATCGCGGCAAGGCGGGGCCACCTATAACGGCCGACTAGGCGAAAATGGCACTGTTAGTTTTACCGGTTTTGTGCAAAGCTTCCAAACCCTTCAAGATAGGTTTCCGGGCGCTCAAATTGTTTCTCCTTACGATCGATTACCTCACTTTTCCATGGATGCCATCAAGCGAAACATAGGAAGATTGGATTTTGAGCTCAACAGCAGTTGGACAAATTTTTATCATTCAAGGCTGATCGATGGAAACCGTACAATACTTTACCCCACTGTCAGCGCTCCATGGCGCAATGAATACGGTTACATTACACCCAAATTCGGTCTGCACTATACGCACTATAGTCTGTCTGCGCCCGTCGATAATAAAGGAGAAAATGTAGACCGCACGATTCCCATTGTCAGCTTGGACAGCGGTATCGCATTTGACCGCCAAATGGAATTGAGTGGTAGAAAATTTGTCCAAACGCTCGAACCGCGGTTATTCTATGTCTATGCACCGTACCGGAATCAGGACTACTTACCCAACTTTGATTCTGCGGTAAATGACTTCAGCCTTGCACAAATGATGACCGAAAATCGGTTTAGCGGCGGTGATCGCATTAACGATGCCAACCGCGTTATGGCCGCAGTGACATCGCGATTTGTGGAACAGGAAACGGGTATTGAACGTTTGCGGCTTGCAGTAGGCCAGCGGATCGATTTTACAGATCCCCGAGTACGGTTGCCCGATACGCCGCTTAATCCCCAGGTTACCAGTGGAAAATCTGATTTTATTGCTTTTATTTCTGGACGCTTGACGCCTCATGTCAGCACGGATGCCAATGTTCAAATGGATGAATCCAAATTATTCATTGAAAAAGTGCGTAGCGGTATCAGCTATCAACCGGATACGGGAAAAGTACTGAACTTCGGCTATCGTTTTACGCGCAATGTCCTGGAACAAGTGGATAGCTCAATTCAATGGCCAATTGGCGGTAATTGGCATGGCGTTGCACGGGTAAATTATTCGCTGAAAGACGACAAAATCCTGGCAGGATTGGCAGGCTTTGAATACAGCTCATGCTGTTGGGCTTTGCGGGTTGTCATGCAACGGCTCACAACAGCCACGCAGACCACCACCACCGCAGTCTTTGTACAATTGGAATTAAAAGGCTTGATGGGAATCGGCAATAATCCATTGCAAGTACTGCAGCAAAGTATTCCGGGATACACCAGCATTCACTGATTCATTAGTCCTACCCATTGTACCCACCAAGTCCCACATTTTATGCATAACAGAAGCTATTCCTACATCGCGCTGCTACTCATGGTATTTACACCCTCTTATGTCGCAGCACAAGAAATGGAATCTATTCCGATAGCCAAACCAATTGATCATATCGTAGCCATTGTCAATGAGGATGTTGTTACCCGACGAGAGCTTAATGAAGCGATCAAAGTAACCATCGATCGGCTGCAATTACAAGGCATGCAACTGCCCGACCAACATACCTTGCAAAACCAAGTGATTGAGTCCATTGTAACCAAACGAGTCCAGTTACAACATGCCCAAGAAGTGGGTCTATCCGTCGGCGGAAGTGAGATAGATGAAACGATACAACGGATCGCGCAAGAAAATAAATTATCCTTGCCGGAATTTTATGCGGTACTCGAGAGAGATGGCATCAGTTTTAATAAATTCCGTGAGGAAATACGCGATGAAATGATCATGGCGCGCCTGAAAGAACGGGAAGTTAAACACCAAGTCAACGTCACAGAAGGGGAAGTTGATAATTTCCTCCGTACCCAAGAAACATCTGCTGTCGGTAATGATGAGTATCGCCTCTCGCATATTTTGATTTTGGTTACTGAAAACATGGTATCCAATCAAATCGAACAAAGAAGCGAACGCGCTAGAATGGCACTCGCAAAGCTAAAAGAAGGCGTGGAGTTTTCCCAAGTAGCGGCTGAATTCTCGGATGCCGCCGATGCTTCAAAGGGAGGAATTATCGATTGGCGCCCTATTGATCAAATGGGGCCTAAATTTGCTGAATTGCTGGAGCCGCTTCAACCCGGTGAGTTGACACCTATCGTACAAAGCCCATCCGGCTTTCATATTTTCAAATTACTCGGCCGACGCACTCAGGAAACGCCTACAGTCATCATCGATCAAACACACCCGCGCCATATACTGATTAAAGTTAATGAGCTGACTTCTGAAAATGACGCCAAACTAAAAATTACCCAACTCAAGGAACGGCTTGATCGGGGAGAAAAATTTGAAGAGCTCGCCAAACTTTATTCTGAAGACACCAGTGCCGCATCAGGCGGCGATCTTGGCTGGCTTTCACCGGGCGACACCGTGGCTGCTTTTGAACAAACCATGAATACACTGCTGCCCGGTCAAATCAGCGATCCCGTACAATCCCAGTTCGGATGGCATATTATCCAAGTTCTAGAACGTCGCTCGCAGGATGTCAGCCTTGACCGGCGCAGACAGTTAGCACGTCAAGCAATTCGCACGCGTAAGGCGGATGTTGTCGTGCAGGAATGGCTGCGACAGTTACGTGATCAAGCCTATGTTGAGCTCCGCTTAGATGACGAGCAATAATTTCATTCCCACACTGGCACTGACTACTGGCGAGCCTGCCGGAATTGGTCCTGACTTATGCGTGCAAATCGCACAACAACCGCTAGCATGCAAATTGGTAGTTATCGCCGATCGTGCATTGCTGCTGATGCGCGCACAGCAACTCAAGCTCCCACTCAATCTCGTTGATGTCTCTGCAACCACTCCAAGTCCGCATGAAGCCGGCAGCCTACAAGTTTTGCATGTTCCGTTGACCGAACCTGCGCTACCCGGCGTATTGAATCCAGCCAATGCGCCTTATGTCCTGACGATGCTCAACCATGCGGTTGAAGGTTGTCAAACAGGCCGGTTTGACGGCATGGTTACCGCGCCGGTACATAAAGGGGTAATTAACGATGCCGGCATTCCTTTTACCGGCCATACGGAATACTTGGCGGAATTGACGCATAGTTCGGTTGTCATGATGCTGGTAGGTGGAGGTATGCGTGTAACGCTGGCCACCACGCACTTACCGCTCAAGGATGTTGCAGCCGCGATCACAGCGGACAACTTGGAAAGTAAATTACGCATCATCCAGCGGGATCTCGTCACGCGCTTCATGCTGGACAAACCCCGCATCGCCGTGGCAGGACTCAATCCGCACGCCGGCGAATCCGGTCACCTGGGACGCGAAGAAATTGACATCATCATCCCGGTGCTCAACAAACTCCGGGCTGAGGGAATGCATCTAGTAGGCCCCGTTCCAGCGGATACCTTGTTCAATCCGTCACAACTCGAGCACTATGACTGCGTTTTTACCATGTACCACGACCAGGGGTTACCGGTACTGAAACATGCCAGTTTTGGCGGCGGCATTAATGTCACATTAGGATTACCCATTATCCGCACCTCGGTGGATCATGGTACCGCGTTGGAACTAGCCGCAACAGGACGCGCACACGCGGGCAGCTTGCTCGCCGCTATTGAAATGGCCACCCAATTGACTCAAAATCGCACGACATTTCTCCATAATGCGCCATAATCCGCGCAAACGTTTCGGTCAGAACTTCCTGATTGATCAACACATCATTGCTCAAATTATTGCCGCCATTCATCCGCAGCAAGATGACCGAATCATCGAAATTGGCCCAGGTCTTGGCGCACTAACAAGACCTCTACTTCAAGCGGTTAGTCATCTGGACGTGATAGAGATCGATCGCGACATTGTCGCCAGACTGAGCAAAGAATTTCCGCAGGAAAAACTGACCATTCATGCAATCGATGCACTTAAGTTCGATTTCCCCGCTCTTGGCAGCAACTTACGCATCGTCGGCAATCTGCCCTACAACATTTCAACGCCGTTATTGTTTCATTTGAGCCAATTCTCCGAGCACATTACCGACATGTATTTCATGCTGCAAAAAGAAGTGGTGGAACGCATGGTGGGCATGCCGGCAACATCCGATTATGGGCGCCTTTCCGTGATGCTGCAGTATCGTTTTGATATGGAGTATGTTTTTAGTGTCCCGGCAGAATCCTTCAGTCCTGCACCCAAAGTGGAATCAGCCATCGTGCAAATGATTCCACGCCCAAAATCATCGATGCATGCTCACGATGAAACATTATTGTCACAAGTGGTTTCGGCAGCATTTTCACAGCGCCGCAAAACCTTGCGTAACACATTGCGTGATTTCCTGAATACGGGTGATTTTTGTGCTCTGGGGATTGATTCCGGGCTACGCGCCGAGAATTTATCGGTCGAAAATTTCGTCGCCATTGCGAACTTCTTAGGAAAGCACTTAGAAAATCGTGTAAAATGACGCACTTTTTCTATTCTAATATTTTGTGAGTCAGTAATTCCTGTGGCATTTTACGTACAAAAATATGGTGGTACATCGGTCGGCAGTACCGAGCGCATAAAAAGTGTAGCGCGCAGGGTCGCCAAATTTCATTCACAAGGACATCAAATTGTCGTTGTGGTTTCTGCCATGAGCGGCGAAACAAACCGATTGATCGCACTGGCACACGAAGTCCAGGAGAATCCTGACCCGCGCGAATTGGATGTGATGGTTTCAACCGGTGAGCAGGTATCCGTCGCACTGCTGTCCATGTCATTAATGGCACTCAATGTTAAAGCAAAAAGCTATACCGGATCACAGGTCAGAATTCTGACGGATAGCACGCACACCAAAGCACGGATACTGAATATTGACGAGGCCAAAATTCGAGCAGACTTGGACGCCGGTTATGTCGTCGTCGTTGCCGGCTTCCAAGGCGTTGATGAAAAAGGCAGTATCACTACGCTTGGGCGTGGAGGATCCGACACCACCGGCGTTGCATTGGCGGCCGCTTTGAAAGCCGACGAATGCCAAATTTATACGGATGTCGACGGGATTTACACGACAGACCCGCGGGTGGTCGCCGAGGCCAGAAGACTGAACACCATCACCTTTGAAGAAATGCTTGAAATGGCAAGCCTCGGCTCCAAAGTTCTACAATTAAGATCGGTCGAGTTTGCAGGAAAATATAAGGTCAAGCTGAGGGTTTTATCCAGTTTTGAAGATGAAGGGCAAGGCACCCTGATCACTTTCGAGGAAGATGAAAATATGGAGCAAGCAGTCATTTCAGGTATCGCTTTTAATCGTGATGAAGCAAAAATTACTGTTTTAGGCGTTCCGGATCACCCAGGCATTGCTTATCAGATTCTAGGACCGGTCGCCGATGCAAATATTGATGTCGACATGATCATCCAAAATGTAGGGCATGATGGCTTGACGGACTTCTCATTCACAGTCCATCGCAACGAATTCAAAAATACGATGAATATCCTCAGAGAAAAAATTCAACCGCATATTGGTGCGCGCGATGTGCTCGGAGGTGATAGAATCGCAAAAGTTTCTGTTGTAGGTGTCGGTATGCGCTCTCATGCCGGCATTGCCAGTAAAATGTTTCGCGTATTAGCAGAAGAAGGCATTAACATTCAAATGATCGCCACCTCCGAAATCAAGGTGTCCGTTGTTGTTGATGAAAAATACATGGAACTGGCTGTCAGAGTGCTTCATAAAGCATTCGATTTAGAACAAGCACTCTAGCTTATTAGAATGCTTAACATTTAGCAGGTAATGCAATGCATTACCCTGTCGCATTAAAATCCGGAGAGATGGCCGAGTGGTCGAAGGCGCTCCCCTGCTAAGGGAGTATAGGCACAAAAAGCTTATCGAGGGTTCGAATCCCTCTCTCTCCGCCATTTGAATTTTCTGGCTTCCTAGCCTCCCTAACACCTTGAAAGGTAATGGGGTTTCAGCGGTTCTAAGTCCTGTATTTCGGTGATATTGAAACCCACCCGGAAAAGCCAGTTTCAGCACTGCGCGGCGGTCACACAGCCGTCCGGAATCCCAGAGTTTATAAGGGCTTGCAATAAAATCCAGAGCGGTTCTAAGTGCCGCATCATAGGAACGCATCGGGCGTAAAGATTGAGTCGATTTTTCAACCAGAACGGCTTTATCAGTTTCCATTTGTTTGACCCGCTTTTCATACGCCTTGATCATTGTTTGGCTATCGGTTTCAATCAATCTATCCATTAACTGTTCGATGGATTGATCCAGTTTGCGTATCTCCTTATCCATCGATTGCCCACGTTGCGTAATCTGCGCTTGACGATAATTCCACCATACCTCGAACATCTTGGTTGCCGTTTTGAATAATGGCACGGACGGCACAAGCTGATGCAGCAAGCTTACAAATTCCCCTTCAATTTTCTCGCGGGCAATGGCTTTGCCGTAGCTCTCACAGCGTTTGGTGAAGCAATAGTAGTACGGATAATGTTTGCTTCTCCCCTTCGTCCAACATGCGGTTAGCGGATTGTCGCAATCGCTGCACCGCACGGCTCCTCTGAGAGGAAAATCTTCGTTTAAATCCTTGCGTGTTGCTATCTTAGGTTTCTCTTGCATACGCATCTGGATTTTCTGATAAGTTTCCAGCGAAATCAGGGGCTCGTTCTGTGCCGGGCGCAGCGATACATCCATGATGTCGGATTGAATATGCCCGGCATAAATTACCCGGCTTAAAATCCGGTTCACATGCTCATTGCTGACTTCGCCCTTGGCATCCGTGGGAAACTCTGGAAACTGTTCAAAGAAGCGTTTCACTTCCGCCCTGATCTCAAAGCGCCCGCTGGCGTAACCCTCCAATCCTTCCGCTACGATACTGGCGAGCGGTTCATTACGTACCAGCACCTTGCCATGACCGGGTTTCGATGCGTATTTATAACCAATCGGCGCAAAGTGGACCCAATAGCCATTCAGCATACGCGCCCGTCTTCTGTTGCGCGTTTGTTCAGCATTCTTCTGCCGATGATGCTGCGATACGCTTGCAAGCAAGTGCTCAACCAATACAGAATCAGAATCTTCTCCGAACTCGATGCTGGGTGATGCCAGTTTTGCACCGACACTAGAAATTGCTGTGCGCAAAGTAATGTGGGCTTGTACGCCACGTGCCAAGCGGCTCAAGTCATCGATTATCACGGTAATATTGTCTTTGCGATGTGCTCTTAGGAATTTCAGCATGGCTTGCATGCCGGGCCGATCAATCAACGAGCCAGATTGAGAATCCTGAAATACTTCGATCACTTCCATATTCCGATAGCGGGCAAACTCGCGGCAACGAGTCGCTTGCGAAGCCAATCCATCGCCTTCTTTCGTCTGCCGCTTGGTGGATACCCGACAATAAATTACCGCCTTATCCATTGTTGCTCCTTTTGCCGTTTGATTTTTCAGTGACTGGTTCAGTTTGATCGGTTTGCTGGTTCGCCTCAACATCTTCGTCATTAAACGCTTTGCATAACGTTGGAGGCATAATCATATATACCGCATCCATATCCAGATTGAGATCAACCATTATGCGCATGATATCCCACAGAATAGCCAGATATTCATTCTCCTCCTCGGCTGAAAAATCGCCATCAGCCAAGCCTCCCCGGAATGCATCACAATCCAGTACGGGGACAGGAATGACTTCCTGTTTGTTTTCGTTCTGTTCTGTCGTATTGTTACTCATCTTCGCCTCCTTAACTTATGCAAGGCCTTGCCTTGCGGGTTTTAATTATTCATATTTCGTGTTGCCTCCCTTTGTTTAAAACACGAACAAAAAGAGAACATATTCCTAGAAAGCTGGCAACAAAAAACGCGCCTGTATGATTTAATTTCCGGAATCTTCTAGCGCTGCGGGCCGCGCTGTTGCTGTCTTTTTTCCTCCCACTCCATTTGCATGGAATGGGCGGGACTTTCCCGCCGCTCTGCACGTTGCCGCTCCAGTTCATTCAGCCGGGCCTCCCGCTGCTCGCGCAGCCATGCCCGGTTGAACGTTTCGCGGATGGGGCCTTGTTCATGCGCGGGGCGAAGCTCCGGATGCGGTTTATCTCGTTTCACCATTTTCGAGCCGCCGCTTCGTTCACTGTCACCGCGCCGCTGCGCTTCGGTTAACTTCATTGCCTCCAATTGCTTGGCGATATACGGATCGCGGGCATAATCAAATTCCCGACGCTGCGAAGGCGCATTGCGAAAGCTGTCGGGCATGTCGTTTGCAAAATCCGGGTGCTTGCCCGAAAAGCTCGTCGTGCTCGGCAACAACTCGTCGCCATAACGTTTATTAGCGTTCGTACCCATGATCGCGGGTTCGGGTATTGTTTACAGGTTGCTGTTTAGTCCGCTCATCCTGATAGTCCTGCATACGCTGATCGCGTTGCTCGCGAAGCGTAATGCGCCCATCCATCGGAATACTGTCCAGTACAAGCTCGGAACCGCGTCCGTCCTTGTGCTTCCACATCGCGCCTATCCGGTTCCAGTATTCCTTGCCATCGCTTGTTTCGCGCACCGTATAGGCAATCTGGTCGGGTTTGCGGCCTGTGTGGGATGGAGCAGCTTCATTCGGTGTGTCGTTTGAGTTTCTATTGCTCATTTTTTTCTCCTGTCGTTGTGAAAAAATTTAATGCTTGTCTCGTCTGTCGATGATCACGATCACCGGACAATCCCTGTAACTGTAATCAAGCTCGACCAATCCGCCTCCACCCAGATACAAGCAATCGTTATAGACGCGGTATCCATTGAATTCTTTGTACGTGTACCAGACCAGCAGATACGGCCCGATTGGTGAGATCATCAAGGCTGCAACCAAAAGCAAAAACCAGTGGCGCAGCAAGTAAGCCGTGCTTCGCAACATTACTGACAGCAATGCAAAGGGGCGGAATTTTTGAGGTGAATACATTTTCATGGATTACTCCTATAGACGTAGTTTTACTTTTTTGCGGAATGGCTTACCGTGAAATGGATTGATGCCCACTTGCGAGCGCCAAGGCTCGATCTCGGCGTAAGACACAGGTTCAAACAAAATTGGGCGGTACTGGCGCACGAACAATATGCCTTTATCCATGCGCCTGATTTCGTCAGGTGTTGCGAGCGGACGACCCACTTCGCTGATGGTTTCGTTTAAGCCCAGATGCTCGATGGAACGATTACCCCCCATCGCCATCACCGATTGCTCGCCCAGCATTTGTTTGGAAATCATTTCCAGTGTTTTAGGCGAGCGCTGACCGGGCAGGAATTGTTTGATCTCAGTTTCGCTAAGAAGCGTATCTAATGCCGTTTTGCCGTAGGTACGTTCAAACGCTGCAAGATCTTGAAAAATAAGAAATATTCTTAAAAAATAAGATCTTCCCCAGGTTAATAATCCCTCTAATCCATTGACCTTATAGGCAGTCGCCTCATCTAGAATGTAATATACAGGCCGTTCTTTGTTGGGATGACGCTTAACTGCCGTCATAGAACACCACTGCATTAAACCTAAATATGCTTTAAACGATTCCATGCGGCTACTGTCGGCTACGATGAAAAGCGTAGTCGGTTTCTTGCCTTCCTTGAGATCGCGCATATCAAAGGTAGAGCGGCCCATAGCAGGTGCCAAACGTCCAAAAGCGAAAGGTGCCAAAGCCTGTTGTGCGGCTGTTATAAAACTATCGAATGTTCTACTATCGCCGCCCGACATCAAAGCGATCAAATTGTGTGCTCTGGCTCTAACAAGTTTCGCAAATTCGACAACATCTTGTGGATCGTGTACTTTCGCCCACTCGGTATGTTCGATAGGAAAAGGCCCATCAGGATGCGGTTTACCATCTAGAGTCACACCAGCAATGTATCGTGCAGTGTCCTCAAGACGCTGCCTGTTTTCTAACAGCAACGCAACTGAAGAAAGCGTTGCGTCATATAAATCAACCATGATTTCAAAAATGATACTTATTGAAATCAATGATCTGCTTCCCTCCCTGAAGTAGGAATTATCAGTTTCCTTACCTTCCGGTTCTGGCAGTATCTGTGCAGCCATCTCGCGCAAATCATCCATCACATCACGCAAACCTCCGGGACGTGCCAGATCGTCGCTAATGATATCTAGGGGGCTGTACGAATCGCTGCTTGATCCGATGATGTCCGACCATAGATTGCCGGGATTAAGCACTCGAACGATTTCGCCGCGTTTTTCCAACGCGATTTTGCACATACAGGTCAGCTCACCCTTAAAGTCGCAAATAACTTTGCCATGGAAAATACTCATGATATTGGTGACGACGGTGTAAATGCCCTTGCCGGAACCCGCAGGGGCAATCGTCATGGCGTTGGAAACAAAATCAAAAAATAGTGCGGGTGAAGAACTACCTACAAACCGTCCCCAAAACGGTCCGCTTTTATTTTTGGTTAATCCATCTTTGAATTCTTTGACTGTGGCCCAAGCGGCGCTGCCTTTTTGCCCTGTGGGTTCATGACTAGAGAAAAGCTCGACGTAGTGCGCTAGATTTTCCAGTGAACGAATAATAGTTTTTAGACAGGCCAATCCTGCGATGAAGTAAATCAACGCTGAAAACCAATCTATGCGACCATTAAGAAGCGGCGGATTGAGACCGGTTGTCCACCACACCAGAGCTGCCGTGAAACTAAAAAGTGTAAGCAGACTGGTGGGATGTTGATTGTTGGGATAGCGGCTCATGGTATTGAGAGTTAGAAGTTATTCAATCTTTCAAAGATTGGAACGCGCTTCAAACGTGGCCCCGGCTTTTTTCATCCATGCCGACCATGCATCAATGATGTGTTTTTTCTCAAGTCGTTGAAGTGACCCTTGAGTGCCTATACCTACACCGACAAATTCTATATGGCACCCAGCAAGAATGTCAGGACGTGGATTAGGCAATTGTTTTTTATCAACAACAAACTGCTTTGCCGATATTTCAGCCGAATGTTCGACGCCGTCTGTGAAAACCACAACCTTCGCATTACCCGATGCACATTGGAATTCCCGGTAGGAGTCCTCGAAAAAAGACATCATTCGGGTTTCATTTTGGGGATTTTTTGCAGCCTCTTCAGCTTTCGCGACAATGGCTTTTTCCAAAGCCAATCCCACTTGAGAGGGGCGCATGCGCATTGAGAGTTTCACACGTTTGGTCAACTGGAAATTACGCAGACTGCCATCGCCAAAGGTCATTACGGCAACGGTATCGCCCATACTCAAAGCTGAGGTAATATCCTTGGCATATCTCCCAGCAGCGTTACGAAATCCTTCCACTTCGTTGGGATTGGACGAGGATTGATCCAGCACAAACGTTACATGGGCTGGTTTTTGTGCATAGGCGCTTGCGCTTAATGCAGTCAGTAAAAGTAATGTAGTTAATTTCATTTGGAATCTCCTTTATTTAAGATTGCGGTCGATGACGCTACGTATATGTTTGAGGGTATGGGTTTTCAAAATCTCGATACGAGCTTTGATGATTGATAAATCTGGCTGCTTGCCGAATAATTGGCTTACTGCTGAGTTCGGTTCGTCGCCGACAAATAAGACAGGATTGGCCTCTATCGCCGCTTCAGCTCGTTGCACGAATTGATCGACCGAACTGCTCGCCAATATGGTGGCATGATTTCTGTGATAGCTATCGTTACGCTTTTCTAGGTTGACAAGCTCGCTGGCTAGTTTTCGATACAGTGCATCGTCTGCTCGCAAGTCTATCCACGCTTTATTGGCAGCTTTAAAATTAGATAGAGCGCGAAAGATCAGATAAGCATTCGTGCCGATTGCGTTGATACTTTCTCCACCTACAAATAACGCCATAACCGATACGCCTATAATTCCTCCAATAAATAATGGGGCTGCGAGAACAAGGTTATTTTGTAGCCAAGTAACGAAAGCTTGCCCTAGGTTGCCACTGTCTATTTGCTCTACCGGTAAACCGAAAAGTGAATCGAGGGAACCCGAAGTCGCGGTGGCAATTGCGCCGGGGAAAAGCAGAATGCCTAAGAACAACCCGCCAGCCAGCGCATACAGTGGCGCAAACACCGTACTTAGATTTCGGATGAATCTAACTGACCATAAGTCAGGATTGTTCTTACTGAGCGAGTGATACGCCAGCATGGCTATCGCCCCAGTTAATGCAAGCAGTCCTGCTGAGTGCTGAACAATCGGGTCTTCGATGCCTTGCAGCAGCGCACTAAACACGCCATATGCAATTGCGATTTCTACGCCGACTGTAGTTATCAAAATTCCTATGGCTATGGTTAGAGGGAACAACTTCCATAGACACCGATACGCATCCTTTTTGATCATGTTCATCCTGACCGTAACATGAGCAAATTGCTGATCGGTCATTGTTTCAAGTTTTGAATTCTTCATGGCAGTTTCTCCTGATCCTCGTGCCGATGGATCAAGGCACGAATGGTTTGTGAAGAACCAGAATCAGAAAATGCGAAGGTATAGTTGTCGGGACTGCTGAGAGAAAGGATCATGTGGACATTTGCCATGACATCTCTCAATAAACTGTTCATTTCCTGTTGCTTGTCATCGATTGCAGATTGGTGTTCATCTGCCAATGCTTGATAAAGCTGGATATAAAGTGCTTCACTCGGCAGGCCGAGGTCGTACAAACAATCTTCGATTGTCTGACGAATGACAGCAGACGATGACGTATCTGCGCCTAGTGATTTTTGTGTTTTCATGGTTTTCTCCTGTGAGGAATGGTTCGAGTTAATAAATTACTGGTGGGGATGAATCATGGTTTGAGGATGGATGCACTTGTCGATGCTCGCTGCCTTCTTCCATCATACGAATTGAGCATTTACCGCAAACCAAATGCACAGCAGGCTTGGCCCATGCACTCAATTCACAGACTGAACAGGTATATTTAGTTTTGGAACGACGTTTACGGTCACGGATAGTATCTGTATCGTGAATGGAGCTGTTCCCTTCAGATTGCGCATCTGCCGCACTGGAAGCATTTAGGTGTATGGACCAAACAAATTTATCGTTTTTACTTAAATACTCCTTAAAGGCAATATCAAACGGTCCACCCGGAATGATGTATTCGCTCATTCTTACCCCTGTCATTGCGCCACCTTCTAAGCCTGTAGATGAAGGCATCAAACCGATTTTTATCATTGCCTGCGCAAATGACTTATTGTGAAAACCATTTTTGCCGGGCTTCCCGAAAATCTCCCAATGTTCGGCTTGCGCCAAGTGCATCATTTCATGGACAAGCGTCTTGCATGTTTCTAATGGATCATTGAAAAATAAGGGATTGAGAGCAATCTCTGATGCTTTGGTACTGGTTTCCGTTTCTTTATTCCAGAGATTACGAATAAAATAACCCATGAAGCGAACGCTTCTAGGTGTGCTGAAAATAACGTGCGGCAGATGTACGCCGAATTGGGTATAGAAAAGCTTGAGGTTCGCATAATCAAAAGCTTCTTCGAATTGATTGTGAACTTCTACAGTAGGTCGGCAAGGTAGATTTTCGAGCGTACGATCAAAATTTGATTTTTTCGTCGTACGATTGATTTCGTCTACCTTAGATGCGCCGTTATTAGCAATTAGTGATACTGAGTTTTCAGATTGTGTGATGTCGTACGACATAATTTTGCACTCCTCAATTTTTAAACTTTTGCCGAGTTAATTCTTTAAGAAGATTGTGCCGAGGCTACAGATATAAGGCGAGGAAGCGGATTTCTGAAATTCACGAAATTTGACGAATTTTCGGAAACGAGCTTCCGAAATAAGGAAAAATGCCTATAAATCAATAAGTATTAAGGATTTATTTTCTTGCCAACTTTACAGAACAATGGTATCTAATTGCGCTAGTTGTAGATGTAAACAGCCAGAAGCGAAAGGGTACTCGGAATGGCAAAAGAGAAACCCAAAAAGTTTAAAATGTCGTTTGAGAGAGGTGATGTAGATCCGGCAGTGTGGAAACTGTTCAATCAGGTCTGTGAAGGACGTGGGGAAAATCCGGGTAAATTAATTAACGAATTTATGCTTTCTGTATGCCGGGATCGTTGTAGGTCTAGCACAGAGGCTTTTCTTGAATCAATTCGCTCAGGGTTAAGATATCCCGAATAATATCCTCATTTTAAAATATAAATTCCTATAGAAATCACGTCCGCGACTATAGGTTATTTCGTTCAAATAAATCGAATGGACAAGAATCAGGAAAAATTAAAGCCAGAATACTCTCCAGAAACAATTTCAAAAGAGTTTAAAGATTTATTTGCACAGGTATACGATCTGACGCGAATAAATGTTATTAAAAACCCTGCTAAAGATACTAAATCACCTATTTCTTCTGCTTCTTCTGCTGAATTTTGTAACGCTTTTTTTGCCTTCCTGAAACCAAAACCTAGCAACGAACGGCTGTCAGCTTTATTTGAAGCCTTAATCGAAAATATACTCGGGGTTAAATATGGTGGTACATTCATGAAATGGCCATCTAACGGAATACCAAAAAAAGGAAATTACGCTCAACTAAGCTTTTGTATTTCTGCTCAAGTACACGAAACAGATGTGGAAAAGCGTTTAGCTGAATTCTTACATGAGTGGAAGATATTTGATCCTGAAATTACGCTTCCGGGTTTAAAAGATTTCAAAGAAGATATTCGAAGACTCCATAAAAAATATTACAGCGTATCTGGCCAACAGAATGCATTCGTTGGGCAATTACTGCCTTATCTCGATTCTCAAGCACCTGAGCCTGTAGAGTATTTCGGTAAGATTAAAAATTTTATCGACACTCATGAATCAGGTTACGTCACCATTGAAGGAAAAATCGGCGAAACTAAAAGCCGATTGATCGCTTATACGGCAAAGAAGCTTTACGATGCCGGGCAATTTCAATGTATATGGCACTTCAATAAATTAGCAGCCGGTCATAACCGAAGCGGAGATTTGCTTCGTTCCCTATTTTCTCAACTCAAGGACATGTATCCATTCTTAGATGAGAATCCCTTTAATGTTGATTACGACCGGGCATTAAATACAGATTCGGGATTCGCCGCACTTTATCAAGCTCTTTTCGATCAGCTTGCTTCAGAGGAAAAACTTAAAAAAACCAAGCTGGTTATTTTTGTCGATGCATTAAATGAGGTTAGTCAGCAAGATAAAAGTCGGCAAGAATTAACAAACACATTGTTTCTGCCCCCGAGCTTAATCAACAAGGTGTTTATTGTTGTCACTTCAAAAAATTTTGATCGAGAGACTTATAAAGGAAACAAGCTTGAAATTAGTCTCGCTAAAACTGAGCCTTCATTGGAAAGTGGTGCTTCAGTCTTAGAAAATGAAAATGATGAAGATTGGCTTGATCCATCCAAGTTTAACCACATTCCACTATATGGTCGCACAGAGGAAATCCGACAGCTCAATCAATTTGTAGCTCATGAAGAAGACCAATTTAAAATTTGGGCAATTGAAGGGCCGTCCGGTGCGGGAAAAACTCGGCTTGCTCTTGAATGGGCATCGGAATTAGAAGGCTGGAAGCATTTAGTTCTTCATAAAGAAAATCGGAACGCTAAGAAGTGGGAGAATTGGTATCCAAAAAAACCAACGGTAATTATTATTGATTTCATGTTTGGTTTTGAGGAAGTGATCTTAAACATTATGAACCGCTTTTTAAACGATGAGGATTATGATGGACCGAACGTAAGGTTACTTTTAATCGACCATGTATTTGCTGATCCCTTATATAAAGATCAACGGTGGGGATTTACGGGTGATGCATCCAGCTTTAACCGCAATAAAAACCACTTTTTTAAATCAAAAGCTCTTGATTTAGGTGAGACTTTAAAAGAAACAAAAGACCAAGCAGGAATCATTAAATCAATCATTGAGCACCGTGCTAATAAGAAAGATATAAAAAGGGATCTTGTAGAAAAGGCCTGCACATACTTGGTTGAACAAGGGGCGTACCATCCACTGTTTGCAGCGTTAGTAGGCAATTCCATCAGATTGGGTGAAGATTTTACAAAGTGGAACCGCCGCCAGTTAATAGATTATTATCTTTCAGGCAGTGATCGTTTGCCGTGGGAGCATAAAGAGGAAGCTGAAACAGGACGCTGGGCATCATACTTTATTGCTGCTGCCACGGCACGAGGTAAGATAAGTTATGACGATCTAAAAAAAGCGACAGGGAGTCATCTAAAACATATCAATGATGTAAAAAAAATATGCCAGAAAGTCACTACGGATAAAGATGAAAATTATTTAAAACCGTTTGAGCCAGATATTTTAGGCGAAAGTTTTTTTCTGAAATTACTTCAATATATCCATGGTTCCGAAACCTATCCTAATGAATTTCTTCAGATATTCATGGCGGGTGATGAAAAAACTCAAACAATTGATGCCATTGAATTTATTGGTTTTGTCCAACGACTAACACGCAATTTGTTAAACGAAGATCAAAAATCGGATGAGACCAAACGGCTTTGGAATACGCTGTTTGTATTTATGAATCCAGCGGATTTTGAAAATTCTGAACCTTTAAAATGGGCAGTGAATGCTGGGTTAATCAATATTGTTGAAGCAATAAAAGAACTGTTCCCCAAAGACCGAATAGTTATTTTGCTCAAAAAAATTGAACAATCTGTTTTTTACGGTTTTGATTCTGATAATGAGGAATTTTTACGAGATTCTGTATGGTATTCCATGCGTCATTTTGAATTAATGCACAAATTTTCAGATGATTCTTTAAATTTTACTGAGCAAATGATTCAACTGTTGGATAGATTCTCAATAACTGCTAAGGGCGGGGAAACAGCACTTATCTTTGCAAGTTATTGTGGGTTCATTAAAATAATTAAAGAATTACTACAATACGATGAAAACATAAACAAAACTCTCACTGATGGACAAAATGCACTTATGGCGGCCAGCTTCAGTAATGAAATGGATACGGTCAAACTATTCCTTCATAAAGGTATAAAAATTGAAGCTACTGACAATAAGGGTCGTACTGCACTAATGTGGGCAAGCATGAATGGCAACAAAGATATGGTCAAGTTATTGATTGAGGAAGGTGCGAAAATTGAAGCTGCTGATAATGGCGGCTGTACAGCCCTAATGTGGGCAAGTTTGAAGGGGCACATCGAGACTGTCAGGTTATTGCTTGAGAAAAAGGCGAATATTGAGGCTACAGATGAAGGAGGAAATACTTCGCTTATTGTAAGTAGCGAAAAAGGCCACATTAATACGGTCAGGTTGCTGCTAGATAAGGGAGCTAATATTGAGGCCGCCAATAAGATAGACACTACAACGCTTATATGGGCAAGCCTTACAGGTCATCTTGATATGGTCAGGCTATTGCTGGATCGAAAAGCAAATATTGAGGCAGCCGATGATGAAGGTACTACGCCGCTTATCTGGGCTGCAACAAATGGGCACATAGAAACGGTTAAGCTATTTCTTGATAATAAAGCAAAAATTGAGACCTCTGACAATGATGGTCGTACGGCACTTATCTGGGCTTCAATATGCAATAACATCGACATCGCCAAGTTATTACTCGAGAGAGATGCAAATATTAATGCTTCTGACAATGATGGTCGTACGGCACTTATCTGGGCCAAAACTAATGGTTATATTGAGCTAGCTAAATTCCTACTTGATAAAGGAGCAAATGAGTCAAGATTAATTTAGCCAATAATAAGTGCTTTATCTATTGCTAAAGCAGAAGGAAATAGTTCTGCTATTGGTTAACCATGGCGCAAGGAGTTAATCCTTTCGCAATCATACGAACGCTTATCCAAATTTTAAACAAATTCTATTTGATCTCAATATTCATAAATTAACCCCTGCTTAACTTCTTTCTGTTAATGTAAAAGTGCCATTTTATTTATAGCGCTTTGTGTAAACTTGAATCAACCGGGAGGCAGGGACATTGGGGCGTGGTGTGCCTGAAATTTCATTAGCAGTGGTTCAGAATAACAAGGTTATTCTGAACCATAGATATGCTATAGCATATCGCGAATTTTCGGCGGCGCTATTCTCTAGCGGAGCCGCCAATGGTTAAGCCGACCGACTCGGAATTGCTGGTTTCCGGTGGATTAACGAACACCTTCATTCATTGCGATACTTGTTTGTCCGACGAAGATTTCAATCGACTGCGTCATAAAGAATTCATCGAAAAAGAAAACCATATTCTGCATGGTCAGATTAGCGGTTCCATTGCTGGCGTTATTGAACGAGGTTCTGTAGTTAGCAATAATCAATCCAGACAAGACGAAAAACGCAAGACCGAAGAGCGCCAAACGGCACAGTTTATCAGGCTGGTAGAGCAGATACGCGCTTCAATCGAACGGATGGAAGCTGATATTAGAATCCTGAAAGCTTCATTCGAAAAACGCGATGGCGATGCATGGCGGGAAAAACTGGCACTCAGGATTTTGGAAGCAGACGCCATCCCGCAGCAAAAAGATGGTGAAAAAATAGAAGCCTACCGCAAACGGTTAGAGCGCCACCTCATCAACGAAATGCTTAACGCAGACGGCTCGATCAAGGATAGGTATAAGAATGATCCCAAACACGGCGACTACGCAGAATGGGCGCAGAAACAATTCCACCTTAATAGCGCCAAGGTGGCGGTCGCGGAACTGGATGACGATAGCACCAGCCGCCAACGCAAAGAACAAATCTTCAATGAAATGAAGCAGCGTGGCGACTTCCAAGAAATGGTATTTACGAATAGAGTATCCAAAAGTGTGGATACACAGGATTCTGTAAGTCATACTCGTGATAGCCAGCATGATGAAGTGCTGTCACAGGCGCGGCCTTCCGATGCCGCTTTCAAATTTATGTCGTAAGCTATTGAAAAACCGGATTCGTATTAGCCGCTCGTTTGGCAATAACAGCAACTTGTTCTCTCACGTTATCAATAAAAAATAGACCTTGCGTTCCCCCGCGAACATGAAATGAAATTCCGGCGGCAAGCGCATCGTTTTGTTCAAAGAAAAACTTGATATTCGTCATGCCATGCTTTTTAAAATCTCTTGTAAGCACAGTCTTTATCTGGTCATCCGTAACACCCGACTGGGTTCCCATACGAACAGAAATACCTACACCGTTCGGATTTTTCTCCGACCATTCGCTTCCCGCGACATCGACACAAGGCTGTTTTCTACAGGTGATGTAATCTTCCTTGGATGAAAGCAATGTCTCTTGCGCAAGCGCAGCATTGTTGCAAAACACAATGAGCAGTACACCGAAAATCAACAGCCAATTACTGATAAATGCATGATTTATCAATTCATAATGCCGTGCCAAAAGGGAACCATTTTGGCACAATTTGCATATCGCTTTATCGAGAGAAAAGCAGTCTATTTTGCATGTTTTTCAGCGCGATTTTTCCATTTTGAATTGACGGGAGACGATTATGAAGGTAAGCCAAAAAGGTTCCTTTTTGTCTATCGTCAAGGAAGTGAAATGTACAAAGAGCGCAATCGCGTACCACAAAGTTCTGGCCGCATCATCGGTTATGCCCGCGTATCAACCGAGGATCAGCATCTTGATCTTCAGATCGATGCTTTGAAGCTGGCCGGATGTAGCGCCATTTTTGAAGACCGGGGTATATCAGCCACGGCCAAACGGCGACCCGGCTTTGAAAAAGCATTGTCCCACTTACAGACGGGCGACGTTTTCGTGGTGTGGAAAATGGATCGTGCTTTTCGCTCGCTCAAAAATGCGCTGAACATTCTGGAGGAATTTGAAAACCGCGCGATTGAATTCCGTTGCCTGACCGAAGACATTGATACTACCACCCCGATGGGAAAATGCATGTACCAGATACGCCATGCATTCTCAGAACTGGAGCGCAATCTCATTCGCGAGCGCACTAAGGCCGGAATGGAGGCCGCAAGGCAACGTGGGGCGCATCTGGGCAGACCAAAAAAGCTGTCACGCGACCAGATCATCTACATGCGGAATCTGCTACTACGCCAACCCGATATCACTCCCATCCAAATCGCCGATCAACTTGGCGTCTCTTCCCGCACCGTCTATCGCGTGCTTTCACGATATGGCAAAGTCGAGAAAAGGCTAACGATTAATGCCACATAGTAAAACCAAAATTCGTCATTATCACGTTTACATGAATATGTACGGCGAAATGCTACAAGATTTATCTAGTTCCGACATTATGATCGACAATGGATTGAATTAAATTGAAACTGGATAGCGGGCCTTTATCGATAAATCATTGAAATCAATAAATTGAATTTTAATAACCCTTTGCTTTCTTCATAAACCCTGCAAATCAATTTCGTATCAATATATTTTAATCAATTAGCTCACTAAGTTTTCAAAAAGCTATAATGATTATGTACGAAATTAATCATTTTTAGTTCTAACATACCACAGGAGGAGTAATGGCAGACGTTAAGATACCTGAAGAAATTGCTACGTGGATGATTGAGCGTGGGTGGGGTGAGCATCATGATCAATGGCACTTTGAAAGAAGATGGGATTATTGGAAGACATTGGAACAAGATCCGGCCATACCTGAGGATTGGAAAGAATGGATCAGAGAAAAATTTCAAGAAGCACAAGCTAAAGGATGGAAGCGAGCCGAACTCCAAGAAGGCGAAGAGGGAAATGGTGAAGACTTCTTATTTATGCACAGAGCAATGATCGAGTTAATTATAGATAAATTTCCTCATCACATGCATTACTTTAGAGGATGGGCTAGCCCTCCCTTGGACCATACCTCGACTCTTGATCCTGTTCCCGTTCCTGATCCAGAGCCAACCCGTGAATGTGATCCAACAAAAAAACAAATATGTGCTGACATGCTCGCTAGCATTGCTAAAATCGAAAATAATTCTAACGTATTTATAAGTGACGACGAATTAGGTCGATTTATTGAAACCAACATGCGTCCTACAAAAGATGACCCACTTGCACGTAGCCCTGATCCCCAGGCTGGCATTCATAATTATTTGCACGGTCGCTGGAGTGGTGTGTCAGCTGAATTAGACTTGGGTGATCCAAGATTTAATTTATTTAATACGCGGTTTTGGCGACTGCATGGTTGGATCGATCATCAATGGTGGCTTTATAGACTTTCAAAGGGAACAAATGATACGGATGCAAATTATCAAACCAAGCTCAATTTTTACAAAAAAATGATGGATATGCCAACTCACCGTCATGAGTTCGCAACTGTAATTAAATCACTGATTGTGACTCCTACAAAAAATGCGTTTATCGATTTGATTGCAGAGTTTAAGTAGGCGTTTAAACACTTTTTATGCATCCAAAGCGCTGATGTAGTACAAATTCCATTCAGCACTACAAGCCACTTCCCGCTACGCGCAAGCTGTGCGTTGTACTACAAATGTTCCATTTTTCGTCCAACGCAGCTTGGCAAAGGGGCCCACTGCGTGCCCCTGTTGCATACCCCCGGCCTGCGGCATCTCGGGCAAACTCATCTCGTTTCAATCCCCACCTTGGACTGTCGCCCAGGGGTGACCTCACTCAAGAGCCGCCCTCAACGCCACGAAACGTCTGGCCGTTTTATCACCAGTCAGGGAGCGTTCCTGCTTCCCCGACACCCCATGACCCGAGGGAGAATTCTCTCTCCCTCCGGACACCCATTGACCAACCCTGCGCGGATTGGATGCCCACATCTCCCTCTACTAATTGATGGCATGTTTAAATCTTAGCTTAATATTGCATGAATATTTAATAATAATTCTTGCAATATGATTAACATATTCGTACAATATGAGATGGAGGAAAATGCCATGAATGCACTTGAACAAGTCAAAAACCATCTTCAGGAGGGCGAGGTTTACCGCCGTGCCGATCTTGAACAATGGTCGAATGCTGTTGACCGCCATCTGCGCCAGTTGCAGCAGGAAGGTTTACTAGTGAAGTTATCTGGCGGCTTGTACTATCATCCAAAGATGACCGTATTCGGCGCAGCGCCCGCTGATGATGAAATCCTTGTCGAAGCATTTCTCAAAGACCGCCGTTTTCTGCTGACTTCCCCTAATCTATATAACGCCTTGGGGCTTGGCATGACTCAGCTTTACAATGAAACGGTCGTCTATAATCACAAACGCCATGGCCTGTTCAAGCTGGGTGGAAGAACATTCCGTTTTGCCATGAAACCTCATTTTCCTGCGAAACCTTCGCTGGAATTCCTGCTGGTGGATGTGGTGAACAACCTCGATCAGCTAGCCGAGGACAAGGAGCGGGTTTTAAAGCAGGTTCAAAAAAAAGCGCGTTCCATGGAAAAGAATGCTCTGATCAAAGCTGTGCGGGAATATGGCGGCACACGAGCGAAGAAGTTCTTTTCCAAAGCGCTTGCAGACGATACATTACGGTATGCCCACCAATGAATTCCTACATAATCATCCTGACTTTTTAGCCCTTATTCGTATTGTGGCTGATGAGATGGCTATTGATCCTGTCCTTGTGGAGAAGGACTACTGGATCATGCACTGCCTTTTCGGATTACAAAAGCTGGGAATGGCTTTTGAGTTAAAGGGTGGGACTTCCCTGTCCAAAGGTTTCGGGTTGATACATCGCTTTTCCGAAGACATAGATATCCGCATTGAACCGCCGCCGGAAATGAATGTAAGCACCGGACGCAATCAGGACAAGCCTATTCATTGCCAAAGCCGAAAAGATTTTTATGATTGGCTGGCCGAAACAATTAAGATCGAAGGTATTCACGATATTCAGCGCGATACGGCATTTGATGATGGCAAATATCGTAGCGGCGGTATTCGTTTGTACTACAAGAATCTTGGGAAACAGCTTGACGGAGTGAAAGACGGCATTTTACTGGAAGTCGGCTTCGATGATGTAACACCTAATTTCCCAAAAACTATTAGCTCATGGGCATACGATTATGCCGCTAACAAAGTGCCGATTATAGACAATCGTGCTATAAATGTTTCCTGCTATCATCCGGGCTATACTCTGGTGGAAAAGCTGCAAACCATTTCCACGAAATATCGCCAACAGCAGGAAACAGGCACGTTTCCGATCAACTTTATGCGCCATTATTACGATGTATATTGTTTGCTACAGGACGCGGAGACACTGAAGTTTTTGGGAACGCCGGAATACCATGCTCATAAGAAAAAACGTTTTCGCGGTGTAGATAATCCGGATATAGCCAGAAACGAAGCCTTTCTCCTGAATGATCCGGAAACAAAGGATGCCTATCGATTGGCTTACCAATCAACCCTTGCATTGTATTACCGGAAGCAACCGGATTTTGATGATCTGTTAGCAAAGATTAGAGAACATCTCGTTCGCTTATAGCTTCGAAAGATTTGTAAGTCATACAGCAATACCGATCACAGTATCTTATTCTTGTAATACCAATAACTGCTTCATCTTTTGGGCTTGGTATTCTTCGCTTATGATGTCTCGGGTAAAGCACAGAAAGGAACAAGAAAAATTTCTTCTGAACATCCACAACATTCCTTAAAGTTATAGATAAATGAAGCTTGATGATCTAAAAAAGCATAATTTGGCAGAAATAAGAAGTGCCGGGCCACGTTATACGCCTGGGCAAGATAAGAATGCCCCCAATCTCCACATCCAAGAGCTTGAGGAGGCTTTCGATGCACTAAGTCTGTCCGCTGACTTTAGAGGACGACTTCAAAATTTAGAGAAACTGATAGCCAAAGGACTTGAAGAATCCTCACGTCAAATTGATTCATTATTTAAAGGTAAAAAAAGATCACCCCTGTACCTAAAAAACCTGATTGCAAAGCTCTCGAAGTCGAGCCCGCAGGATGCGAGAATCCTTGTCAGAGAGATAAAGACTGTAATCAAGGCTATCAACAAGGCCATTAGAAAACGAGAAGATGAGCTTTTTGAACTAGATCGCAAAGAACGGGAAAAAGCAAAAGAAGAAAATAAAATCGAAGCACATTCTCATACGCAGAATAGCGGCTACGACCACGAACGTTACCAGTTAAGGCGTTTTGAGGAAAACATTGGCGAGATCAGATCATATTTTCATTCAGCGGCACCCGATCTTATTTCAAATAACTGTCTTTTGTTAGTGGGAGAATGGGGAACAGGAAAAACACATTCTCTATGCGATTTTGTAAAAAAACTAACCCAAGACGGCCATTTCTGTGTGTTCTCAATAGCACAGAATTTCCCTTTGAATACTGACCCCCTTAATGCTATTTGCCAAAGAAGTAGGCTCGCAAAAAACATCACCGATTTACTCACGGATTTAGAAGAAATAGGTCAGAAAAATAAATGTCGCACTCTATTGGTGGTGGACGGAATTAACGAAGGGGATAGAGAAGAATGGAAGGCTGCGGTTATCAGGCTTCTTGATAAAGTTAGCAAACTACAGCATGTTGGCCTTATCCTCAGCTGCCGCTCACCATTCCAGCATCTTATTTTCAACAAAAAGACCTTGAGCAGTTACAAGGTTCTGTTTCATGAAGGCTTTAGAGAGATTGAGTTTGAGGCACAGGAAGAGTATTTTAAATACTACAAAATTCCATTTCCTGAAGTCCCGCTTTTATCAGATGAGTTTGCTAGGCCGCTCACCCTTAAATTGATATGCAAGGCTTTGGAAAATCTTACCGTATCAAAGCAAAAGAGCACTTTTTCCGGTATTGCTTCAGGACAAAAAGGCATGACCTATATTCTGGAGAAATATATTCAGGATTTAGGAGGGCCAGTCGAAAAAACCTTCAAGCTGCCGGGAAAATTTTGCTGGACATTTCTTAAAGGCACAAGAAAGACAAAAGACGGACTAGAAGACGGTATTGCCGTCAGGATGGCAAGGGATCAAAAAGAAGTCTTGTCCCACGAAGAAGCCTTAGAAGTTATTTTGAATACGACGCAATGGACATCCAAAGAAGACGCCCAAAAGTTTTTAAAAGCCGTCGTTCATTCTGGCATTCTGTTTGAGCATTACATATGGATAGAGAATGGCTATGTAGATGCTGTAAAGTTGCCTTATCAAAAATTCAGCGATCATATTATAGCGAGACATCTTCTCGATCATTATCTGAGCAATAAATCTGTCGCGGCGGTTAAGAGGAGTTTTAACGCAAACAGGCCATTAGGTAAGATATTTGAAATTAGCCAGCATGGCCATGAATATGAAATGCCCAACTGGGCCGAAGCTCTGATGATTGAGTTTCCTGAAAGGATCAAGAAGCTCAATCTGGATAATCGTGAAGTTGTTTATTATCTCCCCCGAAATAAACGCCTCGTAAATCCTTCCTTAGAGCCATTTCTTAATAGCTTGTTATGGCGGCCACCTTCTTCATTTTGCCGTGGCACCGACTCAATCGTGTCACAGTTACTTGAAAGAGATTCGAATATAAGAAATCGCGTTCTTGATACGCTTCTGGCTCTGGCGGTAAAGAAGAACCATCCCTATAAGGCCCAGAAACTTGACAGGTTTTTGTTTAAAAAAACGATGCCGGAGCGCGATCTCCAATGGTCTGAATTTCTTAGAACCAGTGACGGTACAAATACCCCATATAAAATAATCTCATGGTCTAAAACAGCGGCAAATCAGGGCGTTTCCAAGAGCGTTGCAGAAAACTGCATCACTATTTTGATGTGGTTTTTAACAAGTGTCAGTAAACCACAAAGAGATAGCGCCACCGAAGCGATCATAAAACTTGGATTTCTTTATCCGGATTTGGTTTTCAAGCAAACACTATACAGCCTGACCATCAATGATCCTTACATTTCTGAAAGGATGCTGAGCGCCTCCTACGGCGTAGCCATGAACAAATGGGCTGAAAATAGAAAGAAGTTTAGAGAACCTTTCTTGAGTTTTTCTAAAGAGCTTGTGAAAGAAATGTTTCTTCCCGAATCCAAATGGGGGACACACAATGCGATAGCCAGAGATTGTGCATTGGGGTGCATTGAAATTGCCCGCCTGATGAATAGAAATAGCATACCAAGGCAGTATGTGAGATACCTTAAGCCGCCATTTTCTCATATTAAATCGCCTTTTAAAAACCCAAGAAGTATTACAAAAAAGAAAATTGAGGCTGTAAAACCCGCGATACACATGGATTTCAGAAATTATACTTTGGGGAAGTTGATTCCAGATCGAGGAAATTATCAGGACAAACATCCGGGATATCAGGCCGTTCTTAAACAAATAAAGGGCCGAATGTACGATCTGGGCTACAGATTTAAGGAGTTTGAAGAAATCGACAAAGAAATCCCCAGATACCAAAGATTAGATAGATCAGAACACCCTTCAAAAACAGACCGATACGGCAAGAAATATTCATGGATAGCTTTTTACGAGATGTATGGATACCGTGAAGCTAATGGTTTGCTTCGAGATTGGGCGGATGAACATAGAATTTCAGATATCACTTTTGATCCAAGCCTGCCAAAGCCGCCAAAACCCTGTTCTATCCGATTGCCAAATCTGTTTAGAAGCAAATTCAGAAATTTTTCACACTGGCTGGCAAACGGCCCGACCCCAAACTATAGAAACCTTTTAGTTCGCGATAGTATTAGGGGAGAAGCTGGACCTTGGGTACTGCTAGATGGATTTGTTCAGCAAGCTAACCACGTGGACCAGAGAGAAATTTTTAGCTTTCTCCGGGGGCTGCTTATTGAAGAGAAGAATATAGATAAATTTAAGGAAAAATATTTTTCTAAAGATTATCCCGGAAACAGGTCTATTCCTGAGGCGCAAACGGATCATTATACCTTCGCTGGTGAGATACCTTGGTCGCGCCAGCACGCTTATTATTTGAGGCACAAGAACGGGCGGATAAAACGGCATGTTGAAGATGCCTTTGGCGGAAGTGAATTTATACCTTACAAAAGACAATCTAAAAATGCCCTCTCTATAGCCCTTGAAAAATCAGATGGGACTCTTTCTTTTATTCTGAGTGGAGGAAATGCGCCATCGGGAAAATGGGTTAAGGTTCCCGGCGTTCCTGTCGAAATTCCAGTTTATAGCTTTGGCTGGGAAAGCTATCACAGCCTCATTAATAATTATAGCGGCTATAATGTGCCGACACCTGCTATTTCCAATTATCTGGAATTAAACTACAGAAACCAGTCCATAGAGCTTTTTGATAAAAATGGCAAAAGAGCAACCATTTTTATAAGGAAAAAAGCGCCTGATAGCCACTATAGCACCCATCTAATGTATCTCCGTAAGGATTTACTGGAGCGGTATCTAGCTCATACCGGTCAAACCATCGTCTGGGCTATTTGGGGAGAAAGGGATGCAAACTATAAGGCTATGGATCAACGAAACGCAGAAGCGCGTACTGACAAAATATATGAACAGCATAAGCACATTCACCGTACATTCTTTCAATATTCGGATTTTTAAGAAGGGAATGCTTTCCCCCTGCTGCAACCGCAGCATAGCTGTGTTTTCCGGCACCCCCATCAACGGGGACACCCCGTAACGCCCCATATATTGTGAACCGTAATCGGTTCACGTCTTGATTTTTACTTCCCCCGCTGGGGATCAATTAATTGTAAGCGTCCAACGCCACCATCTAACAATTTTTAATGCCCTCAATTATCCTCAA
>CAZYHY010000016.1:0-57092 GCA_964647635.1 uncultured Nitrosomonas sp.
CGGTGCTTTCTTCTGGATGCGCCGCAAGAATAAAAATAATCCGCCTGCAGCTTAATGTAGCGACTCCATGATGAAGATAAAGGGTGAGTCAGATTTTATTGAACTCGCCCATATAAAAATAATCCAAATTTCGAATATATAAAGAAAAGCTTAAGTTAATAAGAGAGGGCAATTGTGCAAAATAAGCAATCATTAGCGTTTGTAATTAAGAAAATAACTGCTTTTGCTATAGTATTAGCTATGCTGTCATTATTATTTCAGGTTAATTCAGTAATGGCGCATGCAACCTTAGTCAAATCCGACCCACCTCGCAGGGCTTCACTTTCCACACCACCTAAGCAGATTCAGTTGTGGTTTAATGAAAAAATAGAAGGATCATATGCATCCGTTATGGTTCTTGATTCGAATAAAAAATCAATCACTGATAATAACCCTGAAGTTGTTTCGGATGATCCAAAATCCGTTGTTTTAAGCATACCGGAAATTGAGTCCGGGCGTTATACAGTGCAATATCGTGTGATGTCCGTGGACGGACATGTGATCGAATCGAGTTTTGACTTTAGTGTAAAAAATAAAATGTAGCAATATGATAGAAGTCGTTGCGACAATTGCACGTTGGTTTCAGCTTGTAGCAAATTTGGTTCTGTTAGGTAGCTGTGTATTTCTAGCAATTACGAATACTGGAAAGCACATACACACAGCTGCATGGATTGAAAGATTAGAGCGCTTCTTCCCTTGGTTGGCGGCGAGTATTCCGTTGGGATTGTTCATCATCCTGACAACAACCATTGTACAGATTACAGGCAATATCAGCAGCTTATGGCAGCAGGAGATTTGGCTGGGTATCGTAAGCGATACCCAGGTAGGCCAAATATGGGTATGGCGAGTTGCAGCAGCCATGCTGTTATTAGCTGCGGTTATTTATCTTCGTAAGGCACCCAAAGCACGTGGACGGTATATTTTATGTGCGGCTAGCGCGACTCTGCCGCTCATTGCCAGCTCATTGGCCAGCCACACAGCAGCAGAAGAATTATCGGTGACAGCAGTCGTACTTTACGCGCTGCATCTTATTTTTGCTGGCGTATGGTTTGGTGCTTTGCCGGCTTTTCTGCTGCTAATATATGAAAACCATAAGTACGGTAAGAATAAACAGGGAAATGACTTGGAGTTTGAAACATTAAAACGTTTCTCATCAATCGCCTTACCTGTCATGTTACTAATTATTCTGACAGGTATCGTTGTCGGCGATCGTATCTTTGCTGACTACTATGCCGCATTGGTTGCCACGCCTTATGGTTGGATGCTGTGTGCCAAAATATTTTTGTTGGGCATTATCCTGCTGATTGCAATGCGTGTACGCTCATATCTACCCTTACAGGCAAATAGTCAGCAAATTGCGGAAGATAATCATAACCGGTTAAGCATGAGGAAATGGGTGCGTATTGAATTTATCCTGGCATTGATCCTGGTAATGCTAGCAACATTAATTACCAATACGACGCCTGTTAAACATGCGCTGATTGATGACTGGCCGTTTTCATTTCGATTTTCGATTGCTGCAACCTGGAATCAACCCTATGTGGCAACGCAGGTATGGATAGGATTAGCAATTCTGGTACTTGCTGTAGGTATTCTGAAGCTAGGTCAATCTCGTAATTGGGGGGTGAAGCGTTTGGTCAGTATCCCGGCAATCCTTTTTGTATCAGGTTTGGCAGTTGCATTGCCTCCACTAGCCATTCAAGCATATCCAGAAACTTATCGTAGGCCACTGGTGCCATTTGATGCTGTTTCGGTCGCTAATGGTGCAGCGCTATACGCTGAGCATTGTGTAGAGTGCCATGGCCCTCAAGGCAAAGGCAATGGTATTAAATCGCGTACACTATCAACCAAATTGCCCGATTTGCTGACTGAACCACATACCACAGAGCATACTCCAGGAGATTTCTATAACTGGCTTACACACGGCATGGTTAATACGGATATGCCGGGGTATGCAGAGAAATTGTCGGATGAAGATCGATGGGATTTAGTCAATTTTATTCACGCGTTATCGCGAGGCTATCAAGCGCGAATTTTATCGCCAGAAATCATTCCGAACAAAGCGTATGTCAAGCCTCCTGTTTTCTCCTATACCGGGCATGATGGGAGCAGCGGTGCATTGCAGGATTTCCGTGAACATAAAGCGGTTTTGCTCGTTATCTTTTCATGGCCGCAATCCAAAGACCGGATAGAACAGTTAAAGGCGGCATATAGTCGATTTAATGAACAGAATATTATCGTATTAGCCGTTCCAACTCAAGATTTGGGGCCCGATGAGTTGGCACAAATCGCACAAGAATTACCTTTCCCTGTCATAACCCAAAGTGCCGCTGAGATTGCAAGCAGCTACTCACTATCGCGCCGAACGCTGAGTCACCCGGACATTATTGGTCGTGGAACAATTCCTGATCACATGGAATTCTTGATTGATCGATATGGATATCTGCGTGCACGCTGGATTCCATCGATAGATCCATCAGGCTGGTCTGATATCGATAGACTGAGTCAGCAGATAAGCTTATTGGATCGTGAAAAAAACAAAATACCGTTCCCAGAAGATTATGTTCGTTAAACCATTCTTTTTTCAACTGCTAAAGAAACTTGTTTAAAGTTATTACCGCAGTCAACAAAACAGTTGTTTCTGCAATTTCCACTAGCGCGCCGGCTGTATCGCCCGTTGTTCCATCAATGCGGTGAAGCATCAGATATCGTAAAAACAGGAAAGTAATCACTGCAGTTAGCGATAATAAGGCATAACGGATATCGGTAAGTAGCAATATCAGTACAAATGTTGCAACAATGACGAAAATACTTAAACGATGCGGCTGATGGGCAGCTAATGATGTACCTAGTCCATGGTTTCTAACATACGGTGTGGTTAAAAACAGGAGTGGCAATAGCGTTCTCGCGAGGATGGTAGCCAATAACAAAGCGATCCATTCATCGGCGGAGATCAGGGTATAAAGTGCTGCGAACTTGAGTAGTATGATTAATACAATTGCTACCACGCCAGCCGGGCCGCAACTGGGATCTTTCATAATCGCCAGTGTTTTTCCCCGGTCACCCATCCCACCAATCCAAGCATCCGCGCTGTCCGCCAGACCATCCAGATGTAATCCACCCGTCAACAATATCCAGGCAGTAACTAACAGTGCTGCAGTTACAAGGGATGGGGTGTCGCGTAATACCCAACCTAGCCCCACGAGTATTAATCCGATGATTAAACCGACAAGCGGATAGAAGAGTAAGGAATATCCCAAGTCTTTTTCACTGGGCTGGGTCGCCAGTCGCACGGGCAATCGAGTCAGGAATTGCACCGCAATGAGAAATGGTTTGATCATGCGTAAGGAACAGGGATAAGCATCGCTTGAGGGTTTTCTGCTTGTTCTATACAAACATGTTTCATGTTGGCATGGCTAACTTCAAATTCCAGCAAGCGCTCAACCGGGTGTTGCTGAATATGGCAAATGATTACTCGTATGACGCCACTATGCGTAATGAGTAAATTCCTTTTATCAACAAATTGCTGTTGGATTCCATACCAGGCTGATAGTACGCGCGCTTCGAAATCAAGCAAATGTTCACCCTGCGGAGGTGGATAAGTCAAAGGATTTTGCCAGAAACGAGATAAAGCATCAGCATGGGTTTGCATCAATTCAGCGGCTGATTGATCTTCCCATTCACCGAAATGAATTTCCTGGAGACGTGCATCCTGTGTAACGGGAATGGAATAACGCTGCCCCAAGGCTTGTGCAAAATCTGCGCAGCGAGTTAACGGGGAGGTGATGATCTGTTGCCAGTGGGGTGGGTTTTTTTCAATGGTATTCCACATTTGTATCCAGCCGAGCGGTGTCAATGGATAATTTGTACTGCCGCAATAACGATGACTGTTCTCGGTTTCGCCATGCCTGAGAAGATCGATAAAGGTCGTCATGGTTTAGGTGATTGAGTTTTTTGTGCGACTTGTGCTTCTGAGAAAGTTGCCATTTCATTATGCAATTGACAAGCCATGCGTAACAGATTGAGCGCGATGGCTGCACCACTACCTTCGCCCAGTCGCATATCCAAAGCGATCAGTGGTTCTGCTTCGAGCGCTTTGAGAACCCTACTGTGACCAAGCTCTGTCGATCTATGGGAATAAATAAACCAGTGTTTACATCCTGGAGAAATATATTCAGCAGTTAATGCGGCAACTGTACTGATAAAACCATCGATCAGCATGGGTAATCCTACTTGAGCGCCATGAATATAGGCGCCTGTTAAGGCAGCGATTTCAAAGCCGCCGACACGGCAAAGTGCATCTAAGGGAGAGTTGATGTGCGAGCTATGGAACGACAAAGCCTGTGAAATTACATTTATTTTATGAGCAATGCCGTGATTATCAAGGCCGGTACCGGAGCCTGTGAGTAGACTAGGTTGTTCATTCAATAAGAGACAAGCCAACGCAGCTGCACTGGTAGTATTACCGATGCCCATCTCGCCGCCAATAAACAAATGTTTGTTATTTTGTTGAACACGTTCGACGGCTTCGTAGCCAGCATGCAATGCCTGACTCAATTGATTCCATGTCATTGCGGGTTCATGGATAAAATTGGCCGTCCCCGGTCCCAGGTGATAATACCTTACATTCGCCAGCGGCTGCGTATCGTGTACCGTTCCCAGATCAATGATTTCCAGTGAAGCACCCAGTGCACGCGCCAGCACATTGATGGCACCGCCGCCGTGTGCAAAGTTTCGGATCATTGCGCTGGTTACTGATTGCGGAAATGCTGAGACATTTTCTGCTGCAATACCGTGATCACCGGCAAATATTGTGATGTGCGCCTGTTCAACACAAGGCTGTGGCGTATTTTGTAAAGCGGCCAGTTGAATGGCAATTTTCTCAAGGCGACCGAGAGATCCGGGCGGTTTGGTAAGTTGTGACTGGCGTATTTGTGCCAACTGACTCATTGCCGGATTTGGAGTAGCTAACGGCTTATCCAGCCAACTGAGAGCAACAGGTCTGGTCACACGTGTTCTCCTTTCAGCATCAGTGGTAATCCGGCGACGGTTAAAATGACTTGATCACAGTGGTGTGCGATTTCCTGGTGCAATTTACCGGCTTCATCGCAATAGCGGCGACTCAGTTCACCCATGGGAGTTACTCCCATATTGGTTTCATTGCTGACCAGGATGAGTTTTCCCGTCAGATGGGGCAGTGCTTTCAGAAACGCCTGTCGCTCGAAATCAAATCTGGAGGTATCCGGGTGAGTCAATAAATTGGTCAGCCAGAGTGTCAGGCAATCAACCAGTAGGCAATGTCCACTATTCGCATGCTGACTCAGAACAGACGCTAGTTCCAAAGGTTCTTCAATGACCTGCCAATGATCAGGGCGCCGCACCCGGTGCGAAGCAATCCGTTCGCGCATTTCTTCGTCTTCAATGGTTGCCGTTGCAATATAGGTGACCGGGAGCCGACTCTCCGTGGCCAGGCGTTCAGCCAGGCGGCTTTTGCCGGAACGCACGCCGCCGAGAATCAATATTTGGGTGTTTGTCATGAGGTGCTCGGTTTCAGATTAAGTAATCGATACAGATGCGCAGTATCCAAATATTGGTCAACGCAATCCGCTAACCGATTGATCGCAGCATCACAGAGAGCATGATAATCCGGCGTTGCGTTTTGACCATCCAGTCCGGCCCAAGTTAGTAATTCATCGCATGCGCTAGCGGATGTAAAAATACCGTGTAGATAAGTGCCCAGTATTAATTTATCATCACTGATTGCTCCATCGTCACCCTGCGTCAGATGAATGGCCGGCGGATAAGACGTATGATAGGTTGTGATACCCGCATGGATCTCATAACCAGTTACGCTTGCATCATTAAAAGCCAGTGTTCCCTGCGTGTTACGCAGCAGCTTGTCTGGCTGCAGCGTCGTTTCCATATCAAAGAAAGCGAATCCTGGCGCACTACCGGCATCGCCTTCCAGACCGTGGGGATCATGAATAAGCTTACCCAGCATTTGGAAACCACCACAGATGCCCATCAATTTTCCGCCGTAGCGTAAATGCCGGTGGATCGCCAATTCCCAGCCATGCTGGCGCATCCAATGCAGATCAGCGCGAACGCTTTTCGATCCCGGTAAAATGATTAAATCGGCAGGTGGGATAGCGCTGCCGGGACCGATAAATTGTAGATGGACTTGCGGATGCAGGCGTAACGGGTCGAAATCGGTGTGATTGCTGATGCGCGGAAGTGCAGGGACGATAACCCGAAGATATTTCTGTTCTGTCGATACGAAATCAGTCGGAGCAGGTAAGGCATCTTCCGCTTCGAGGTGCAAGTCTGGCAGGTAAGGCAAGACACCCAGAACCGGTTTGCCGGTATATTGCTCCAGCCAATCCAGTCCGGATTGGAGCAATGCCATATCACCACGAAATCGGTTAATGACGAAGCCTCGGATACGCGCTTGTTCACTGTCGCTTAGTAATGCCAGCGTGCCCACCAGATGAGCAAAAACACCACCACGATCAATATCCGCAATCAGGATGACCGGACAATCGACGATTTCCGCAAAACCCATGTTGGCAATATCGTTGGCGCGTAGATTGATTTCTGCTGGCGAACCGGCACCTTCAACGATAATCCGATCGTATTTTCCGGTGAGTCGTGTATATGACTCAAGCACCGCCTTGAGTGCCACCGACTTATAATCGTGAAAACCGCAGGCATCCATATTGGCGATCGCGTGTCCATGGATGATCACTTGCGCGTTCTTATCGGTGTTCGGTTTGAGTAATACCGGATTCATATCCGTGTGAGGTGCCAGCCCGGCAGCCAATGCCTGCACCGCTTGCGCACGGCCGATTTCTCCGCCATTGGCGCTGACGACGCTGTTTAATGCCATGTTCTGCGGTTTGAATGGTGCCACACGAACACCCTGACGTGCCAGCCAGCGGCATAATGCAGTCACCAGCATGCTTTTGCCGGCATCCGAAGTGGTGCCTTGAATCATCAGTGCTTGTGTGTTCATCGCATAGGTTTCGTCAGCTGCTGGAAGATTTGCGCTGGATTTGGATCAACGCACGAGTCAGGATAATGCTCATTTCGGAGAAATGATGTTATTCCAGTGATTGTGAAATATGAGTTCCTGTAAGGGACGTTCTTCCGCCCAGCCTTGTAGTTTTAGCATCGGTGCAGGATAAAAGGCTTCGACATGACCCAGACACAAAATGGCAACCGGTTTGCTGCCTATGGGCATATTGAGCAATTGCGCCAGCTGCGCAGGGTCGAACAATGACACCCAGCCCATGCCCAGCCCTTCAGCACGCGCAGTCAGCCAGAGATTCTGAATGGCGCAAGCGACCGAGGCCAGATCCATTTCCGGCAGCGTGCGCCGGCCAAAGATGTGTTGTTCGCGCTGATCAGTTAATGCGGCAACCAACAGTTCCCCACATTCCAGAATGCCATCGATTTTCAGGCGCAGGAATTCATCCGCTCGCTGCGCCAGTGCAGCGGCAGTGCGGTGCCGCTCTGCTTCCACCAAGGATGCGATGGCGTTACGCAACTGCGTATCGGTGATGCGGATGAATCGCCATGGTTGCATCAAACCGACGCTGGGAGCCTGGTGTGCGGCGGCAAGCAGGCGTCTCAGTACGACGGGATCAATCGGATCAGGAAGAAAGTGGCGCATGTCGCGGCGTTCGGCGATGACGCGGTAGATGGCAGCGCGTTCTGTATCACTGAAGCGATGGTGATTGCTCATGGTGTTACAGATCGATGCCTTTCTGTGCTTGGATGCCGGCGCGAAAGGCGTGCTTGATGTCGGTCATTTCAGTAACGGTATCCGCGGCCTCGCACAGCGCATCGGGTGCGCCGCGTCCGGTAATGACGACATGTTGCATGGGCGGGCGGTTCTTGAGATCACTCAGTACTGTGGCTAAATCCAGCCAACCGAACTTGAGCGGATAAGTCAGTTCATCGAGTACGATCAGATTAAGCGATGGGTCGCGCAGCATTTCCTGCACAATTGCCCAGCCGCGCTGGGCTGTTTCCATGTCGCGTTGCAGATTCTGGGTATCCCAGGTGAAGCCTTCACCGAGGACGTGCCAGATAACATTTTCCTGCTGACGGAAAAAAGCTTCTTCGCCGGTATCCGAGCGGCCTTTGATAAATTGCGCGACGCCGACGTGCATGCCGTGACCTAGCGCCCGTGCAATCATGCCGAATGCCGAGCTGGATTTGCCTTTGCCATTACCGGTGTGAACCAATAATAAGCCCTGTTCACGATCAGCCCGCGCAATAGCCGCATCCACCACCTCTTTTTTGCGCTGCATACGAGTGCGGTGGCGTTGTGCGCGCTCGGAATCAACCATGCTGTTATCCCGCGGTGGTATTGCGTGGATTGAACTGCTGAGCGATCAATGCAAATAGCGCATGGATCACGATGGCGATACCGATATAAAATACGAATGTCTCGATATACAACGGGAAGTATTTAATCAGTTGTTCGCCGAATTCGCTCAAGGTTGTTTCTGCAATGCGGCCGGAGAAGAAATAAAATCCGCCGCCGGAGAATAATTCACACAGCGTTAAGCCTACCATGATGCTGAGAGAGAGCGGTATTGCAGTGCGCCAGGTGAATCGGTATTGCTTGGCATACCAGCGGCCAGCCAGCCATAAGGAAGCATAAGCCGGCAACAGGAACACATAAGCCGGTGTGATACAAAAATCACTGACACCACCCCAGGTGTAGGCGGCAAAATCCAGCCACCAACTCAATGCAAAGAAACCTAGCAATGGCCATGCTGAACGCAGATATACGCCAGCTAGAAAAAAGATTGCCCAGGAAGCATCCGCCAGATTATGCACGGATGCAAAGTGATGACTGCGGGTAAGAACCATCAGTAATACCAGCAGCAACGCAATCGCCATCTGGTTGCGAGTGGATAAAGTCAACATAGCGTGAACTCCTTGTTAGGGTTGATAACGTACCATGGCAATGAAATTTCGCCCTGGCTGATTGAAGAATGCAGCTGTTTCATAGTGTTCATTAAATAAATTTTCGATGCGTCCCTGCAGGCGCCAATGCTTGTTCAAAATATATTCGGCACGTAGGTCAAATTTCGCGTAACTGTGAAGTTTGCGCGTATTGGCCAGATCATCATAGCGCTTGCCTTCAACCAGCAACATGGCACCAAGTATATAATGTCGACCGAATTGACGATTGATATCCAGCCGAAACGATTGTTCAGCGCGCCGTGCCAATATATTACCTCGATTTGGTCCAGATGTACGATTCTCAGGGTCAAGAAGTGTCAAATTGCTGTTGATTTGCCAGCCTTTGATCTCTGTACTGACAATACCCTCAAGTCCGCGGATGCGCGCCTTATCGATATTGCCAGGCGCGAAGGTCGATGCGTCAAAGGCAATCAGGTTATCGATGTAGGTTTCATAAGCATTCAATGACCAGCTTCCCCAACCGGCCTTGCCACGTGTACCGAACTCATAACTGAGTGAGTCTTCCGGGCGTAGATTGGGGTTGCCAAAGAAGGGAAAATAAAGATCATTAAATGTGGGGGCTTTAAAGGCAGTGCCGAAATTAGCGAGTAAGCGGATATTTTCAGTAATCGGATAACCCCAGCCGGCACCGCCTGTTACCCGGCTGCCAAATTGCTGATTGTCATCATGCCGTACGGATAATTGGATATCGTGTTTAGCGAGCGTTGCCTGATGCTGGGCAAAAACGCCCCAGTTGTGGCGCGAAGTTATTTCAAAAGCTTCGGTCGTTTTAACGTGATCTTTCTGAAAATCCGTACCAATGGTCAATAAATGATTGGGTTTTATAGTGAAATCATTCAATAGGGAAATGGTGTCGCGGGAGGTATTGAACCGGCTGAAGAAAACCTTGCCGAGAAAATTGTCCGTGTCTTCCTGGCTGTGGCCACCGATCAGATTGATGCGCCAAAAATCCGTGGGAGAATAACGTGCTGTGCCGCCAAAAACCTGTTGCATCAAGTTACCTTTGTTAACAAAACTGCCATCAAATTCAGTTTTGCCATCGGATCGCATAAAACTGCCATCGATTTCCAATCCATTCTGAAACCGGTAGCCCGCACGCATGCTTCCCGCTATATTTCGGTAACCATCCCGATCGTGCAGCGTAGGGTCGGATGCATCGACAAAACAGCCGGCATTGCTGGAACCGTTGCAGGCATTGAATCCTCTCGTGTTGCTACCACTAGCCGTCATATTGAACCAGCCTTGCTTCCATCCGCGTGCTAGACCCACCGAGCCATCCAGGGAGCCAAAGCTGCCACCGCCAAAATTAAAACTTGGCTTAAATCCTCCGCTGGTGTTACCTTTGCGCGTAAAAATATGAATCACACCGCCAATCGCTTCGGAGCCATACAAACTGGAGCGGGGGCCGCGTACGATTTCGATACGGTCGATCTGGTCAATCGGGATATTTTCAAACGCTGTCGTGCCCGACGTGGCTGAACCGACCTTGATGTTGTCGATCATTACCAGAACATGGGAAGATTCGGTGCCGCGCATGAAAACCGCTGTATTTTTGCCTGCGCCGCCACTGTTAGCGATGCTTACCCCGGGTACGCCGCGCAACAGATCTTGAACAGAGTGGGCTTGCTGGCGCTCGATATCCTCGCGCGTAATCACGGTTACTGAAGCAAGCGTTGCATCGGTAGTTTGCGGCGTGCGCGTTGCTGTAATAATAACGGGTTTCTCTAGCTGCTCTGCATTGACTGCAGATACAGTTGTGATTGTGCCAAGCCATAGCACAGCCAGTGCCGACAAACGGCATTTTTGCATGATCCGATTCCTTCGCACACACCCGTGCGTTGATAAATTCAATAATTAAGGAATGCAGAAGGGGAATTCAGGAATGGACAAACGGACCGACTTGGAAAACAAAGTCGATCAAAATGCCACTGATTGCCCTCCGCAATACCGTAGTAGTATTCACTTCAGGCCGGTCTCCGGACTCATGAGGGGAATAAATTCCAGATCTGCGCCTTCCCGTGTTGTTACACAGTGGCACGATGCAGATTGTTGACTCATTTACCGTTGCGGGGGCAGTGCTGGCATTGCCTGAATTCAATCAGAACGCACCAGTTTCCCGTTTAACCCTCAAGGAGAAACTTGAAGGCACCTGAAAAGTGAGGACGCAACTTACATGACATTGAGCAATTGTGTCAAGAAATTGATCGCTTGCTGAGATATTCAGTTTTTAGAGAAGCGGCGCGCTATTCGCCGCTTTTGGTAGGAGAGTATCAGAGCTTGATTGAAGTTGGCATTATCGTCATCAAACTGTAATGGCGCTCAATGGTAGATCAGTTGATGATCAAGTTTGACGGTTTGCAGTTAAGTGATTGCGTGAGTTTCGCTGCAATCAGGGTATTAATTTTACCTGGAGTTTTTTTTATTCAGATTGGTTGACGGCATCGCTAATGCGGCTTGCCCAAGCGGCAGCTTCCAGTTCCATCGTAGTGAATTCGGTGATGCTGAGAAAGCCGACTTCCGACAATATTGCTGACACCTTGTCAAATTCACCTTTTTCACGGGATTCAATCAATTGCAATTGACGCCCCAGATAGCCGCGCCGGATTAGCAAGGCTTCGCTCATGTCTTTCTGGATACTGAGTGTTTCAACCAACTTGGACATTTCTACGCCTAACAAGGTGTCTAATAAGGATAAAACACCGACCATAAAAGCGCGGTCCTGGTGGTTCTTGTCATGGGGACGGTCCGCTATAGCAATAAATTCGAGCAGCTTGCCTCGTACTGCGGCGGTTTGCATTAATGCATCAGATGTGCTGCCATCTCTTTGCTTGGCGGCATAAAGCAGTATTTGTACCCATCGCTGCAATTGTTTCCGCCCGAGTATCATGACGGCGCGCTTGATGGAGTTGATTTTGCTCGGCAAGCCGCTTGCGGCTGAATTGACCATGCGTAACAGGTTATAGCTTAAGCCGGGTTGATATTTAAGTTCATTTTCAATGTCAGCCACCTCGCCGTCTTTAACAACCAGTAATAACAGTTTCAACAGCGCTAGTTTCGATGGATCAATACGTTTTCCTGAGATGATCTCGGGTTTTGCAAAATAAAAACCTTGCAGCATTTGGAAATTTAGCGCGATACAGCGTCTGGCAGTTTCCCGATTCTCAACTTTTTCGGCTAGCAATAAAACCGGCCAGTGTCTGAGTTCTTTTACGATACTGATCAATGCACCTTGGCTCAATGCGTTTACATTGACTTTAACCACATTAATCAGTGGCATGAGATGGCTCAACTGTTTATTCAGCTGGACAACGTTGGAAAGCGCTAACTGGTAGCCTTTTTGTTTTAAAAATGAGCAGCGATGGATGATTTCATCAGTGATTTCTACATTTCTTAGAATTTCCAGAACCACGTGCTTTTTAGGGAGCATGCAAATCGCATCGTTCATTAATAACTGCGCATCTACTTTAATGAAGCCACGCCGTTTTCCGATCACATTTTCTATACCTAATTGTCCGTAGGTGTCGATGATGACATTTGCAGAAGCTGCGGAATGATTGGTGACGGTGACGGTATCTTGTTGTTCGGTGCGAAATAAGAGTTCGAATGCAACTAAGTTTTGTTTGCTGTCGAGAATCGGTAGTCTGCCAAGATAAACTTCATTCATGTTCTGTCCTATATGCACGCTTAATTCATTTTGTACGCTTGTGGTTATCGTCCAAGATTCATTTAACTTGAGTTTTAACGTGCAATGTGCTATAGGCGCAGGAGCGGCACGGGATAAGGGGTGCGGTGCTGAATTTAATGTGCAGCGCGGGGAGCCAGGCGCCAGGAAGGTTGTTTTCTGAGAGAAGAGTGCTGTGCCCGTATTGTTTTGCTTCAGGGCTTGGCGAGGTGTGGTGATTGCCGGTTTCCCGGCACCTGTTTATCGCTTGTCGGGGTGGATTATATTGTTGTCGTGATGATTGTGGACCATGTGCGCCCTTTCCAGCGGGAGCGTCTCGCCGCGAAAAAACTTGGGTTCACACATATTCCACAGCATCATCAGCGGTATGCCAATCAATAAAGTGACCACGCCGATCAGGAATACGGCGCCCACGCCAGCAATCGATCCACTGGAACCGTATGCAGGATCCATCATATTCCATGCCTGGAGAATACTTACCGCGATCAAAATGGCGGCAGCAATGGTGGGTAAAATCACTTGCGATAGCGCTGTGTGCCAGTGATTAAATGCGGTACGGTGAAAATACAAGGCACATGAAAGTGCCGCAATCGTGTAGTAAGTACAAACTGCGATGCTGACACTGTGGATCGTATCCTTGACGATGGATTCGCTGATCAGGCTTAACGTGATGTAGATTGCCAATGTCATCAATCCAATTGCCCAGGTTGCAAACTTCGGTGTTTGCGTTGCCTCGTTGACGGAAGAGAATCTGCGCGGGATTGCACGGTATATTGCCATGGCCAGTGCGGCGCGCGCTGCCGGCATGATGGTCGACATGGTGGCTGAGAAAGCCGAAATTGCGATGATCAGCGCGGCAACCAGCGCGCCGTTGACGCCGATGACATCGGTTGCCAGCACCGTGATAATCGAATCGATGTTGTCCTTGAATGTCAGACTGGATTGATCCTGCACATCGATACCGGCGTACGCCAATGCAGCGATGGAAAATACGACATAAGTGATAACCGTGATGAGCATGGCAATGATGCCGCTGCGTCCGGCTTGTTCGGCGCTGCCATCGGTTTCCTCAGACATTGCCAGCGCTGCATCAAATCCCCAGAATATAAATAATGCGACAAGAAACCCATTCAAAAAAGCATTGAAAGTCGAAATCGCGAACGGATTGAACCATTCCAACGAGAACGGCTCGGCAGTGCTCACGACGTCTCCCTGCATGACGCGTATGAATAGGATTGTTGCGAGTGCGATGAGTCCGCCGTATTGGGTGATCGTTAAAATCATGGTGGTGCGCGAAGATTCTTCAGCGCCGAGTGCTGTCAAGTAGGTCGTGATGAAGATGAATGAAATGGCTACTCCAAAACGAAGCCACGCGGGCATTTCTTCCAGATTAAAGACGATCGCGGTGGCGTTGACGATGATCTGGGTCGCAGCGACGCCTGATAATATGCTGGCTAATAATAGCGCCCACCCGCCGAACCAGCCAAAGCGAGGGCCAATGGCTTTGGCGCCCCAGGTAAAAACTGTGCCGGAGTCCGGCGCAGAAGTAGTTAAGTGTTTGTAGGACAGCGCGACGAAGAACATCGGGATGACGGATAACAGAAATACGATCGGCAGCTGATAACCACTCTCGAAAGCACCGTACCCCAATGCGCCAGTGAGCGAGTACGCCGGAGCAGTCGCTGCCAGACCAATGGTGACCGCGGCGTATTTGGATACGGATCCTTTTTTTAATCCCTTGGCTTTTAGTCCACGCATAACCGTTTCTTCGTGCATCTGATACCTCGCATTTCTTGGGAATGGCAAAAAGAATCCTTTTTTCTGAGCCGGAAAGTAGCAAAGATTGAGAGTGAAGTCAAAAACGATACGCTATGATCAAAATACTCGACCACATGTTAATTTTTCAATGTGTTCAGGCATCGCATGATTTTTGCACAGCATGGTTTCTTTGACCGCATATGGGATCTTTGATACAGTCCATGTCAACTTCTGACAGTGTTGATGAATGGATAAGGAGAGCACATGCAACATAATCCGGGATTTTTACGATTAGTGGAACAAGCAAAACAGCGCATCAAGGAATGTACCGTAGCTGATGTTCGGGCGAGATCAGCACGAGGCGAGTCATTCCATTTTATCGATGTGCGGGAGGATCATGAGTTCTGGGTAGACCATGCGACCGGTGCTCGTCATTTGGGGAAAGGCATTATTGAGCGCGATATCGAAACCGCGATACCCGATAAGCAAGCATCCATCGTATTATATTGTGGCGGCGGGTATCGCTCGGCTCTGGTGGCGGACGCGTTGCAGCAAATGGGCTATACCAATGTGATATCGATGGATGGCGGAATCAAGGCTTGGCGCGATGCCGGCTGCCCGCTTGAAGCAGGCAAACCGGTCTAAGCGACCAATATAGTGTAACAGGCTCCAAATTTACTGACAGCCGGACAGCGGTAACCAATTGGATAGCGGGCCTTCGTCTTGCAATAATCCGTCTTCCGCTTTCATGTAATAAACATGATTGTCAGCCGCGGAAACACCGAGATAAGTTTTAGTCGTCGGGTAATAGCGGAAGCTGTAGAAATTGGAAATTTCCGTGGTCGCGCCTGATGGCGCCAGCAGATTAGGATATTTTCCTTCCGCCCAGGTAAGAACGCATTCGATGGTCGTTGCTGATGATCGGTTAATAAATTTATTAACGATGGTACGGCCACCGGAAATAACTAGGCCCGGATACTCCAGTATTTTAAATTTTTCAAATGGATTGCCTCGCACTGCAATGACATCGGCCGGTGCGCCCGGCGTTAATGTACCCAGCGGAGCCAGGCCAAGATGCTCTCCAGCTTTCGAGGTCGCTGCTTTAAGTACATTGACAACATCGGTGAAATCAATGGATTGTCCGCTTGTTAAGTGCAGCATCATGTGAAACTCTTCACCGTTGATCCCCCAAGGAACATTGTCATGGCCAATTTCCGAGCCGTAGATAAATTTTGCGCCTTTGCTTGCCAAGCTCATCGTGTTGGAGTGAATACCTTTATGGGTACCACTATCCACGCAAGATGCGAGGGTGTCGATCGTCGTCACAAACGTAACGCCCTGATCCACTGCGCGCTGCAATAAGTTCTCGCTGATTTCGGCACAAGGGATATGGGCAAATTCATCCACCCCGGCATTAAGTGCCCTCTCGAAACCGGTATTTTCACCGGCATGAACAATGACCCGCTTACCCAGTGCGTGAGCTTTGGCCACGATTGCATTTGCTATATCCTGTGAAAGGGTGGGCCAAGGTGTGGGCGGTACAGGATTGCTCCCGTGGGGTTGCATCCATGGCGCACCTGTTTCGCCACCGGGCTCCAACGCCATCTTGATAGCTGTTGCGCCGCCTGCAACGAGGTCAGTCACGATTTTTTCGGCTTCAGTAGTGGAAGCGGCTTGAATGGCGATCTTGTCGAGACCGCCATCCCCACCACCGAATACATTTAACGGATATCCGCCTACGGCTTGAATAATCGGGCCAACGCTTAACAATCTTAGCGTGCCTTGTCCACCTTCCGATACAAATAAGGGGCCGCCGGTTTCTTGCGCAGTGGTAATACCATGTTCCAGCACTGCATCTTTATTTACACCCTGGAATGTAATATGAGAGTGCGACTCAATGAATCCCGGCAAAATAGTGGCGTCGCCGAGGTTGATTTTGTTGGGACATAATTCACTTAATGCTGCAAATGAACCTACTTGCTTAATCGTATTTCCTTCAATTAATACGGCCATATTTTCTTGCGGAAAATTGACGCCATCAAATAATCGAACGGCTCCCAGTACTTGGCATTCCGGCAATCCAGGTACTGTCGATGTACCTGGATCAGGGTGATTGGTACCTTCATGGGCAAAAGCGCTGAAGTTAATTCCTTGCCAAAGTATCATTGAAAGCAACAGATTTTTTGTGTTGAAGTTGCGGTTTTTGTTTTTCATTCTTGTAAGGAGCAATGCCCACTTTAATGTCTTTTTCACTATTAACCCTTTTACGTGATTTCATCAGATGCTGCGGCAGTATTTATTAATAGGTATCTAGGGTCAATGCGGCAAATTGTCGCATTTCGACTCAGTTCGCTGTGACGCTAGACTGAGTTATTGAAAATGATTGACGATAATTTGACCGCCGGAAATTACCAGATCGGGATATTCGAGGATTTTCAAGGTATCGATTGGATTGCCTCTGACCGCGATAATATCGGCAGGCGCACCGGACTGCAGGGTACCGAGCAGGGGTATGTTTAAATGCTGACCCGCTTTCGATGTTGCCGCACGCAACACATCGATTGATTTCATTTTTGCCATTTGCATTAGGTACATCAGCTCTTGTCCATCAATGCCCCAGGGAATATCCGGGTGCGCAATTTCGGAGCCATATAAAAATTCACCGCCCAATGCTGTCCATGTCGCTGCATTGTGCGCAATGCCCGAGCATTTCGATAACGTATCGATGGTGCTGACAATTTTTACATGTTGCGCCACGGCTTGTTTTAAGAGGGATTCAGCAATGGAATTGCAAGGGATGTGCGCCCATTCGTCAACACCGGCATTAATGGCGATTTGTGCGCCTGTTGTTTCCGCAATATGCGCGGTTACTTTGCGATCGCGTTGATGCGCTTCATCCACAATTGCAGCGACGATCTCTTCCGATAATAGTGGCCACATTGTTTTTGCGTGCGCAGTTTGATGCACAGGCCGATGATCAGCGCCGGCGTGCGGTTGATGTGCTTGACCGTGATGCGCATGGCCATGATCGGCAGACCAGGGGGCGCCTATCTCACCGCCAGGTTCCAGCGCAATCTTGATTACAGCAGCGCCCTGTTTGATCAGAGTACGGACGGTTTCCCGCGCTTCTGCTTCGGTGGCAACGGCTGTGGCAATATTCGAACTGCCAAGTGTTGCGATGGGATAACCATGAGGTGCGGTGATGATCGGGCCGGAGGTGAGTACGCGCAAGCTGCCGGTGCCGCCATAAGGTTCATGGACAGGTCCGCCCAGATCCCGGATAGTGGTAATGCCATGCCGCAGAACGGTAGCGGCTGGAATTTTTTGATAAGACAGATGGGCATGCAATTCGATAAATCCGGGCAGGATGGTGGCATCGCCTAAATCCAGTGCGCGTATCGTGTCATTCGCCTTAAACGATTCGCGTGCACCGATTTGTGTGATTCGTCCATCACTGATTAGCACCGACATGTTGGTTTTGATTTCATGTCCGTCAAAAACCCGAGCGGCATGAAGCAGCAAGGGAGAGGATGCTTTTTCCTGTGCAGTAACCGAAGCGGGGTAAAAGAAAAGTAGCGCCAGGATGAAAAAGCATTGGTTCCGGATAGTGAGTGCAAGAAATAAGATGGCAGTGGCGTATCGTCGCATGTGTTTTCCTTAAGTAGTGAGACAGTAATTGGATTCGGTTTTAGCAGTGACCAGGTTCAATAAAACCCGTCAGTACACAAAGTGCGGCCAGCAGAAAAAAATTACCCCAAACTGATTCAACCAGCTCTTCGTTATCCTGCGTGGTCTTGTAGCAACATCCCCAGAAAATTCCGGTCACTGCATTGCACTGGTCCGGAAGCTGTTGAGTGTTTTCCTGAAAACCAGTGAAATAGGGGCTGCGGATGATCGCGCTAACCTGGCTGTGGGCATAGCTGCGCCATTGGTTGCCATCCGGTACGAGGCGCGCAATCGAAAGCATAGCAAGTGCAGCAATGACAGCGGCACAAGGATCGTCGCATAGCGATGGCTGATCGAACTGGTTGGGAGGCGGGGAATACGGACGGGAACGCTGCCAATAGTCGCATGCAGTTTTGGCTTCGGTTAAGTAAGGTTCTCCCCACCGGGCTGCCGCCCGGCTCAAGCCCAACATAGCCCAAGCCTGTCCGCGTGACCATGCGCCAGCCTGATCGGTTGGGTGAAAGTCATTGTCGTTAAAATGCGCATGTGCGTGAAATGCGCCGCTCATGTCGCGGCAGGCTGCCAATAACGTGTCGACATGGCGCCGCGCTATGTTTTCATGTGTCGGCTGCCGACTGCTTCCCAGCATCTGGATGAGAGTGGCGAAATTATCGACTGCTATACGCCGGTTACCATTTTTGCCGCCACCCAACGCCGTTCCCGCGGGGATACTTTGCATTGCGGGATCAAAGCTTGCAGCAAGTGCGGTTGTTGATGCTTTGGTAAGTGCGCGCGCATCGGCATCACCAAGCCAGATTTCCCCTAATGCTGCGCCATACCAAAAAATCAGGCTGCGGTTTCCAGAGTCGATACCGATTTTTGCAGCTAACTGCTGACAAATACTCGATGCCTTGCGTTGATCGGATGCGGATTCCGTTATTTTGGCGCGTAACCACCAACAAGCGCCCCAGAATCCGCCAATCCATGAGCCTCCCGAAGAAGTCGTCCATGCATTGGTATTGGTGGGAGAATACAGCGGAAAATCGTGCCTGCAAATGTTATCGATCATTTCCATACGGCGAAACATTAGCTCAATAGCAGTGAGCATTTCATTAGGATTCAGCAATTGATCATCGGTACTACAATACGGTGTGGACATACTATTGCTCTCATTAAAAAACTAAATTGAAATCTATTAAAAAGTTATTGGCATCACTTTTCCCCGGATAGATACTTTTCATGGCGTCGCCACCAAAAGCATGACCAAAATAAAGCCTTGCGGTGAACTGTTTGCTATAGGTGTGCGTAATGGTGATATCAACCATTTGGCCAATGTCACCATGGCCGTTGGTCGGTTTTCCTGAATAACCGAATGCGCCCGAGCTTAATGCTGCACCCAAGCCGGTGTATAAAAGATCGTTTGAATTCGCCAGCGATAACTGATGCATGCTGATATTTACCTGCGTCTTTGGAAGAGGTACTGTGATGAACTCGACAAAAGCGTCCTGGATATTCATCTGATTGAAGAACGGAAACTTGGCGTACAGGCGTCCGCTGGGTACAGCGGAGAAAAATGTGTGGTGTTGGTTGTCCTGTGCATTGCCATCGCCCGAGCCGCGGTAATACACGGCTCGCAACCATGGTTTGAATGGCAGACTGATCCATTGATAACCGGTTTCTGCGGCGATAGCCCACGCTCGATGGGATTGGTCAGTCCAGTTGCCGAATTGGTATGCGCCCCACAATAGCGCATCAACGCTGCCTGATCCTGCTGGATGCACTGACAGCAGGTGCGCGCCGATGGTGTGGATATCCAATTTGTCTTTATTCAACCACGGTCTATCAATCAGTGGGCGGTTGTCCAGCACTTGTGCATTACGTTGATCATCATAATTCATATAAAACAGACGGCCTTCCGTGCCGGGTAACAGCACATCCTTTTTGCTGGTTAATCCAGTGTAAATAATGTTGATGTCGCTGATTTGTTTTTGTCCTTGAACGGTGAGGTTACCTTGCGATGGACGAACGCCGCTGACCGTCAAATTAAAATCGGGCCGGTCGTAGACAGCGGAGAAACCATCGAAACTGCGTCCGATATAAATCGCATTGAATCCACCGAGGAGACGTTCTGCAAGGCGCCTTCGCTTCAGGCCATCAAATTTCTCTATGCCGGAGCTGTATTCCATCCCTTCCATCAATTCGAAGCGGCCAACCTTGACAAAAGCACCGGACAGGCCCAGTGCATCGAACTTAAAGTTAACATAACCCTGTTTCAGAAAAATATTGCTGGGATGCGTGGATTGATTGGCTTGGAAATAAGCCGCCCCCAGTCCCAGCGGACCGGTTGAAGGCGAAATTGCATCACTGGGAAGCCCGTAGAGGCCGCTGTATTGGGCCTGCACAAAACCATCCACATATGGCGTGGAAAGCGCGGCACCCAATCTGGCGCGCAGTACCCATAAATCATAAGAATTGTTGATTGTCGGTTCAGCGCGAAAATAATTCCAGGATTCATAGCTGCCCATAAACTCACCATTGATCCGCAAGTATTTGTTAAGCTGGCCCAAAGGTTTCGCTTCATAGGTCGCCAGTGCGTTACCGATATGTAAAAATGCTGCCATTGCAATGCAGAGAATCAGAACTTTCAATTTATTACCTAAGGACAAAACTTAATTAATCATGAAACTCATCACTTCCAAAGATGGCACGCCGATTGCCTGCTGGCAGGGTGGTATCGGTATGCCGCTGCTGCTTGTGCACGGCACCAGCGGAGACCATTCTATGTGGGCAGCGGCGCTCACCGAATTGCAGCAACGCTGCAGCGTATGGACGATGGATCGGCGTGGACGCGGTCACAGTGGCGATTCCGGCAACTATGTACTGGAGCGCGAGTGTGAAGATGTCGCTACTGTGGTGGATGCCATCGGCGGCAGCGTCAATCTTCTGGGGCATTCATTTGGCGGACTTTGCGCTCTGGAAGCCAGCCTTCTGACTGCAAACATCAATAAACTCATGCTTTATGAGCCGTCCATTTCATTGGCCGGAAGCGGCTGGTCGGAAGAACTGGAAGGCCGCTTGCAATACCTGCTGGATCAGGGAGAGCGGGATGAAGCGCTGTTGCTGTTCTTCCGCGACATCCTCAAAACACCCGAGCGCGAGATCGTGGCTTTGCAGGCTAAGCCGTATTGGCCGATCAGGGTGGCTGCAGCGCATACCATTCTGCGTGAGTTGCAAAGTGTCGACCGTTACGTTTTTGCACCGCAGCGATTCCACGCGCTGCATATTCCGGTTCTGTTGTTGCTCGGCGAGGATAGTCATGCGCGCCGCTACGCGACTGCGGAGAGATTGCAGCAAAGCTTGCACAACAGCCGTGTCGGCATTCTTCCCGGGCAGCAGCATAGCGCCATGAGGACGGCGCCGGAATTGTTCGCTCATACTGTGATAGATTTCCTGGCAGATAAAAAATGAATGGAACGATGCACTTTCATGTTGGGGCGTGCGCTTTATGTCGGCGTGCAACTGCTAATATCACCGTCATCGCACAACCGATGCACAGCACGCTGATCAACGTGCTCCAGCTCAGCAGTGGCTTGTCCGGATATTGAGATAACGCTGCATACAGCGACGGACCGAACGCAAAACCGCCAAAGAAAGCAAACGATACAAAACCGGATGCGGTGGCGACCGGACCGAAGGCCGGGTCTCTGACCAGCATGCTCATTGCGATGGCATTGGTTCCGACGGCGCTGAGCCCCATACCGGCAGCACCTATCCATAACCGCCAGTGATTTTGCGCATCCGCTTGCATGGTGATTGCCATGGCGCAAGCTGCAACGGCGATGAGCGCGAATAACAGCAACGATTCCTCGTTGAGCTTGGCGCCCATCGGTGTTAGTACGACTCTGGAAAACACACCCATAATTCCAAACACGGCGATCAGCATACTGGCCAGGGACAGCGGCATGCCTTGTTGCGTGGCGAAAGAGGGTAAAAAGGTGACAAACGCGGACAGCACTATGCCAACGCAAAACTGTATGGCCATCAACCAGCGCAATAACGAATTTGGGCGGGAGAATGTCAGGCGCTTACTGGCTTGAGCAGATTGTCTGGGTATGATAAATACTGTCGCGATGCCAAATAACAGGGCGACAGGCACTATGCTGCCAAACGCGGTGCGCCAGCCGTACTCGAATGCAATAGCAGGTAAAACCAGGCCGGCAAAGAGCGCTGCGATCTGGACACCAGCCTGTTTGAGTCCGATTGCTCTGGCTTTTTTATTGGGCTGAATCTGTTGTGCAATGAGTAAGTTGGTGACTGGATTTGCTAGTGCTTGAGCGATACCGCAAATCGCAGCGGCCATTATCAGGTTGACAAGGGATTCAGCGGTCGCAATCAGTGTAAAAGCAGCTGCGGCGGTATAAAAAATCAGCCACAATCCAATTCTCGAACCGATGTAATCGACGATAGCGCCCGCGCAGAGTGATAAGACGGCAGCTAAACCAAACGAGCTCATAATCACATAGCCCAGGAATGCCGGTTCGAAGTGCAGATCCAGGCTCAGCAGCGGTCCGAGTGTGCTGGTAGCATATAAAATAAGCATCGGTAGTGTCATTGCAAACACCAAAACGATCTGGAGCATGCATGCCGCGAGAGTGCCGGGTAGGTATTTAGCGAGTGTAGTCGACATGATCAATCAAACGAATAAACAGTTTGGTGTTGATAGAAACTGATGAGCCGGCGCCCTACTGAACTGATCAGTGATTCGTCATTGCCATCCAGAATGCGTGAGGTGCGCGCTATTCTGCCGATACCTGAAAGCGGGGTCAGATCACTGAGACCCTCAGCGCCGTGGAGTTGAATGGCTGAATCCGAGGTAATGCATAAGGCGTGCGAAGCCGCCATTTTTGCAACACTGATTGCGATAGGATCCGGATTTTGCGCATCGACGCTTCTGGCAGCGATGCGGATGAGTTCCCGTGCGCTGGCAATGGCCTGATAGGCGTTGACCAGATGCTGGCGTACCAGTTGTTTCTCGGCAAGTCTGCTTGATTTGCCGCGCAGTGAATGGATGCGGGTGCCCATCAGGTCCAGACAACGCTGCGCCAGCCCGATCCAGTTCATTGACCGTAATAGCCGACCTAAACTGAGCCGTTTGTTCATCAAGTCAAGACCGCCGCCGCAAGTACCCAGCAGGTTATGTTCCGGTACTTGCACGTCATGGAAAGAAATTTCACCTTGGTCGGACGGGCATCCCAGCATCGTTAATTGGCGCTCAACCTTGAGTCCTGGCGTATTCATCGGGACGATAATCATCGAAAGTGCTTGATTGAGGGGAACTTCATCGGTAGCCGTACGCACCAACACGGTCACGAAAGTCGCTCGGTCGGTATTGGAGACGAACCATTTTTTGCCATTGATATGCCAATTGCCATTGCATAGGCGAGCAGAACTGGTAATTTGACTCGGAATGGAGCCGCTGTGATCGGGCTCTGTCATGCCATAGCTAGGAATGGCCGTTCCGCCGGTCATCGGCTGAAGAAATTGTGCGTGGATGTGCTCGTTGCCGAATTCGTACAGCATATGCGCATCCAGCGCGGTGTGGCTACCAAAAATTACTTGAGAAAATTCTGTGCGTCCTTCCTGTTCCGCGACGATCAAATAATCCTCGAGTGAAGCTATTTTGCCGCCTTGAGAAAGCGGATAAAACAAGCCGCACAATCCGGTAGCGCGTGCCCGATTCGTCAAATAAGATCGTAGCATCGATTGATTCCCCGCTTGTGCCAGAAGGGATTCGTTCGGGATAATCATGCCATCGACAAACTCGCTGACCTGGCGCGCGAGGGAGCGGGCCAGTTTCGTATGTGTTGCCTTGTTATCGAATGTCGGCATCAGTAGGTTCCCCGGGTAAGATTCGCAGTGCCCGCATGACTTGGGTGGTTTTTAAAACAGGTGAATTCCAATTCTGCAGTAAGCCGTTTTTTGTCGATTTTTCCGGCTGGCCCCAGTGGTAGTTGTCGAAAATAACGTAAATATTCCGGCAGTTTGTTTTTCTCCAGTCCTTGATTCTGCAGGTAGTGGGTGAATTGAGACAATGATGGGCGTTCGGCGCCATCTTGCAGCACCAGACAGAGGCAGATCCGGTGTCCTAAGTCGTCATCAGCAACCGGTACACACACAGCGCTGACAACGGCTGGATGGGCCGCGGCAAGGTTTTCAATTTGCGCAGGGCTGATATTGGTACCGCCACGGATAATGATGTCTTTTTTTCGTCCGGTCAGCACCAGATATCCGTCGCTATCGATAAATCCAAGGTCTCCGGTATAGACCCAACCTTGTTTGTCACGGTACAGCGCGTCCAGATCGGGGTTGTTCACGTATTGCATCGGCGTGATCGGGCCTCTGGCAGCAATTTCGCCGATGCAACCAAGCGCTACGTCTTGTTTATGGTCGTCCACAATTTTGATGGAACAAACATTCGGATTCGGCCGACCGGCCTTATGCAGAATGGTTTCCGGATCATCTGTCAGCGTGGTATGGCAATTTACGCCGTCCGCAGATCCATACAGACTGATAAAACCGCATCGGAATGCGCTGATACAGCGATGAACCGAAGCGGTATCGATTTTTGCGCCGCCACTGACGATGGCGATCAAACCGGAAGTGTCGGTTCTGGCCAGTTCCGGATCTGCGGCTATGCGTTGCAACATGGTTGGAACGCCAAAAATATGTGTTGGTTTAAGTGCTGCAATTGTTCGAATGGCGGCAGTCACGTCGAATTGCCGCAGCATAATCACCGTTCCGCCTAGCCACGACAAAACACCGAATGTGGCGGTAGAGCCGAATGCCGTACCGAGTGACATCAGATAAAGTGCGCGGAAAGTACTGCTATCGGGATGTATGTGCTGCAGAAAACGCCCTCGTCCGCCTGCCAATGCATTGTGGGAATAGGCGATCCACTTGGGGTCGGATTCTGATCCCGAGGAAATTAAGAACCGCGCGGGCGAATTGGGGTCGACGCTTGGCAACTGATCGGATTCAATAGGGCTGGATTGGAACAACGCGCTCATGGTATGCCAACCGTCGCGCATTTCCCCATCGACGATTAGAATCCGCAATGACAACAAAGTGGGTCTCAGCGATTCGATGAGTTCGCAGTAATCAATATCAGCATTCTGCTCAACAATAATGACGCGCGCATCACATCGGTTTAATAACGAGTGCACATCAAGACGTCCCCGACCGGGTGGAAAAGGTGCAGTGATTGCGCCCAATGCAGCAGCGGCTAGATCAATCGCACAATGATGCCAGCTATTGGAAAGCTGATATGCGATGACATCGCCGACAACCACGCCTAGTTTCTGCAAGCTGGCGGCCAGACAGGAAGTTTTGTGGTGCAGCATGCCATAAGTGACCGTTTGATCGAGAGAAATAACGGCTGGCTTGTCCGGATTTTGCCGCGCATGAGTGCAAAACAGTTCGTACAGCGATTGGTTGGGATAAGTTCCATCCTGAATCCATTGGTTACGAATTTCGATAGGAACGAGGTCTAAAATGCCTGAGTGATTCATGTAAAACTCCAGGGAGAGTTGACTTGAGTATAAGATCCTGTCGTTAGATGCGGCTTCAGGTGTGGATGGCGATGCAGATCCGCCAGGCTCTCAACCACAACGATTGCCGGAACACATGCTTGCTGCAAGGCAGTTACCCATTCTTCAGCCGTTTTTGCCAGCAATAACTGATTTAATTGTTGATGAAGTTCTGCCGGATTGATATCCACAGTAATGCCCAGTGCTTGGATTAGCCGTTGTGCAGTTTTACTGTCGCAGCACTCGATGGCGATTTTTCCTGCTTTGGTGGCATAGACGCCGCTCATTACACTGGTTGTATCGGTATCGATATCAAAACTGTGGTGGCGGTTTTGAAATTCATCGCTACACAGCAACGTGGCTGCGCTCAGCAGCGACGAAGTTACTTTGGTACCGGCATGGTGCAGGCACCGATTGAGTAAAGCGATGGTGATACCCTGCGCTGCTACGACGCCTCCAAGTACGTCCAGTAGCGTAAATAGCGATCCGCCTTGCGTGCCGCAGTGTTTGGAGATTTTTTGTGCGACACCGGAATAGGCTTGCACCATAAAGTCGGTTCCCGGTATTGAGTCCAATGACGAGCAACTGTTTTCATCCGTCGTCCAACCGGCGGCGTAGGCGTAAACCAAGGCTGGGTTTAGATCCACCAAGTTGCGGTAGTCAAGGTTCAATTGCGTTGCTTTGTTAGGAGCCCAGTTATGCAAAAAAACATCTGCGTGCCGGACTAATTCTGTGACTTCATCCTGGCCTGCGGGAAATCTGATATCGATTTCGCGGATGGTTTTAAGCCGATTGAGCGCGTCGAAGCGGACAGAACAGCCCGCGGATATTGGCGGCATGCCGCGCAATGGATCTCCCCCCGGCGGTTCGATGCGGATGACCTGAGCACCCAACAACGCGAGCAAGTGACCCGCCAGCGGGCCTTGAATGCGGCGACAGGATTCCACCACGGTGAGTCCGCTGAGCGGCAGTATCGCATTGGCTGGTTTCAGCGGCGTGCTTTGACTGTCAGTTATGCAATCAAATGCCCACGGACCCCTGAGCCATTCATTTTTAAGCTGCTCGTTATTGGTTCTGTCAGCAATCGTGCATACCGGACAAACTGCCATGCCTGTTTGCGAACATAGCGCAGTGATCTGTTGGTAAGTTGTCTTGGATATCGCATCGACAAGCTCATGAGGAATAGGAGAAACGGCTTTGGCGTAGCGTAATAAAAAAGCAGTCCATCCTTGTCCCGCCAGTGTCGGACTGATACCCAGCTGGGTCCAGAATTTCAGCCAGGGATCAGCACTCAACGTTTCGAGTTCAAAGATCACGCCATCGGATGATATGAAGGGTGGCGCGGCTGAATGCATCACCTTACCCGGCAACGCGTTGTCTGGTGATGCGGTTGCTGAGGCATCCGCAATATACTGAGATTCACTGAGCAGGGCCGCCGATGCCATGGAAACGCGGTTGCCTGAAATGGTAAGGCCACGCAATTGACCGACGGCAGCGGCAACGGTGCCATGGAGCGCCAGCGCACTGGTCAGGGTTGATATGTAATTTAATCCCAGTGCTTGGGTTTTGCCGCTCGCCCGTCCATGTATCGACATCATGCCACAAGCCGCTTGCATGATGTTTTCGGAAGCCGCGACCTGTTGATCGCGGTCGTCCCATCCGGTTATTTCACCGGTAACCGGTGAGGTATAAGGGGTCTTGAGGGTAAAAGCCAGCATATCGTGCGCGGCTTTCTGATCGTTACTGGCAATTTCCATCCCTAATGCCTTGCATTGGTACAGTAATGAAAACGCTGCCGCCGAAAAATTGGCAGGCGGATTTCTCAGTGATCCGGTGATCACACAATCATTTAATAGCTGATTTGTCATACGGGTAGTTCGTTAAAGTGATGCGTGAGCGAAATTGAACAGACTTAGCCTCCGGCAACAGCAGGCAAAATAGTTACGACATCGCCGTCTTGTAAGCTGGTTGAGAGTCCGTCACAAAAACGGATGTCGTTATCGTTGACATAGATATTGATGAAGCGGTGGGCGGCGCCTTCAGCAACTAACTTTTCCTTGATACCCGGATACTGTTGTTCCATTTCGTCGATGACTTCGGAAACCTTAAAGCCTGTCATGCTGATACGCTTCTGTTGATTGGTAAGCGGCCTTAATATGGTGGGAATGATTACGGTAATTAACATAGATGCACCTTGTAAATGTTCTTGTGGTTGGGGAAATTAAGGATTCCGATAAATTGCAGCGGAATTCAAGCGACCATTTGCGGTTCCAGTTCGGGTGTGTATTGATGGATTATTCTGATTTTTTCCTCGACGACTATCCGGTCGACAATACGGAAGCTGCGAATTTCCTGGTTATAGAGCGATTGAGTTGGGATGATGACGTAATGAGCGCGAGGTTCAGCGGCGTATTCGACATCGCTATGGCTCGGGTAGGCTTGACTGTCGGTGTGTGAATGGTAGATAACGATGGCTTCTTCGTCGCGCATGTCCATCTCTTTCCAGACGTGTAATTGTTGTTGCGGATCGAACTGAAAAAATATTTTCGATTGTGCAATATTGTGCATCGGGATCAGGCGCAATGGCAGATTGGAACCTGCCGGACCGGCAATGATGCCGCACGTTTCGATTGGATGATGGCTCTGAGCTTGCGCGATCATTGCGTTTACTAGTCGGGAATGTATCGTCAACATAATGTTTAATCTCCTGATAGGGATGGGTGATTCATAGGCCATTAATAAGTCGGTAGTGATTGGTCGACGTCTTTGATCCACGCCAGAATTCCGCCGTCCAGACTTTTCACGTTGGTGAAACCATATTTCTGCATTTCAACCGCCACATCGCGGGAGCGCGCGCCCATCTTGCAATGCAAAACAATGAAATCTCCTTTATTCATCGCTGCTAAAACTTCTTCGGACATCATTTGACTCTTAGGGATGTGCGTGGCGCCTTCGATACGTACGATATTCCATTCTTCGATGCCGCGAACATCGATGAGCTGTACATCTTTGCCATTTTCCTGCAGCGCTTTCAGTTCCCGCGCGCTGATCACCGGCGCTTGCGTGTGGCTATCTGCGACTGGGCGGCTTGAACCGCAAAATCTTTGATAATCGATTAATTGAGTGATTGGGGTTCTTGTCGGCGCTTTTTGTAGTGGAATGAACCGATAGCTCATATCCAGAGCATCGTAGACAGCAAGCCGTCCCAGCATGGTTTCGCCGATACCGGTGATTAATTTGATCGCTTCTGTTGCCATCATCGCGCCAATCGAGGCGCAGAGTATGCCCAGTACGCCGCCTTCGGCACAGGAAGGCGCCATTTCGGCAGGGGGTGGTTCCGGATACAGGTCACGGTAATTCAAACCGGCATCGCCGGGTGCCTCTTCCCAGAAAACGGAAACTTGTCCTTCAAACCGGAAAATCGATCCCCATACGTAAGGTTTTTTCGCCAAAACACAGGCATCGTTAACCAGATAGCGTGTGGCAAAATTGTCCGTGCCATCGATAACCAGATCGTATTGTGAAATGATCGTGATCGCATTGGTTGCTTCAAGCCTTTCACTATGTTGCTGCACACGAACGTAGGGATTCAGTTCGTTGATGGCATCGCGCGCGCTGTCGGACTTTCGTCTGCCGATATCCGATTGGCCGTGGATAATTTGTCTTTGCAGATTTGATTCATCTACGACATCAAAATCGACGATGCCCAATGTGCCGACTCCGGCTGCCGCGAGATACAACAGCGCAGGAGAACCTAACCCGCCGGCACCGATCACCAGAACCTTACTATTTTTGAGCCGTTTTTGCCCTTCCGTACCCACTTCTGGAATTAATAAATGGCGGCTGTAGCGCGAAATTTCGTCTTTACTCAAATTTTCTGCCGGATGAACTAATGGGGGTAATTGCATACAAGCTCCTTGTTATTTTTCGAAATGCGCTTTAACTTGATGGTGTCGCTGTTTTCTATTTATTCCGTGTATTTAAATGTTACTATGCTGATTAATAACAACAATATTCGTGTTGTGGATCGTGTGTTGTAATTAATCTTTGCAGAATTTAAATTAAACTAACGGGGTTGGGAATGTGACAAATTGCCGCGCGACAACTTGTCGCAGCACGGGTTTGTTGATTTCAGGGAGTAATTGCTGCCAAGGTGACAATGATAATTTTGACTGTAAAATAGGAACCGAGGGGTAAAGTCCGAATGCCTCATCGCTTATTAATATAAACAGGAATGAATCTACCATGACATACATACACGACAGAATTCTGCCCACGGGCACGCAAATGGGTGTCTACGAAATCAAAGATGTTGCAAAAGTTGGTGCTTTCGATATTACCTATCGCGCCTGGAATCACCATCTCAAGGAGTGGGTGAAAATACAAGAATATTTTCCGCATGATTTTGCCATTCGTGCGAGCGACGGGCTTGGTGTTGAATTTAAGTCAGCGGGTGATAAAGAAAATTATGAGTATGGGTTAAAGGCATTTCTGGATCAGGCTGAAATTCTGACACAAATCGAACATCCCAATATTGCGATCGCTGAGAATGTCTTGCAACTCAATGGAACAGCTTACCTGATTCTGAGTGTTCCCAAAAAAGGGGTATCGTTGTTCAAGTTAATCCAGGCTTCGACTACATTCGATGAAACGGAACTAAAATTCATTCTGGTGTCGATTTTGGATGCCTTGCAGAAAATACATGAACACAATATTGTGCATGGCGGCATTCAACCGGCAGCGATTATTTTGAGTAAGGACGGAGAGCCGCTATTGACCGATTTCTCTGCTGCGCGATTGGCTATCGCGGCACGCACGGCCCAGCTCGCCGATGAGCTGGCCGCCGGTTACGCAGCGATGGAACAATATGAGCCGGCAAAGAAATCTGGCCCCGCAACCGATTTTTATGCGTTGGGTGCAACGATGTATTACTGTATAACGCGCCAGCAGCCTGTGGTTGCGCAGAGCCGGGTAATGCTTTTAGGCAAGGGTGAACCGGATCCGATGATTTTACTGTCCGGAACTACGGATGCCAGATACAGTGCGGAGTTATTGCGAGCGATCGATTGGATGTTGCAGCCTGAATATAATCGTCGGCCGCAATCGGCAGCCGAGATAATGGCATTACTAAAATCAGATACCGCCAATGATCAGGCAAGCGTTTTGACTCCAAAACAAGCGACCGCAAATAGTAGGCACACGTTATTGGTCGGTGTCATGGCCGGAATCGTTGCATTGGTGGTTTTTGGATTATGGTTTAGTGAAAAGCCTGCGGAAATAGTGGCAGATAAGTCAGGCGCAGTAACCGCGCAGCCTTTATTTCAGCGCAATCCTGGAAAACCAGCCGTAGCCATCGAATCGGAAACACGAGAAGAACAATCCGTCACCTTGATCACTGTCGAACCGAATCAAGCATCCGGTGTGGATCAAATATCCGAGACCATCCAAGAAACAACGTATGTGGTTGAGCAGCAGGTGGACAGTGTATCTGTCTCGCCGATTATCGAGCCGAAGCCTGACGGTGGCCAGCAATTAGCAAGGATTGATCCATCGCTGACTCAATCCAAGCAGCCAAGTTTTCCAGTAAAACAGACTGATGGCAGATCCATCAGCAGGCACTTGGCCGCTGCCGAGAAGGCCATGAAAGCAGGGCGCCTTACCACACCGTTAAGAGATAATGCGTACAAATACTATCAAACGGTTCTTGCTATGGAACCGGATAACGCACAAGCACTCACTGGCTTGCAGAAAATCGCTGGTCGCTATGTCCAGTTTATCGGCAAGGCAAAAGCCGAAGGTAGACTCAATGACGCCAAGCTTTATCTACAAAGAGCTGAAGCTGTCTTGCCGGACGATCCTAAGTTGCAGCGTATCCGGGCGGAGCTGAAGGGCGCTGAATGATGCATTCTTGGCAGGTTATTTAAATGATCTGCGTTGCCGCTACACGTTGGAAACAGGTTCAAAATGCGCGTTGATTGTACGTAGCCCGATCTGAACAGTCGCTTGTGAAATCAGGTAAACTAAAGCTTGATCTGGCATTTCTTAAAGACAGGTAGTGAGCAGCATAACCAAGGAGCCTAGTTTGAAAAATTTTCTTTCTTTTTATTTTTTATTAGGAATAATTCTTTTAATATCATCTTGTATGCTAAAGAATAATGCCGAGGCTGCACGAGAAGAAGTCGCTGCTGGAGCACGTTATAAAATTGCAGGTAGTTTTTTATATCGAGAAAAAATTCCGCTACCTAAAGATTCTGTAGCAACCATTACGTTGAGTGATATATCACGTGCAGACTCGAAAGCAATCATTATCGAAAAGCAAGAGATTGACCTTGGCGATAAATCAGTGCCCATTAAATATGAGCTGACCACCGACACTGACAATATTCACCGCAACATGCAGTATGCCATTCGAGTAGAGATACGAAATAAACATCGCGAACTATTATGGACAACCGATCAAGTTCATTTGATAGATACGCAGAATACCGAACAAAGCATGCCTGCCTTTGTTTTGAAGCGAGTGGCTTCGCTTGATGCCGAACAGCCTACATTCGATTTGATCGGAGTCAAATGGCATGTTGTCACCATCAACGACCACCAAGTTATAGATCCGACGAAAGCGCATTTGCAATTTTCTGCTGATGGAAAATTTCGCGGTTCAACAGGATGCAATGGCTTTTCAGGTAATTTTACAGATGATCGCGGGAATTTAAGTTTTGACCGCTTGGTCATGACCAAACGTGCGTGCGTTTTTCAATTGAATGACCAAGAAAGAAGTTATATTCAGGTTTTAAATATGATTTCACATTATCTTTTTGATAATGGCGGAGAACTCATTTTAATTGCACAGAATGGAGAAAAGATAGTTGCTGTGCAGAGCTTGCCTGAGTCTTCAAGATAGCGTGGTGATTGATAATAGATGCTACTTGCGACTGAAGAATTGATACTGAATGGGTAAAGATTCACGAATGTTGATGTGTTGGTTATTTTTACTCATTTTTAACACCGTAGCGGCAACGCAGATAGTTTTTTAACGGCCTGCTAAGCGTTGCTTCGTAGCGCTGTGAGTAATAGCTCGGCGACGGCGCCGCCCGATGCCGGGTTTTGCCCGCTAATAAGTCTTTTGTCTTCCACTGCAAATACTGCCCAAGGTTCGGCAGCCTTTTGATAAAGGGCGCCGCGATCGATCAACTCGGTTTCTGTCAGGAAAGGAACATACTGGTCGAGTTCGGCGAGTTTTTCCTCTTCATTTGAGAAACCTGTGACTTTTTTTCCTTTTACCAGCAGCGTGCCATCAGACAACTGGATATTCAGGAGCCCTGCGGCACCGTGGCAGACGGACGATACATAGCCGCCGCTTTCATAGATTCTGCGGCTGATTGCCTGTAATGCCTCATTGTCCGGGAAATCCCAAACGACGCCGTGACCGCCGGCAAAGTAAATGGCGGTATAGTCGTCAGGATTGACTTGCTCGGGCTTTAATGTTGTACCCAGGCGATTCATGAATGCTTTGTCTTGATACCAAGCCCAATCGGTGCCATCGGCCATGGCAAGACTATGCGGATCAATGGGTGTATAACCGCCGCGTGGACTTACATAGTCAACTTGATAGCCGGCATCTTCCATTTTTCTTACAAAATGCACGGCTTCTCCTAGCCACAAGCCGGTTGCGCGGTTTATGCTGGGGTATTTTTCAACACTGGTCAATACGACAAGAATTTTCTTACTCACGATGCAGTTTTCCTATCGGTTCGTGGACGAATGAGTGATACTCGAGATAATGCGACGAATAATTCTCAAGTGCTTGAGAATTACAATTCGTTGTCAAACAAATCCAATGCCGGTCTGCATGAGACCCACTAGATTGATATTGCCGGTGTTAGCACCGCTATCCGCGGCCAATACAGCCAACGCACCGGTTGATATTTGGCCACTGTCGAGCAGCTCAGCGTAAGGGGATTTCTCAGCTTCGGTGGGTGCAGATCCGAACAGATTGTTCCACAGCAAGGTGACAATCTCGCCAGATGTTTTCAACCCTGTCGCACTGATCGCGAATTCTCCCAGTTGCTCATAACTCATGCCCTGGTCCGCTTCTGTTAAACCAATGCCAACATATTCTTGGTTGGCGATGGCAGAAGCGCCGAATACAGCGCCCAGCAGTTTGGCAACCTGGCCGGCGTGACCGTCAAGATCCAACGCCAGTTCAATGTCACTGAACTCCAAGCGCTCAATAGCCATCAGCGTATCCTGATTACCAGGATTAGCCTGATCGGTGACGGTGTAACCCGTGGCTGTTCTGTTTAATGTGTGTTGACCGCGTTGTGATTCCACCACAACGGTGTCGATACCTGAGCCGCCATCTAGTGTGTTGCTGCTGTTGTTTCCTATTAACACATCGTCACCTTGACCAGTCACTGCATTTTCAATGGTGACGCCATCTGCGATCCATACATTGGGAATAAATGAACCCAGATTAACGCCATTGAACTGAACGTACACCGATTGACCAATAAGCGACGCCCCTGTCGGATTCAAATCGATGAGGGTAGGGATTGCGCCGGTATACTGGATAGTATCCATTCCTCCTGCATCCCAAATGGTTTGATGGTAGGTGTTTGCGTCGTCGTAGCTGTAGGTGTCGTTACCGGCGTGGTAATTCATGTTGGCGCCGTATATATATTGTATGGCGGCGATATCCAGTACCATCGGCGTGGTGGGGTGAAAGGAGAAGTCATTGCCTTGATCACCTTGCAAGTTGACATAGGTATAACTCATCAAGGTGTGCAGTGTGTTATCCAGATCGGCTGGGAGCGTTGCCACTGTTTTATTTTTAGGATCGAAAAAGGGATGCTTGAGGCCTAATGCATGGCCAGTCTCATGCAAGATCGCCGCAAACGAAATAGTACCCGGAGCCCACTCTTCGCGATTAAGAAGACTCGATGTGTTGATCCAGATGTCGCCTGCCCAGACACCGAAGTTGGGCAGATAAGACCAAGCCAGTGTGCTGGCTTCTGGATCTTCGCTATAGGCTGCGCGTATGTCGCCTACTTCGTTGGTCGTTTCCACTAATTTTATAAAATTCACATTGGCAACATTCGCCCATTGCTGCAACGCATATTCAAAATTGATTTGGTTTGAGCTGGTGAGTGGCTTGACGGCGCTGTTCCATGGTTCGCCGTCGCCGAATTCGGAACCGTAACCAAACCCGGGCTGAGTAGACCATAAGGACAGGCTATTACTGATCGGGAAGCTATAGGAAATGGTTGGATTCGTCCAGCGCAAATTACTCAGCAAAGAATCAATCGTATTGACATTGGCTGGATGAATATCAGTCACACTGCTCGAGGTAAATGGCGTGGTCATAAAATGAATCCCAATAGTCGTTAAGCGACTAATCTTGATCTTGAATTTGTATTAGCAATAGACCGAGTGCATGTTGTTAGCATCGGTCGCAATAACGCCGCAATCTTTTTCTGCAGGCATCACAATAAACTCATATACCTTCAAATATTATACCAAAAAATATAAAGATCCATGAATTTAGTGGTTGAGTAGCCGGAATTTTAGTTGCCAATTTGGAATGAAGTAATGGAATGGGTGCCCACTCTCAGAAAACGGAAGCTATGATTATTTCTAGTGTATGGCAAGGGAGAAGAAAGCGGTGTAACCTGTTGGTAGATTTATTAGAATTTTAAATTACTTTTTAGCTACATTCGATAGTTAAGGCAGGAATTTTTGCCTTCATAAATTACGCACGGATTACGTCTAGAGAACAAAAAAATATAATTCTTTGTTTTTATTGGCGTCCCCAACGAGATTCGAACTCGTGTTACCGCCGTGAAAGGGCGATGTCCTAGGCCTCTAGACGATGGGGACAAAGTGATGTGTCGTTTATAGCACCGCTTAATCCGAGAAAAAACTGGTGGAGATAAGCGGGATCGAACCGCTGACCTCTTGCATGCCATGCAAGCGCTCTCCCAGCTGAGCTATACCCCCTAATCAAAGGAACAGCGATTATACTGATGCCATGATTTATTGTAAAGAAAAGATCAATCCAGAAATTTGCTAAGACGATTATTGATACGAGCAAGTGTTTCTTCACGGCCCAGCAGCTCCAATACTGCATCGATTGAAGGCGTGTGTATTTCTCCGGTTACCATTACTCGCAGCGGCATTGCGATCTTTGGCAACTTAACGTCATGATTCTTGGCTGCTGTTTTTATTTCCTGATGAATTGATTCGCGCGTCCATTCAATATGATTCAATTTCTCAATCAAATCAGCTAAAAGAGATTTTGTTTCTGGATTCAGGTATTGCGTTTTCAGTTCATCGGTTGGTTCCAGTGGACGATAAAAATAAACTGCTGCATCCGCCAATTCTTCGATGGTATTGACTCTTTCTTTTAACAAATCGACGACCTGCGTCAAATTGGGGCCACCAGAAACGTGGCAGCTATCTTTATTAAGAAAGGGTACGACTAATTCTGCCAAACGTGAATTATCAGCTTTTTTAAGATATTGTTGATTAATCCAATGCAGTTTCTCCGGATTGAATTTGGCAGGAGAGCGACTGATTGATGATAAATCAAACCATTCGATCAATTCCTCCCGGCTGAATATTTCTTCATCGCCATGTGACCAGCCCAGCCTTGCCAGATAATTCAGTAAGGCTTCCGGCAAATAACCATCATCACGATATTGAGTCACCGAGACAGCGCCGTGGCGCTTGGATAAGCGCTCGCCATTGGAACCTAGGATCATGGGAACATGAGCATATTCCGGCAACGGTGCATCGAGCGCTTTAAGAATATTGATCTGTCGTGGCGTGTTATTAACGTGATCATCGCCTCGTATGACATGACTGATATTCATATCGAGATCGTCCAGTACGACGCTGAAATTATACGTAGGGATTCCATCGCTTCGTAATAATACCAAGTCATCGAGTTCATGATTGGCAACGCTGATGCGGCCTTTAATCTGGTCATTGAACGTCACATAGCCTTCTAGTGGGTTTTTGAACCGAATGACCGGTTTTACTCCAGTAGGCGGTGTTTGTGTTGAATCACGCCAGCGGCCATCGTATCTTGGTTTCAAGCCCGCAGCTAATTGTCGTTCGCGCATGTCATCGAGCTCTTCCTTAGTCGCATAGCAATGATAGGCCTGATTATTTCGTAATAATTGCTCGGCAATTTCGTGGTAGCGCTGTAATCGCTGCATTTGATAGAATGGGCCTTCATCATAATCCAATTCCAGCCATGCCATGCCATCGAGAATTGCCTGTGTGGATTGCTGCGTTGAGCGCTCTTGATCAGTATCTTCAATGCGCAGGATGAACTTGCCGCCATGCCGCCGCGCATAAGCCCAGGAAAAAAGCGCGGTGCGTGCGCCGCCAATGTGAAGATAACCGGTTGGGCTAGGTGCAAATCGTGTGCGTACCATCATGATTATTGTGTCAACTATTATGCCGAGTCGAAGAAAAGAGATAGTTTACGCGATTCTGCAGAGGCGATGTTCGTCATCATTTGATGTTGTATGAATGGCTAAAGGACATTTGTCCCAAATTGACTATAATGTGAGTAATTTCACTCCAGTTGATTTTCCCATGTACAGGATGGCGATCTGCTTTATCAATGACTGACTTAATTCATGATCTGATTTTTACGACTGCTGAGCGATCGCCCACCGCTGAGGCCTTGTCGTATCAAGGCCAGCCTATGTGCTATGCAACTCTGGCTGAAGAAGTTGCCGCAACAGCAGGTGGTTTACGTACGCTGGGATTAAGTCGTGGCGAGCGTGTCGCTGTTTATCTTGAAAAACGCTTTGAGACGGTAATTGCGCTATTTGCTGCGGCGGCGGCAGGTGGCGTGTTTGTGCCGGTCAATCCGGTATTAAAGCCGGAGCAAGTGGCTTATATCCTGGCCGACTGTAATGTGAGAATATTGATTACCTCGCGGGAACGCTTGAAGTTATTGCAAGCGGCTTTGTTGTTTTGCCATGATTTGCATACGATTGTCGTGGTGGATGCCAAGAGCGATTTGCCAACCGTTGCCGGATTTCTTGTCGTCGACTGGGAAACAACGTGTGCCGCGCACAAAATCGCAGCATCGTTCTGTGCAATCGATAGCGATATGGCCGCGATTATTTATACTTCGGGCAGCACCGGTAAACCCAAAGGCGTTGTACTCTCACATCGCAATTTAGTAGCCGGTGCAAAAAGTGTCGCGCAATATTTGCGGAATCGACCGGATGATCGCATTCTGACTGTACTGCCGCTGAGTTTCGACTACGGATTGAGTCAGCTGACCACGGCTTTTTATGTGGGAGCAACGAATGTTTTGATGAATTATCTGTTGCCGCGCGACATTATCAACGCAATAAAAGCGCAACAAATCACTGGCCTTGCGGCAGTGCCGCCGCTATGGATCCAATTGGCCCAATTGAATTGGGAGGGGATATCATCGTTGCGCTATATCACCAGTTCGGGTGGCGCCATGCCGCGTACGACACTAAACCAACTACGCACTGCATTACCGGTTACACAAATTTTCCTGATGTATGGTTTTACCGAGGCTTTTCGTTCCACCTATCTAGCACCCGAAGAAATTGATCGGTGCCCTGATTCTATAGGCAAAGCCGTACCGAATGCGGAGATACTGGTATTACGTGAAGATGGGTCGTATTGCGTGACGGGTGAGCCTGGAGAATTGGTGCATCGCGGCGCTTTAGTGTCGATGGGCTATTGGAATGATATCGAAAAAACGGCAATGCATTTTAAGCCGATCAAGACGCAGCAAGCCGGATTACCCATTGCCGAAATCGCGGCATGGTCGGGTGATACCGTGCGCATGGATGACGAGGGATTTTTGTATTTTATTGAACGTCGTGATGAGATGATCAAAACCTCGGGCTATCGGGTCAGCCCGACAGAAGTGGAGGAAGTCATTTATGCCACGACATGCGTCACGGAAGCGGTTGCTTTGGGTGTGCCGCACGCCGTGCTGGGACAAGCGATTGTCGTGATTGTTGCCGCACCCAAAGACGTTGGGGTGGATATTGATGTTTTGATGGCGGCATGCAAACATCACTTGCCTGCTTACATGCTGCCACACCATATCGATGTGCGCGAAGGTAATCTGCCACGCAATCCGAATGGTAAAATAGACCGCAAGTTACTGTTACAGGAGATGCAACATCTGTTTGTGGAAAATACTCGTGACAGCCAATAATTTACTCCCAAAACATGCCTCACTGGTGCAATTTCCGGTAAAGAATGATTGCCTGCACATAGGCGGTGTTGCGCTGACTCGATTGGCGCAACGAATAGGCACTACGCCTTTTTATGCCTATGACCGACAAAAAATCACCGAGCGAATTGCCTTGTTGCGCCGGCATTTGCCGCCCGAGATTCTGTTGCATTACGCGCTGAAAGCCAATCCTATGCCGGCAGTGGCGCAGCATTTAGCGGGACTGGTGGATGGCATGGATGTCGCCTCAGTTGGGGAAATGCAGATTGCACTGGATACGATTCTGCCGCCGGACAGCATCAGTTTTGCCGGGCCAGGGAAAAAAATGCATGAACTGAGCAGTGCCATCGCTGCTGGTGTCGTTTTGAATGTCGAATCCGCGCAGGAATTGGAATTGATCACGCAAACGGGAGAATGCTTAGGTATTACTCCAAAAGTGGCGATCCGCGTGAACCCGGATTTTGAACTCAAGTCTTCCGGAATGAGAATGGGCGGTGGGCCTAAGCCATTTGGTGTGGATGCCGAGTGCGTACCTGATATGCTCATGCGATTAGGTGCGATGGGATTGGATTTTGTTGGTTTTCATATTTTTAGCGGTTCTCAGAACTTAAATGCAGCAGCGATTGGTGAAGTGCATGCAAAAACCTTTGAGCTTGCTGTCAGGCTTGCAGAGCATGCACCATCACCCGTACGCTTGCTAAATATCGGCGGCGGTTTTGGCGTTCCTTATTTTCCTGGGGATCAAACGCTGGATCTGCCTGTCATTGGTGAGAATTTGCAGCGCCTGCTGCCGGAAGTAAAACGACAATTACCGGATACCCGGATTGCGATTGAATTGGGACGATATATGGTGGCAGAAGCGGGGATTTATGTTTGCCGTGTTCTGGAGCGAAAGTTATCGCGCGGACAGGTTTTTCTGGTGACCGATGGCGGTTTGCATCATCACTTAGCCGCTTCAGGTAACTTTGGTCAAGTGATTCGAAAAAATTATCCTGTCATCATCGGAAATAAGGTGCAAGGTACTGAAAAGGAGATTGCCTCTGTCGTAGGACCGCTGTGTACGCCACTGGATATCCTGGCAGAACAGATGCAGATAACTAAAGTATCGGTGGGTGATCTGGTTGTGGTATTACAGTCAGGCGCTTATGGCTTGACAGCTAGCCCGACTGCATTTCTTAATCACCCTGTGCCGATGGAGGTATTGGTGTAGCCTGCTGTGCTATGAATAATAGGCTTCTGCCAGCATCGTGTCGTATCGCCTGATTCGGCCACAATCGAGCGTTTTAGGATGCGTGTTGCTTATTGTGTACAGATTTACATTTTTGCTGTAATTCTTTCTATTAATTAGTGAGGATCAGTTGGATATTCACCTTAAATGGCTAATATAATTAGCTTGTTTTAGTTATTGAATGGAAAAGTATTTATTCGATCATGGAATCAGCTATCTGGTTGTGTTAGTTAAAAAGAAAAGAAACTTCAATGAGAAGAAGAAATAGGGCAGTGTTGTTACGTTTATTCGCACATGTCATAAAAATGGCCTAGTTTATATTTCTGTTGTAAATAAGTAACTGACTGCGATTCTTGTTTTTTGAAGAGGAAATGCACTTGAAGTGATTGTTCAAATAGAGGTTTTATTGTTGCAGAGCTAAACTGGGTGATTCTATGAATGATTTGTATTTAAACTTCCAGAAATATTTTGAAGTTGTAGTAGTGGATACGACCGAGTTACTTGAGAATGCCTATAGACTTCGCTATCAAGTATTGTGTATCGAACAGCGTCTTCCCGGATTTGACGCCTCACTTTATTCGGATAAATTGGAGAAAGATGATTACGACAATCACTCTTCTCATGTTCTTCTACGACATCTTCCATCTGGAAATTTTATTGGTACGGTGCGATTGATAACCCCGAGTCCGACACAACCCGAGAAATTATTTCCAATTGAATTGTATGGTCAATTAGATCCGTCACTCTGTGACCTCAAAGCATTACCGCGTCATCAAGTTGGTGAAATTTCTCGTTTTGTTATTACGAGTCAGTTTCAGCGACGAAGAGGAGATCGCAATATAGGTGAAAGTGATCGTAGAGTAGAGAATAAAGAAAGCAGTGCTGATATCAGAGAAAGGCGGTCCGCAGACCGTCGAGACCGTCGGTTAGCGCCTTCTTTAGCCTTATTGCTTGCAGCAGGTACCGTGCGTTTAAGTGCTGAACAGAGAATCAATATTTGGTTGTCAGTTATGGATCCTGCTTTAAATAGATTGCTAGGCTATTACGGTTTGGAATTAGATCCAATTGGCCCTCTTATCGAATATCACGGCCAGCGCCGACCCTATTTCGCAAAGATAGGCGACGTATTAAACCGAATGTACAAAGAGCATCGGGATGCTTGGGAAGTTGTGACAGATTATGGTAAGTATAATCAATTTGTTCTCACAAATTCATAAGAAAGTATCGAATTAGGAATTTTTTTGAAGTTATTCCAGCTCTCTATACGAATACGATTCTTAAGCGATTGCTTGCCAAAGATAGGGACGTGCTTCATTTGCGTCTTATTGACATTTCTTTTTTTTATAAGAAATGAAGTCTGGGCAAGCGGCGAGCTTGAGATTGTAACCAATCCAGCAGTTAGTGAAAAAGCACTTTCAGCTAATTCACTACGTTCTATCTTCAGTATGCGTTTAAAAACCTGGCCGGATGGAACCAAAATCAGAGTTTTTGTGTTACCCGATGATGATCAACTGCATCAAAGCGTTGCTAAGGAAAAATTAAATGTTTTTCCTTATCAATTGAGATCGACATGGGACCGGCTGGTATTTTCAGGAACCGGCCAAGCACCCATTAAAGTAGATTCAAGTGAAGAAATGCTTGCCAAGGTTGCTAGTACGCCTGGGGCAATAGGTTATTTATGGAGAGCAAATATTAATGAAAATGTTAACGTGCTCCAGATTAAATAGCTTACTGAAGCAGGCAGTTAGGCGACTGGTTTTGCTGTCGCTGATCGGGAGCTTTTCTGCTCAGGCGCAGGAGCTCAGTCAACCGCGGAAAGAATCCGAGTCCACGCAATCGCCCACTAAATGGCTACAGACAGCGGAGCTGCCAACACAAGCGACCGAATCTGCCGAAGCCAAGAAGAAGCCTGGATTTATCAGTAACGCCTTAAACTGGTTTCGTACAACGGAGCTTCCCGGCGATCTGCAGATTCATGGCTTTGCCAGTCAGGGATATATCGCAACCTCTGATAATAATGTATTTGGCCACAGTGAGAATGGCGGTAGCTTTGGTCTGACAGAGGCTGGGCTCAATGCTTCCGTGCGGCCGTTACCCAGGCTACTAGTATCAGCACAAGTCTTATCGCGCCGCGCCGGTGTAGGTAATTCAGGCACGCCGCGCCTTGACTATGGTTTTCTGGATTACCGATTGTATTCTCAGGAAGTGAATCAATTTGGCATACGTGTCGGTAGATTAAAGAACCCGTTCGGTTTTTATAATGATACGCGCGATGTGGCGTTTACCCGCCCCGGTATTCTGTTACCGCAATCTATTTATTTTGACCGTACACGTAATTTAGGTCTTTCGAGTGATTCCGTGCAGCTCTACGGTGAAACAGCATTATTCAATTTGGGTACAGTTTCTACCCAATTTGGGGTAACGTTGCCAATCGTCAATGACAGAGATACGGAAAGCTCGTTGCTTGCAGGTGTGCGAGTAGGGAAATTAAATCGGGAAGTTTCGTACATTGGTCGTGCAATTTTTGAAACGAATGATAAGCGACTTCGTCTGGGTGTCAGCGGCATATGGTTAAATACATCCTACGATCCTAGTACCAAGCACCACGATCCGTTGGGTCCCGGCGCCATACAATTCACTCCTGTCATTTTTTCTGCGCAATATAACGCGGAACGCTGGACGCTGACCTCTGAGTATGCAATTCGTCATTTTAAGTATAATAATAATTTTAATTTGGTATTGCCAAATGGTTACCATCTGCTCGATGGTCAAGATTTTTATGGCGAGAGTTATTACTTTCAAGGCGAGTATCGCTTTACTCCAAAATGGGAAGCTATTGTGCGTTATGATGCTCTCTTTACCGATAGAGCAGACCGGGATGGCAGCAAATTTGCGCACAATACTGGCGGGATTGTGTCTGGGCATTCTCGTTTCGCCAAGGATATCATGGTAGGTTTGCGCTGGAACGTTACGCCCGAGTTCATGTTGCGCGCTGAGTATCATTACGTCAATGGAACTGCATGGCTTTCGAGACTAGATAATCCAGTAAGCGAAGGCCCGTTAAGCCCACATTGGGATCTATATGGGATCCAGGCTTCTTTTCGCTTCTAAGCAGAGTTTTAATAGATAAAAATTCCGAGTATAAATTGGAAAAAATTCATTTGATTCATGATCATAAAGGGACAAAATTCCGGAGCTTGAGGTGGAAGATTTCACTGAACAGCAGTGTGATATTGCTCGCTGTGGTAACGCTGTTTTGCTTTGTGAGCTATTTAAGCTTAATGGCCAATTTTGATAGTCAGCAAGATACTGATAACAGGCGCTACTCAAGAGAGATCGATAATTTAATTAAAAATACTTCACAGGATTTATATCGCCTCGCCGAGATAGTGCCATTCTTGGACGGTATGAAAGTGGCGCTGCAAACGAGTGACGTTGAGAGCATTAGTAAAATTTTTGATCAGCACTGGGCATTATTACAATTTCACAATGGTGTTGAATTCGCGCATTTTTATAATTCATCCAATCAACTGAATGCGGGCTGGGGCAATCTAGAATCGAATACCGAAGATGAAAATTTATTGCTGAGTTGGGTCAGTGATGTTAATCACTCAGAACAACCAATCAATCCCTTACTGTGCAGAAATAGCTGCATACAGTTTATCGTTGCACCGTTGCTGGTGGAAGGAAAGAAAGTCGGTGTAGTGGTATTGGGTATTTCATTAGCGGATGTGTTTCTGGCCTTCAAGCGGATATTTGGTGCTGATATCGGCTTGTTGATCAATAAACAGAATAATCTGTCACCGCAAGATGATCTCGATACGTTGCAGTGGGATTTTCAAATCTCCGCACTGACTAATCGGGAACGAAACTATCAAATTCTCAGAACAGTTTCGCGGTTATACCCTGATATCAATGTGTTGCATGATGGTATGCAGGTTAACTGGAATGACTTGTATCAGCAAGTGAAGTTATTTGCCTTGGATTCAGTTGAGCCTGATAATGCGCATTTGGTCGTTATCACCGATGTTACCGCTACGGTGAATAATATTCATGCGTCGATTTGGAAAATTGCGTTAATCGGCTTACTTGGATTGATCGTCTCTGAAATTTTATTATTCTTGATTTTTATGCGCCTGCTGTCGCGCTTAAGAAATGTTGCATTTGCGCTGCCGCTGCTTGCGAATGGACAGTTTGAAAATTTTCGCTTATCGCTGGCTTCGACGGATCGGGTGCAACGGTTTAGCGACGAAATTGATACGCTATCCGAAGCTGCGGTGACGCTATCTGTGCAGTTGGAAAAATTAGAACTGAAAGTTTCCACCCGCACTAAAATGCTTATCGAGCAACGGGATGAGTTGAGTAAAGAAAGGGATTTTGTTAAAAACCTGCTGGATACGGCGCAGGCAATCGTTTTGACACAAAACTCCGAAGGTAAAGTCATCTCACTCAATGCGTATGGAGAAATGCTAACGCGCTACACAGAAAGAGAGTTATTAGGCAAATCCTTTCTGAATGTGCTGATTCCGGAGTATGAATCGCAAGATTCGCTGGCGCGTTTTAAAGAAGTCCATACAGGACAGAAAATGCAATTGCGCCATGAAGCAATTACACACTGCAAAGATGGCGCGACGCGCCATGTTGCCTGGCTGCATTCGCACCTGAGCAGGAATTCTGAAGAAGACCCGTCTATTTTATCAGTTGGTTTGGATGTGACTGAATACAAACGGGTTGAAGGCCACCTAGCCTGGCTGGCGGATCATGATCCATTGACCAATATGTTTAATCGGCGGCGTTTTAGCGAAGAGCTGGAACAGGTGCTAAGTCGGGCAGAGCGGTATCGACATCCGGGTGCTTTGTTATTCTTTGATTTGGATCGCTTTAAGTACGTAAACGACACCAGCGGACATCAAGCCGGCGATACCTTGCTTAAAATTGTTGCGAGCATGCTGGCGCAAACCATTCGCGCCGATGATATTACTGGTCGTTTGGGCGGTGACGAATTTGCCATTATCTTGCCGGAAATTAATGCCGACGGCGCGATCGAAGTCGCCAAAAAGGTGTTGAGTCAATTGGATCAGGCGCAATTAACCATCAATAATCGTACCCATAAAATCTCCGCCAGTATCGGTATCGCCTTATTTCCCGAGCATGGCGCTAATATCCACGATCTGCTGGCCGCTGCTGATCTTGCTATGTACCAAGCAAAAGCGATGGGGCGCAATGCCTGGTATTTGTTCTCGGATAGTGACCGTAGCCGTGAGCGCATTCACACACTGGTTTACTGGAAAGAAAAGATCGAATATTCGCATTTGCATGATAATTTTATGCTGTATTTGCAGCCCATCATGACGGTCAAATCGAAGGAGATTTCACACTACGAAGTACTGTTGCGGATGCAGGACACCGATGGCACAATTCGCTCTCCTGCCGATTTTATTCCCGCTGCAGAGCATACCGGACTCATTCATGCCATTGACCATATGGTATTGCGTAAATCGATTGCGCAAGCCGCCAAGATTTATCAAGCGGGCCACTCGGCTAATTTCTCCATTAATCTATCCGCGCATGCGTTTAACGATCCTGAATTGTTGCCAATCCTCAAACAACAATTGGCGCAGCACCAAATCGATCCGGAAAATTTAATGTTCGAAATCACCGAAACCGCAGCATTAGAGGATTTGCCTGGTGCGCGCGGGTTAATGAAGGAAATTAAGGAATTGGGGTGCGGTTTTGTGCTGGATGATTTCGGTGTTGGTTTCTCATCGTTTTATTACTTAAGGGAATTACCGGTTGATGTTGTAAAAATCGACGGCTCATTCATACGCAATTTGTCTGAAAGCAGTGATGATTTGATTTTAGTCAATGCGCTTTGTAGCGTCGCCAGGGGTTTTGGCAAGAAAATTACGGCGGAATTTGTTGAAAATGCCGAAGTATTCGCGCTGATTGAAAAACTGGATATTGATTATGCGCAAGGGTATTACATCGGAAAACCATCGCCGGCACGTGAATTCCTGGCGACACAGGATGACGCTGGCAGTTGATCTGGAAACGATGGATGACACAAAGTGCAATTCGTTGTTATTCTGTGCGCAGCGCATCAACCGGGTTTAAGCTTGCGGCGCGCGTAGCCGGCATCACACCGGCTGCAAGGCCAATCAGAATCGATACACACAAAGCACCCAACACATAATCCCACGGAATATTGACGGGTAGGCTGCTAATCAGCAGTTTCAGCAATCCTGCGATACCAGCGCCGACAATTAATCCTATCAGGCCGCCAACCGTGGAGAGCGCGGTGGATTCCAACAAGAATATGATACGAATGCGCGCACGCGTCGCACCTAATGCGGTAAGCAGGCCGATTTCTGACACCCGTTCCGAAACCGCGATATGCATCAGCGTCACCATGCCGACCGCGCCGACCAGCAAGGAAATACCGCCCAATGCGGCGACCGCAAATTTTAATACACTCAATACCGTGGATAAGGTGCTGAGCATTTGTTTTTGCGGTGTGATGGTAAAATCCACGCGGCCATGTCGTGCCACGAGGATGCGCTGAATATCGTCTACTACCGCTTGTATTGGCGCGTCGGAGAAATAGGAAAAATTGATTTCCATCACGCCCTGTCGGTTGAATACCTCCAATGCACGGGTCGTGGGCATAAAAACCGTGTCGTCCAGATCAAAACCGAGTACCTGGCCCTTGGATGCCATCACACCGATGACCCGGAAGCGCGATCCGCCTATTTGCAGCAACGCTCCCAGCGGATTGGCAGTACCAAATAATTCGGTGCGTACTTTTGCACCCAGCACCACATACGCACGCGGATTGCGAGGATCATCGTGTGGCAGAAATTGCCCGATTTCGACTTGCATGTTGAATGCTTTGGCGAAATCCGGTCCTTGTCCGTAAGCGGTTACGCGTCGGCTGCGGCCTTGCGCACGGATTTCCGCATTGCCAACTACATTGGCATTGGTGTATTGCGCATAACGGCTTTGTTTGAGCGCCATGGCATCTTCTATCGTCAGCAATCGCGCACTGCCGATGGCGCCCAATGAGCCGCCATGCGTATAGATTTTTCCAGGGTTGATATTGACGATATTGGTGCCGAATTGTGTGAATTCCGATAACACAAAACGTTGCACGCCATCACCAATCGCTGTCAGAAGAATAACCGCTGCAATCCCTATGGCAATCCCCGATGCTGATAATAAAGTGCGCAAACGGTGAGCTGTCAACGAACGAAAAGCAAACTGCAAGGTGTCGGTCAGATTCATTTCTTGCTTAGCGCTTGCACGGCATCCAATCGTGCTGCCTGACTTGCAGGGAGTATGCTTGCCAGAATGCCGGTCACGAGTGCGACACTGATGCCTGCGATCGCAGCCCAGGCGGGCGCCCAGGCAGGAAGTTGCGGGTATGCCAGGCGCAGCAGCAAGCTACCGAATTGTCCTAACAAAAATCCTAGTATGGCGCCGACCAATGTCAGCCATACGGCTTCAGCAAAAAACAAGCGGCGGATGTCAGTGGACGTGGCGCCGATGGCTTTCAGCAGGCCGATCTCCTCAGTACGTTGACTTACCGCAACCAGCATCACGTTCATGATCAGAATCCCAGCGACAAGCAGACTGATTGCCGCAATCCCGGCGACAGCCAATGTCAGCGCGTGCAGAATCCGGTCAAAAGTGTTGAGAATGGCGTCCTGCGTAATCACGGTAGCGTCATCTTCGCCGTCATGGCTTTGCCGCAAACTGGCTAAAATGGTTTGCTTGGCAGATTCAACTTCACTGTGGTTTTTGGCTTCAATCAGGATACGGAATAACGACGTGGTGTTGAACATCGCCTGTGCGTAATCAATGGGAATGATGACGATTTCATCGGTATTGTAGCCCATCGATTCGCCTTGAGGTGCTAGAACGCCTGATACCAGAAAGCGACTGTCGCCCAAACGAACCCGTTGTCCGACGGCTTGACTGCGAGGGAAGAATTCATTGGCTATTGCTGTACCCAAAACGATCTGGGCGCTGCGTTCGGTGCCGTGCGCCAAAAAGCTTCCTTGCGCCAGTTTCATATGTCGTATGGGTAGCAAATGGGCGGTACTCCCCAGCACGGTGACTTCGCGCAAACGATTGGCGGCAGATAATTCCGCAGCGCCGACATTGAGTGGCGCATAGCGACGGACCTGCGGTAACCGACCCAGCAATTGCGCATCTTTCAGCGTCAAATCGCGCGGTGTCTGGCCTAATACCGCCCCCAAAAATGCACCGGAAGTCTCCGCACGTCCTGGCATAACGACGAGTAAATTGGTGCCGATGGAAGAAAATTGGTTGACGACATAATTTCTGGCACCGTCACCCAAGGCTGTCAGCATGACCACCGCAGCCACACCCAGCGCCATCGCCAGTATGATCAGCAGTGAGCGGATGCGATAGCTCATCACGGATTTCAATGAGGTGTGCAGTGTGTCAGTGAGCGTCATCAGTTTGATCCGTTAGAATCTTGCCGTCGCGCATGGCGATCTGGCGATGTGCGCGTGCGCCCAATTCGCGGTCATGCGTGACGATGATCAGCGTAGTGCCGCCATGATGCAGTTTTTCCAGCAGCAGCATTACTTCAGCGCCGATCTGATGATCCAAATTGCCGGTTGGTTCATCCGCCAGGATAACGCTGGGCTGCATGATGGTTGCGCGCGCAATCGCCACGCGCTGGCGTTGTCCGCCGGAAAGTTCAGCAGGGCGGTGATGCGCGCGTGTCGTCAGTTCAAATGCCTGCAAAGCGTCATTGACGCGCAGTTGCCGTTGTGCGGGTGGCACGCCGCTTAAGGTTAACGGTAGCTCGATATTTTCTGCAGCGGTCAGGCGTGGAACGAGATGAAACGATTGAAAAACAAAGCCGATTTTTTCCCGACGGATCTGTGCTTGTTCTGTTTCCGACAAATCGGTAATCAGCTTGTTATCCAGTTGATAATTGCCGCTGTCAGGTTTGTCCAGTAAGCCGATAATATTCAGTAGTGTGGACTTTCCTGAACCGGAAGGTCCCATGATCGAAACATATTCACCCGAAGCGATATGCAGGTTGATGTTGTTCAACGCATAGACTACTTGGTCACCCATGTAGAATGTGCGGGTAATGGCTGTCAGACGAATCATTGGGTTTTTGACTGTACGGCAACACCAGTCTTGATGTTGTCGTGATCGAACGAAATCAATACATGATCGCCTGCTTTCAAGCCGCTACGAATTTCAGTAAAACTCCAATTGCTGAGGCCGACTTCCAGTTGCCGTTCCGCTAGCCGGCTGTTGTCGTCCACCATCCATACCGTATTATTTTGCCGTAGCGCTTGCGTAGGAATACGCAATACGTCGGTTTTGCGATCCAGTACGACTTCAACATCCGCGCTGTAGCCTACCAACAGAGCATCCACTGGCACTTGCTGGAAATCCACTTCGATATCCACAGTACGTGCCTGTTTCTCGATTTCGGTCACGTACGGTGCAATGCGCCGGATTTTGCCGGGAAAAACTTTTCCTGGTATGGCGTCCAGCGTGATACGAGCTTCTTGTCCAACCTTGATTTTAGGTGCATCGACTTCATCCATCGGTGCTGTTGCGTACAAGCAACGATCATCGATCAGATCTATCGTGGGCGGCGTAGGGATGCCGGGAGGCGAGGGCGTAGTGAATTCGCCCAACTCTCCGGTGATTTTGCCAATGACACCCGAGAAAGGTGCAGTGATCACAGTGCGGTCAATCCCGGCTTGGGATACGCGAATTTGTGCTTCAGCGCGCTTGATGTCTGAGATGGCCGCTTCACAACTGGCTTGTCGGGAGCGTGCGTTGGCGTTGGCATCATCGGCGCGTTGTGAACTGACAAAGCCCTGTGTCACCAATTGTTGTGTGCGAGCGGATTCACGCCGGGCATTGTCAGCCAGAATGCAGGTTTCGTGGCGCCGTTCCTGTGCTATGGTCAATTGCCGCTGCGCCAATTCACGTTGTGCCTGTAGGTCTTGATTCCAGAGCTCGAGCAGAATCTGATCTTTTTGCACATGATCGCCTTCTTTTACCCAGATTTTGGCGATTTTTCCGCCGGAAATGGGCGCGAGATTGGATCTTTGACAGGATTTAATCGTGCCAGCGCGTGTATTGACAATTGTTGCTTCCACATTGCCAGCAGCGATCGTGGTTAAATCCACAAGCAATGGCTTGGGGCGAGTGTAATACCAGCCAGCAAGCGCAATTGCGCTCATCGCAGCAATCAAGCCGATTAGTCGTAGCGGTTTTTTGATGGATGTCATCTGAAACTATGCGCTCGTATGTAATAAAATGACGTTGTGTTTCATTTCAAATATGCGTATTTTACACATTCAATGCGCACTGCTTGTTGGCAGCGCGCAAAACAAAAATACCTTTAAAAAACTATCCCTATGATTGATATTTGGCACAAAAAATTCATATTATCCGATTCCGATCAATTCACGACTATCGATGATATTCGTCCAACCGAAGCGAATCATGACGCACTGGATCCGAAAACTTTTGAGGCGATAGAAGCAGCGGCGTTGCTTGGCGCAATCGATAATACTCAAACAGAAGCAGGGTATCTGACGCTGTATCGATCCATCGCCCGCCCTGTTCAGGATGCGCAAACGTTACAGCAGAAACAGATTGCTTTGCGCGAAATTGAATCGAATCCAGAATTATATAGCGCACTGGATCATTTTGTGAGTAAAGCGGCTGCGGAAGAAAAGTCATTGAAGTATCTTTTGTACGGCGAATTTTCAGGCGGCCTGGCTACCGATGAACCGAGTACTCGTTCAGATAGACTTGAATTCGGCGGTTACGGTTACCGACAATACAAGGATGGCACTCAGTTCGCCGTGGATTTGGTTGCTGGCGCCGAAAAAATACCACGCCCGCAATCCGCTTATTTGCGTACGCTGCTGGATACCATCCGCGATTTCGGACAGTCGCGTATTTATGCATTAATGCAAGGCCCGGTTTATTCTTCCGGTGGCAAGTTCAAAACGAAAAAAGAGAAGTCAGCATTGGATCTCTATGCGCGTTTCCGGCCTGCGCTGCTTAAAATTATACCGATGCTGATTTTCTTTTCCGCATCGTATGGCATTCTGCTTTTCTTTGAAACATTGATGCCGCAATTCGGTGCATCGCATATCGGTTATGGCATTCTGGCGCTCACCGTGCCGGTTTTTCCGATTATCCTGCTGGCAATGGGCGTCTCAGACCGCGATTCGATCATTTATCCGTTACGCAAGCAATTTCGCGAAAGCCCCGAATTGGCGAAAGCAGTGGAGGCGTTAGGCATGCTTGACGAATTGCTGTCTTTTTGTCGTTATGGGCAAACGTACGTTGGTGACAAGACGCTGCCGGAAATTCTCGATGAAAAGCAGCATCGATTGATCGTCAGCCAAGCCAGGAATCCGCTATTGATCAAGATGATTCCGGATTATGTGCCCAATGACATTCACCTGGATCCGGTCGGCCGCGTACTGATTATTACCGGCCCGAACAGCGGTGGTAAAACGGCTTACTGCAAAACGGTCGCTCAGATCCAACTACTGGGACAAATTGGCTGTTACATTCCCGCTACTCGCGGGCAGCTGGTGCCGGCAGAGCGTATCTATTATCAAGTTCCCGATCCAGGCCAACTCAGCGCTGCGATGGGGCGCTTCGGCCATGAGCTCAAGCGCACGCGCGAAATATTTTTTAATGCCACTCAGCGTAGCTTGGTGGTGCTGGATGAACTATCCGAAGGTACGACATTTGAAGAAAAAATGACCATCTCGGAATATATCCTGAAAGGCTTTCATAAACTGGGCGCAAGCACGCTGCTGGTTACGCATAACCACGAATTATGCGAACGCTTGCAAAGCGATGGCGTTGGCCGGTATCTGCAAGTGGAATTCATGCCGCAAGGCCCAACGCACCGCTTGATTGAAGGGATATCCAAAGTCAGTCATGCAGATCGTGTTGCCAGTGCAATTGGATTTAGTCAAAAGGATATTGAAGAACACTTGGGGCGACAAAATGACAATGAATAGTGATCAGATTCAAGCCGACAATCCCCGGGCACCCTTCTGGGCTTCATTAGAACATGGCAGGGTTTAAGTGCCTTGTATATCCGTTAAATTAGAATTGGTTATGGATCAGGCGTGATCAGTAAATCTTCCGGGTTGTATTGCAGATATAAGCTATTGTTATCAATAATATAAGTATCGTGCATGTTGCCCTTTTCGCCGCTAGGCAAGCGAAGGGAATCATCACGATGTACTGAGTCGTCCCGAATCCAAGCGTCAAACTGGTCGAGTCCTGAAAAACCCTCGTCAAAGTAGGTGGCAAGCCGCCGGAACAATTTTGGCCATAAAACTAGTGTCTGGACGTCGGCAAGATTACCAATAGTGCTGCCTTGATCCATGTTAATGTCTTCACTTGCCCAAAGCTCAGTATTAGCATTACGGGCAGCGCGCACCCGAGTACGCAGATGCTTGACCAGCGAAATTGGCATCGTATCGTAGGGTTCGACATAGACTAGTCCTGCCGCTACGAGCTTGGCATTGACACTGTCATCGAGGATTGCATTGGTTACAAATACTTTCTCACCGTCTACACGATTCGTCGCACCTGCATAGACTAAGCCAAGCAACCGGCCATTGCTTTCGATACCGTTGGCGATAACATACCCTGGCAGCGGATTGACATCGACCGATTGCACGACATTGGGGGAATCGGAAAAGAATTTTACATTGGTAAAGCCTAATTGCGCTAAATTAAAATCTCGCGCTTTGTTTGCAAAACTAAGGTCTTGGTGCGCGTTATTAAAATGGGTTTCAAGGGCATCAATCCCCTCATAACGGACATTGATCCTGCCGCCCGTCCTGATATCGGGTGCTCTTCCAGAAAATCTTGGCAGGTTGCGCACCAGATCAATTGAATCCGGCTCAAAAGAGACGGTGTCGCCGTCCGGTTGCGGGCCTTGGCGAGGCTTACTGGGATTATGAATCCAATATCGCCCTTTAATTAAAGTATAGCGGGTTTTTGCTGGTGGTTTTTTGGGCTGTTTCATCGCTTTCTCCTAATTAGATGTGGGGAGCCGCATATCTACAACTAGATCTTGATTGTTGTACGATATTTACGCTAATGCAGTGATATTAATTTCATTCGTCTTTCGCATTACAACCTCCCAATTCACGATGAATAGCGTGCGCCATTCGGAGCGTGAGTGCCGCAATAGTCAACGTTGGATTAGAAGTGGCGCTGGTGGCAAATACGCTAGAACCCGCAATCCATAAATTCGGCACATCGTGCGCACGACCCCATCGATCAACGACCGAATTGGCCGGATCGTCGCCCATGATGGTGGTTCCCATGATATGTGCTGCCGTATTCCAATTCATACGTCCAGTCTGGGGATTCTCGAGCTGTTTAGTGGTGATGGTGGCGTCCATCACTGAAAAAAGCTCTTTTGCGGTCTCGTATCCTTCGCGTAAACCGCCTTGTACATAAGCCCCGATATCAAAATTGAATCGTGGTCGTGGAATACCAAGCGCATCCTTCTTATCCGATAGGTCGATACGATTTGTCTGTTCCGCCAGCATTTCAGTAGAAAAACTCAAGCGGAGCATTTTTGGTATTTGTTCAGCAATGGCATCAGGCAAGGCCGAACCGTATTTCTTTTCTTTAGGCAGTCCATCAATAACCGCTGCGGGAGAACCCGCCCGTCCCCAACCATCGTTACCGATGGTCATGCGGAAAGCGCTGCGCTGGCTGCGGAAAGCTCCATCACGAAAATCTTCAATTGCGGTAACACTTTGAGGACCCCGGAATGGGTATATAGGCTCCGGAAACATGGCGATCAGCTCAAATTGGATATGATCCATCAGGTTGCGACCAACTTGGTCGCTGGAATTCGCCAGATTTCCTGACATAAGTAACAGTTTTGGGGTTTCAATGGCATGGGCGGCAAGGACTACCAAGTTGCCTCGAATCGATTTCTCCTGCGTTATCTCGCCTGATTTCCAGTCGATGTAATGGACTGTATTTACACATCCGTCACAGCCTTTTTCCAAGCGAGTTACCACAGCGCCACTGCGTAACTCGACATTCGGATGTTCTAGCGCTCGGCGTAAATGGACGGTGGCATCGTATTTAGCCTGGATTGGGCAGAGCGGAATACAGCTGGAATGGCCTTCGCAGGCCGGACGATTATCAAATACCCTGCTGTTACGGGCTTGTGGCGTAGTGGCCACATGGATTGGCTTGCCGCGGATAGTTTTCCCTTCGATTTTTTCTTTGATTTTAAGGTCACTATAACTAAGCGGAATACCCGGCATCGGAAACGGTTGGCTACGGTAGCCGCCAAATAGCCCATCCAACTCATCATGATTGCCGGAAACGCCCAGTTCCCATTCTGCTTGTGAATACCATGGTTCTAATTCATTGTAATCCAGCGGCCAGTCACGACCAACGCCAAATTCGCTATGCAAATGGAAATCGCTGGGAATATAGCGCGGGGTGTTGCCGCGCCACGCCCAAGTGCTGCCACCAACCATACGGTTATAGCTGGCCTTGAACGGGTCGCTGTTTTGTGGCGTAGCGTCTTGAAAGTAATCGTAATAATTATCAGGATCATTTTTTTGATCAGCAAGTTCACGTTGCGAACTCTCGGCAACTGGCGCATATTTTCTGCTTTTAAGGTCTTTATAGGGAGCAAAGGGATCGCCTCGATTGCCTTGGGTATCCATCATATGGTGGAACTGCAGGCGTTGGCCGTTGCTGATACCGTTATCACCCGCCTCCAGGATGAGAATTTTGTAATTATCCAGTTGGGCTAGTTTCCAGGCGGTCAAGGCACCGGCAACGCCAGAACCAATGATAATAATGTCATATTCATTGTGCATGTCTGTCTCCTTGGTTCTGTCAGGTTAATCTGGAACTGGCTTAGGTCTGCTTGACCAGTATCCATGCAATCGAGTTGAGAAACCAATGGGATGCGCCTTGATGTGCGGCCATACCTCACCTCGCTCGTAGAATCCTCCATCAATGAAAACATTCTGTTCATCTTTAAACTGCGAAAAATACCAAACATTTACAATTTGTTTGGCGACAAACTCGCTGTCCTTAAACACTTGAGTGTCACGCAAATTTGCAAGAAGTGCATCATCCACCGGAGGTTTCGGAGTGGCCGCTGCCAAGGTTTTGTAAGTATCCAGTAAGGCAGGGAATTTCACCGGGAAAGTACCCCTTAACCGGCGGATATATTCTTCAGCGGTAGGTATATTAAGTGCGCGATCCACAGGATGATTCAGCAGAGGATCATAAAGCCCGGTCAGTAACGCCGATAATTCCAAGAAAGCGTCTTTATCGTCCATACGATTCTCCTCGCTAGGTTTTAAAAAGCTGAAAGATTATTTCATGTTGTAGTGAAGCTTATGTAGCAATGGCTACAATTGCACCCGAATAGAGAGGGCTTACAGAAAGTTAAATTATCGTTTACCTACAGCAATTAAAGCGGTGAATATGTGTGTTGTAATATGAGTAAAACATATTGCTATGATTTTCTTTGTGACTTTTATCACACGGTATGGAAATTTATGAAATGGAAGGCTTTGAACTTTAAGACGAGCATAGGTCGCAACACTTGATTGAGCTAAATCTGGTCTATCGATATGACTAAATATAGATAAAAAACGAGAAGAATTAGATCAAGTCTAAACTACTACAATTTATTTGCTACAAAACCGGACATTTCTATTCGTTGCTAACACGCAGATAGTTGACCAAGAAGCTTCAAAACGTTAACATGCACGTCTCATCAATTCCCTGATAGCTCAGTCGGTAGAGCGACGGACTGTTAATCCGCAGGTCCCAGGTTCGAGCCCTGGTCGGGGAGCCAAAAAAACAACAGGTTAAGAAATGTTAATGATTAATCTGTTCCGCAAAAATGGTAGTTGTTCCGCAATTACTATTTTGTAGGCTTAACTTTATCACCTTTTCTTTGCCGAACATAAGTTTCGGTCATCGCAAGATTTGTATGTCCAAGTTGTTTTTGAGCTTGACGAATATCGCCGCTTGATTCCGTTTTATCTGTAGCGGCTTTCCCGTGTAAATCCCTAAACTGAAATAGCTCTTTGCTTATTCCTGCAGATTCTCTGGCTTTGTCAAAGTGGCCGCGAAGTGCACAAGCTGTTAATCGCTGCCATGACTATCAACAATTAAAGATAAGCTGCGAATCTTATATGCCGATTTACGTTCGGAGATTCTTTGCAATAAAACAAATAATTCTCCTTCGATGCTGATCCGCAGCTTTGCTCCTGTTTTGTTCTGAGTAACGCAAATTGCGTCGTCTTGGATATCGCGTTCTGTCATTTTAAGAACGTCTGATGGTCTTTGTCCTGTCAAATAAGCCAAAGCCATTGCATCCCGCAATGGCTGGCTTGCTGCTTTGTGCACCGCATCGTAGAGTTAAACAGATTTTCTTCCAACTTCTTTAAATCCTCTTACTCTGGAACATGGGTTAGGTAAATCGGTATATCCCCACTCTCTGCATTTATTCCAAATATGGCTGAATAATGCTTTTTTTCTGTTTGATCTAATCGTTTTTCGCCAATCGAGGTATTGCCTAATATGAATTGGTGATATTTTGTTAAGCTGTACAGGAGGATTGTCGAAGAATTTATATAACCAATTAAGTTCATATAAATTATCTCTTTGTGTGCGCCTAGCCTTGCTAGGGATAGCTTCTTTGATATATCGTTCAGCGGCATAACGGAAGGTGATTATCTCTTGATATAACGGTTTAGAGTTAATCTGCAATTCGGTTCTGTCGCATTAAGCGCAAAAATGCATATTTCGGATGAGCTGGCATGCCAT
>CAZYHY010000017.1:0-52291 GCA_964647635.1 uncultured Nitrosomonas sp.
TGCGTCAACTTGAGCTTTTCTAATACCCCGTGGTCTTGCCACGGGGTTGTTTATTGCAGAAATCGGCAGTCAAGGTGTTAGATAATCGCCATGACAGCACCCGACGGCTTGCCCAGTCGATCACGGCGAATAGATAAACGAAGCCGCGCTTCATTGGGATGTACGTGATATCCGCTGCCCAGACATGGTTTGAGCGGGTGATGGACAAATTCCGTAGCAGATACGGATAGACTGGATGCGCCTGATACCGCTTGCTGGTGCTGGGCTTGTGGTAGATTGCGTAGATTCCGATTCGCTTCATCAGCGTAGACACACGGCGCCGACCGAATAAACTTCCTTCACGTTTGAGCATTTTGGAAAGCATTCTGGCTCCTGCAAAGGGATGGTTCAGATGCAATTCGTCTATCCGACGCATCAGTGCAAGCACTTGTGCTGATAGCGGAACCGGTCGGTAGTATGCTGTTGAACGTGCCACATCCAATAGCCGACATTGCTGCACCAGCGGCAGTCCGTGAGTTCGGTTTATCATCGCTTTGCGCTCAGCAATCCCGCCTTGATGAACGCGTCTTCTAAAAAATCATTCCCCAGTGTGAGCTGTCCAATCTTGGCGTGAAGTATCTTGAGATTAGGCGCGGCGGCCTTTGCTTTTGAATTACCCCCGAATACATCGATTGCAGATGCCTGTAGCTGCTGCTTCCATTCCGAAATCTGGTTCGGATGTACATCAAATTGTTCAGTTAGCTCAGATAGAGTCTTATCACCCTTGATCGAAGCTATGGCCACTTTGGCTTTGAATTCCGCTGCGTGATTCCTTCTCATCCTCCTCATTCTCCCGCTCTTTTTTTGCCGTCTATTACACGGCTTGGGTTGAGCAAGATTACCACTTATCCGATTGTCCGAATTTGCGTGACCACTTTTACCCTCCAGCATAGCTATTTTGAAACGCCGAATAAAAGATTTTATCCGGATTTATTTCCTTCTTTACAATATACATACAAAAAATCTGTATTTTCTGCTCTTGAAATTCTTAAGGATAGACCCTATTATTAGCACTCATTGTTAATGAGTGCTAATAATTCTTGTGATATTACAACTCTGATTGTTTCAGAGATTCTTTAAATGAATTGCAAGCTATTGCATAAATTACGAATTATTAATTTTAATAGGAGAAAACAGCATGAAAATTCGTCCTTTGCATGATCGTGTGATCGTCAAGCGGTTAGAAGATGAGCGCAAAACTGCATCAGGTATTGTTATTCCAGACAGCGCAGCAGAGAAACCCGATCAAGGTGAGATTCTAGCAGTAGGAAAAGGTAAGGTTGGCGATGATGGAAAAATTCGTTCGCTAGAGGTTAAGGTTGGTGACAAAGTGTTGTTTGGTAAATATGCTGGACAGTCTGTCAAGGTTCAAGGCGAGGAGCTTTTGGTGATGCGGGAAGAAGATATTATGGGTGTGGTTGAAGGTTAAACACACTGATCCAATTACTTACCATAGACAATATTTTGAGAAATTAGGAGAGCAGTTATGTCAGCAAAAGAAGTGAAGTTTGGTGATTCAGCGCGTCATAGAATGGTAGCCGGTGTTAATATTTTAGCCGATGCGGTAAAAGTAACTCTAGGACCGAAAGGCCGAAATGTAGTATTGGATCGTTCTTATGGTGCACCAACCATTACTAAGGATGGTGTTTCGGTTGCAAAGGAGATCGAGCTAAAAGATAAGTTTGAAAATATGGGCGCACAGATGTTGAAAGAAGTAGCCAGCAAAACATCTGATGTGGCCGGCGATGGTACCACTACTGCAACGGTATTAGCTCAAGCTATCGTTAAAGAGGGTATGAAGTATGTTGCTGCAGGCATGAATCCAATGGATCTCAAACGTGGCATTGACAAAGCAGTGACCGCAGCTATTGGTGAGTTGAAAAAACTGTCAAAACCATGTGCGACAGCCAAAGAAATTGCCCAAGTTGGCAGTATTTCTGCAAACTCTGATAATGAAATAGGCAAGATCATCGCTGATGCAATGGACAAAGTTGGCAAGGAAGGCGTAATCACTGTGGAAGATGGGTCGGGATTACAAAATGAGCTGGAAGTGGTCGAAGGTATGCAATTTGATCGCGGCTATCTCTCTCCTTACTTTGTAAGTAGTGCAGAAAAACAAATTGCCTTGTTAGATAATCCTTTTGTTTTGTTGCATGACAAAAAGATCTCTAATATCCGCGAGTTGTTGCCCATATTAGAGCAAGTAGCCAAAGCAGGTAAGCCATTATTGATTATCGCTGAAGATGTCGATGGCGAAGCACTGGCAACTTTAGTCGTGAATAACATTCGCGGCATTCTTAAAACTTGTGCCGTTAAAGCACCAGGTTTTGGTGACCGCCGTAAAGCCATGCTGGAAGACATTGCGATTTTAACAGGCGGTACAGTGATTGCTGAAGAAGTTGGCTTAACTTTAGAAAAAGCTACGTTGAATGATCTGGGGCAAGCCAAGCGTATCGAAGTTGGTAAAGAAAATACCACGATTATTGACGGCGCAGGCAATGCCGGTAATATTGAAGGTCGTGTTAAACAGATTCGCGCTCAGATAGAAGAAGCAAGCAGCGATTATGATAAAGAGAAACTGCAGGAACGCGTAGCCAAGCTGGCTGGTGGTGTCGCACTTATTAAAGTTGGTGCTGCTACTGAAGTCGAAATGAAAGAGAAAAAAGCGCGGGTTGAAGATGCATTGCACGCAACACGGGCAGCGGTCGAAGAAGGTGTTGTTCCTGGTGGTGGTGTGGCATTGTTACGCGCCATTCCAATTGTCAAACAAACTAAAGGCGACAATCACGATCAGGATGCAGGCATTAAGATTGTTTTGCGTGCTCTCGAAGAACCGCTGCGTCAGATTGTAATCAATTGTGGTGACGAGCCATCTGTTGTTGTAAACAAAGTTGCTGAAGGCAAAGGTAATTTCGGCTATAATGCAGCAACAAGCGAGTACGGAGATCTGGTAGCGATGGGTGTTCTGGACCCGACAAAAGTTACGCGCTCCGCTTTGCAGAACGCGGCTTCAGTTGCGAGTTTGATGTTAACTACTGATGCAATGGTTGCAGAACTGCCTAAAGAAGATGCTGGAGCAGCTGGCGGTATGGGCGGTATGGGTGGCATGGGCGGCATGGGTGGTATGGATATGTAATATCGGTATCTGTTCAGATTGCTCGATAATTGATATATAAAAACAGACCCCAAGAAATATGGGGTCTGTTTTTTTGTCCTTATTGGGACAGATGGGAAATAGGGGCGCTTATCAGGTGCTTTATTTTTTCTCTAAAAGTACCTTATCGTGATAAATTCCAATTATGAAAAAATCAGAAAGCTACTTAGCACCGCAGAATCTTCTTGAAGATCGCGTAATCCTTATCACTGGTGCTGGGCAAGGCCTAGGACGTGCCGCAGCAATAGCCTATGCAAATCATGGCGCAACGGTAATCTTACACGGACGTAAGGTGGAGAAACTAGAACGTGTTTATGATGAGATTGAAGCGATAGGGAAAGCACAAGCACTCATTTATCCGCTTAATTTGGAGAATGCGCAGGACAAGGATTTTGCGGTAATAGCTCAAGCGATAGCACAACAATTAGGGCGATTGGATGGAATTTTGCATAATGCCGCATTTCTATATGGTTTGAGTCCGGCAGAAAATCAGACCGTTGAACAATGGCGAACATTATTGCACGTTAATTTGATTGTCCCTTTTGCGCTGACTAAGGCATGTTTACCTCTGCTAAAAGCTGCCCCTGATGCCAGTGTTATTATGACATCGAGTTCTCATGGACATAACCCATCCGCTTATTGGGGAGGGTTTACAGTTGCGAAAGCGGGTATCGAAGCGTTAGTGAAAGTTCAAGCTGATGAGTGGGAGATTATGCCAAATCTGCGTATCAACGTTATTGTGCCTGGCGTTGTGAACTCACCACAACGCGCTAAAACTCATCCAGGCGAGATTAAGCAAACAATGCGACAGCCTGAAGATTTAATGGCAACTTATTTGTATTTGATGGGACCAGATAGCAAAGGCGTGAGTGGCGAGATAGTATTTTGTCAGGGAAATGAATGATCTGGCTGCGGTTAGCGGGATTAAAAGGTATAATTACCAAGATTGTAAGATAAAAGAAAATGCGAAAGTGGCGGAATTGGTAGACGCACCAGATTTAGGTTCTGGCGCCGAGAGGTGTGGGGGTTCGAGTCCCCCCTTTCGCACCAAGTTATTCAAGTATTACAGGGCTGCTTTATTCGTCAAATATCATAGAGTTAAAATGACGAAGGAATAGTATGTACTGTGTTGAGAAATATTTAATCAGTCAGGAATCTTAATGGGATCAAACATAGAAAACCTCGGTGCATTGGAACGCCGTTTCGACATTACAATTTCTATAGAGAAGTTGCAGAGTGAGATTGAAAACCGCCTAAAACGATTGGTAAAAACTACCAAACTACATGGTTTCCGTCCCGGAAAGGTCCCATTAAAAATGGTTACACAAATGCATGGCGCGCAAATTCGACAAGACGTTCTGAATGATGCCATACATAAGGATTTCACAGATACCATCAAGGAATTCAATTTGCAGGTTGCTGGATATCCGAAATTTGAAGCGAAATCACTAGATAATAATGATGCTTATATATTCAGCGCAACATTTGAAGTTTATCCTGAAATAACTATCGGTGATTTAGGCAAACAAAGCATATATCGACCTAATGTAAAAATAGAGGATGCCGATATTGACAAAACTCTGGAGGTGATCCGTAAGCAGCGTGTAACATATGAGCCAGTTACTCGCGTAGCGAAAAAAGGTGATCGGGTTAAGATAGATTATCATGGCACAATAGATGGTGTTGATTTTGAAGGTGGAAAAGGTGTTGATCTCCAATTGATAATTGGGGATGGAAAATTTCTTAAGGATTTCGAAGCTGCGCTTATTGGTATGAAAATAGGTAATAATAAATCATTTGATGTTGTTTTTCCGGAAGGCTATCATGGCAAGAGCGTTGCTGGGAAAACTGCCACCTTTGAGGTAAAACTGAATGAGCTGGAAGAGCCTATACTGCCGAATGTGGATGCTGACTTTGCTAAGTTACTAGGTGTCTCCGATGGGGATATAAAAAAATTGCACGAAGGAATTCAACAGGATCTGGAGCGTGAAGTTTCTAAGCGAGTCAGATCCAAAATTAAAGAACAAATTATGCAGTCATTATTGGATGCTGCGCAGATTGCCGCCCCCAGCGTTCTAATTAACCAAGAAATAGAACGACTAATGCAAAATGCAAAGGGTAATCTTGAGGCGCGCGGGATGAAAACTGAAGAAATACCGCTTGCACCAGATTTTTTTAAAGAAAAGGCAGAGTATCGAGTTAAATTGGGTCTAATTCTCTCAGAACTCGTAAAAGTGTATGCGCTGAAAGCTACGCGTGAACAGGTTAGAAATATAATAGAAGATGCCGCACAAAGTTACGAGAATCCGGAGCAAGTCATTAAGTGGCATTATGCTTCTCCAGAACGCTTACAAGAGGCCGAGTCACTAGCATTAGAAGAAAATGTAGTAAATTGGGTGCTCAATAAAATAAATTTAATCGACAAAACTGTAACATTTGATGAGTTGATGGGGATATCCAGAAATGACGCGACTGCTTGATAATATACAAAATGTAGAACCTATGAATCTGGGATTAATTCCCATGGTGATAGAGACGAGTGGGCGCGGTGAACGTGCATATGATATTTATTCGCGCTTATTAAAGGAGAGAGTTGTATTTTTGGTTGGTCCTGTTACAGAAACGAGTGCAAATTTGGTTGTTGCACAGTTTCTATTTCTAGAATCCGAGAATTCAGAAAAAGATATCCATTTTTATATTAACTCACCTGGCGGTATCGTATCTGCAGGTTTGGCTATCTATGACACAATGCAATATATTAAACCAGATGTAAGTACTTTATGCATTGGGCAAGCAGCAAGTATGGGGGCATTATTACTAACTGCAGGAGCAAAAGGAAAGCGTTATTGTTTACCGAATTCACGCGTAATGATTCATCAGCCATTGGGTGGGTTTCAAGGACAAGCCTCCGACATTGAGATACATGCGCGTGAGATTTTGTATCTTAAAGCGCGACTAAACGAAATCATGGCAAAGCATACGGGGCATCCAGTATCCGATGTAGAAAAAGATACGGATCGGGATAATTTTATGAGCGCAACTGAATCAGTAAATTATGGTTTAGTTGATGCAGTACTGGCACATAGAGAAGAAAGTGCAAATTAAAGTGGAATACTTGAACATTTTTTTAATCACGGGTATTTAAACTCGGTTACTGTGGGATAAAAATATGCCAGACAAAGCTAGTAGCGAGAAACTTCTTTACTGTTCTTTTTGCGGCAAAAGTCAGCATGAAGTAAGAAAGCTTATCGCAGGTCCCTCTGTCTTTATTTGTGATGAATGTATTGATTTATGTAATGACATCATTCGTGAAGAAATGCAAGGGGATGAATCAACAAAGCTGGTTAAGTCAAACTTACCTGTACCTCGGGAAATATGCCAGATACTTGATCAATATGTGATAGGACAAGAATCAGCAAAAAAAATATTATCTGTGGCGGTCTATAATCATTATAAGCGCCTGAGAAACGTCGCGAAATCAGATGATGCAGATGATATTGAGCTTTCAAAAAGTAATATTTTGCTCGTTGGTCCGACTGGGTCAGGTAAAACGCTACTCGCACAAACTTTAGCTCGGCTATTGGATGTGCCTTTTATAATGGCAGACGCCACAGCCTTAACCGAAGCGGGCTATGTCGGTGAAGATGTCGAGAATATCATTCAGAAATTACTTCAAAAATGTAATTATGATGCTGAAAAGGCACAGCGAGGCATCGTGTACATTGATGAAATAGATAAGATTTCACGTAAATCGGATAATCCATCAATTACGCGCGATGTTTCAGGTGAAGGTGTGCAACAAGCACTACTTAAACTGATTGAGGGCACCATTGCTATGGTTCCTCCTCAGGGAGGACGAAAACACCCCAATCAAGAATTTATTCAAGTGGATACCACTAATATTCTATTTATTTGTGGTGGTGCATTTGATGGTCTTGATAAAGTGATTAGAGCACGTACCGAGAAAAGTGGAATCGGTTTTGGTGTGGATGTAAAGAATCATGATAGGAAGGACATAAATAAAGTTCTTCAACAGATAGAACCAGAAGATTTGGTTAAATTTGGCTTGATACCTGAATTTGTAGGGCGTTTGCCGGTTGTCGCAACATTAGAGGAGCTTAATGAAGCTGCATTAATTCAAATTTTGACAGAGCCTAAAAACGCACTCGTTAAACAATACTGGAAAATGTTTAATATGGAGGGAGGTGTCGACTTGGAATTTCGAGAGCCAGCTCTCAAAGCAATAGCAAAAAGAGCTTTGACACGTAAAACAGGTGCGCGCGGCTTGCGTTCAATTCTGGAAGAAATTCTGTTGGATATTATGTACGATCTTCCTTCGTTAGAAAATATTTCTAAAGTAGTCATTGATCATAATTCCACCAATGATGATATTAAACCGATATTAATTTACTCAGATCAGCCAAAAATTGCTAAGCGCTCCAAATAATTCAATTGGTTAAAAAATAGTAATTTATTAGTACTAATAAACAATAAATGTATATATATTATTTTGATTATTTTTGTTTGGGTTTGAAGTAATAGTTAGTGTATATATTCATATTCTTTCTGCCTTGTTTTTCTTATAGATGCGCACATCTTATTAACCTGCAATTCTCCGTAGTCTTGCCGCGGGGATAGATGCAGGGCGCGCAGAGCAAATTTATTGAGTTGTAAATTTTATAGATGAGTAGATATGACCTCTTTAGATGATAGTTCTGAACATTTGATTTTGCCGCTTTTACCGTTACGTGATGTGGTTGTTTTTCCTCATATGGTTATTCCACTATTTGTGGGAAGACAGAAATCTATCAAAGCGCTTGAGCTTGCAATGGAGTCGAATAAAAATATCCTACTTGTTGCTCAGAAAATAGCGTCTAAAGATGACCCCGCACCTGGGGATCTTTATGATGTATGTAGCGTTGCTAGCTTATTACAAATGCTGAAGCTACCTGATGGAACTGTTAAGGTTTTGGTGGAAGGCAATTATCGTGCTCGTATTCTGGAATTAATTGATTCTGAAACTCATTTCTCGGGCAGAGCATCGCAAGTACCACCGGATGTCGAGAGTAGCTCTGAAGCAGAGGCAATGCGGCGCGCTATCCTGACCCAGTTTGATCAATACGTAAAACTCAACAAGAAAATTCCACCCGAAATAATTACCTCGTTGAGTGGCATAGATGATGCTGGACGTCTAGCGGATACTATTGCAGCCTATTTACCATTAAAGCTTGAACAGAAACAAGAAGTGCTAGAAATTTTTGAGGTATTCAGACGTTTAGAGCATTTGTTAAGCTTATTGGAAACTGAGTTAGATATACTGCAAGTTGAAAAACGTATTCGCGGCAGAGTTAAGCGTCAGATGGAAAAGAGTCAACGTGATTATTACCTTAATGAGCAAGTTAAAGCCATCCAAAAAGAATTGGGCGAAGGTGAGGATGGCGCGGATCTAGAAGAAATTGAGAAAAAGATTAGATCTGCTCAGATGCCTAAAGAAGCGCACACTAAAGCTGAGTCAGAGTTAAAAAAACTTCGTTTAATGTCCCCCATGTCCGCGGAAGCTACAGTGGTGCGTAACTATATTGATGCACTAGTGGCTTTACCATGGAAAAAGAAGAGCAAAATTAATCATGATTTAAAAGCAGCCGAAGCGACACTTGAAAAAGATCACTATGGCTTGGAGAAAGTTAAAGAGCGAATTGTTGAGTATTTGGCAGTACAACAACGTGTCAATAAAATGAAAGCTCCGATTCTCTGCCTCGTTGGCCCACCGGGCGTTGGAAAAACTTCGCTAGGTCAATCGATTGCACATGCCACAAACAGGAAGTTTGTACGCATGTCGCTTGGTGGCGTTCGGGATGAGGCTGAGATTCGTGGACATCGCCGAACTTATATCGGCTCGATGCCGGGCAAGATCTTGCATAATATGAGTAAAGTAAGTGTTAAGAACCCACTTTTTTTACTCGATGAGGTAGATAAGATGGGTATGGATTTTCGTGGAGACCCATCTTCTGCTTTGCTGGAAGTTCTTGACCCAGAGCAAAATAATACATTCGTGGATCATTATATTGAAGTGGAATATGATTTGTCCGACGTTATGTTCGTGGCAACTGCAAACACTCTAAATATTGCTCCAGCGCTACTTGATCGTATGGAAGTAATCCAATTATCGGGATATACAGAAGACGAGAAACTAAATATAGCCACGCGCTATTTATTAACTAAGCAGATGCAGAATCATGGCCTCAAGGAAAATGAGCTAACTATTTCAAATTCTGCTTTGCAGGACATTGCTCGCTATTATACGAGAGAGGCCGGTGTACGAGCAATGGAGCGCGAAATCTCCAAGATCTGCCGGAAAGCTGTAAAGGCAATGTTACTTAAGAAAGGGAAAAACAGGGTAGTTGTTACATCACGTAACCTAGACAAATTTTTAGGCGTAAGACGCTATGCATATGGCGTTGCTGAAGAAAAAAACCAGGTTGGACAAGTGACCGGTTTAGCTTGGACGGAAGTGGGCGGTGAGTTATTGACTATTGAAGCTGTTGTATTACCTGGGAAGGGAAAAACCATTACTACCGGGAAACTGGGTGAAGTCATGCAAGAATCTATACAGGCTGCTCTGTCTGTAGTTCGGGGCCGCTCCCATTTATTAGGTATACCCGAGGATTTCTATCAAAAAAACGATATTCACATACACCTCCCAGAGGGCGCCACGCCCAAAGATGGCCCGAGCGCAGGCATCGGTATATGTGTCGCGATGGTGTCTGTTCTGACAAATATTGCTGTGAGGGCCGATATAGCAATGACAGGTGAGATTACCTTAAGAGGCGAAGTGCTTCCGATAGGTGGTTTAAAGGAAAAACTACTGGCTGCACACCGCGGTGGTATTAAAGGAGTAATTATTCCTGATAAGAATATTAAAGATTTAACTGATATTCCCTTGAATGTGAAGAATCAGCTAACCATATATCCCGTCAAATGGATAGATCAGGTACTTGATCTAGCACTGGAGCATAAACCAGAGTTACTTTCTGTTCCAATTACTCAGCAACCATCAACTATGCAATCCAATGCTGAGGATAACCTAATAGAGAGCGTAATTAAGCACTAAAATGTAGTAGCCGCGCCCCGCCGATCTGACAGTTACCTGATTTGACGAAGTGCCTGTTAGATCAAGTCTGGACTACTACAATTTAAATGTTCCCAGTATGTTGATTTATAACTACGCGGTGTTATTTGATCAGGCTATCCGTCAATAATATCGTGATTGATGGCTAAGCGAATCAGTTGTGTCGTATTTTGTAAATCCAATTTTCGCATCAAATTGAGGTAATGGACGCTCACAGTTTTAGGACTGATAGAGATTTTGTCTGCAATTTCTATGTTGGAACTCCCCTCTACGATTAATTTGACTATTTGGAATTCACGTTTAGTTAATAAATCAAAAGGGTTTTCATAATTCTCTTTACGTGTAGCATGCATTGCGAGTGCTGTAGCCAGTTCCGATTCAATATAGGTTTTTCCCATACTGACTTGGCGCACCGCATGAATCATTTCGCCAATTCCGCTTTGTTTGCTGATAAACCCAATGGCGCCTGCTTTTAATGCGCGGTGAACCATCGTTACGTTGTTTAGCATGCTGAAGACTAGAATGCGTGCGGTAGGATCGTTGCTTATGATGCGATGAATGGTTTCAAATCCGCAAACACCGGGCATGTTAAGATCAAGAATAATGACATCAGGTTTGTGCTCTTGCCATAATTGATAACCTTCTGCGCCACCTCCTGCTTCTGACACTACACTCATATCCGGCGTGCTTTCAAGCAAGCGACGATAGCCGGTACGTACGACAGGATGATCGTCAATCAATAAAATGGTAATGGGTTTTTTCATTTTGCCTAGATTTTTATAGGTAATCTGATGTTAATTTCTGTGCCTTCGTTGGGTGTGCTATGTACCGCCATTCGGCCATCCAGCGCAATTACCCGTTCACGCATACCTACTAATCCTAATCCGATAAATTGCTGATTGGCATCATAACCTTTGCCATTATCTTCTATTTTGAGTAGCAAGAAATCATCCGCAGAATTTTCAATCGTTTCACGACTTAAGTTGATTTGAGTCCAGGTGGCTTCCGAGTGCTTGTAAATATTATTGAGACCCTCCTGAATCAGGCGAAATATCGTAATGTTATATTGTTCATCAAGCGCTGCAAGCTCGCCCTCTAATTTTAATTCGAGTGTTATCTGCGAATGGCGAGAGCACCATTGTTTTTTAAGCTCGGATAACGCATCGGGTAATCCTAGCGTATCAAGAAGCGGAGGGCGTAATCGATGTAGCATGGTACGGATTACTTGGTGCATTTTTTCGGTACACACTTTAATAGTCTGGGCGCTGGTATAAATCGCCGAGTCTTGTACGGCGTAATTGAAAATGACTTCACTTTCTGCACGAATGGCGGTTAACCACTGTCCTAATTCGTCATGTAATTCGCGAGCAAGTATGCGTCGCTCCTTTTCTTGAACACGAAATAGTCCTTTCATCAGCTGCCGATTTTCATTCAGTAAGTCACGATTAAGATTAATCATTTTTCTGAGTTGACTGATGTCCGACATCATCATGCGGCACATATTTTTATTATGAGTCACCGTGCTTTCCAGACGAATAAAACTCAATGGATCCTGGGCATCTCCAATTTTTAAATCAATCGTAGCATTTCCGGAAGAATTGAAAACTTCTTGCAGGTAGTGGTGGAAGGCTTGATGGTCGATATCTAGGAAACAGCTTGTGAATGATTTGCCGATGAGGAATGGACGTGCTTTTCTGAGTAATGCAGCTCCAGTCAGATTAATCGATAGGATGTTTCCGATTTGATCTACGGTCAGATAACCGACTGGCGCATGATCGTAGAGATCTGCATAGCGATTGCGCGATTCTTCCAACGCTAATTGCTGGATTTGAAGCTGATTGGAGAGTAATTCCATCTTATTATGGATCTCATGATCATCTAACCTTCTATATTTATTGCTGCGTTGATCATTACGCTGATTCATATCATCTCCTATACGGTAGTGGCAGTAACGACAGGATTATTCATATATTTAAAGTATATTGACTGATGTTGAGTCTGAGAGAATTACATATTCTGCACTGAAGCAGTGTATCGAAACGGATACCATGCCAGTGAATATAGGGATTTCCTGTAGAAATTACGCATACGGTATCAGTTAATTATAAATTGAGGCGCTATGATTTGATAGCAATGGGATAACGATTCATATTCCCTAATTTTTTGTTGTATAGATCACACTATGCACCTCAAAATAGAGAAAATCCGTACTCGTTCTCCTACTTGGTTCACTGCGGTTGCTTAAGTCCGGCAGGCGTCGGGGGCGTCACAATATCTTATTGGATAGAGGAATTCTAGGAATATGTTGTTGCGACTAAATATTCTTGCTTTTGTATCAGGTACCGGTTTGCTGCAACAACAAGATAAATTGCCTGAGATAACGTGGATGTTGGGGTTATTGCTGATCATGATCGCGATTGGATGGTTGTGGCGATATCAATCAGCAGCGCTGATAACAGTCAATAATATCTTGCTATGGATTCTTTTTCTTGGGCTTGGGTTTTTCTGGGCGGCTGCTTTTGCGCATTGGCGCTTGGCTGATTCATTACCTTCACGATGGGAGCGACAGGATATTCAAATCATCGGCGTAATAGCTAGCTTGCCACAAAAAAATGATCGCAGCGTGCGTTTCCAGTTTGATGTAGAACAGGTTGTCACTGCGGGTGCGATTGTACCCAAACGTATCGCACTATCCTGGTATAAAAATCATCAGCTTGAACTTGATAGCGATGAAATGCCGCAGCCTGTAATGAAAGCAGGGCAGCGCTGGCAATTGATAGTGCGTCTTAAGCAACCTCATGGCAATGCAAATCCACATGGCTTCGATTATGAGGTATGGGCATTGGAACGTAACATTCGGGCAACCGGATACATACGCGCATCAGTGGATAATCGATTATTGGATCATAGGGTTAATCATCCCAGCTATTGGATTGAGCATGTGCGCGAGGAAATCCAGCAGCGGTTCTCCGATGTTTTAATGGATCGCACTTATGCCGGTGTTTTAAAAACCTTGGCGACGGGAGATCAGTACGTCATTCCACGCGATCAGTGGCAGGTGTTCATGCGGACTGGAACTATCCATCTAATGGCAATCTCGGGTTTGCATATCACTTTGGTTTCAAGCTTGGTATTTGCACTGGTATTTCGGCTGTGGCGCTGTAATTCTTATTTGGTATTGCGTTTGCCAGCGCGCCGGGCTGCTGTCATTGCCGGATTAATAGTGGCTTTTGGTTATGCAATGTTGTCGGGTTTTGCAATTCCGGCGCAACGTTCATTGTATATGTTAGCTGTAGTCGCGATCGCACTATGGCGAGGACAGGTTACTTCGCCGATGACGATACTGATGTGGGCTTTGTTATGGGTAGTGCTACTGGATCCATGGGCGACCATTGCGCCAGGGTTTTGGCTGTCATTTGGCGCAATCGCTATCATCATGCTGGTAACTGTGGGACGAATTGGAAAAATACACTGGCTGAGGGGGTGGCTGAGGATTCAGTGGGCAATTACATTGGGATTAATCCCATTATTACTTGGTTTGTTTCAGCAGGTATCATTGGTATCGCCCATTGCCAATGCGATTGCCATTCCCCTAGTAAGTTTTGTAGTAGTGCCTTTAGTATTGTTAGCTACCATTCCATGGTTTGACTTTCTGTTGCCACTGGCTCATGCGGCGCTCGATGTCGGCATGACATTATTGCAGTGGCTGAGTCATTTATCGGGTGCTGTTTGGGAACAACATGTGCCCCCAATGTGGACGATATTGGTGGCTATCTTAGGGGTTACTTGGATGTTGTTGCCAGGAAGTCTGGGGCTAGGATTCTTTGCGGGTTTCCCCGCGCGTTGGTTGGGCGTGTTTGCATTATTGCCCATGTTTCTACTGCAGCCATCTAGACCAGAAGCCGGCGAATTATGGTTGACAGTACTGGATGTGGGGCAAGGTTTGGCAGTAGTGGCGCGCACTGAACATCATACTTTGTTATTTGATACCGGCCCGGGTTTCGGTGAATCAGACAGCGGCGCTCGTATTATCGTCCCTTTTCTACGCGGGGAGGGTATTCGGCAGCTTGATGCTTTGATTGTGTCGCATGCCGATACGGATCATAGTGGTGGTGCGCTATCCGTGTTGGCGGCGATACCTGTCAGGACATTACTATCGTCATTGGATAGTCAGCATCCGATACAGCAAGCTGCAATGCATAAGGTGCAATGCCGTGCCGGCCAATCTTGGCAATGGGATGGCGTATATTTTGAATTACTACATCCTGCAACACACGGCGATGAGAATACTCAGAATAAAACCAATGCAAACAGTTGTGTGTTAAAAATCATGTCAATTCACGGCAGTGTGTTATTGCCATCTGATATTGGTGGTAAGGACGAATCTGCATTGCTGACTCGCGCTGGCGATAGGCTTCCGGCGACAGTATTGGTCGCGCCACATCATGGCAGTAACACTTCATCGACTAGCGCTTTTATACAACAAGTGAATCCTGCATTAACGATCTTCACGGTAGGCTATCATAATCGTTATAACCATCCGCGCGCAGTAGTTGTGGCGCGCTATGATAAGTTAGGAAGCCAGTTGCTGCGTAGCGATGTTGATGGCGCTATCTTGCTGCGTTTTACAAAAAATGGATGGTTTGTTGATAGCTGGAGAGAATTACGCCGCCGTTACTGGCAGCACAGTGCTGCTAATTACTGATTGAGTTTTTTTACTGCGCAATAGAAGAAGGTGAAGATGGTTCGGTATCGTTAAAAATCACGGTAAACGAGGTACCTGCACCTGGTTCGCTGACAACTTTGATTCTCAATTTATTATTTTCTGCTGCGATTTTAACAATAGACAAACCGATGCCGCTGGTTGCTTTGTTATGTATTGCCGCCCTAGGTGAATAAAAATACTCATTGAATATATTAGGCAGGTCCTTGTTCTCTATGCCAATTCCGTGATCGGTGATGGTGATGCTGGCGGTCTGATCAAACTGATTGAATGTCGATGTAATTTCAACCGATGTGTCGTTATGCGAATAGGTAATTGCATTGGCAATAATATTTTCCAGCAGTATTCCCAATTGATCGGGGATTACCTTGCAGTTAAAATTCTCAATCGATAAATTGAGCACGACATTTTTGGAATTGGCAACAGGGGTTAGTTTCTCAATACACTTGTGTAAAGCGGTTTGAATATCGACAGACTCGAAAACTGCAGTATCAAGACAAGTATCTTTCAACCGCTCTAGCCGGAGTAAATCAAGTATCAAGCCAGACATGTTTTTTGCACGGACATCCATCTGCTCTAGCGCAGTACTTACTTCAGGTGTTGTTTCTCCCAAATAACCTTCATTAATTAGATTTATTTTGCTGCGGATAGCATCGAGCGGGGATTTAAGCTGGTGTGTGATTAATAATGCATATTGATCTTTTTCTACTTGCGCCTGATTGATCTGTTTGTAGGCATCGACTAGATGGCGTTCATGAGCACGAACGATCAAGGAAAGCCTCGAGACAACATACCAGACGATAAAAAATAAAGTATCGAGAAAGAACATCCATAATATTGCGCCATCTGTACGCGAACCTTCAGTCAGAAAGCGACTGCTTAACAGCGTTGAGAGTGGCGTTTGAGTGACCAAAAAATTATCAACGATGATTACGATCATATCCATGAAACAGACTAGTATTGTCACATACAGACTTTCACGGGTAGAAAAAAAGATGCACGCTAATGCGATATGCAGCACGTAAAAAAATGAAATCGGTGTAGTAGTGCTGCCAACGAAATGTACGACAACGGATAAGCAGATCAGATCAACAATGATCTGTATCCATAAATTAACAGAGGGCGAATTATACTTGCTTGATTTGAAATGATTTAATGAAAAGATGTATGCAATATTTGCAAAAACCAATACCATGATGATGGCAATTGGCCATTTTTGTTGTTCGCTAATACCTAATTGCACGAGCGCATCTGAGGCTGACAACATCAGGATTTCAAAGAAAACCAGTGTCGCTATCAGCACCCATCGAAAGGTAATAAACCATCGAATATTGCTGATCAGGACATCATCGCTCAGTTTGAGCCTATCTCCCTTTATCTCAAGCAATATGCTTTGATTATTCGGCGAATTACCCCAGGAGAATTCAGTAATGGCCATAATTTAATCCGATTATGCTGCTTCTCCTGTCTTTTTTAGGCGGTCGTTAATGGTTGCTAGCAAACTCAATGGCTCAACGGGTTTTTCCATAATGCAAACCCACTCATGGGAGCCATCTTCAAAATAGGGTCTGATCATATCACCCAAAGACGTCAGAAAAATAGCTTGTATTTGTGGATAGCGTTTGTGAATTTGCGCATAAGTTGTTAAACCGGCATCCATTGATTCAACCATAACATCGAGAATAGCCAAATCAGGCCGCTTAGTTTCATCCTCTAATGAATCGATAAAATCCTGCATCGACAAATAACTGTCGACTTCATACCCGTGCTTCTTCAGGATGCGTCCAACCGCTTCCCGAATATCCGAATCATCATCAACATGTGCGATTCGTGCTGCCATAATCATTCTCCTTCCTCATAGTCCGAGCCACGCAGAATAAGCGCTCACAAGAAACCGCTTATGTATCGTGGTCAGTTATTCCTTGGATCATAGCGCAGCATATGTGAAAAATATGTGAAACACAACTAATTGCTATAGGAGGAATTCGGGAGTTTTCTTGTGCGGTAAGTCACAGGCTATTGTTTGTACTCAATGTTACTATGAAAAAAGCATGTGATTTTCTATTTATGTTATGGAAGTTACTGCATATTTCGTTGGTTTCATTTCTCAATTTAACTTGCAATTCCCCGTGGTCTTGCCACGGGGAACATTATAGTTTGTGTTTTTGAAGTCAGCGTAGCGCGCCGTTTTTGGTTTTCTGCACCGTAATACCCCGCGGTCTTGCCGCGGAGATAGGTGCAGGGCGCGCGGAGCAAATTTATTCTCTTCCGGGTTTAATTCCTCGCCCCTTGGGGCGAAGGCTGGTTAAAAACCAGCAGCCTGAAGAGCGCTTTTAATACCTCGCTGCTTGCGGCGGGGTGCTTTATTCTTTGGAGTTTTTTTATGATTTACAGGAATTATCTTTTGCTCGGTTCTGCCTTGATTACTTTTATGGCAACCGGTGTCACAGTAGCAGAGAGCAAAGGGAAATTTGAGCGTCTTCCGAACATGTTTAAATCAATTAATTATCACGGTATTGATGCCACTTATAGTACAGCGGGTTATATCGATTTGAATAATCCGTTTTTTCAAAGCTTCGGCACGAATGGACGAAGCTGCGTCACTTGTCATGCGCCTTCAGAAGGTTGGGTCATTACACCCAAAGGTGTTCAGAAACGGTTTAATAAAACACAGGGCTTGGATCCCTTATTTCGCTTGAACGATGGCGCTAATTCACCGAATGCCGATATTACTACCGAAGATAAGCGTCGCACCGCTTTCAGCATGCTGCTGAATAAAGCCAATATTCGGGTAGGGATCGGTATTCCGGCCAATGCGGAATTTAGATTAATCGAGGTGGATGATCCTTACGGCTATGCCAGCGAAGCAGAGTTGTCGCTATTTCGCCGACCGCTGCCTACCACCAATCTGAAATTTTTAAGTGCAGTCATGTGGGATGGGCGTGAGACGAACAGTTCACCTAATTCCAGTGAATGTATTTTTGGAACCTCCAATTGCTTTGCGCCTGTGACCGCGAATCTATCCAATCAAGCCAATCACGCAACACTGGGACACGCAGAAGCGTTACAGGATTTGACGATGGAGCAGCGCAATGCCATTGTGAAGTTTGAATCGAGTTTGTTTACGGCGCAAATATACGATAAAAATGCGGGTGATCTGACAGACAGGAAAGCAAGCGGCGGTCCCAAGAAGCTTAAACAGCAGGAATTCTACTTTGGGATTAACGATACGGTTGCAGGAGACTATCGAACACGCGCAAGTTTTAATCCTGAAGTGATGTCACTATATGATACCTGGGATCGCTATAATCAAAATGCCAATCGAAATGGCAAAAAATCTATTGCTAGTGCGCGTGCAGCAATTGCACGGGGGCAGGCGTTGTTTAATGCTATGCCGATCCACATTAGCGGTGTTAAAGGCCTTAACGATGATTTAGGGGCGGATGTGATTCAAGGTACCTGTACTACCTGCCACAATACGCCTAATTCCGGCAATCACTCGGTTCCAATGCCATTGGATATCGGCATCGCAGATGAATCGCGTCGTACACCGGATATGCCTTTATATACACTTGAACACAATGTGACAGGTGAAATTATAAAGACAACCGATCCAGGACGTGCGCTGCTTACTGGTAAATGGAAAGATATCGGACGCTTCAAGGGACCCGTTCTGCGCGCGGTAGCTTCACGTCCTCCTTACTTTCACGATGGTTCTGCTGCAGATTTGCCGGCGGTAGTGGATTTTTATAATACGCGCTTCAGTATTGGATTGACTGATCAGGAAAAAAATGATCTGGTTGCTTTCTTGGCAGCGCTCTAATCATTGATGTGAAACAGGTGCCTTATTATTTACTGATAAGGTACCTATCGTAGGTATATGAATGTCATGCAGCGATAAGCAATCATTTCTATATACAGGTAATACTCAGTGAATCGTCGGCCCAGCTTCTCGGAATACCGCATCAACTGCCAGTGCATCCAAACGATATTCGCGATTACAGATGTCGTCACTGATAATGACTTCACCAAATTCTTTCAGAATAGAATCGACTTCCTCACGACCGAGTGAGCGCAGCATGGCATAAATTTTTGCCAGATTTTCCTGGCAACCATAATGAACGGTTTGCGGGTCAAAGACGCGTATGGTTTCTTCATGAAACAGGCGAGTCAGAATTTCCTGCGCAGTTAAGCCCAATAAAGTTTGATCAAGGGCTGTAGTGGCCAGTGCCTCTACACGTGCCCAACCATCCGGGTCTTGCTGATCGGCATCGGGTAATTTCTGCAACAGTAAACCAAATATGGTCTGGTGAGTGGTGGTCAGGAAGAGACGCGAAGGTAACTGTTCCGATTGCTTGAAATAGTGTTCAAAAATCTCAGCAATATTGTTGCCATCCAGCGGTACGATACTTTGATAGGATTCGCGCATCGACGGCATATCCAACGTTAATAGCAGTTGGCCGTGGCCAAGTAAATTTGGCACCGACTGCGGCTCGATGTGTTGCGCACATTTTGCCATGCCGCGTATGTACAAGCTTTCATTGCAGTCAATAACCAACATGGAAACCGGGCCGCTACCATTCAATTGAATGGTCAAGCGTCCAGTTTGTTTCAGATTGTCACCCAGGAGTAATGTGGTTGCACTCATCTCTCCCAGTAGTTGAGTCACGGGGTGCGGGTAATTGCGACCCGCTAACATTTGCTGCCATACGGAATCGAGATGCACCACGGCACCGCGTATATCCAGGTTTTCCAGCAAGAAGCGTTGTACGTAGTTATGCATTTTAAAACCTTCATTGAATTCATCGACTGACATGGTTATATGTGAGAATGCTAGGGAGGGTGTCTTAGATTTTGTGTAAATGGTGGTTAATAATGCTGAGGCATTCTATCCTGAAATTGAATAGTAAACCTGTTTAATGCAGGCTTCCAAGCTTTTAGCGGCATAGACCATTTTTTGGCGATATTGTTGAGTGCCAAACAGAACAATTTGATGACAGCTTCCCAGAATGCTTCGCTCTTTGATATTTTACCGCGCTGTCATTTGGTGCTTTCAACCACTTTTTTATAGTGTTCCGTGACAGACTCGTTCGGTGCTGAATCTCATTAATTGACAAATGTTCACGGTAAAACATCCGCCGTATCTTCGCATACATAACCATGGTAATCACCTCTTCTTAACCTCTGCTTAAAAAACAAGCAGAATACGTGGATTACCTGGTCAATTTTCAGCCGGTACAACTAGGCTTTTCTGATCAATTTTCGATCGGTGTCAACAGGTACTGATAAGGTCAGCAGCGGTGTTACTTACACACTATCCGCCAATGTAGAGAATCTCACATTGACAGGTGCCGCAGCGATTATCGGCACAGGTAATGCGCAAGCGAATAGCATTACAGGGAATGTCGGCAGCAATCAGTTAAATGGCGGCGCAGGTAGCGATCGATATTTTAGATGGTCGCGCAGGTACCAATACATTAACAGGTGGAGCCAATGCAAACATTTTTCGTTTTACTACGACCAATCACACTGACGCGATCACCGCAGCGTGGTTGAAGATACCATTCAGTTTGAAAATGCTGTATTTACCGCATTAACGACGTTTGGCACATTGGCTACCGATCAATTCAGAATAGGTACAAAAGCACTGGATACGAATGACTTCATCATATATAACGATGCGACGGGTATATTGTTATACGATGCGAATGGCAGTAACGCCGGAGCTGCGAAGCAAGTGTGGCCATCATTGGCGCTGGGTTGATTATGACGAATGCAGATATTGTAATGATCTAGTTAAGCCGTCAAAAAACTATCTGCGTTGTCACTGCAGTGTTAAAAACAAGTTCAAATATTCATTTTTCACTACCCGCTAGTCTGGAAAGTTGTGAGCAGGTAAATTAGAATCCGATGAATCAGGAAAAAACTTTTCTTTACGCTTTTGTTCATTAAAATAGAGCGATTCGTCGGGTTCAAGCCGATGTCCCAAGTCTTGAATTTGCACCCAAATATCGGAAAACTTTCCCAGTCGTTTAAAGCGGCGGGCATTTTTCTTGAAACCCGATTTGTTATTCAGCGCGTATAGCAGTTCAAATAGTAACAACCATCCTGAGATATCGAATTTATTGGTTGCCAATTGTTTCTGTAGGAATTGAATGGCGGCTTCGGAATTGTCCTGCTTCACCATCAAGCGGGCCTCAGATGCCATCTCGCTGGATACATCAGGCGAGCCTTTCATTAAATCGGCGCTATGACGGTCTTGATTCAGAAATAGCATTTGGTATTCGCGCTGATTGGAAATTCCAGATGGTAATGGCGCATCACGAGGCTGTGTCAGTCTTTCCTGAATCCTACGGTAGTTGCGTAATACTAGGATGACGATCAGTACCATCAATAAAATTCCTAAAACAAATACACTATCAAGGCTGAATGGATTTTCCCATGAAGTATCATTGGATTCTGCTGGCGGTATCGGATTTTCAAAGTGCTCAGGAGGTTGCGGTCTGATTTCCTGCAATCCGCCGGAATTGCCGATCTGTGGCTCGCTTGGTTGCTGAGTTTTTGTTGCGTAAAGCGATTGAATTTCGGCGATTTGTGATGCAAGAGAATCGGTATGTTGAGTCAATGCAACCAGATCGCGCGTTTCTTTCTGCGCGACTTGTTCGAGTTGTGAGATCAATTGCAGAAGTAAGTGATTGCTATTTAAGTTGGAGATCGCTGTGGCGGGAGTTACTGAAGGTTTGCTTTGCGCCTCGCTGTTGGTGGTATTTGCGTGCCGTTTTTTGATGACCGGTGCGGAATATGCATGAATCGTTCTTAAATCCGGAATATTAATGACGGTGCCGACGGGTAGCGGCTGATAAGTGCCGGCAGGAAAGTGTTCGGGATTGATGCGGACAACTGCACGAACAAACGCGTCGCGGTTGGCGGAGTCTTTAGGAAACATCAGGCGCGCGATCTGCGGGATATTTTCGCCAGGCAGAAGTTCCCACTGCATTGTCAGTTTTGTTGCCTTTTTATGGATAGCGCTATCCTGTATCGAATATGTGCTAGTCGTTTCAGCAACAGCCGAAACACCTGCCAGGAAAAATATGACAACCAGTATTAATTTGCTGATCAAAGCAACCATCTAGTATTTAAGTAATTAATTTATTTGCAGAATTCCGCGACTGCCTTGTTGGCTTCAGCAATCTTCTTCTGACGAACATCATCATCCACATAAGCGATGCCACCACTGCCGTCAGGCACGGTCAAACGGGGTGAATCAGTATATAGTCTAACCTGCCCTTGGGCGTTAATACATTTCTTTTTATTTTCTTCTGCCTTCGCCAGCTGCTTGGTTTCTTCCTCTTTTCTCTGCTCTTGGCGTTTGTTGAACTCAAGCCTGTCATCAGTCGGAGTTTTGGATTTACTGGTTTCACTATTTGCAGGTGCGGGTACCGGTTTGATATTCAATCGTTGCCCTTCTTTGGCGGCACCCGGTGGAGGAGGCAGGTCGGTGTATTGTGTTTTGCCGTGTTCATCAACCCACTTATAAACCTGGGCGCTGGCTGTTACACTGAATAGCAATATGAGTCCTGTAAATACAAAATTTTTCATCGCATACTCCTGAGAATGAATGATTTGAGCTACATCGGACATGTATTTATGTAACTTGAAGATTTGTCACATTACATCATAATTACCGCAGATATGTTGTATTCTTAGCTAAATTGGAGCGAAATTTGCGGTCGCTTTGGCTATAATGTCACTTTGTACAGGATCGTTATTATGCAGTTGATTCAAAAAGCACTCACCTTTGATGATGTTCTTTTAATTCCGGCGCATTCGACGGTTTTGCCGCGCGACGTCAGCCTGGCGACAAAATTAACCCGCACGATTGCGTTCAATATTCCACTGATATCGGCTGCCATGGATACCGTTACCGAGGCACCGTTGGCTATCGCTCTGGCGCAAGAAGGCGGCATCGGGATTATTCATAAAAATATGTCGATCGAGGCGCAAGCAGCGCATGTGGCGCAAGTTAAACGCTTTGAGAGCGGGGTAGTGAAGGATCCTATTACCATCCACCAGAATATGACAGTGCGCGAAGTGCTTGAGCTGATTCGCCGCTATAAAATTTCCGGATTACCGGTAGTGAACGGCAAGAAAGTTGTCGGTATTGTAACCAATCGGGATCTGCGTTTTGAAACGAATCTTGATCAAGCCATTAAGCATATCATGACGCCGAAAAACCGATTGGTGACGGTCAAAGCGGAAACTTCGCGCGATGAAGTATTGGCGTTGCTACATAAACATCGTTTAGAGCGTCTGCTGGTCATCAATGACCAATTCGAATTATGCGGACTCATCACCGTTAAAGATATTACCAAAACTTCGGAATACCCACTGGCCAGCAAGGATGAACAAGAGCGTTTGCGTGTCGGTGCGGCGATCGGTGTCGGAGAGGGTAGTGAAGAACGTGCCATTGCGCTGGCTGAGGCTGGCGTTGATGTGATTGTGGTCGATACGGCGCACGGTCACTCGCAGAGCGTTCTGGATCGCATCGCCTGGGTAAAAAAGAATCTGCCATCGGTACAAGTGATTGGCGGTAATATTGCCACCGCAGCGGCTGCCAGAGCGATGGTGGACAATGGCGTAGACGCGGTAAAAATCGGCATCGGCCCCGGTTCCATCTGCACTACGCGTATTGTTGCCGGTGTCGGTATTCCGCAGGTTACTGCCATTCACAACGTATCGGAAGCATTAAAAGGCAGTGGTGTACCCACCATTGCCGATGGCGGCATTCGCTATTCAGGTGACATTGCCAAAGCTTTGGCAGCCGGTGCGGATGCGGTCATGCTGGGAGGGTTGTTTGCCGGAACCGCAGAGGCGCCCGGTGAAATCGAATTGTTCCAGGGGCGTTCCTACAAAAGTTATCGCGGTATGGGCTCGCTATCGGCGATGCAGCAAGGATCCAGCGATCGCTATTTTCAGGAAAAAGAACAGAAAAATAATGACAAGCTGGTGCCTGAAGGAGTAGAGGGCCGCGTGCCTTTCAAAGGCAGTATTTCAGCCGTCATTCACCAATTAATGGGGGGCGTACGTTCAAGTATGGGCTATCTGGGTTGTGCAACGATTGCGCAGATGCATGAAAAAGCCGAGTTTGTTGAAATTACATCCGCGGGTATTAGTGAATCTCACGTGCACGACGTGCAGATTACCAAAGAAGCGCCTAACTATCATGTCAAATAAGTAGTAATGCCAATGCATCAAAAAATTCTTATTCTGGATTTTGGTTCCCAGTACACGCAACTGATCGCCCGGCGTGTTCGCGAGACGAATGTTTACTGCGAACTACATCCGTATGATGTCACCCCGGAATTTATCAAAGCATTTTCCCCGAAAGGCATCATACTTTCCGGCGGTCCCGCATCGGTTACCGAAGATGAAGCGCCATGTGCGCCGCAAATCGTTTTTGAACTCGATGTACCGGTGCTTGGTATCTGTTACGGTATGCAAACCATGGCGGCGCAATTGGGCGGTACGGTTGAAAATGCGCTGGTGCGCGAATTCGGCTATGCAGAAATCCAAACGACGCAAGATGGTGCGTTATTTCAGCAAATTAAAGATCGCACCAATGTAGCCGGAAACGACGTTCTGGATGTGTGGATGAGTCATGGCGATAAAGTGGTGGTTCTGCCTGCGGGGTTTCAAGTGATGGCGCATAATGCAGCGACGTCAGTTGCCGCTATGGCAGATGACGCACGCCGGTTCTATGGTATCCAGTTTCACCCTGAAGTTACTCATACGCTGCAAGGCAAAGCGATTATCGACCGGTTTGTACACGATATTTGCGACATTGGGTATGACTGGAATATGCCGAGCTATGTCGATGAAGCCATCGGCAAGATACGCGCAACCGTCGGCAACGATCAGGTAATCCTGGGTTTATCGGGCGGCGTGGATTCCTCGGTAGCGGCTGCATTGATTCACCGCGCTATTGGTGACCAACTCACGTGTGTATTTGTGGATAATGGTTTGCTGCGCACTAATGAAGCTAAGCAGGTGATGGAAACTTTTGCCAATAATCTGGCGGTTAAAGTGATTCATATTGATGCCAGCCGTGATTTTTACCGCAGCCTTACAGGCATTATCGACCCTGAAACCAAGCGCCGGGTGATCGGGCGTGAATTTGTTGAGGTATTTCAGCGCGAATCGGTAAAAATTGAAGATGCCAGATGGCTTGCGCAAGGTACTATCTACCCCGATGTGATTGAATCTGCCGGCGGCAAAACTAAAAAAGCCCACACCATCAAATCGCACCATAATGTCGGCGGGTTACCGGAAACGCTGCACCTTAAACTACTTGAGCCGCTACGTGAGCTGTTCAAGGACGAAGTGCGCGAATTGGGGTTGGCACTCGGCTTGCCGCGTGAAATGATATTCCGTCACCCATTCCCCGGGCCAGGCCTGGGTGTGCGCATTCTGGGCGAAGTCAAATATGAATATGCCGAATTGCTCAGACAGGCTGATCAAATCTTTATCGAAGAATTGCAACACTCCGGCTGGTACGACAAAACCTCGCAAGCATTTGCGGTTTTTTTGCCGGTCAAATCCGTAGGCGTGATGGGGGACGGGCGTACCTATGAATACGTCGTCGCCCTCAGGGCCGTGCAAACCCAGGATTTCATGACCGCCAACTGGGCGGAATTGCCGTATTCACTGCTAAGTAAGGTTTCCAACCGCATCATCAACGAGATTCGTGGCATCAATCGAGTGGTCTACGATATCTCCGGAAAACCACCGGCAACCATTGAATGGGAATAAAATATAATCATCCGGCGTCGTTTCTGAGTTGGCTTAAATATTTGGTTTCATAGCATTAATCGTCCAAATTTGTTTGGCCAGGCTCAGGGGAATCTACCGTAATTTATCGGTTGTGCTGGTGGTATTGGAAAAGGCATTCCCTATCAGTGATTTATTCAATGCACAATATTTATTGATGACTTCTTAAATGTTGAAAGATGCCTATGAATGATATTCCACCCTACCAGCAGATATTTGAAGCAAGTCCACACCCATACATGATTCTGCGAGCGGATGACGGCTTTACCATCGTGGCAGTGAATAATAAATACCTGGAAGTCACTGGTATAGAGCGAGAAGCGATCGCTGGGCATGGCTTGTTTGATATTTTTCCGGATAATCCGGACGTTGCTGCTTGCAGCAACGTCCGCGATTGGCGTGTTTCTCTAAGCCGGGTTGTCAGCGCAAGGCACCCGGATACCATGAGTGTGCAGAAGTACGATATTCCGCTACGAGACGGCAGCGGAAACTCTGAGCTCAAATACTGGAATCCGGTCAATACCCCGGTATTCGATGCACAAGGCCATATGACTTACATTATTCATCATATGGAAGAGGTTACCGAATCCATGATCATTTATGAAGACGCCATAAACGAGCAGTTTCGAGAAAATGAGACTTGCTTTCGAGCCGCCTTTGAGCAGGCAGCAGTGGGCATTGCGATTATTTCGCTTGAGGGACGCTGGTTACATGTCAACCATAAACTATGCCAGATCGTTGGCTATAGTCGTAATGAACTGAGGACACTTGCCTTTCAGGATATTACCTATCCCGATGACTTGGATGAAGACCTGAGTTATGTGCGGCAGGCGCTCGCCGGTGAAATTACTACTTTCTCGATGGAAAAACGCTACATCTGTAAAGATAGCAGTATCATCTGGATCAGTCTTAAGGTGTCTCTAGTCCGGAAACTGGATAACGCGCCGGATTATTTCATTGCCATTGTTGAAGATATCCAAGCCCGTAAAGAAGTTGAGGCGAATCTGAAAGAAGCGAAACGCATCGCTAATCTGGGTCACTGGAAGTGGGATATCAACACGAACAAATGTACTTGGTCGGAAGAGATTTATCGTATTTACGGTCGTGATTTAGATTTGCTGCCATTAAACCACCAGGAAACCTCGCAGTATTTCACGACAAAGAGTTGGGGTAATCTTATCACTGCTGTGAGAGAGTGCTTGGTGCAAGGGCTTGCCTATGAATGTGATGCCGAAGTGGTGCGGTCAGATGGCGGTCATCGCTGGATAATTGCACGTGGTGAAGCGACACGCGATGCAGATGGTCGCATCACCGCATTACACGGTACCATGCAGGATATCACCGAGCGCAAGTTGGCTGAAGTTGCACTGCAGGAAAGCAAAGAGCAGCTTAAATTATTCATCGAATACGCGCCGGCTTCGTTGGCCATGTTCGATCAGAAAATGCGCTATCTCGCATTTAGTCAACGCTGGTGCAGCGATTATTATCTGGATAATCGTAATTTACTGGGATTATGCCACTACGACATTTTTCCGGAGATCGGTGAGGAGTGGAAAATTATCCATCGCAGATGCTTGTCTGGAGAGGTCATTCGCGCTGGCGAGGATCGCTTCGAGCGGGCCGATGGTCGGGTACAATGGTTGCGCTGGGAGGCACGGCCTTGGCGTCTGGGTAGTGGCGCAATCGGTGGTATGGTTATTTTTTCCGAGGATATCACGCCGCAGAAGCAAGCTGAGGAGGCGCTTCAGCTCAATGCCGATTTGGAAAAACGGATTACGGAGCGCACTGCGGAATTAAAAACGCTCAATCAATCATTGGAAAGTTTTGTTTATTCCGTTTCCCACGATCTGAAAGCGCCGTTACGTGGTGTTGAGGGATACAGTCGACTCCTGGAAGAGGATTACGCCAATCGACTGGATAATGAAGGGCGTTTGTTTATCAGCAACATTCGCACCGGAGTCACGCGCATGAATGAATTAATCGATGATTTGTTGGCTTATTCGCGCATGGAACGGTGCAAGCTAGAGTCCAGTGCGTTGGATTTGGTCGCCGTAGTTCGTCAGGTGTTAGTGGAGCGTGATGCGGACATTGTTTCACATCAGATTGAAATCGTTGTGAATTTTCCCTCACTGAGGGCTCGTGGTGACCGTGAAGGTTTGACGCTGGTGTTACGTAATCTGCTGGAAAATGCGATCAAATTCAGCAAACACTCCCCGCATCCCCGTATCGAATTCGGTGTTTCTCAGGATGATCGTCATGTTATCCTGTGGATTCGCGACAATGGCATTGGTTTTGACATGAAGTATAGTCAGCGCATTTTTGAGATTTTCGAGCGCCTCCATCGTTTGGAAGATTATCCTGGTACAGGTATCGGCTTGGCGCTGGTCAAGAAAGCAATGCAACGTATGGAGGGGCGTGTCTGGGCGCAGAGCGCGCCGGGTGAGGGCGCAACTTTCTATTTGGAGCTGCTTCTTGCAGCGCAGGAATCCAAAATAGCTATGGAGTAAACCATGACAAACGCATATCCGCCGATTCTTCTCGTCGAAGATAATCCTCTTGATGTTGACCTGGCCTTGCGCGCTTTCCGGCGCCGAAAACTTGTCAATCCTATATTGGTGGCACGGGATGGTGAGGAAGCATTAGCGTGGATACCTCGTTGGGAATCAGGGGAAATCCAGCCGGTCGTTATCCTACTGGACCTGAATTTGCCGCGTATTGACGGCCTCACTGTGTTACGAACACTGAAAGCACACGCAATGCTACGTCGCATTCCGGTAGTCGCACTGACCACTTCCAAAGAAGATCGCGACATTCACGCTGCCTATGACCTAGGCGTCAATTCGTACATTGTCAAACCGGTAAACTTCGATAACTTTATGGCCGTGGCACAGCAGATAGAGCTTTATTGGTGTGTTTTCAACGAACTGCCCAAATAAGCGCGATGCGTGTTCTCTATATTGAAGATTCCGTTAGCGACGCTGATCTAGCCCGGCGTACCCTGGGGCGGACTGCGCCTGAAATCGAGTTGGAAGTGGCGATGACGCTGACTGAAGGCTTGCAGCAACTGACTAAGACGGATTTGTACGACTTGTTGCTGGTTGATCTTTCCTTACCGGACGGCTCCGGCTTGGAAGCACTGGCCAGCGTACGGGTACAACGGCTACCGACAGCAGTCGTGATTCTCACCGGCTCAGATGACCAAGATTCAGCCATTACCGCACTAAAAGCCAGTGCGGATGGTTATCTGATCAAACGAGATGATTATCTGGAACGCCTGCCTCGCACGTTGCGCAATGCGCTGGACCGTTTCCGTTGCAGCATTGATCGCAATCAGCCCGTGCTGCGCGTTCTTTATATTGAGCATAATGTTTCTGATATCGATCTGATGCGTCGTCATTTGGCCTCGCATGCACCGCGTATTCACCTGGCTGCGGTGACAAGCACCCAAGATGCTTTGACACTGCTACTGAATGATACGGTCGAGCAGATTTCTGCATTTGATGTCCTCCTGGTTGATTACCGTATGCCGGGCATGGATGGTTTGGAGTTCACTAAACGACTGCGTAACGATCGTAAGCTGGATATTCCCATCGTGTTAATTACGGGCCAGGGCTACGAGATGGTGACTGCTCGTGCATTGCACCTGGGTGTGGACGACTATCTGTCCAAGCATGAAGGCTATCTCTATGAGATCGTTGCCACACTGGAAAAAGTACAGCATCAGGCAGAGTTGACACGCGAACGGATCAGCTTGAAGAAAACCAGCCTGCGTCTTTCCCATTTGCTGGCTGCCAGCCCGACCATTCTATACAACCTCAATTTTGTGGAAAAAACGCTTCAGTCCATCTGGGTCAGCGAAAATATTGAGCGGTTGCTGGGCTACACGCAGGAAGAAGCACTGGCTCCGGATTGGTGGTATTCGCATGTGCATCCGAATGATCGTGAGGCAGCGGTATTGGTTCGCCAATCTGTTTTGTTTGCGGACGGTCAACTGACCCATGACTACCGGTTTTTTCATCGTACCGGGCGAGTGGTCTGGATTCTGGATGAGCTTAGGTTAGTGCGGGATATGGATGGCCAACCTCTGGAAATTGTGGGCGCTTGGCTGGATATTAGTGAACACAAGCGAGCCGAGCTGATACGTGGGGCGCATCAGTCGGCATTGGATCTGATCGTTACCAATCAACCACTTGCAGTGATTCTCAATGACATTGCTCAGCGCCTGGAGACCATCAGTCCCGACATGCTTGTCTCTATCTTGCTGTTGGATAAGCATACCGGGTGCCTTAAGCATAATGTGGCGCCAAGCCTGCCGGATGATTACATTGCAGCCATCGATCAGCTGAAGATCGGTGATGGCGTCGGTTCCTGCGGTGCATCAGCGTGGCGCGGTGAACCGGTGATTGTTTCTGATATTGATCAGCATCCTTATTGGCAGCCCTATCTGGAATTAACACGTAAAGCCAATCTTCATGCCTGCTGGTCAGTACCGTTCAAGGATGAAGCTGGAAGAGTATTAGGCACCTTTTCCATCTATTACCATACTCCTCGAGAACCTGTACCTGCCGACCTGGCATTGATTAATGAATTCGTTTCCATCGCTGCGCTGGCTGTACAAAAGGTATATGCAACGGAGACATTAAAGCAGGCTGCAGCAGTATTTGAATCCACCCGGGAAGGTGTGGTTATTACCGATCTGCAGTCACGTATCGTCGCCGTCAATCGTGCTTACACTGAAATTACCGGTTACAGCGAAGCACAGGTGCTCGGCAAAAACCCAAAAATCGTCCAATCGGGACGACACGACAAATTATTTTATCAGGCAATGTGGAGCAGTCTCACCCAGGTAGGGTATTGGTGCGGAGAAGTCTGGAGTCGTCGCAGCAATGGGGAGATTTATCCACAGTGGCTGACAATCAGCACAGTATGCAATGACAGAAATGAGCCTTCCAATTATGTTGGTGTATTTACTGACATTACTCAGACGAAGCAATCTGAAGCGCGCCTCATGCACCTTGCCCACTATGATCCATTAACCGACTTGCCAAACCGTTTGTTGGTGCAGTCACGTTTACATCATGCCATTGAACGGGCGCAGCGGCATAACTACCGGATTGCAACGCTTTATCTCGATCTGGATCGCTTCAAGAATGTCAATGACAGCCTGGGTCATCCGGTCGGGGATGAGCTCTTGATTATGTTGGCCTCCCGTTTGAAGAAACGATTGCGCGAGGAAGATACGCTGGCGCGGTTGGGTGGCGATGAATTTCTGTTGGTGCTTGAAAATATCAAAGACACCAGTGAACCTGCCGCCGTAGCACAAACTTTGATTAATCTGCTTGCTACACCGTTCATTTTGCCGAGTGGTCACGAGATCTTTATTAACGCCAGTGTCGGTATCAGCGTTTTTCCAGACGATGCGAGCAGCGTTACCGAACTGATCCAGCACGCGGATATGGCCATGTATTTGGCAAAACAAGAAGGCCGCAACACGTATCGTTATCATACCGAAGCCCTAAGCACTGCTGCCAATGAGCGTTTGATACTGGAAACCCGCCTGCGCTATGCGCTCACTGCCGGAGAATTCGTCCTTCACTACCAACCTCTGATTCATGCCGGTAGTGGCCGAGTGGTAGGAGTTGAAGCCTTGGTGCGCTGGCAGCCGCCCGATAAAGCCATGGTGTCGCCGGGAAAATTTATTCCTATTGCCGAAGAAACCGGACTGATCGTGCCGCTCGGTGAGTGGGTATTACGCACCGCGTGTGCTCAGGGTCGTGCCTGGATGGATGCTGGCTTGCCACCACTGGTGATGGCAGTGAATCTGTCTGTTCGACAATTTCAATCTGCCAATCTGATCGAATTGACGCAGCGCGTATTGGAAGAAACGAAATTTCCGGCAGTTTGCCTGGAATTGGAACTAACTGAAAGCATGTTTATGGAACATGCAGAGCAATCCATCGATACGTTGAAAACCTTGAAAGCTCTGGGTGTAAGCCTGGCAATTGATGATTTTGGTACGGGTTATTCCTCGTTGACATACTTGAAGCGCTTTCCCATCGATAAGCTGAAGATCGACCAGAGTTTCGTCCATGGCCTGGCTGATGATCCGAATGATCGTGAAATCGCCGCTACCATTATTGCCATGGCGCGCAGCCTGAAGCTAGCTGTGCTTGCCGAAGGTGTGGAGTCTGAACAGCAATTGGATTTCTTGCGTCAGCATGGTTGCGATTACTATCAAGGTTTCCTGTTTCACAGACCGGTGCCGGCTTTGGAGTTTGAAGCATGGCTGCGTGAAAAACCAGCGTTCGAATGACGCTTCTTACTGATGGCTCGCTACGACCGCGTAAATCCGACAGGCTTCTAGGCCTCAACACTCAATACCCGACGAATCTCATCGGTTTTGAATCCCAACGCCATCGGGCGACGCGCATTCGGCAAAGTAATGACGTCATAGAGCTCTTCAACCACGCCTTCCATACGCAGCCAATGCACCACATCGCCGGTGCGCAAATCGATTACCTGTACGCCGCAGCGTGCTTCCGCGCTGCGCGACTTCAGATTGGCATCCAACGCCAAGCCGCTGAAGGTTTTATTGTGCCGCGGCTTGGACAAACCCACCAGGGCGAAATCACCGTGAAAGCTCAAGCCGCGCATATAACCGGGACAAAAACATAGCGGCTCAAAGCGCCCTGTCGCAAGATCAACATAACCGAAATCCCCCGTGCCGGAATTGAGCAGCCACAGCCTGCCGTTGTGCCAACGCGGCGAATGTGGCATGGATAAACCGGTGCAAACAATTTCATTGCGGTTCACGTCAATGACAATCCCGCCATTGGCACGATGCTCGCGCCAACCATCTGCGACATCGGATTGGCTGACGACAGTGACATAAGCCGGCTGGCCATCTTTCATCGCCAAGCCGTTCAAATGACAGCGGTCTTCCGCTGCCAATTTGCTGATAAAAGTAGGGCGCCACAGTGGTTTGAAACTATGTGTTGCGCTCAACGTCGCTAAACAACCAAATAGCGTATTGACGAATACCAAGCGGCTATCGCGATCCACCGCCATGTCATGAATATCCAGATCTCCCGTGGTATGTCCCACTTGCGGCACATATAGCCGGTCGAAACCATCCTGCTGCTGCCCGAGTTCGAGCACATTTTCAAACCGCCAGACCTGGTACAAGCTGCTCATGTACAAACCATTCGGTGTTGAACACAAGCCCATGCAGCGATTGAAGCTGCGCTCGAATACCGACAGCGTGTTATCGGGCTTCAGGCCAATAAAATACAACTTGCCGATCTGATAAGTTGTCAACGCAATGGCAAGTCTTTGTTCGGCCAGCCAAGACAACATCTGACGGGAGGTATTGATTTCAAATACCGGCGCGGTGGTTGTTTCATGGGTATCCATTGAGAATCCTGATTCTGGTTAAATCCTTCGCCAAGCTTAGCATAAACAACCCAGATTGATTATGAGGCGAGGAATTGATCCACAGACACTAAACAAAATCCGTCGCCACATTAACTCCAACCAGCAGCACCGCAGCGCCATCCGTGTAGGTATGAAAACCACTCTGGATGCCGCCATCAGTCCAGCCGCTGCTGAGTCCGACGACATGATCGCCCGCATTGCCATCGACTTTCAGGGTATTGCTGCTATCCGACAGATTGAGCACATCCAATGGCGTCAGCGCCAGTGTATTATTGCCAGTGCCAGTCAGATCAATGGTTTCGATATCACTGATTCTGTTACGAACATTAGTCAGACTCAGATTGAGGTCACTACCGACTAGAGACAGTATATCGTTACCGGTACCACCATCCACCCGTTGAAAGTTGAGATCAGCTACTTGGATGAGGTCATCACTCGCGCCACCATAAAACACATCCGCACCACCGCCACCGGTCATGGTATCGTTGCCATTGCCGGCTACGAAACGTTCTGCTGCAGAGGTACCGATGAGATTGTCATTTCCGGGTGTAGCCTTGATCATATTGCCGCCGACAAGGCTGCTGCTGCCAAACACCACATAGCTGGAGCCGGAGAAAATGCCATGCGGCTTGCCTCCATTGGCACCGATTATCAAATCATCGAAACCATCACCGTTGACATCTCCTACATTACTAACCTGACTGCCCGACAGGTCATCCGCTGCCACGCCAGCCAAACGGAAACCTTCGCCGTTGCTAAGTTGGGTCGGATTCAGTGTGGCATTAAATCCTGTGGATTTGCCGAATACTACGTAGCTGGCACCGGATGCTTGCCCATTCGGGCTGCTTACCCAATCGCCAATAATCAAATCGTCAAAGCCATCACCATTGACATCTCCTGCGCCATTGACGGAATTGCCCGAATATGCGGCGGGTACTCCATCCAGACGGAAGCCGTTGCTGCCATTGAGGCTGGATAGATCAAGCGCGGCATCAAATGCCGCAGCCTTGCCGAACACCACATAACTGGCGCCGGGTCTGCCGCTCTTAAAATTGGCGCCAAGGACGCCGACAATCACATCATCGAAACCGTCGCCATTGACATCTCCTGCGCTGCTGACCGAACTACCTGAGCGGTCATTTTCCGCTACTCCATCCAGGCGAAAACCGTTGCTGCCGTTAAGGCTGGATAGATCAAGCGCGGCATTAAACCCTGCAGCCTTGCCAAACACCACGTAACTGGAGCCGGAAAAATCGCCGCTTGGGTCAGCGCCACGGGCCCCGACAATCACATCATCAAAGCCATCGCCGTTGACATCTCCTGCGTTGCTGATTGCGCTACCTAATAAATCATAGGCCGCCGCTCCGTCCAGGCGAAATCCGTTGCTACCATCCAGATTCGACAAATCCAAAGTATCGCTGAATCCGGAAGCCTTGCCGAATACTACGTAGCTGGCACCGGATCCGTAACCATTTGGGCTGGCATGGTGAGCACCGACAATCACATCGTCGAAGCCATCACCGTTGACATCACCCGCGTTACTTACAGAGATACCTGAAAAATCACCCAGCGTCGCGCCTTTCAGCTGAAACCCATTACTGCCGTCCAGATCGGATAAATCGAGCGCGGCACGGAAACCGGATGTTTTGCCAAACACCACGTAACTATTACCCAAATCCGTCCTATCGCTAGGTGCGCCAACGATCACATCGGCAAAACCGTCGCCGTTGACATCTCCAGCGCTGCTGACCGAACTACCTGAGCGGTCATTTTCCGCTACCCCATCCAGGCGAAAACCATTGCTGCCGTTAAGGCTGGATAGATCAAGCGCGGCATTAAACCCTGTAGCCTTGCCAAACACCACATAACTGGAGCCGGAATAATCTCCGTTCGGGTCAGCGCCATTGGCCCCGACAATCACATCGTCAAAACCGTCGCCGTTGACATCTCCTGCGTTGCTGCTAGATCTGCCTGAAAAATCAAAGGCCGCCGCCCCGTCTAGGCGAAAACCGTTGCTACCATCAAGACTGGATAGATTAATAAGAACAGCATCAATTGCAGCCTTGGCAGTAGCAACAGAAGCGGTGTCTTTAGTGACTCCTGACAGAATATTCTGCAGGATCGGCAAATCTGTGGCGGAACCTGCCTTATCAACCGAGTAATATTTGGAAACTTCAATGCGGTTATCAAACAACGCTGCCGCATCGCCCCAGGTGGGATCCGAGTGGTCCATACTATCGAGCGCGCTGATAGCCCACTCGACCATGGCTCCGAAAGTTTGTCCAGCATCCATTTGGCGGAGCATGTGATTTATCGCAGATGCGCCACCAGCCTTTACCAAACCACTCTCCAGATGACCGACAACTAGTGTCACAAGAACCATGTGGTAGTAATTTGCAGCTGCTCCCCAATTGGGATCTGAAGCGGGAACAGCAGAAAGCGCTTGGGTAAGCTCCGTGACCAATTCGGCTTGTGTGGCGCCGGCAGCCATTTTATTGATAATGTAATCTGTTGCCCAGGCTTTATTACTATCGGAAGCGAGATTGCCTACCAGGTCATCAACAAAGGCCGCTGCAAACTGATCAGAAGTAAAGGCGTCAGGATAATTATATCTACCATAGAACAGGCCGCTACTTGACAAAGATTGCGCCAGCTCAGCCAATGATATTCCGGCATCCATTTGATCGCTAAGCGCTTGTAGATAAATCGCACCCGGTGTGGCACTGAACATTGCCTGGGTGAGTTGCAGGATCGAAGTCTGCTGCTGATCGGTCAACGCCATCGTAGTATTTCTCCTGGTTGTGTTAAGCGTTAAAGTGTGGATTCAAAAATCGTTTGCATACTGATTATCATGCCGCAATCCGGAAATATAATCATGTCAAATATGCAAGGTTGCAAAATAAAATCACAGTTATTCATTGTGAAGTATGCGTAGGAATAAGTCTACATCGGAGAGATTTTTGCACAGCTTTCCACGTAAAAAAGAAGCGACAGCAGAGGGTTTTGCTCAAGCTGCCCAAAAATATGACTGTCCGCGAAAATTGCCGGAACAGTCGCAATCAACCCAATCCGGATTTTTTATTCAGGCGAAGAAATTTTTTAAGCGCATAGACTAAAGATTGTTTTACTTTTCAAATAATAATAATTATCATTGACGCCAATTTTAGCCAGCCAACTCACTTTCCTGACAAGTAGCCAGCCAATAACAAATGACATGCGTGTTTGAACGATTGGTGCCGGCTTTGTTAAAGAAATGTTCACACAAATCATAGCGCTCGTGTTGTTACATTTAATCAGGAGGATTTCTGAGTGTTGCAAAATAAAATTTTCTGTATTGCTGCGGTTCTGGCATGGGCCATTATCAGCAGTAATCCGGTTTGGGCTAAGTCTGGAGACCAGGTTTATTGGATAGCAGCGGACGAGGTGCATTGGGATTATGCACCTTCTTTTCCAATCAATCCAATGACCGGCAATGAATTTACCCCGGAACAGCGCGTATTTGTAGAGCAAGGAATTGGACGGCGCTATTTAAAATCCATTTACCGGGAATATACCGAAGGATTTGGCGCCGTTAAGCAACGAGGCGCCGACGAGGAGCATCTTGGCTTGCTGGGGCCCGTCATTCGGGCGGCCGTAGGAGACAGAATTATTGTTCACTTCAAAAACAATACGCGCTTCCCGGCAAGCATTCACCCGCATGGCGTTCTTTACACCAAGGCGCATGAAGGCGTTCCGCACGCTCATACTGGCACTAGCGATCATAAATCGGGTGGCGTGGTGGCACCGGGCAAGGAACACACTTATGTCTGGAGCGTTCCTCCGCGTTCAGGTCCAGGTAAAAATGACCCATCATCAATCGCCTGGATTTACCACGGTCACGTGGATGAATCCGCTGATACCAATACCGGTTTGATTGGCCCCATCATTATTACCAGAAGTGGGCGTGCAAGACAGGACAGAACGCCAACCGATGTTGATCGCGAATTTATCTCACTGTTTAACGTATTTGATGAGAATGCCAGCTTGCATTTAGGAACTAACATTGCTGCCTGCAAGGGTTCCTGCGATCCAGCCGCTGAAGATTTTCAGGAAAGCAATTTAATGCATAGTATGAATGGATTGGTCTATAACAACAACCAAGGGTATGTTATGCGTAAAGGAGAGCGCGTGCGCTGGTATATCCTTGGCATGGGTACCGAAGTAGATCTTCATTCACCGCACTGGCATGGTGCAACGCTTTTACACAATGGCAACCGCTTGGATGTGACCGAGGTATTACCGGCTGCAACCAAAACACTCAACATGCGGCCTGATGTGGCAGGTGTCTGGATGTACCATTGTCATGTCAACGACCATATCAATGCAGGCATGATGACAACTTTTACCGTGGAATAACCGGAAAAAATGCAGCTTATGTGTGAAATGAGCATTTTTGGCCAGCTTTTAACACGGTAGCGAAAAGATCGTTTTCAATAATCCGCTAAGCGTCTGTCGGACTTAAGCAATCGCAGCGAGCCATTATCCCATTGGCGCAGTAGATTAGCTTTAAGTCCGACAGACTCCTGGATTGGAGTAACAGATTCTGCGTCACGTCTCCACATGCCGTCTAAATTAGCATCAAGAAAAATATAACAGCTTGCTGAGATAACTATAAACTCAAGTTGATTATTTAAAATAAATAGTTAGCCAGCCAGAAGCGATCGTTGCTTATAAGCCAGCCAGTCTTACAAAATGACGGGAGCCCACTGGCTGTGAAGCAAGCAACTGAATTCCTTAAGTTCCAACTCAGCATTATCTTTAGCGCGACACTCGCTGTTTTAGCGAGCGTGTCTCTATGTTTTGTCGCTTTGCAAATGATCATCAGCAATATATCGAGCTGCATGATGCGACGATTATCGCATAGGCAGCCAGACTGTTATCCCGCTAGTCTGCCTTCAAGCCATCTAAAAAAAATACGCATCAGGATGCTACCGATTCTTGTGATATTTTTTGCGCTGAGTATCGGGATACTATCCCAGAATGTCGTGGCGCAAGATGATAGCGACGATGACGAAGCAGCCGAAGATTTAGTGATTCGCGGTGACAAGACATGTACCGGTTGCCACGATGAGGGAGCCGAATCCGTGCTCGCTATTGGCAAAACCAAGCATGGAACGGTTGCGGATGAGCGTGCGCCAACTTGTACGAGCTGTCATGGCAAGAGTATCCGCCACATGGATAGGCCTGAGAAAGTTCCTATGCCTTCACGTACATTTGGCAAGAATTCAAAAAATTCTACAGAAGATAGAAACAAAGCCTGTTTGAGCTGTCACCAAGGCGGCAAACAACTGCATTGGCCCAGCAGTACGCACGCCAATCGTGATGTCGCCTGTACCTCCTGTCATCAGATACATACCGCGCAAGACAAAGTGCGCGACCGCATTGCGCAAACAGAAGTATGTTTTTCTTGCCATAAAGAACAGCGTGCACAAATCAACCGTCCCTCTCGCCATCCTATCCGGGAAGGCAAAGTGATTTGCTCCGACTGCCATAATCCCCACGGTTCAGCCGGTCCGAGCATGACTGTTCGGGATAGCATCAACGAAACCTGTTATACCTGTCATATGGAGAAACGCGGCCCGTTTGTGCATAATCATCCGCCGGTTCAGGAGAATTGTGCGCTTTGCCACAATCCTCACGGCACCACAGCGCCCAATCTGCTGAAAGTTCGCTCGCCGTTCCTTTGTCAGGAATGTCATGAACCCAATACGCATCAGGGTAGCCCAGGAACCATCGATGGTTCTTATCGGCGAAATCTCCTGGCCAGGGGTTGCGTGAATTGTCATACCCAGATTCACGGCAGCAATAACCCTGAAAATGTTCGCCTTGAAGATCTGCTACAGCGCTGATCGGGGGAATGAAAAATGAACAAATCAACCAGGAAATTTATGCAGATCATGTCTGCTTGTTCTCTCTTGCTTAGCGCTGAAGCAGCCCTGTCAACCGAAGATGAAAATCTCAAACGATTAACTAAACCGCAGAGTACGATTAATTTTGGCGCAGGCTATCTGGCGGATGACAATGCCCGTTTTGGTCAATACAGCGGTGTACGCAATGAAGGTCCTTATGGCCTTTTCAATGTCGATATCGCCAAACGCGATGATAATACCGGCACTTGGCTTAAGTTGCTCGGGCGCAATCTTGGCTTGCAGAATCGCGATGTCCGGTTCGAACATAATAAGCAAGGCCACTGGAGTTACTTCATCGATTTCAGTCAAACACCCAGATACGAGCCATTCACGGTCGTGACCGCCGTCACAGGCACTGGCAGTGCGCATCTGGATGTGCCAACTTCGCCTACCGCCGGCGAATCGGTGCAACTGAAAACCGAGCGTGAAGCGATATCCTTCGGTATGAACCGATTGCTGCCGGGCAATTTTGAACTGCAATTCCATTTCCGTAATGAAGAAAAAGATGGATCAAGAATTTTCGGGCGCGGTAATCGTTTGGGAGCGCCGATTCCGGGCGTAGTCGGCGGTTATGAGTTTTTACCCGAACCCATTCATTACTCGACCCGACAATTTGGCGGCACTTTGAATTATAACGGCCGGGATTTACAGTTATCCGGTGGGTATTATGGAACGCTATTTGTCAATAAAAATACCGCCTTGCAGACTACCGGTGGCAGTAGTGTCGGTGGAATTTATTCGCCGAGTGTATATACGCCGATTGCGCTGCCTCCGGATAATCAGTCGCATCAGTTATTTTTGTCGGGCGGTTATCGTTTTAACCCAACTACGCATGGTACGTTCAAAGTGGCTTATACCCACGCAACGCAGACAGACAGTTTCTTTGCTACACAATTTCTGGCCCCCGGCATCGGCAATAATCTGGGTGGAAAAATTAATACCACATTAATACAAGGCGGGATTACCAGCCGGCCATTATCCAAATTATCAGTCTTGGCGAATGTGCGATTTGAAGATCGCGACGATAATACCCCCGTGCTGTTATACAATCCATTGGCGAGACAGCCGGATTTCAATGGAAATAGCTGGAGCGGTTTCAATCATCCGCGCTCGTTCGGTACCTTGACGAGTAGATTTGAAGCCAATTACACGCTGCCGATGAATTTTCGCTTGATTGGCGGTGTTGATTATGAACATTGGGATCGTCGCTGGCAGCCTACTTTTGTCGGTCATCGCGCCAGAACGGATGAAGTTTCTTATCGGGTGGAAATACGGCGTACTTTGGCCGATACTCTGACAGGATCGATTGCCTACATACACAGCAATCGATTTGGATCGCATTTCATTTCGACAATGACCGGAACGGGTGGTGCTTACTTCAACTTGATCGCCCCCCTGAATCTTGCCGATCGCAATCGAGATAAAGTACGCTTAGCGCTTAACTGGGAACCGATTGAACCGCTGTCGCTGCAAGTGATGTTCGACGAATCAATCGATAACTATGGACATCGCAGCGGTTCAAACCTTGGGTTAAGGAACGGCTCGGCACGAAACTATTCGGTGGATGCGGTATATACATTTTCCGAGAACTTGCAAACGATCGCGTGGTTTTCGCGCAATGAAACCCACATCGACCAAGCTTCAAGAAATTGGAGCCCCGCTGATGGTTCGCGTGAAAGTTGGTCTGCCAATCTACAGAATATCGGCACTTCATTGGGGACTGATATCAATGGAAAACCCACTGAGAAATTAGAAGTCGGGGCCAGTTTATCGCATTCTTTTATTACCGATAAATTTAACCAGAAAACCAGCGATCCGGAGACTTACTCGGTACCCAATATCTCCACCGAGTTAAGCAATGCAAAACTGTTTGCACGCTATGCAGTGCGGAAAAACCTTAGTCTGCATCTGAGTTACATCCTGAATCAATTTAAAACCAACGAATGGACCTGGAATCATTGGACCTATACGGACGGCACGCAGTTAGTACAAGATACCAATCAGCTCATCAACTTTGTCGGCCTTTCCGCACATTACACTTGGCAATAATAAATCTGGAAATCTCAGCTGATCGCGCGAACACGGTGGGTGTCGACCTCCGCGCTCAGGCTTTGCGCTCTTATATGCCCGGGCATTCAGTGACTCAAAGTTGGTAAGGAAAAATTTGACTCACTGGTTTTGGTGGCACAATCAAGAGTGCTTTCATCAAGCTCAGGCAATTCAGCAGATTGCCTGAGCTTGACTACCTATTTAATTCTCGGTACTGATATTTCTGAGAGAAAAAATTATCACTATTTTCTATAATTTCAACTAATGGTTTAAGCTTGCGACTGGCTATCAGCACCAAGCTATGGTCAGTTGCAAAAGTATCGAAACGCGGAAACCCCTGTTCTATAAGGATTGCAAGTTATGACCCACGAACATGTACAGCATAACCACGACCACGACCACGATCATCATACCAATCACCGTGCTCTAGACACAGATCCCGTCTGCGGCATGTCGGTCGATTCGCATACAGCGGAGTATCACGCTGAGCATAATGAACAAACTTACTATTTCTGTTCGGCTCACTGTCACGATAAATTCGTGGCCGAGCCCAATATTTATCTAGCGGGCAAGATTCCAATCGAGGAATCCGCATCCGGCACTCTCTATACTTGTCCGATGCATCCGCAGATCCGGCAAGTCGGGCCGGGAAGTTGCCCGATCTGTGGCATGGCATTGGAACCGGCAGAAGTGTCGCTTGACGATGCGCCTAGTCCGGAGCTCGCCGATATGACTCGTCGCTTCTGGATTGGCCTGATATTAACTGCGCCAGTTTTTTTTCTGGAGATGGGCAGCCATCTAATCGGACTGCATCTCATGCCGATACAAATTTCCAATTGGGTGCAAATGTCGTTGGCGACACCAGTTGTTTTGTGGGCAGGGTGGCCGTTTTTCGTACGTGGCTGGCAATCGATCGTGAATCGTGCGCTGAATATGTTCACACTGATTGCGATGGGCACCGGTGTGGCGTGGATCTATAGCATTGTTGCCACCGTTGCGCCTGATCTTTTTCCCGATGCTTTTCGCAGCAGTGATGGGTCGGTCGCAGTTTATTTCGAGGCTGCGGCGGTTATCACCGTGCTGGTGTTATTGGGCCAGGTGCTGGAACTGCGCGCACGTGAACGTACTTCCGGTGCGATCAAGGCGTTGCTCAATTTATCGCCAACCACCGCCCGCCGTCTTGACGATGCCGATACGGAGGAGGAAATCAGCCTGAATCAGGTGATAGCAGGCAATCGGCTGAGAGTCCGACCGGGCGACCGGATACCGGTCGACGGCATAGTGGTCGAAGGCAGTTCGAGTATCGATGAATCGATGGTAACCGGCGAATCCATGCCGGTTCGCAAACAGCCCGCCGACGCAGTGATCGGCGGCACCATCAACGGCCAAGGCAGTTTCGTGATGCGTGCGGAGAGAGTTGGACGCGATACGATGTTGGCGCAGATTGTGCGCATGGTATCGGAGGCGCAGCGCTCGCGCGCACCGATTCAGCGTTTGGTGGACGTCGTTGCCGGCTGGTTCGTTCCGGCAGTCATTCTGACCGCTATACTTGCTTTTGCCGCATGGACGGTGTGGGGTCCGCCGCCAGCCATGGGTTATGCCTTGATCGTCGCTGTCAGCGTGCTGATCATCGCTTGTCCGTGCGCGCTGGGTCTGGCGACACCGATGTCAATCATGGTCGGCATCGGACGAGGTGCGACCGAAGGTATTCTGATCAAAAATGCCGAAGCACTGGAACTTATGGAAAAGATCGACACTATCGTGATTGACAAAACCGGTACGCTGACCGAAGGTAAGCCCAAAGTCACGGCAATCCGCGCTGCTGGCAATATCGACGAAAACGAGTTGCTACGCCTTGCAGCCAGCCTGGAGCAGAGCAGCGAGCACCCTTTGGCTGCCGCTATCGTTGCCGCAGCCAAGGAACGCTCAATTGCGCTGGCCAAAGCAACCGACTTTGATTCGCCGACTGGCAAAGGTGTGCTCGGCAATGTCGATGGCCACCGGATCGTCTTGGGTAACACCAAGTTTCTTGCAGAATTGAATATTGATGCTGGGATATTGGAAGCGCCAGCAGATGAATTACGCCAGAGTGGGGCGACAGCGATCTTCATAGCAGTCGATGGAGTAACTGCCGGTATTGTTGCTATCGCCGATCCGGTGAAGGAATCGACACCTGCCGCCATCAATGCGTTGCACGCCGATGGCATTCACATCGTCATGTTGACCGGGGACAATCGCACTACGGCTGAAGCGGTCGCCCGGCAACTGGGTATCGATGAAGTGGAAGCGGAAGTGTTACCTGATCAGAAAGCAGCCATCGTAACGCGATTGCGCGAGCAGGGGCGGGTGGTCGCAATGGCCGGTGATGGCGTCAATGATGCGCCGGCTTTGGCCACCGCCGATGTTGGCATTGCTATGGGCACAGGCACCGATGTGGCGATTGAAAGCGCGGGGGTAACTTTGCTGCGCGGCGATTTGCTGGGCATTGTCCGGGCGCGGCGCCTATCCGCAGCAACCATGCGCAATATCCGCCAAAATCTGTTCTTTGCTTTTATCTACAACGCAGCTGGCATACCGGTCGCAGCCGGCATACTGTATCCGTTCTTCGGCATTCTGCTGTCACCGATTCTGGCCGCGGCTGCGATGGCGCTATCTTCGGTCAGCGTGATCGGCAATGCATTGCGATTGCGTACTACCCAGTTGAAGTAAATAGGGAAGGCTTAAATATTGGTGCTAGCTAATCAGAAAGAGTATATTGTACAATTTAATATTGTATAATTTTACATAGGTTTGGTTGGTTCTCACATAAAACCAGGAGGTGTAGTATGGCAAAAGTTCTTATTCTGTATTACAGCATGTATGGCCATATCGAAATCATGGCAAACGCGGTGGCCGAAGGTGCGCGCAGTGTCGGAAATACTGAGGTTGCCGTTAAGCGCGTACCCGAACTCATGTCAGAAGAAGTGGCGCGAGGGGTTGGTGCCAAGCTCGACCAGGTGGCGCCCATTGCTACTGTTGATGAGCTCTCAAATTATGATGCCATTATCTTCGGCACGCCGACACGTTTCGGTAATATGTGCGCACAAATGCGCAATTTTCTTGATCAGACGGGGCGACTGTGGCTAAACGGCGGTTTGATCGGCAAGGTGGGTAGCGTATTTACATCTACCGCCACTCAGCACGGTGGGCAGGAAACGACGATAACCTCGTTCCATACCACCTTGCTCCATCATGGCATGGTCATCGTGGGCGTTCCCTATTCCTGCCAGGAGATCATGAACATGAGTGAAATCACCGGCGGATCACCTTATGGGGCAAGTACGCTGGCAGGTGGCGATGGAAAACGTCAACCATCTGACAACGAGATAAAAATTGCACGCTTTCAAGGTGCTCATGTAGCCAAAGTGGCCAGCAAGCTGTCCCACTGATGGGGAGAGTGGCCTCGTAAATTTGGACAGTCGGATAAGTGATAATCTGGTCAACTTGCGATTCCCCGCAGTTTTGCCGCGGGGATAGGTGCAGGGCGCGCGGAGCAAATTTATTCAGTTGCTTATATTTTTTGAGTAAGTTCTACATAAGGGATTGATTAGAATTTATAAGTTACCCAAGTGGTAAAGTAATCCACTTCTTTGGCTGCGTGCCCGGTTCTAAAAGAATCGCTGGGGAAAAAATGCACATAGCTCGCCAAAACTGTGACATGCGGAACAGGCTCCCAGGTTAATACCAATGCTGGTGAGCTGCCCGTGAAATGCTTCTGGTCGACAGTGGAAGTAGGAGAAAAGATAGGGATAGTAGTAAGGGAATAAAGTGCATCATTGACATTTTGCCGCCAAAAAAATCCCCAGTTGAAGGAAGCTTTTAGTTTTTCCGCTAGCGAAAAATTAAGCGTGGGATGGATATGGATGAGATTGGATGGCCCGCCCAGTTCTGCAAGATTGAAATAAGCGCCAGTAGGAAATAGCGGATTATAAGTGCCCAATGTAGATGATTTGCTGTCTCCACTGGTAATGTCTGCTCGCATCCCAAGTTCAGGCTTCAAGGGCAATTGCGAAAAAATGTAATTCGTGTCGGAAGCAACGGCCCAAGCTCTGATATCGTTTGAGTCAAATTGTCCAAACTGGCCAATGAATTCGAAATTGTATTTCCAAGGTAAAGGATTTCCCCAAATTCTTGTGCCAACCGTATGCCTAGTCTCGTGCCCCTTACCTTGTACGTAAACGGCATGGCGATTATCGGAACCTAAGTAATACAGATCGAGATGGCCATCGGGCAAAAGCTGCCAAGCGCTAACTGCGTAGATGCCCCATAGAGATCTATCCGAGTTACGAGTATCGTCAAATACCCCAGTTAAATTTCTGACTGGTTGACCAAGGAAGCCATCTACTGACCAACTTCCAAACTTAGACAATAGCTTGATAGCATCGAATGAACGTCGGTTATTGGGTACTTCACGACCCGCGATCAGCCGTCCCGAACCATATTCCAATTCTTGTCGACCGAAGCGCAAAGTGACTGAATTACTGCTGCCAAGCCTAGCGGTTAAATCCATAAATCCTTGATGGAGATCAAATGCATTCTCATCGACCTCGGGTCTGAGGCCTGTTTTTCGCCAATCTTGCCACGTGCTCATAAATTGGGTAAATATGCGAACATTGGCGCCCAAGTGCAAGTCGCCATGCAACATATAACGCTGAAGCCAATCATTACTATTACCGACCAATTCCTTACCATACAATTCATTGCGGTAAAATTCGTAGCGTTGTCGCATTTCCCCACCAATACTTAGATACCAATCTTCCTGGTCGCCTAACGGAATGTATTTTCCTAACGGAATATATTTTATTGGTCGCCAAAAATCGGTATTTTGAGAGTTTCTCAGATAGCGGTAGTCTTCCTGATAGCGCAGCGATTTATAACTGATGCTCGCTGTCTGTTTTTTGGATAGCTCATTCCGGTTATCTTCCTTACAACAGGAATGAAGTATATTGCTTTGACTTATAGATATCTTTTCTCCAAGTAACAATGGTTTGTCGGCATTTGCGATCTTTACACCCTCAGCATTTGCCGAGCTGATAAAAAAATATTTATCAACAAAAAGCCATTCACCACAAGCCGCTATTAATACAGTTAAAAGTAACTGGCCAAGAAATCTTGCATTCATAGGTTTTAAGTTTGAGGTTTGTAATAGCTCAGATTAAATAAGGATTCAAAATTTGAACATTCTTAGCTGTTGTTTAGTTAAGGATTACTGCAGACGAATTGAGGAAGCTGCTTTATTATGACTTGACTCGATCAATCAAAGCATTCGCTGATTCCAGCAGATTGCTGCATGCTCCTTCATGTCATCGGCAATCATAAAAAATTCCGTTTGACCGGAGGTCAATCAGGCTGGCGTAAACTTGGTTGCTTGCGGCCAAGTAGTCAGCCTGAAGGAATCTTTTCATACCTTGCAAAGATCCCATGCATCATATTGCCCAGCACGAACAGCCAAGTGCGCCCCAGAAACCCTGCTGGTCCCCAACATTCACAGAACCCTGATACGCGCGCCCATGCGCGTGGCCATGCACGGAACAACTGATTCCGCAATTGCAGGTTGTCTGAGCCAACTTGTTTAATGCTGCTGCATCAGACGTGGGCTTGAAATAGCCGCCGTAGTGATTCGCCGGAGACCAATCGGGCATGGCTGGCGGCAAAGGTGGGGAAAGCGCGCTGAATTCGTCGTCACCATAAGCAATACGGCCACCGACGATCGTCAACACCGAAACAAGATTGCGAATTTCGTCTTCCGGCACGCTGAAATAATCGGCGGACAGTACGGCGAGGTCCGCGTATTGACCAACTTTAATTTGGCCTTTGACACCTTCCTCGTTGGAGAACCAGGTGTTCGCCTGCGTGTACAAAAATAGCGCAGTCTCGCGATCGACGAGGTTCGCTGCCGGGTACAGTGAGAGGCCACCCAGAGTTTTACCACTAGTCAGCCAATAAAGGGCATTCCATGGATCGTAGCTGGCCACGCGGGTGGCGTCTGTGCCTGCACCGACATTGACACCCATTTGCAGCATGCGTCGATAAGGCGGTGTACGCTCCGCGGCTTTGATGCCGTAACGCTGCACGAAAAACTCACCTTGGTAGGCCATGCGGTGCTGTATGGCAATGCCACCGCCAAGCTTGGCGATGCGTTCGAGATTGGCATCCATCACCGTTTCGGCATGATCGAAGAACCAGTGTAATCCATCAAAGGGAATATCCCTGTTCACCTTTTCGAATACATCCAATGCACGCGAAATGGTTTCGTTATAGGTGGCGTGCAGACGAAATGGCCAACGATTGCTGACGAGAATGCGCACGACCGCCTCCAAATCATTTTCCATGTTCGGTACCATATCCGGACGTGGCATGCGAAAGTCTTCGAAATCTGCTGCAGAAAAGACCAGCATTTCGCCGGCGCCGTTATGCCGATAGTAACCATCGCCGTCGCCGGGTTTCCCCATCTTTGTCCATCGGGTGAAATCGGCAACCTCTTCTCCGGCTTTTTGCGTGAACAAGTTATAAGCGATGCGCAGGGTCAGCTCACCCGCTTGGTGCAATTCTTCAATAATCTTGTAGTCGTCCGGGTAGTTCTGAAAACCGCCGCCGGCATCGATCACGCCGGTGACGCCCAGGCGGTTCATTTCCCGCATGAAATGGCGCGTGGAATTGAGTTGATACTCGTAAGGCAGCTTAGGACCTTTGGCAAGCGCCGCATACAGGATCGTCGCATTGGGCTCTGCCAGCAGCAGACCTAGCGGTTCCCCTTTGGAATCCTTGACGATCAGGCCACCGGGTGGATTAGGTGTATCCCGATCGTAGCCGCAGGCGCGCAACGCTGCGCGATTCAGCAGAGCGCGATCGTAGAGGTGCAAAATGAAAACCGGTGTATCCGGTGCAACTGCATTGATTTCGTCGAGTGTCGGCAAGCGTTTCTCGGCAAACTGCATTTCGGTGAAGCCACCAACAATGCGCATCCATTGCGGAGCGGGCGTACGTGCCACCTGTTCTTTCAGACGGCGCATGGCGTCAGCCAGCGAGGGAATGCCGTCCCAGCGCAATTCCATGTTGTAATTGAGCCCGCCACGGATAAAGTGCAGATGCGAATCGATCAGACCCGGAATGACGCGGCGTTGATTGAGATCGATTACCTGCGTAGTGCTATCGGCCAGACGCATGATCTCACTGTCATCCCCTACGGCGCTGAAACAGCCATCGGAGACCGCAACGGCCGTAGCTTGCGGATGCTGGCGATCAAGCGTCGTGAATTTGCCGTTGCGAAGGATCAATTGGGCTTTAGAGCTATTCATCATTCTCTCCTTTAGACGATATGAGGAGTGCGATTGCTTGCGGTAAACCTCACACTGTTGAAATCGAGCGCCTCCTCAGTGGTAATACAAGAGAATCAGACGAAGCGCGCTAGCTGAAACTCGGTAGTTATGCGCTTTTTCGCGTTCCGTGCCACCTTGGTCTTATTTCTTGGTGGCGGTGAAGTAACTGGTCATCAGATTCCGATAATTAGGAACGTAATTGGAAAGTAGGGTGCCCAGACCTTCGATATCGTTGCGCCAGTCGCGATGCAATTCGCCAGCCACACCAAACCAGCTCATCATCTGTACACCGGCGGATTGCATGCGTGCCCATGCAGCATCGCGAGTTACTTCATTGAAAGTGCCGGAAGCGTCAGTAACCACGAATACTTCATAACCTGCCTCAATGGCAGATAATGCCGGAAAAGCTACGCAGACTTCGGTAACCACGCCAGCGATGATCAACTGTTTGCGACCGGTCTCTTTGACTGCGTTGACGAAGTCTTCGTTGTCCCACGCGTTGATATTGCCTGGACGTGCGATATAAGGTGCATCGGGATGCATGACTTTAAGTTCTGGAACAAGCGGTCCATTCGGGCCATCTTCGAAGCTGGTTGTCAGAACGGTGGGCAACTTGAAATATTTACCGCAAGCGGCCAGGGCCAGCACGCTATTCTTGAATTCATTCGGTGGAAAATCCTGCACCAGAGAGATCAGACCTGCCTGGTGATCCACCAACAGTAAAACCGCGTCATTCTTGTCAAGCCGGTTGTATTTGAAAGTCTTGTTCATTTTCTTACTCCTTATGGTTGTCAATAATGTATTTAAAAAAGCCGGAATACACGCGGTACCCGCTGTCTCAAAATAGCCATGTCTCACCAAGACCGATGCGTGGGTCGACGGCGAATAAGTTGCCTAATGAAGGAAAACTGGATTGGTTTGTGAAGCCAACTATCGATTTAAAACTGCTACCAATTCTAAACATGATTTGCCGATTGTGTCTACTCATTTGGGTCGTTAGTTCTTTATTGATCATATCAATCAAATGCATATGATCGATGTCACTTATATTCATGCTTTGGAATGGCTTTGCCTGCAATTGTTTGTGATGTCCGCCATAAGATTTCCACACGCGTACCTTCGCTATCACCAGGGCATTTTCTATATGCCACGCCAGTATCGTTTTGCTCCGTCACTGGCGCATTGAATTAAATCAGAAATAGAAAAGTGCTTGTTTTACATGATTTAACGATGCGGAGACATTGGTAGCATATTCCTACACAAATGTAATTTTTGTTGACGTATTTCAATCATGTAGTTTTAAAGCCTGAAGGTATATTTAATGACTGCCAGTGTATTGCATGCATTCTTACCGGTTCAAGATTTACGCGTAACGGCTATCGATAATTTTCAAATGGATTGGGCGAAAAATGGCTAATCTCTTCCAACCAGTTATTACTGGTAAATCGGCCATCACGGTCAATAAAGACAGCGTTATTTCTATTAACGGTTTTTCCGTTGGCGATAACGACAATCCATCGAGCCTCAAAGTTAAAGTGAGTGTCAGCCACGGTAGCTTGGCGCTTACCACGACAACGGGAATTACCGGGACGACTTCAGGCGCATCCTTAGATTTCAAAGGCAGCATTGCCAATTTAAACACGGCACTCAACAGCCTGACTTATCAAGGCAATACCAACTACTCAGGCACCGATTCAATCAATATTCAAGTCAGTGATAACAACGGCGCATCGTGGTACGGCTACCATTTTGATGAGACAGGTAAATTTTATAATTCAAGCAATGGCCACTATTACGAGTATGTCAATGCATCGCAAGTTACTTGGGACGCAGCAAGAGCAGGCGCGAGTGCTAGAACATTGCATGGATTACAAGGGTATCTGACAACCATCGGATCTGCGGCTGAAAACAGTTACATCGTATCGAAAATCAGTGTCGATGGCTGGATGGGCGCCAGTGATGCGCCAAGTGTGACAGGTAGCACTGCCAATCAATGGTATTGGGTAACCGGTCCCGAATCAGGCACCCAATTTTGGTCCGGCCTAGATAATGGCACTAGCATTAGCGGCCGATATACCAACTGGGGCACTGGAGAACCTAACAACGTTTATAGTAGTGAATTTTATGGGCAATTTCGAGCCTCGGCTTCCGGCCTATGGAATGATATGGCAAGCGCCCCTCTCTATAGTGGTTATCCTTACGCTAATGGCTATATCGTTGAATACGGCGGCAATGGATTAGGTACGGATGGGTACGGCACGCTGCAAACGATGCAACTGGCAATAACGATCATCAATAACAACAATGCGCCTGTTCTGAATAATCTTTCTGGTGACATCGCTACAACGACAGCAGTCAATCAGGTTGTGTTGATCGATACCGGTACGGCGGTCGCCATTACCGATGTGGATACAACCAATTTCAATGGTGGCACCCTGGTCATTACCACCACATCCGGCACCGCCAACGGCAGCTTCTCGCTGGATGGCTTCAAAGCCGCTTCCGGTGGAAATAATACGCTTGCAGCGGGTGAAACCATTACCGTTGACGGAACCGCTATCGGGATTGTACACGCCACCAATGATGGTCAAAACGGGCACACCTTGACCATTACCCTCAATAGCAGCGCGACCATAACCAATGTCTCCAAATTCATTCAGAATATCGGTTACCAAAGCGCTACCGTCGGTTTGCGTAATTTTAATCTGGCGTTGTCGGAAGGTGACGGTCAAACAGCGAACGCTGCATTTTCAGTCGATGTGAAAGACGATCTGTCGATCAAGGGAAGGGCGTCGGTCGTGGGCAACGAGAACGCGCCGATCAGCATTAGCGGGCTCACCGTCAGCGATGCCAACAATCCGGCCAGCCTGACCGTCAACATAGCCGCCAATCATGGCGTTTTGACGCTGGGCACGACAACCGGCATTAGCGGCACGACTTCCGGAAGTACCCTGCAATTCAGTGGCACTATCGCCGCGCTGAATACCGCCTTGGGCAGCTTGTCCTATCAAGGCAATTTGGATTATTCCGGAACGGACGATTTGGCGATACAGGTCAGCGACAATAATGGTGCATCCCGTGACTATTTCGTCGATCAACCCGGGAAGTTTTATAACCCAAACAACGGCCATTATTATGAGTATGTCAGTGCTAACGGGATAGACTGGGCAAGTGCTAAGACCGCTGCGGAAGGCCGCACGCTCTATGGCTTGAATGGCTATCTGGCAACGATCACCTCGCAATCGGAGGGCGATTATATGGCCGCTAGGCTGGGTGGTTCGGGTTGGTTTGGGGCGAGCGATGCCGCCGTGGAAGGGGATTGGCGTTGGGTAACCGGGCCTGAAGCAGGCACACCGTTCTGGTCAGGTGCTGCGAATGGCAGCGCGGTGAACGGACGCTATAGTCATTGGGCGTCGACGGACCCCAACGATCAGGGCGGTATTGAAGATCATGCGCGCCTGGCGCTCAATGGATTTTGGGACGACCTTCCCGGAAACACACCGGGTGTACAAGGCTATATCGTCGAATATGGCGGTACCGGATTCGGCACACTGCAGGCCGCACCGCTGACCGTCACGGTCAATGCGGTCAACGATGCGCCGGTTCTGAACAACCTGAACGGCGACGCCG
>CAZYHY010000018.1:0-50471 GCA_964647635.1 uncultured Nitrosomonas sp.
AACGCTAAAACAGAAGAATTGATAGCGATAGATGGTGGCGTTGGACGCTTACAGTTATTGAAATTTTCTTTACTCTAGAATCTCTATGAGGAGAAAATAAAATATCAGCTATCTTTCCCCGAGGCTTATGTCAGTTTACTCTCCTATGCTACCTAAGTTGTTCATGTAATAGCTTCAGAATACGACTGGTAGTAGCAGAATTTATTGCCGTTCCGTCATCATTGAGCAGAGTAACCTTGCTGGTATTGGTTCCGGTATTATCAACGTGTATACGGTATTTTGCAGCTTTTGCATCTTCCTTATCATCACTACGCCAGAACATAATTCCCGACAGAATACCTTCGCCATCGCCTTTTTTCTTACTATCGCTATCAGGATTCACATAGCGAACGAAATAAATACCTTCTACCCGATTACGGTCCTCAACGGTAAAACCGCTGCGATCAAGCGCCAGTCCGACGCGTCGCCACGATCTGTCAAACGCTTCATTGATGATCAGCGTGTTTCCTGTTTGATCAATGTAGGCACGTTCTTGAGTAGTGCTTCTACCCGCAGTCAACTCCAACTTGGCTTGTTCTTCTGCTACACCAAAGCGCATCATCAACCGGGATAGCATTTCAGCTTCCAGATCAGAGTCTGCGGGTCGAGGCTGCCAAATGGTGCGGTTAAGGCTACCACCTTCCAGCACTTCAATCATGCCGCGATGACTGATATATATCTCGGTGCTGCCTAATTCATTCCGTTCCAGACGAGTCCGGAATTTATCGCGTTCAGCAGTTGAATAAATGCTGTCCAGAAAGGTCGAAAGAATAGTGCGTATGGGATCTTGAGGAATCTTGGCCCGATTCTCCGCCCAATCGGTTTCCATAATACCTGTCTCAGGAACTTCCATTTTGATCAGAAAACCCAATTCCTGCCAGAATTCTTTGACTATCGGCCATACCACTTCAGGTGATTGAGGTACAACCAGCCAACGTTGCGTTCCGGCACGCTCAATATGTACATTCTGAATCGATGACGGTATAAAGGAAGACGTACCAGCCTTCGATTGTCCGCCACGTTCATTGTTATAAGCGGAAAACGTTGTGCTACTACTGGACGAGTTGGATTCAGGAATCGAATAGCGCTCATCAATAGCAGGCTGGATCAGATCAGGTGGAATATCCAAGGGGGGTAGTTTCCCAGCCGACTTGTAATCAATGCTCTTGGTTTCAGGAAACAGATCGAGCGTCTTACAGCCCGTGTTTGTCAATGAAAACGCCAATACCAGTGACGGTATAGTTACTTTCCGCCATTTCATTTTTGACATCTTACTTCCTCAAATCACGGATATTAGCCGATCGCATGGCTTCGCGAATCAGCTGATGATATTGAGCGGATAATGGCGTGAGGGGAAGGCGAATTCCAAGACCCATTAAGCCCATTTGTGCAACAGCCCATTTCACGGGAATCGGATTAGCTTCAACAAATAGATCAGTATGTAAACGTAGCAGCTGATTATTGAGTGCTCGAGCAGTTTTCAGATCGCCAGCAAATGCGGCCATGCACATGTCGTGCATTATTCTGGGCGCTACGTTTGCTGTAACCGAAATAACGCCATGCGCACCTAATAACATCAGTGCCAGCGCACTGACATCGTCTCCGCTATAAATGAAAAAATCCGCTGGCGCGCGCGCCAATAAATCAGAGCCTCGTCCAATATCGCCGGTTGCATCTTTAATACCTACAATATTGGGAATCTGTGCCAAATGTAACGCGGTATCGTTGTGGATATCTGCAACGGTCCTGCCGGGAACGTTATACAAAATATGCGGAATTTCAACCGCCTCCGCAATTGCCTTAAAGTGCTGATATAGCCCTTCCTGAGTGGGCTTATTGTAATACGGGGCAACCGAGAGGCAAGCATCTACTCCGGTATTTTTTGCGTAAATCGATAAATCAATCGCTTCACGGGTTGAATTAGCGCCCGTACCTGCAATGACCGGTATGCGTCCAGCCACATGATCCACTGCAGTGCGCATGAGTAGGTGGTGTTCTTCAAAATCCACAGTTGGAGATTCGCCTGTAGTACCAACTACCACAACACCATCGGTACCCTGGTCTATATGAAAATCAAGAAGAGAGCGGAAACGCTCCAGATCCAATCCACCCTCTTCATCCATCGGAGTAACGATGGCAACCAAGCTACCTTTAAACATGACAACTTACCCAGTAAAAAAAATATATTTTACCCGAATCTCGTTGAGACGCTATGTTTTAATCAATCGATACCGGTGTTCTATCCATTCGTTTTAGAAAAACTGATTTTGTCATCATTGCAATCAACTCTAATGGTATCTTTGGCGACAAATTTACCCTCCAGGATCTCTTTTGCCAGCGGATTTTCAATTTGTGCCTGGATCGCGCGCTTTAAAGGTCGCGCACCGAATACCGGGTCAAAGCCAGCTTGAGAAATCAAGGATAATGCAGCATCGCTAATCTCAAGCTTCATATCCAGTTTGGCTAGTCTGGCTTGAAGATAGTGAAGTTGTATCTTCGCAATCGAATGGATATTTTTTTGATCCAGAGCATGGAATACCACCACTTCATCAATACGATTAATAAATTCAGGGCGGAAATGGGCTTTTACCTCACCCATCACTGCATACTTGATCGATTCATATGGACTGCCGGACATTTCCTGGATCATTTGCGAACCCAAGTTGGATGTCATGACAATCACTGTATTCTTGAAATCGACGGTACGTCCCTGACCATCCGTCATACGACCATCATCCAGAACTTGCAGCAGGACATTGAATACATCCGGATGTGCCTTTTCCACTTCATCCAGCAAAATGACGGCGTAAGGTTTTCTGCGTACAAGCTCAGTTAAATAACCGCCTTCTTCATAGCCGACATAGCCGGGCGGTGCGCCGATCAAACGCGCTACCGAATGTTTTTCCATGAACTCAGACATATCAACACGTATTAAGTGATCCTCTGAATCAAATAAAAATCCGGCTAGCGCCTTACATAACTCAGTTTTACCCACACCGGTTGGCCCCAGAAACAGGAATGACCCATAAGGACGATTAGGGTCAGCCAATCCGGCACGAGAACGACGGATCGCATCGGATACCAAGCGTACCGCTTCATCCTGACCGATTACCCTGTCATGTAATTTTTGTTCCATCAGCAACAATTTTTCACGCTCACCTTGCATCATTTTAGAGACAGGAATCCCGGTAGCACGCGATACTACTTCCGCAATTTCTTCAGCGCCAACTTGGGTGCGCAACATTTTGGGGGCGGCCACAGCACCTTGCTCAGTATTTTCGCCGTGTTTTTTTAGCTGTGCTTCCAATTGCGGAAGACGGCCATATTGCAATTCCGATGCTTTTTGTAAATCTCCTTTACGGGTAGCCGCTTCGATTTCCAGCTTGATTTTTTCCATTTCTTCTTTAGTTTGCTGGAATCCTTGCACCTGGAATTTCTCTGTTTTCCAGATTTCAGCTAGATCGGCATATTCGCGCTCTTTTTGCTTAATCTCTTCCTCAAGTAACTGCAGGCGTTTTTGCGATGCCTCGTCTTTTTCTTTTTTAACCGCCTCACGCTCAATTTTGAGTTGTATCAGGCGTCGATCCAGCTTATCCAGCACTTCCGGTTTGGAGTCAATTTCCATGCGAATACGTGCCGCAGCTTCATCGATCAGGTCGATTGCCTTGTCGGGTAAAAAACGATCAGTAATATAACGATTAGACAATTCCGCAGCAGCGACAATAGCGGGGTCAGTAATATCGACACTGTGATGTAACTCATATTTCTCCTGCAGGCCACGCAATATTGCGATGGTGGCTTCCACACTCGGTTCTTCCACCAGTACTTTTTGGAAGCGTCGCTCCAGCGCAGCATCTTTCTCAATATATTTGCGGTATTCGTCTAGCGTGGTTGCGCCGACGCAGTGTAATTCTCCCCGAGCTAATGCGGGTTTTAACATATTGCCCGCATCCATTGCGCCTTCCGCTTTGCCTGCGCCCACCATGGTATGCAGCTCATCTATGAATACAATGGTTTTTCCTTCGTCTTGTGCAAGCTCCTTCAACACCGACTTGAGGCGTTCTTCAAATTCTCCGCGATATTTGGCGCCCGCCAGGAGTGCGGCCATATCCAAAGATAGCACACGTTTGTCTTTCAAGCTTTCAGGTACTTCGCCATTGATAATGCGCTGTGCCAAGCCTTCAACAATGGCGGTTTTGCCGACACCCGGCTCGCCTATCAGTACAGGATTATTTTTGGTGCGCCGCTGCAAAACTTGTATCGCACGGCGAATCTCATCATCGCGTCCGATAACCGGATCTAATTTACCCTGACGTGCACGTTCGGTCAGATCCAGGGTATATTTTTTCAAAGCTTCGCGGCTGCCTTCTGCTTCAGCGCTGTTGACTTGTTCGCCGCCTCGTATTGCATTAATTGCTTTTTCCAACGCCGTGTAATTGGCGCCATATTGTTTGAGTAATGCACCAATCTCATTCTTATCCTGCAGGATTGCCAACAGAAACATCTCCGAGGCAATAAACTGATCGTTGCGCTTCTGCGCTTCTTTATCTGCCAGATTCAATAGGTTATTCAGCGTGCGGGAAATAGTAATTTCTCCGCCCGAGTGATCTACTTTCGGTAGACGCTGCACGCTTTGCTTGATACTTTCCAGCAATGGAACTGTATTAACGCCAGAACGTTGCAGTAAAGAGAGCGTACTGCCATCTTCTTGTTGCAGGAGCGCCAATAATAAATGCTGCGGTTCAATTACCGGATTGTCCTGACCGACAGCGATACTTTGTGCATCCGCAAAGGCTTGTTGAAATTTGGTGGTTAGTTTGTCAAAACGCATGAATTCTCCCTCCGTATGTTATTGGTTCCTACGTGGGGGGCGGGTATCGGAATTTCAAGAGCAGATTATTTGGCTATGCGAAGTACGTGTATCTTGCTTATTTCTGGTATGAATTTCTTTAAAATGCTCTCGATTTCAGAAACGGGTACCGGTCTACTGAAATAATAACCTTGATAGTGATCGCATTTTTGCGCGATTAATAGATTAAGCTGTTCTTCTGTTTCGATACCTTCTGCAATGACATCCATTTCCAGGCTGTGTGCCATTGCAATGATAGCAGCGACAATCGTACGATCGTTCTTATCGGTTACGATGTCACGAACGAATGTGCGATCTATTTTTAACGTATGAATTGGGAAACGTTTCAGATAACTGAGGCTTGAATAACCAGTACCAAAGTCATCAATTGAGATGTGTATGCCCATTTCACTCAAACATTTAAGTGTTTCGACGACTTTCTCAATGTTATCGATCAGCATACTTTCGGTGATCTCCAAAGTGATATATTCTGCCTCTACCCCGGTTTCATTCAGTATGCGAGCAATATTTTTTGTTAAATCTTTATCCCGGAACTGCCTTCCTGATAGATTAATGGCCACCCTTGGAACAATATAACCCTGATTCTGCCACGTTTTGATTTGTGTACAGACTGTTTTTATAACCCATTCACCAATCGGAATAATCAGCCCGGTTTCTTCCGCCAAGCTAATAAATTTATCCGGAGAAATCAATTTATGCTCAGGGTGCCGCCAGCGCAACAGCGCTTCCACACTATAAAGTTGTTGATCAGGCATATCCATGACAGGCTGGTAGTATAGAACCAGTTCGTCACGCTCTAACGCATAGCGCAAATCAAGGCCGAGGGTGTGCCGCTCGTGAGCAGATTTGTTGAGTTCATCGGTAAAGAACTGATAATTATTGCGTCCATTTTCTTTGGCATAGTACATAGCCACATCACTGTTCTTTAGTAGTTCTTCCGCATTGGTTCCGTCATCCGGGAATACCGCAATACCAATACTACCGCCGATATGTAGCTCGTTTTTATGGATATGGTAAGGCCGTATCATCGTATCCAGAATCTTTTGGGCCACTTTTGCCGCATCCAGAGACTCCGCAATGGAATTTAGCACCACAATAAACTCATCGCCGCCCTGACGCGCAACGGTGTCTTCGTTGCGAACACAAGCCGATAATCGCTTGGCTACTGCTTTTAATAACAGATCACCGATGTCATGGCCTAATGAGTCATTGATAGTTTTGAAATGATCCAGGTCGATAAATAGCACAGCCATTTGCTTGTGATGGCGCGTGTCATGCACCAATGCTTGTTCGATCCGATCCTGTAGCAAATGCCGATTGGGTAAGCCTGTTAATGCGTCATGCGTTGCCATTTGGATAATGCGCTGTTCAGCTTCTTTGCGTTCGTACCAACGACCTAGGTCATGTGCAATGGTGTCAATCAGATTCTGCTCATAGGGAAATGTGAATGGCAAGTCTTGCAAGTAAGATACCCTTAACAATCCACACACCTCTCCATTCGAGATAATTTTTGCGCTGATTTCGTTGCGCAGGTTTTCGTGATACTCCGCTGTAGTAATTCGTTTGTTTCCTAGTTCAATCATAGCAACAGCCATTTCAGGGAAATATAAGGCCAGCACGAGGGATTCCAATATGTCTTGGCATATCTTCTCTGTACTTAGGTCCTGCTCCATATAATTTCTGATTATTTGCAAACAATTACTTTCTTTAAGCCGTTCACTCAAGCCGCTGTCTTTTTGTTTGTGTGCGGTAATATCGACACTGATCGACAAATAACAATCGGTTTTCCCAGGGGCGCTTACAATCGGTATGATTGCTGCATCCACCCAATAGAGTGTTCCTGCTTTATTACGATTACAGACTTCCTGGTGCCAAATTTCACCTTTGGTAATAGTTGCCCACATGTCAACAAAAAATGATTCGGGATGTACCTGTGAACTCAATAAGCGATAATCTTGCGCTATCAGTTCTCCTTGAGAGTAGCCGCTGATCTCACACAACTTATCATTGACTCGTATAATTTTTCCCTGACGATCAATAAAGGAAATTAAAGCAATTTTGCCAATGGCATTGATATAGGCAGTCAGCTCAGAAGAAGTTTTCTCGGCATGGCTTCTAGCCTGTACTAATTTTTGATGCGTTTTTATCAATGCATCTCTGGATTTAATGGACTTTTGAATCAGTGGCATGGTCAGCCAATGTAGAACTGCGATGCCGGATGCTACAAACAATCCCAGATATAGCAAGATCGTTTTAATCTGATCTGATAGATAACCATATAACTCGTGCTCGTTAATCTTGAGTACAGCGCCTAATCCGTAAGCAACAGGTGAATGCGCTGCAACAACATCAATCTGCCGATAGTCCTTGGTGAATTTAATGCCAGTTTGCCCTGCTAGTCCGTAGTGGATCGGTAATGGGTTATTATCTATGATGCGCTGCATACGCTTAAAACGATTATCATTAAAACCGCGCATAAAGCAGCCCACCTCCAGATTACTTCCTTTCACAGGAGCACACAGCAGAAAATCACCCGTCATACCAATCAGGGTGGTTTCTGTAAATATCCTGGTGAGAGCGGGCAGCGGCTCTTCCGTTATGACACGACCAATGAATTTATTTTCGTCATTCAGGATAGGCATGGAATTACGCAAAATAAATTGCCCGTCATCCCACAGTAAATCGCTGCGGATACCCGGGTCAGTATCTAATTCAACCATCAGATCCGGGTCATTGGCATGAAGGCCCGATCTGAGTATCGGGTCGCCAGCAGAATCATAGATACTGATACCTGAGAAGTTATTCTTCAGCATTCTTTCTGAATACTGAATTAAATCGATAGTCCCTTCGTCTTTGCGTGCATCTGAATTGGCTTTTTCCAAGCTTTGAATCAGGGTAGTACGTGTGGATGCTGCTTTTGTGTGCGATATGGAATGTATAATCTGATTTTCGATCAGCTTGACCATATTTTCCAGCGCCACTTGCAGGCCTGAAGCCGTCATCGCTTCAGTCTGTGGTTGCATGATCTTATAGACAGAAAAACCTGTTAACAAGATGAGAGTAACCAGTGTCAGTCCACTAATGGTAACAATTCTGCGATCATCTTGATTGATAAAAAAACGAAACATTGTCTATTAGCATTTCCAAGAAACAAAGATCTTTATGGCGACTCGAGATTAAGTGAGGGCTATTCAAAGAATGACGAACTATTATCGGTGGGTGGCTCCTATACTTAAGCTGTGATTAGACGCTCTTTAACCTCCTTATCTGAAACTTGCTGAAAATAGCTTGTGTAGGTTGATGAAAAGCAAACGCAACGGCACAGGAAGATGATCCAGAGCTGATTACGTTTTGGAAGAAGACCGAATGAAGGAAATTATTTATATTTCTTTCTTCGGTGGCTCGGGGTAAGGATACAAAATATTCAGCGCCACACTTTTACCCGCTGTTTCAACGATGCGCACATGTTCACGCTTAAATTGTCGTGCATGGTGTAAACCACACGAATGGGCAATCATGTTGATTTCCTTATTAACATTCTTGGCATAATTAGCAACACGCAGATATTTTTCCTCAACCACCAAACCGTTTTGCAAACGTACATCGTGGGTTGCAATACCGGTAGGGCAAGTGTTGAGATGGCAGCGCATCGCCTGAATACAACCCAATGAGAACATAAAGCCTCGCGCCGTATTGACAAAATCAGCACCGGTGCAAAGCGCCCAAGCACCTTCAGCGGAAGTAACCAATTTTCCCGCAGCGACAACATAAATACGGTTTTTCAGGCCAGACTGAATTAGTGCATCCACCACGCGCGGCAAAGCTTCCGAAATTGGTAAGCTGACATGGTCAAGTAGTGTCTGCGGTGCGGCACCACTGCCGCCTTCGCCGCCGTCAATGGTCAGAAAATCGGGGGCATATTCGAGTCCGCGGCGATTAATGCTGTCACATAGTTCATTAATAAAATTCCACCCGCCGATCGCCGTTTTGATACCGACCGGACGTCCGGTCAGCTCACGGACATAACTGATTTTGTCGAGCAGCTCATCAATGTTATTAATGTCCTTATGGCGATTCGGGCTGATGGAATCCTGATGCTCAGGAATGCCACGTATCGCGGCGACCTCACTGCCTACTTTAGTACCGGGCAGCAATCCGCCTTTGCCGGGTTTTGCGCCTTGCGACAATTTAATCTCAAACGCTTTGACCACCTTGCTCAATTCTTTGGCGCGTTGCGCGGAAAAACTGCCGTGTTCATCGCGAATGCCGTACTTGGCGGTGCCGATTTGCATAATCACATCGCAATTGCCTTCCAGATGATACGGAGCCAGCCCACCTTCGCCGGTATTCAGCCAGCAACCCGCTTGTGCCGCACCGCGTGACAAAGCGCGTATGGCAGGTTTCGAAATGGCGCCGTAGCTCATAGCGCTAATATTAATGATGGATTTGGCTTCGAAAGGATGCTCGCAGTAGCCCTGACCGATGTGCAATGAGGGTGTCGGCAGTTGATCCTCTTCCTGAATCGGAAAAGCGGCATTGACAAAAATGACCGATCCAGGCTGGCGCAAATCATTGGTGGAACCAAAACCGACCATACTGCCCTTGTTCTTGGCATTTTTGTAGATCCAGCCACGTGTGGCACGATTGAACGGCATTTCGTCGCGATCATTGGCAAAGAAATACTGCCGGAAATATTTTCCCTGCATTTCAAAAAAATAGCGCAAGCGCCCAATGACAGGATAATTACGCAGCACCGTGTGTTGTTTCTGTGTGACATCCTGGATGAACCAAAAAATAATCATCACGACGATGGCAACACCGAGTATCGTGGCAATACCGTGAATGATCAAATTAGTCGCGTGAATCATATCATCTCCTTTCTATCAGCCTACTATCGCGAGAGCCTATATACTATCTGTTCGGCAATAGTAAGTGAACAGTTTGGGTACATAAAGAAATTGAACAATTTACTTGATGAAATTAATGACAATGTAAAACGTGCGCTAGCGGAAGATATGGGTACGGGCGACCTGACGGCTGCATTGATTCCACGGGACAAGGAATTAAGCGCGTTGGTAATCAGTAGGGAAAATGCGGTATTGTGCGGAATGCAGTGGTTTGAAACCTGTTTTCTGGCACTGGCACCGCAAACAACGATCGACTGGCTTGCCCAGGACGGGAATTATATTCAAGCCGGGCAACAACTTTGCACGATCAAAGGACCAGCCCGCGCACTGTTGACTGCGGAGCGCTCCGCATTGAATTTTCTGCAGATGCTGTCCGCCGTAGCGACACACACTAAACACTTTACCGATGCCATCGCCGGCACAAAAGCACTTGTCGTCGACACGCGAAAAACCCTGCCAGGTTTGCGATTGGCGCAGAAATACGCGGTAACCTGCGGCGGCGGCGTCAATCATCGTATCGGCCTGTATGACGGCATTCTGATTAAGGAAAACCACATTATCGCGGCGGGTGGCATTAAGCCGGCTTTGATGAGAGCGCGGGAAATTGCGCCGCCGGATGTCTTTATCCAGATTGAAGTGGAATCATTGCTGGAATTGCATGAGGCACTGGCGGCTGGCGCCATGATGGTGCTGCTGGATAATTTTACGCTGGATCAGTTGCGCGATGCGGTTGCTTTGACCCGCCAGCAAGCTGGTGAACGGGTAGTACTGGAAGCATCCGGTAATGTCACATTACAGACTATACGCCAGATCGCTGAAACGGGAGTTGATCGGATTTCCGTTGGCGGCTTAACTAAAAATATTCAGGCGATCGATCTGTCCATGCGCTTTGTTTCATGACATCTTCATCTTATTTGTTTAAGGCTCACTTGTGCGCGCCCTTTTCCCAAAAAACCCAGCTTTTTAGCTGCGTGTTTTGTGACATCGATGATATTTTGATTATGCTGTGCCATACGGTCATTAACTTTGACGATGACACTTTGGTTGTTTGCTAAATTAGTGACCTTGACTTCCGATCCATAAGGAAATTTATTATGCGCAGCAGTCAGTTTATTTTGATCAAAAACTTCACCATTCGCTGTTTTTCTGCCTTGGTACTTGTCGTGATAGTGGACGGCATTGCCTGTTCCTGCTAAGGCGACACAAGGATTTAGTGTGATAAAAACAACAGTCCCATGAAATAATAGTGAAGAAACGTATTTATTCATAAAAAAACTTCCTCTGCAAAATATCGGCATGCCAGTAACACAGAAAACCGATTAACTTGATGGTTCTTACACTAATCTGCAGCAAAACAACTGATGCGGATTGCGGAGGCGGTAGTCTACAGGCGTTCGCATGGTTGGTTTTTGATAATTGAGCACAATTTTACCCGCATTTTCAGCTTGCAATTTTTACATCCATCACTTTTGTTCCATCGTACTAATAAATGCATTTGCCTCATTGATCGATTTTTCCATCGAAGCAACCAGCGCGGATACGTCGGATTTGATGGTGCCTAATTCGCCTTTGAGTGAAGCAATGGCGCGGGCATTGAGGTTATGTTTGAGGAACATGACCTGATCATGAAACACGGTGAGGATCGGTTCGATTTTGGCTTCGGCTTGCTTCATCGAGGCGATTAATTGACGGTAGTGCGCTTGCGTAGTGTCGAGTTTTTTCTGGCTGCTTTGCTTCATCGAGGCATTGCTGTATTGCGTGATCTCCGTTTTCCATTCGGTGAATAACGCTTCGGAGACACTCTCTATATCCGCAATTCGCGTTTTGACTTCGTCGGCTTTGCTGACGCTGGCTTCATACTCGTCGTTGAGTCGTTTATAGGTAGCTTCCAGGTCGCCGCCGCTAAAATTGGTGGCGGCAGTAAATTGTTCCAGCGCGGACTTGAATTGCTCCTTGGTTTCTTCCTGTGTATCGCGTGCTTTTTCAACCCGCGATACCATCACATCGCGCTTCGGAATGCCAATCTTCTCCAGGCCTTCGAGATACATGGTGGTGCAGGCCGTCAGCGTCAGCACTATCGAAAGAATGAATAAACGGAACAGAATGTTCATGTTGCTCTCCATTAAAAGATCTACAGGTTGTTGGTTTTTATTGTCTGCTACGAAGCGACCGGATTTAGCAGGCTTAGCGTAACACACCACGTCGTAGCAACCGCCAAGCTACCTTCAAGCCCCATAGAATCGGGTGGCGGCGCAACATCGGAGTAATTTCGACGCGCACACCGGTGTGCCGCTCAATTTTCCACGCCGCGTATTCGACGCTATTGTTGAAAGTCAGCGTGGCTTTGGATAAGCGTAGAATCGACAGAATCCTTCCCTGCCAACGGCGCAAACGCCAGCGCCACAATGCTCGCTGTTGTGTCGCCGGATCGATCAGACAGCGATATTTCCCATTATCTTGTTTCTCCAATATGCCTTGCAGCACGGGAGCTGCTACCTCTGTCAGGCGGGTAAAGGCGCCTAGGTTGGCCTGCGCCAGATGGCGTGCGCGCGTTTCCCGCTCTGCCCGCAATTCGGCGGCATAGGTGAGCATCAGACAACGGGTCCAGATTTCTTCTACATCGAATATACCTGCCTCGAGTGCTGTGGCTCCCGATTTTAGAAAAGTGACAACAGAATGCGCCAGCGAAGCATAGATGTGTTCTCGCACAGCATCGTCACGGCAGTAAAGCAACCGTGACGGTTGCGCAAAACGCGCCCAGATATACGGATGAAACCAAGACTGCGCACCACGCCTGAAGTCGTGTGCTGAAATAACGGCGTATTTGGCACGCAGCGTTCTTCCCTGATGCGGTACCTCTATATAAAAAACATTAGGTGCCAGCCAGGCGTTTAAATTGGCCAAATAACGCTCGGGATAAGCTTTGTGGTAACTGTCCACGATGACATACAAATCAACAATGCCTTCTTCCAGGCTGATCGCGGAATGCAGGCAGGAACCATAAAGAATGACGGCATCGAGTGACTCGCCAAAGCGCATAATGAGTGAATCCACCACTGGAACGAGATCAGGAGATGTGGCTTTGTTGCTTTCCCAAGCGACCTCACTGAGCAACCGAATGGGCAGTTGCTCGGTGGATGTAGCTTTAGTATTAGTCATAGTAGTAACAGCGCCTCCCAGCACGAAGAATGTCACAGGATTGGTTGCGGTAATTCGTAGCGGTTTGTTCGCACCAGCGGATCGATATAATTCACCGTCCACAATGTACTCATCATCCATCTGCAGCGTTAAGGAATGGGTATTATGGCTATAGTAACCGTCTTTTTCCTGCAGCACTTCGCCGCCGCCTGAAATTAACGGCCATATTGAACGCCACAAGCGTTTGCGGTGTTGATCGACCAATGTCACATGCAACGGTGCCGGTTCTTTTCCCCAATACGGGCGGATATTTAACAACAAGCGATCCAATGCGCTGACCAGCGCAAACAGGTAAGTGCCCTGATAAATTCGTCCATCGGCTTGCGTCACGGTCATGGTGACCGGCGCCCATTCGTTCTGATGGCGGCCCGATATCGTGCCGATCACCATGCCGGCAAGCGAACGCAGCATGATCAAAGCAGTAAAAATACCACCTGTAATGCCCAATTGTTTGACCGGGCTACGCGAGAATTTGACGCCACGCGCGACCAATCCGGCGGCGAAGAACATGCCATAGATTGCCCCCATTCCTGCCTGCTCGATGCGTAGGACGGAGCGTTGCGCCAGCCTGGGTTCCGCTGGCTGTAACAGGAAATCGCGTAAACAGTGCAGAATTTGTTCGGGTTTGCCGCGCATGCCCAGATCCAGCGACGTCATATTGGTGGTACCGCCCGGTATGACCATCAGCACAGGCCATTTCGCCGGCGCCAATGCAGTGAAGAGATGACCGAGTATCGCGTGCGTTGTGCCGTCTCCCGCGACAATGACCAGTAAATCGATTTTCGCCCGCAGCAATTGATCCATTGCACTTTTGAAAGTGATCGCATCGGTGGCCTCGCAGACGAAAATGTCGGATATTTCGCCCAGTGCCTGCCGGATGGCCGATTGATGTTTGCGTGCCTGACCTCCCATTGGGTTGAACAAGCAGCCAATTTTGGCTTTCCCGGTTCTCAAGCGGTCAATCCGTGTTTGTAATGTCATTGGATGTATAAACAATTAATTGGATGATATCGGATAAGGTTTTTTGAGACTGATTGGGGCGCGTGTGAATATTCTGACCGCCAAAATTTCCCGATCACGTGCCGGATCGACATCTTGCAACCAGGATTTCAGCGATCCTTCTTTTTGCTTGGTTTTCCAGCCGGTCATCAAACGCCATACCAAGATTCCGGTGGAGATCAAATGCCACGCAACGACCAGCAAAAGCCCGAAATCCGGTTGATCGGTCAGCCATCCGTACGTGAGCAACAAAAGATTCGGATTGCGCCGGGCGGTGATGAGCCGATTGAAGGAATCCCATTTGCGCCAGATGAACATATCAAAGTGTGCCAACCAGAACTGGAACACGCCTTCGCACAAACGTCCGCCGACATAGCCGATGAGCATAAGCCACATGAGTATTCCCAGACCGGAAACGGGCGTTAGCGTATTTGCCAAACCGACTCCCCAAGCCAGATACCAGAGTGGCGGATGGATAATATCCAGACCGTGATCCAATACATCGCCAAGTCGGCTTGACGTCACAGTGACGCGCGCCAGTTTCCCGTCCACGGTATCGAGAAAGGTCATGAACCATCCCATAAGCAGGCCGATGCCAAAAAATCCGAACCAGAACGCGACTCCCGCCAACACGGCTAAAACAACGCTGAGATACGTGACGTGATTGGGTTGCCAGCCCTGCCGCACGCAATAATGGGTCGCCCAGAATGCCGGTACTGGCCAGAGCCATTTGGTAACCAGATCGGTCACGCCTTTATACGATCCGGAAAACAGTTCTTTTTCCAGTAACGGGCGATTTTCTTCGCTGATAGGCAGGATGTAAGGCGGATCCTTCTTTTTCAGATTCTGCTGGAAATCTATGTGCAGATCGTTCAAGCCAATGCGCGGAATGGTCAGCAACACAAAGCGATAATTCTGGCTCTTGTTATTGTTGAGATTCCTGAGTAGTTGCTGTGCTTGATCGCCATCGGTACGTATCGCAGCGGGACAATTCTCGTCGCTGTATAACGCTATTTTTTTCTCCATGCCGAGCAATGCGGTGAGTACCCGGGCATCAAATAGAAAATTGGCGTTCAGGAATAATGCAACAGCGCCGGAAGGGATTTTCTCTACATCCTCAGTAAGGATGATTTGTTCCCTGGTTTTCAGCATGCGCTGCAAACGCTCGCGGCCGGTTAGTCCCCAAATTTTGGTTTCAATTTCACCAAAGATATAGATATAGGTTGAGGTCGACATGTATTGTAGTGTAATAGTTATCGGGGATATGCCTATCGGCGTGTTTCAGTTGTATGCCGTTCCTGCATAAATAGATCACAAATCATGCCGAGTCAAGAAAATTAACCGACTTGTATTTCAGCATTGGCGTATTTGATATATTTTTTCTTGGGAGTAGCTAGGAGATAAGCAAAAGTAAGTGGTCCGACACGACCGGCCACCATCAAAAATATAATGACAATCTCCCCTCCCGTGCTCAATTGCCCCGTTAATCCTCTGGATAAACCGACCGTGCTAAGCGCCGATACCGCTTCAAAAACAACATCAGTCAATGGCGCTTTTTCAGTGATGGATAAAACAAATGTTCCTATGAATATCATGATAATAGACACGATAGTCAGTGCCAGCGCTTTCATAACCTGGGGCTGCGGTATGGTACGCTGCAGGACTACCACATCATCCCTGCGACGTAGAAAGGCATAAGTCGCCATGATCAAAATGACAAAAGTACCGATTTTGATGCCGCTGGCCGTACTTAACGAGCCGCCACCGATATACATCAATAAGATCATCAAAATGGTTGTGGCATCGGTTAGTTCTTCAATCGCCAAGGTGTTAAAGCCCGCCGTTCGCGGCGCTACTGCTTGAAACCAGGCAGTCATCGCTTGATCGGCAACAGACAACTGACCCAGTGTTGCCGGATTGCTGGCTTCAAGCATCCATATCAGTACAAACGCACAAAAATTAATGATCAGTGTGCTCAACACTACAATTTTGGTATTAACGCTGAGCTGACGCCATTTTCTGTGTTTATGAATATCAATCAGCACTAAAAAACCGATACCGCCGATAATAAAAAGTGCCGTGATCACCAAATTGACCGGCAAATTATTAAAATAAGGCATCAGGCTATTACTGTTTAAAGCGAATCCGGCATTATTGAATGCAGAAATCGTATAAAAAAATGCATGATAAACGGCTTTGCCGAAACCGAGCTCGTCAAACCACACGATCGTCAGTAGTATCATTCCGGTCAATTCAATGAAAAAGGCATAGATCAATACATGCTTTGCTGTTTGCGTGACCTTTCCCAAGCTGGTTTGATTAAACGCTTCTTGCGCAATTATCCGTTGACCGATTCCTAATCTTGCCCCCAAACTTAATGCCGCGACAATCGCAAATGTCATAAAACTCAACCCCCCTGTCTGGATCAGTAACGCGATGACGACCTGACCAAACAGGGTAAAATGCGTACCGGTATCGAGAACAACCATCCCTGTAACCGTTACCGCTGACGTTGCGGTAAACATTGCTTGCAGCCAACTGGTTTCCGCATGCGTAGCAATCGGCAGCTTTAACAGCAGGGTACCCAGCGTAATGAGTAAAATAAATCCTAAAAATAATACCGCCGGTGGGCTGATATTCAGCGCATCCTTTTTTGTGGCAGTTGTTTTATAGGGCGAAACATACGGATCCCATAACTTCATAATTACAGTAACCTGGCTGCGATTATTTTAAGCGCGTTTAATGAACCCGCCAGCACTAAAGAATCGCCCGCTTCCAAAATAAAGCCTGGCTCGACCGGCTTGATAACGGCTCTTTTTCGCCGTATCAATAAAGGATCGGTGTCCTGCACCTCTTCCAACAATGCTTCAATCGAAGTATCCTGACATTTCTCAGTTATTTTAATTTCAACCACATAGAGATCATAACCAATCGTCATGTATTGATTGACCATCGGATAGTTAAGCGACTGCGCCACCTTCACACCCATTTCCTCTTCAGGATGAATGATCCGCGTAACGCCAATTCTAGAAAGAATGGTGTGATGCGGCTTTGAAGTAGCCTTGACCCAAATCTCTTTTATATCCATGTTTTTGAGAAGCAATACGCACAATATACTGGCTTCCAGATCGTCGCCAATCGCTACCAAAACGGCATCGCAGGTAGTGATATTCAGATCTTTAAGTGCATGTTCATCGGTTGCATCGGCGATTGCAGCAAGGGTGAGCTGATCTGCCATCTGGTCTACAATTTTTGCATCAACGTCTACACCGATTACAGAATGATCAAGGCGCATCAACTCCAATGATACTGCCAAACCAAACCGGCCCAGCCCTATGACCGCAAACTGCCCCATTTTTTCCTCATATGTATTCAGCTTGAATATTCATACAACATAGGTTAAAAAGTTCTGCGCAACCATAGTGTTGCCAGAATGATCATGGCAAAACCTGGTACCAACGCAATGAATGCGGGGTTTAAACGCAATATCAAACCCGTATTCGCAATAATTTGATCCAGCAGGTAAACGGCAATGCCAATCAGCGCAGCAAACACCAGTTTATTGCTCAAACCGGTGCGAATCGACCCAAATACAAATGGAATCGATAACAGCAGCATTGCAATCGTCATCAGTGCACTACCTACTTTACGCCATAACGCCAGTGCATACGAATCCGTTTCCTGCCCAGTGCTGCGCAGGAATTCCACGTGCCTTACCAATTCAAGCGGTGACAGGCTTTCGGGTAATTTGGTGAGGGTTAGAATATCATCCGGGTTTAGAAACGACGACCAGTTTAAGGAAGTGAGGCGGGTCGCTGAAATTTCGCCGTCTTTAAATGTTCTGACGATTACATTGTTTAATTCCCAACTATCGTCATCTTTGATGTCTGCATATTGGGCCAGGGTGTGCGTGAGTAAAAAACCTTCCTGATCCAGCTGCAGGATTTCAATATCGGCCGCTTGTTTGGCGTACATCATCTGGCCGATGCGCAGAATACTGTGCTCATTGCGCGTCCAGATCCCCAGATTCCTGCCTAATTCGGCACTGAGCTGCAATGCGACAGCCCGATCGGCAATCGCTTTTTGATGCAACTGGGGCGCGACAAGCTGCTCTAGGATCGCGACCCCCAGCAGCAGCAGGATACCAACGCCTAAAGGCGCAAGACTGATACGCAGCGGCGAAATCCCGGCAACCCGTAAAGCGATCAATTCCGAATGAACCGCCAGTTTCCCAAGCGCAACCACGGTACCCAATAATGCAACAAAAGGTGCGATCTGGATAAGTCTGCGCGGCAATAACATAACTGTGTATAGAAACGCATCTTTGACACGATAGGTACCTTTGCCGACATCTTCCAATTGATCCAACAAATCAAAGAAACTGAATAACGGTAACAAAACCGCTGTAGCAATCATAAAACCGATCGCCACCTGATAAGCGATATAACGATAAATGATCATTGTTGACGCGAGAATTGTTTGTGCTTTGATATCAGCGCATAGATACCCAGTGCGACAAATATCAGCAGATATAGCCACCAAACACCCGGCATGCTGCCCACAACGCCTTGTTCAACCCAGGTTTTGGCCAGCCCGGTCAAGTTATAATAAGCAGCGAAAACAAGCGCTGCGATCAGATACGTGCGATCGGTTTTATCTTGGCGCGGCGCGGTGCGAATAAACGTCACCGCGATTAAAGCCAGCAGGATGGTAGCAAGCGGACGGGAGATTCGCCATTGCAACTCTGCAATATCCCGCGGTTGATCAGATTCCCATAAAGTTCTCGTGGCAGCCGCTTTGCGCCGATAATTCATCACAAAATCATTATCAATAAAATAAGTCATGTTCTCAAACTGAATGACCTCATCAATGCTTGCTGTGTTGGTTAGTTGATATACCACACCCTCGGATAATTGAATATGCGGCCTCAATTCTTCCGTCGTTGGCTGAATCTGGCGAGCTCTCCTGGCAATAACAATTTCACTGCTGTCCGGCTTCTTGATATAGTGAAAGATATTCTGCATTTGCTGGTCGACATCACTTTTGCTGCGTACATAGACAACCCTTCCGGTCTTTTCACTGCCATAAAAACGCCCGGCCTGAAAGCGGTTGGTATTTAATTCCGCTTCGGCCTGCGCGTCCAATATGTAGCTTTCCGCATAAGCCCAAGGCCGCACATACGATGACAGCATGCCACTGGCGATACCAACCGGTATTGCCACAGTCAGCACAGTGAGGACAATACGCGTACCACTAACGCCGGCAGAACGGATGACATTCAATTCCTGATCTTTGTTGAGTCTGCCCAGACCAATAATGACAGAAATATAAAGTGCGATAGGAATAAGTACTTCCAATGCAATCAGCGTTTTTAAAAATACCAGTTTGAGCAGTGCGGCGATGCCCAGTGTTTCTGTGACAGCGCCCGCCAAAAGCCGGGCACTGCTGAAGCTGGCAAATAACCCGACCAAAATCAGAATGACTACCGTGAAAGGCAACGATATTTCGCGCGCGATGTATCGTTCAATTAATTTCATATATCGATTTTGAGTATCGACTCAGCAAGCACTAAATCTTCTACTTTATCAACATCTATGCCGGCTCGCGGATCATCAAGCACGACCGCCTGTATGTTTACCCCTGATTTCTCCGACACGGCGGCTAATGCCTGCTGCAGTGTGAGCGACCCAAACAAATAAGACAGCACCATTTTGAATCCAAGCACCTGTCCGATCAAGCGCCAGGGACGTTTGCGCAAATCTTCAGCTTGCCGCCAGAACCCGACCAGTGCCCGCCCCTGAGGATTGAACATGAACAGATTACAGCCGCAGAATCCGCCGTCACGCAATCGTATGACGGTGCGCCTGGAGCCAGGAAATGCGGTAGCGATCGTTTGCTGCCTGATCGCACCGACAGCAGCGTCGCACTGCACTGCCAAGGAGTTTTGTAAAAAATTGCGCACGATGTCAGGTGTGAGCAGGGCATGGTCGGCGGTGGTCAATAATACCGGCGTATCGTTCGACACATGACTCAAGCCGCTTTCAGCGCTACGACTGGGCGAATCCAGATTTGGCAACCAGGTCACTTGCCCGGATGCAATCCGTTGTTTTAATTCCGGACAATGCGAAAGCAAGGATTCGGAGGGGCCGCAGAGTGTAATCGAGGCAACCAGATCACAAGCTGCCAGCGCGTCTACAACGCGGATAACCATCGGAACGCCGCCAACAGGTGCAAAAGCCTTGCAGGCTGCGCCGGTATATTGCGTGATAGGATCTTTATTGGTGCGATCAGCGGCCAGCACCAGTGCGGCGAAACGCCGCGACGTTGGATAGGATTCAGCACTCACAATGTTTTTCCAAAAATACGATAGCGTTTGTATTGCTCGCTGCCAATGCTGTCAAGGATATTGCGCATGGCGACGTTCTCTTCCAGTATCCATGACATCTCAACTTCTTGCATACCACGAGCGATCCCTACTTGCCGCGGCGCATCAATGACCAGGCAAGCCAATGCCAGACCCAGAGGCGTGTTGTGAAATTGTTTACGTACCCCCATCAGCGGTATGCGGCCTGTGCGGATCTGATGATTCCTGATTCTATTGACCAGCTTGAGCCATCCAAACGGAAACAAGCTGCCGTTTAATTCAGCTAAAACTTCATTGAAATTAGGCAGTCCCACCATGAATGCCGAGGGCTTACCATCGACTTCGGCGACCTGAATGAACTCATCGGGAACCAACAAGCGCAGACTGCTGCCCAGCTCGGCAAACTCTTCTCGCGTGAAGGGAATGAATCCCCAATTTTCAGACCAGGCATCGTTAAAAATATCCCGCAGCATTTCCATTTCTGCATCGAATTGACTGCGGTTCAATGTGCGTAATTTTATTTTGGGAGAGAATCGATTGATCAATATCTGCATGACTTGCGGCATCTCAAAATCGATTCTGATTTTATAGGCCAGCAAATCTTTTACTGGATGATATCCTTGTTCTTCCAGCAAGCGTCCATACCAGCGCGATGAATAGGGCATCATGAAAACCGGCGGTGTGTCAAATCCATCGACCAGAATACCGCACTCCTGATTGATGGAAAGGTTAAACGGTCCGCTGACACGGCGGATTTGCCGGCATGCCAGCCATGCTTCTGCGTTCAGCAGCAGTGCAGCACATACTTCGGCGTCGTCGATGCATTCGAACAGGCCAAAATGACCACTGTCTGCACCGTAGCGCTCTTGATGCAAAGTATCGATTTGCGCACTGATGCGCCCAACCGCTTGACCATTTTTAAAGGCTACCCAAGCCTGCCATTCACCATGCTTAAAAAAAGGATTGAAACGCGAGAAATGAAAACGCCGCTCCAGGCGCAAAGGCGGCACCCACAGCGGATCATCGGCATAGACATGCCACGGCACATCTATGAATTTGCCCATATCACGATAAGACATGACCGGGCGCACCGTTACTTTGGAACCGCGCGGTTTATCGTGTTTATTCATGGCAGATGAACGCTGTCGTTTGAGTGATCATTGAATCAAGAATAACCGATCGGTTAGCTAAATAGTTTAAATCAATCATGCAGTCGCTTCGCTGCATCAAATAAGTATGACAAAAAGAAGGTTTTTTTATAAGTTAGTATGTTTTAGTAGATCCGATACCAGTCGATGAAAAGTTTCTTTGGGGTCCGGTTCCTTACGAGTGGATTGCTTGGTAGCCGCAGCATGATCGGATACTGAAGGTTGTTCTGCAACGGCGCACTTCTCATCAGTGATATTCCGGCAGAAATCACAAAAGTTATTCCAATCCGTGTTGTAACTCAGCAAGCGATCCTGTGGAATGAATACCCGTAAAACCTCAAAATTCTGCTGCATTTCGGGTAGACGAGAGCACAGGTAAATACTGATATTTCTGGGCCAGCCTTTATGGACCGGGTACAGAAGCTCCAACTCTGTTTCGATGGTGTAGCGAAAATTATCAATTGCATTGGCGCGGCGTTTACGATTGAGAATTTCAACAAACACAGCCACCAACCCTAAAAAGCCAAATAAAACAAATGGCCACAACGGTACAGTCTCAAAATATCCGGTAATTTGATTAATATTTTCGTCCAAGGTCGTCTCAATCCAGTTTTAAGTATATTGGGAAAACAAACTCAAGCAAGTAGTCGCCGACTTGATTCTGTTCATGTTTGCGCATGCGTACGTAGTACGTATTATCTTGCCATAGTAAAATCCATGTATCAATATTGCTATTTTGCACTGTCCGGCAGCCTGTTAGTTGAAAAAATTGCGGTGATCGGCAAACACATAGCTTCCATAAAAAATTAATAACCACACACGCCGCCGGTTGATTCATGTGGTTTTTCAGATATTGATGCGGAGCTTGTAAGAGGGATAATAGCGCGTATTACTAAATTTGAATTGACCTGATAGTACTTATTGCGTTATTTTTACCTGTTTAGTGGCTGAGAAGCACTTAATTTATTTAATTTTGTATGTATGGTATCCAAGTCTTCTAAAAATGCTGCGGTATCTCAGCCAGAAAGTTTTGAAGCGGCGTCGGCTGAGCTGGAAAAAATAGTGGCAGCCATGGAAACAGGACAAATGTCATTGGAAGCTTCCCTTTCGGCCTATCAGCGCGGAGTTGAATTATTGCAATATTGTCAGAATACACTGCAAGGTGCGCAGCAACAGGTAAAAATACTTGAAGCGGATATGTTAAAAAATTTTACAAGACCTGACAGCGATGGGCGCTGACTTTCAAAGCTGGGCCAGTAACTGTCAAACCAGTATCGAAACGTTTCTTGAATCACGATTACCTGCCGTTGATTGCGTTCCTGTGCGACTACATAGGGCGATGCGTTATGCCGTGCTGGGGGGCGGAAAGCGGGTGCGGCCTTTATTGTCTTTTGCAGCGGGCGAGCTTGCGCAGGCGGATATCGAGCGTGTGACGGTCGTTGCTGCGGCGACAGAACTTATTCATGCGTATTCTCTGGTGCATGACGATCTGCCTTGTATGGATGATGATATCCTGAGACGTGGCAAACCTACCTGCCATATCGAATTTGATGAAGCCACTGCATTGTTGACGGGCGATAGTTTACAAACACTCGCGTTTGAGTTGCTGGCGGAAAAACGTCTGGCTGATACGCCCGAAACACAATTAACGATGATCGCTCAACTGGCGCTGGCTTCCGGTTCACGTGGTATGGCAGGAGGGCAGGCATTTGATCTGGACAGTGTTGGCAAGACACTAAGTCTGCTGGAGCTGGAGTTTATGCATATTCATAAAACCGGTGCGCTGATTCGTGCTGCCGTAATGCTGGGAGCCCGCTGCAGCAGTCGCTTGGATGACGATCAGTTAAACAAATTGGATCATTTCGCCAAATGTGTCGGTCTGGCATTTCAGGTGGTTGACGATCTGCTGGACGCTGAAGCAACAACAGCCACACTGGGCAAAACCGCCGGCAAAGATGCTGAAAATAACAAACCCACGTATGTCAGTATTCTCGGCATTGGCCAAGCGCGCGAATTAGCGGAAAAATTACAGCATGATGCCGATCAGACTTTGGATGGTTTTGGTGAAGCTGCATTCAGGTTGCGTCAAGTAACTGATTTTATAATTAAGCGTAAGTTCTAGTATTTTCCTCATCATTTTTATTTTCAGGTCTTGAATGTATCCACTGTTAGACATCATTAATTCACCATCCCAATTACGTGAACTGGATCAAAAGAAATTACCGCAGTTTGCCAAAGAACTCCGTAACTTCTTGATTGAATCGGTCGCAAAAACCGGCGGACATTTGTCTTCCAATCTGGGTACCGTCGAATTGACCGTTGCACTGCACTACGTTTTTAATACACCGCACGATCAATTGGTATGGGATGTCGGTCATCAGACGTACGCACACAAAATTCTGACAGGTCGGCGAGATGGCATGAACAAGCTGCGCATGCAGGGCGGCATCGCCGGATTTCCACGCCGCGATGAAAGTGAATATGACGCATTCGGCACCGCACATTCCAGCACCTCGATCAGCGCCGCACTGGGTATGGCGATCGCAGCGCAATTAAATAAAACGGATCGGCGTGCGGTGGCGATTATCGGCGATGGCGCGATGAGCGCAGGCATGGCATTTGAAGCACTGAACAATGCCGGTGTAATGGACGCCAACTTGCTGGTCATCCTGAATGACAACGACATGTCGATATCACGGCCGGTCGGAGCGCTCAACAACTATTTAGCCAAGCTGATGTCCGGACGATTCTATGCCACAGCGCGTCGTGCCGGCGAAAAAGTACTGGGTGTCGTGCCACCCATGCTGGAATTGGCCAAACGCGCGGAAGAGCATGTCAAAGGTATGGTAACGCCCGGTACGCTATTTGAAGAATTCGGATTTAATTACATTGGCCCGATTGACGGCCATGATCTGGATGTTCTGGTTACCACACTGAACAACATCAAGCTGCTGGAGGGGCCGCAATTTCTGCATGTGGTTACCCGCAAGGGTGCCGGCTACAAGGTAGCGGAAGAAGACCCCATTCTGTATCACGGTGTTGGCAAGTTTGATCCCAAAAAAGGCATTGTTGCCAAATCAGCCGGAAAACCCGCCTATACACAAATATTTGGCGATTGGTTGTGTGACATGGCGGCACAAGACTCCCGTTTGATCGGCGTTACTCCGGCAATGCGCGAGGGATCCGGATTGGTACGTTTTTCACAGGAATATCCCGAGCGTTATTTCGACGTGGGTATCGCCGAACAACACGCAGTGACATTTGCGGCAGGCGCGGCATGTGACGGCTTGAAACCGGTCGTGGCAATTTATTCAACTTTTCTGCAGCGTGCTTATGATCAATTGATTCATGACGTTGCCATCCAGAATCTACCGGTGGTATTTGCCATCGACCGAGCCGGCTTGGTGGGTGCGGACGGTCCAACGCACGCGGGTAGTTTTGATTTGTCTTACTTGCGCTGTATTCCAAACATGACTGTCATGGCACCATCCGATGAAAATGAGTGCAGGCAGATGTTATATACCGCCTTTAAATTGGATACGCCATCAGCGGTACGTTATCCACGGGGAACTGGAACCGGTGTACAGGCTCAAAAGGAAATGCAGGCATTGCCGATCGGCCGGGGCGAAATCCGGCGGCAAGGAAAAAGAATTGCTTTCCTGGCATTTGGCAGCATGCTGACACCGTGTCTGCAAGCAGCGGAAGAATTGAATGCAACAGTGGCCAATATGCGCTTTATCAAACCATTGGACGATGATCTGGTGGCATCTCTGGCTGCCAGCCACGATCTGCTGGTTACTGTGGAAGAAAATACCGTGATGGGCGGAGCTGGTAGTGCTGTGACAGAATCCCTCAACAGCCAGAGAATTGGCGTCCAAGTGTTACAATTAGGATTACCGGACATTTTTATCGATCAAGGTGACCCAGCGCAGATGCTTGCAGATTGCGGATTGGATAAAAATGGACTTATTAAATCAGTGCGATCAATATTGCCTGAGTAGTTTTCTGGGAGTCGGTCATGTGTGATCGAATTGCTGCCAGGCATGCCTCGTTGCACAGGAGATAAACATGAATAAACAGATAGACTTACCGATTGCTGATGTACAGAATTCACCCGATACCCGGCATATTGCGATCGACCGGGTTGGCATTAAAGCCATACGCCACCCTGTGATTGTAGCGGACAAGGATGGTGGGATACAGCACACCATTGCGGTTTTCAATATGTATGTAAATTTACCGCACAATTTCAAAGGCACACATATGTCTCGCTTCGTCGAGATACTCAATGGTCATGAGCGGGAAATTTCTGTTGAATCATTCCAGGTAATTTTGCAGGAAATGATCGAGAAATTGGAAACGGATTCAGGCCATATTGAGATGATTTTTCCTTATTTCATCAACAAATCCGCACCAGTTTCACAAGTCAGAAGCCTGTTGGACTACGAAGTGACATTCGTTGGTGAAATTAAAAATAATGAATATCTCTTTACCATGAAGGTTGTTGTTCCGGTCACGAGTTTGTGCCCATGTTCCAAGAAAATATCTAATTACGGCGCGCACAATCAACGTTCGCACGTCACTATTTCCGTGCGCACCAACAGTTTTGTATGGATCGAAGACGTTATCAGGATTGCCGAAAATAATGCGTCGTGTGAATTGTATGGTTTGCTGAAACGGCCGGACGAGAAATATGTCACCGAGAAGGCCTACGATAATCCCAAGTTTGTGGAGGATATCGTCAGAGATATTGCGGAAGTACTCAATCATGATGCGCGGATTGACGCCTATGTGGTCGAATCGGAGAATTTTGAGTCGATTCATAATCATTCAGCCTATGCGCTGATTGAAAACGACAAGAAACGCCGTCAGTAATTACATAATTTCTGAATCTTAGTCAAGGTTCATTAGGAGGCCATCATGCCTGATACGATGACTCAACAGCGCGCTGCCGGTGCCATTATGGGCGCTTTTATCGGTGATGCATTGGCACTTGGCCCTCACTGGTATTATGATCTCGCCGAGCTTCGGCGCGACTACGGTGAATGGATTACCACCTACACCGATCCCAAATCTGGCCGCTATCATGCTGGGCGCAAAGCAGGCCAGCTCTCTCAAGCAGGTATTATCCTCACACTCATGCTGCGCTCTCTGGTTGAACAAGGCGAATACAATGAGGCGGATTTTTGCCGTCGCATGGATGAAGATCTTTTCCCGTTTCTCGATGGCACGCCGATGGGTGGGCCAGGCGGTTACACCAGTCAGTCAATTCGAGAAGCATGGCGGCGGCGTGTGGAGCAGAAATTGCCGTGGGGACAAACCGGCGGTCATGCGGATGACACGGAAGCAATTGAGCGCACGCTGGCGCTTGCTGTTCGCTACGCATTTCAGCCCGCCGAACTGGCGACCACAGTCGCAAGCAATACCCGCCTGACCCAGATCGACGATACCGTGATTTCGATGACCGTAGCGTATGCCGCGGTGCTGGGTATGCTGATACGCGGGCATGCGCTGGATAAAGCGCTATCCGGAAAATTGATGGGGTTGGTAAAAACCGGAAAACTGCCCTTCCATGCCGTCACTTTTGTCGATTTACAACCGCCTCGCCCGGGTGATCCCGATCCACCTCGCGCCGGACGATTCTCCTCTCCGGATGCCCTGCTCACGCCATCATATATGGCTGAAGCTGCGGCGGATGGGAATATACGCATAGAACCGGCGTGGAAGGTATCGATTGTTTACGGCATGCCCTGTGCCATTTATCACCAACTCCCTGCCGCCTATTATCTTGCCGCCCGCTTCCGGGATGATTTTGAATCTGCCGTACTGCATGCGGTCAATGGGGGCGGACAGAATCAGGCTCGCGCTATTCTCACCGGCGCACTAGTCGGTGCTCAAGTAGGTTTTTCCGGTATTCCGCAACGATTCCTTGACGGGCTTGATGACGGTGACACACTCAAGGATCTTGCCATGGATCTTGCTACCCAGATAGGCAATCCCAGCTAATATCCAACAACCCTATGCCGGCGAAATGAAGCAGGCAAGGACTAGGGTTTGCGACCAGTTACGATACTGTAGTAGCCAAAGGCTTTATGGATTTCGATATCCTCAAATCCTATTTCCTTTAACATCGTTGATAATTCCAGATCGGAATATTGTCTGCCTTTGGTTCAGCCCATCATCATACTGAATGCTGCGGAGGCAAAAGGGTCTGTTTTCTGATCATCATAGAGCATTTCATGAATCACGATGCGTCCGCCGGATTCAAGACGATTGAAACTCTTTGCAGTCAGAAAATGGCATTTTTCCGGCGCCCAGTCGTGATAGATGTTTGAGAAAAAATGTAGATCGGCTGAAGGCCAATGATCATTCCAAATATTGATTTCACCTGTTTTGATTCGCTCCTGCAAGCCATACTGATCAATGTATTCCTGAGCGACTTCGCATACCGGCAGAAAATCCAGAAATATTACTTGCAGGTTGGGTAACTTAATGGCTGCACCAATCGAATGTGCCGCAGAACCTCCTGCAACATCAAGCATCACCTTATGTTGAGAAAGATCCAGAATTTCCGGCCAGCATTAAGCGCACGCCGGGCTCATACGCGGCAATTTTAAATTTCGATTCGGTAACGGCGCTCTTGGTCAACACGCACTTGCCGCCCTACGGTTCCTAGCTTTACCGGGCCAGGAGTGATTTGTTCAAGCTCTTTAACTTCTGGCGACCATTTGGAATAATTTTCGAACAAGCCATCTCCAAAATACTGAAAAATTTCACCGGCCGGACACGCCACGACTGTCTGCGCCCTACCGATGACCGGCTCGGTGGAGCCTAAATTGAGCATGGAACCTAAATTGAACATATTGCTTGATCCTTTCTGACCGACGGATACCCAGAATCAGTGTATTGATTGGCTGTTAGCTTAGACGTTAAACGAATAAACAATCGATTTCAAGCGCTATGTCAGTAAGGTTGGTAAAAAAAATCGGGAGTAATGCGACCAAAACGTGCCTCGCCTTGAAACATGAATGACTTTTATCCGGGACCAATTGCGTCAGTCATGACGCACCAGCATCTGGCACATGCTGCTGCGGCAGAGGACTTTTTTAGGATCTGATTTATCTAAGAGACCACTCATCATTAGCCAGAATATTGAGTACAACTTGGCCAAATCGTTTCGCAAATAAATCCGCAAAACCATCATGCGGTGTGAAGTCAACCAATACTTCTGCATCAATGACTTCACGCGCGACATATTCCGCGCTACCTAACGCATCAGCAAGCCCTAAATCAATACTTTTTTGTCCCGTCCATATGATACCGCTGAATATATCCGGCGCATCTTTTAAGCGCTCTCCCCTGCCTTGTCGCACTACGTGGATAAATTGTTCGTGGATTTCTTTTAACATGACTGTCGCGTGGTTCTTTTGAACCGGATCCATCGGTGTAAAAGGATCGAGGAATCCTTTATTCTCGCCGGATGTTAGTAAACGCCTCTCAACACCTAATTTTTCCAAAGTGCCGGCAAAACCGAAACCATCCATCAAAACACCGATTGAACCCACCAAGCTTGCTTTATCTACAAAGATTTTATCTGCGGCAGCAGCCACATAATAGCCGCCTGAAGCGCAAATATCGCCAATTACCGCATAAAGCGGTATTTCAGGGTATTTGGCCCGCAGTCTCTTGATTTCATCGTAAATATAACCCGCTTGCACCGGGCTTCCACCGGGGCTATTAATTCGTAATATAACGCCCTGAGTATTTTTGTCCTTAAACGCAGACTGCAGACTGGCATTGATTTTGTCAGCGCTGCTGGCACTATCCGCAGTGATGACCCCTCGCAAGTCGACGATCGCCGTATGCTTATCAGTGATGCGTATTTTTCCAGTATCAATCCACCCGAATGCAGCAAATAGCAATGCAAAAATATAGATAAAGAATAATGATTTAAAGAATATCCCCCAATTACGTGCGCGGCGCTGCTCGCGCAAGGACGCCAACACAATATTTTCTAATAAAATTTTTTCCCAACCTTCATTCTTCACTTTCGGCTCGTCCATTTAGTCATACTCACAAATCAAAATTAGAATTATCGCAGTCTAAACTAATAAACTGAATTATCACAATCTCTCATCAGAAAATGAAATGGTCATAAATTATTTCGCGCGTTCTGACCTATCCCCGTGGCAACACCACGGGGAGTCACAAGTTAAACCTGCATCAGCCTGATCAATCAATATCACCGCTTAATTGCGCGGTGATTGTCAACAATAATCATAAATACATCTGGCAATACAATCAGATAATATCGATTGAATTGGGCTCCCGAGCAGAAAACAACAGATTCAATTAGAAACAATACAAGTCTGTTAGACTCAAGTCCGAAGCCATCTTGATCGAGATGATTAATGCATTGTATTTATTTGATAATAAAAGAAACAATAAAATCTTATCACCAGAAAAGCAACAATCATGTTGCCTATTTACAACATAGTTGTTATTTAATTTATAAAATTTACTTGTTTTTCTTGCGATACACATCCGTGTTGGGCACAATCCAATCAAACCTTCCAACATGGTGGGTCCGAACAACGGGGTACATTCCACCGGAGTGTAGCAAGGTAAAAAGATGACGCCCCCAGTCGCTTTAACATTAAAGGAGAACTTCCGTATGAAGAAGAAGCTTATTTCGCTGGCAGTAGCCAGTGCACTTGCAGTCCCGATGGTTGCATCAGCACAAGGAACCAATGTGACACTTTTCGGTAGTGTTCAGGCTGAATATGCTACTGTTAACAAAGATGGCCATAGTAGTCAGGCCCTTATCGGTGATGACACCGGTCGTTCAAGATGGGGTGCGCATGTCACCGAAAACTTGGGTGGTGGACTAAAAGCAAAAGCGCATCTCGAATATGGTTTCAATACCGGTAGTGGTGCTTTAGGTATCGCACGGGAACGTTGGGTTGGACTGGCTAACGATGGCTGGGGTGAAGTGAAGTTTGGCCGTGTTCAATCACCATTCAAAGATTTTGCAGGTGGTATGACTATTGATCCATTTGCATACACGACTCTGCAAGCTTCCGGTAGCGGTGGTACCATGACTGCTTCAGCCAATGGCTTAGGTTCAGGTGCCCAAACCTTTGTCAATAGTGCTGCTCGTTATGACTCACCAAAAGTTGAAGGCTTCAGCTTTTCAGGTATATTAATGCCAGGTGATTCCAATAGATTAGATCCAGCAAACGTTATTGGTGCAACAAGTACTTTTCAAGGCAGCCAATCAAATTCTGGTGGTGAAGATGGCGAGTGGGACTTCCAAGTCGCAGGTAAGTATGAAGCGCAAGTAGTGGGACATAACCTAGGCGTATTTGGTGGATACTCTCGCGATAACCTTAGCTCTCGCCAAAGAACAGGTAATGCTGGCTATGCCCCACTAGACCAAAATGAACACGTTTGGCGTGGTGGCGGAACGTGGAGTTTCCAAAACTTCAGGATCAGCGGTCAATACGAAAGAATTACCAATGCGATAGGCGCAGCAACCTGTAGCAATGCTGCCGCATTGGGTAATCCAGCAACAGGTAATACAGATTCGCGCGGACAATGTGCTTCCGCAATGAATTTGGGTGGTGATGGTCATCTCTGGTTTGCGGGTGGTCAGTATGACTGGGGCAATACCAGTGTAATCGCTCAGGGTGGTATGTCAAAAGCCGACTCAACTGCTACCGCATTAAAGCGTGATGTAAGTAGCTTCACAGTTGGCTTGATACATAATCTTAGCAAGCGTTCAAGCCTTTTTGGCGGTTACCAACGTGCAATGGTTGATGATAAGGCTAATATACTCAGAGATAGCAATACCTATTCAGTAGGTATGCGTCACAATTTCTAATCAGCACAGTTGACTGAATAAAAAAGGCACCCATTGGTGCCTTTTTTATTTTTAGACAGAAATACAGTAAATCCGATTAGTCTTTTTCCTGCTGTAAATTTATACTTCAGGAAATTACTGAAAAACTTTTTGCGGAGATTGTGTAGTTATGAGTATGAAAAAATGGACCGATGAAGAACTGATCACGACGCGTGACAGCCTCGAGGCATGGAACAGCCGAAATAATAGCTCAGGATCCGGTTCGAAATTATGGTTGTTTACAGCATTCTTGGGCGCATTTGCTATTTCAACCGGAGTAGCATTTTTCTTTCTTGATGGCATTGATGTCATGAACGTCCTATTAATAATTATGGGTACTGTTACTTGTGCATCCTGGTATAAAAGTGAAAAACAACGCAAAGATAATATCGCATTTCTTGCTGAGATCCATAAAGAGATTAAATCTCGCAAGGTAAAAGATACACCGAAGCACAAAGATAAAGCCGATGCGCCAGTAAAAACGGCTAAAGAAGATGCTCAGGGAGATACGCCCGCAGCAGAATCCCAGCCTACCGAAAAGGCGCTCGAGAAAGTGGAAGAAAAATCCGAGAAATAGCTCAGTTATGAAAATAAGTAATTTATTGGCAATATTTGTGCAATTCATTACGTCCGGAACATTCCACACGAAAAATAGATTGCCGAGCAGTAACGTAAATCTTGCATCGGATTTGAGTCAAAATGACCGTCAACTTTTTGACGCCTTGTGTCAATTCTTATGGATCCAAGGCGACCCATTGCCACTGATCTTTGATCTAGCGGATGTAGTTTATACCAAACAAGGCATTACATCAGCAACAGTAAAACATCTTGAAACAATGGGTTTAATTATTTTCGACACCAATGGTTTTGTTAAAAAAGGGTTTGGCAAGCATACGCGGCTATTTTATTGCGGTAAGCCGACAAAAATAGGCTTTCAGAGTGATGCCAACAATCACCTGGATTTAGGGCATGTTGTGCTTACCGAGCGTGGCAAAGCACTGGCTTTGGCTTATCAAGCACCGAGAAATCAGGAGTTTTATGAGTATGTCATCAAAAAATGGTTTCAGCAGGGATTGGTTTTATCATCCATACAAATTGATCGGAATCCGCGAACCGATTTCACCGGCTGCGCCTGTTCGACTAAAGAATAAGAATAGCGCGATAATCATTGACATTGGTATAGGTCGGCCCGGTCACCACTAGATCGTTCAAGTGCCGGAAGAATGTATAAGCATCATTGTTGGTTAAAAATGCGGCAGCATTCAATCCAAGCGTCTTAGCGCGCACGAATGAATCAGGTGTAATGATCGCTCCGGCACTATTCTCTGTGCCATCTACTCCGTCGGTATCGCACGCTAGTGTATAAACCTTTTCCAAACCTGCCAGCTCAATCAGTAGTGACAATAAAAACTCTGAATTACGACCTCCGCGCCCATTGCCCCGAATAGTAACCGTCGTTTCACCACCCGATAACAGTGCTATCGGTGCCTTTAACAATTGCGGATGTAGGCAAATTTCTTTGGTAAGCGCTGCATAGCCTTTGGCAATTTCCCGAGATTCCCCGGTTACTGTATCGCCGAGTATCAAGGTAGCAATATTGAGACTTTGGAAATAATCCGCCGCTGCCACCAATGATTGATGGGCATTGGCAATGATTCTGTTTTCAACATGGGTGAAGACGGAAGCGCCAGGTTTGGGTGTTTCATCGACTATGCGCTCCGCTCCTGCCAACAAAACCTGCCTGACCGCTGGCGGCACATCCAAATGGTAGCGATCAAGCACGGTCAGCGCATCAGAAAAGGTGGTCGGATCGGGTGCACAAGGTCCGGAGGCAATATGGGTTGCTGCATCTCCGGTCACGTCGGAAATAATAAGCGCCAGTACAGGAGCTTTGCAAGCTGCGGCAAGTCTGCCGCCCTGGATGGCCGACAAGTGCTTGCGGACCGTGTTGATTTCCTGAATGCTGGCACCACACCGTAACAACTGCTGTGTGACTTCTTTAAGTGCCTGCAACGAAACACCATCGACCGGTAGGGAAAGCAAGCTGGATCCCCCGCCACTGAACACGCACAGCAATAAATCTTCAGGTCCTAACGCTTTGACGGCAGCCAAAATTTCTCGCGATGCTTGTTCCCCGTTTTCGTCAGGAATGGGGTGTCCGGCTTCGATTATTCTAATTCTATGTGTAGGGAGTGCATGCGCATAGCGAGTGACAACCAGGCCATCCAGTTGCGCATTCGCAGGCCAGGCATTCTCAAGCGCCAATGCCATTGCCGCAGATGCTTTACCTGCACCGACAACGAACGTGCGGCCGCTCGGAGGATCGGGCAGGTGCTGCGGTACGATATGTAACGGATCTGCGGCTTTAACCGCGACTGAAAAACTTTCCAGCAAACAACTGCGCGGATTCATTGTGTGAGCATGGGCTGCAGGTAATGACCGGTAAAGCTGTTGTTATTGGCTGCGATCGCTTCCGGTGTGCCTTCTGCGATGATACAACCGCCGCCGTCGCCACCTTCCGGCCCCAAATCAATAATCCAATCGGCGGTTTTGATAACATCCAGATTATGTTCGATCACCACCACGGTATTGCCGTGATCTCGCAGTCTGTGTAACACTTTCAGTAGCAGATCGATATCCTGAAAATGCAGACCCGTGGTGGGTTCATCCAGAATATACAGCGTGCGTCCCGTGTCGCGCTTGGAAAGCTCCAACGATAACTTTACCCGCTGCGCTTCACCGCCGGAGAGCGTGGTAGCGGATTGCCCCAGCGTAATATAACCGAGCCCTACTTCCAAAAGTGTTTGCAATTTACGCGCAACGATCGGCACTGCATTGAAAAATTCAAACGCATTTTCCACGGTCATTTTCAGCACTTCGTTGATATTCTTGCCTTTATACTGAATCTCCAGAGTTTCTCGATTATAACGCCGACCATGGCATACGTCGCAGGTGACATAGATATCCGGCAGAAAATGCATTTCCACCTTGATCATGCCATCGCCCTGACACGCTTCGCACCGCCCGCCTTTGACATTGAAGGAAAACCGACCAGGCGCATAACCGCGTTCGCGCGCCTGTGGTACACCGGCAAACAACTCACGGATGGGCGTAAACAGCCCGGTGTAAGTCGCAGGATTGGAGCGCGGCGTACGTCCGATAGGACTTTGGTCCATATTGATGACTTTATCGAAAAACGCCAGACCTTCAATGTGTTGATAGGGTGCGGGTTCGGCATTGCTGGCATACAGGTGTCGGGCTACTGCGCGATGCAGCGTTTCATTGATGAGCGTCGACTTGCCGGATCCGGAAACGCCGGTTACGCAAACAAATAAACCCACCGGGAGGTTCAGCGTGACGTTTTTGAGATTATTACCGGACGCACCATCAATTCGCAGTACTCGGTCTTTTGTGGGCGCGTGACGTTGCTCCGGTATTTTGATCGATAATTTCCCCGATAAATATTTGCCGGTCAGAGAATCGCTATTTTCTTGGATAGCTTGCGGATCGCCTTGAGCGACAACAAAACCACCGTGCTCTCCAGCGCCAGGCCCCATATCCACCACATAATCCGCAATTTGTATGGCATCCTGATCATGCTCAACCACAATGACGCTATTGCCCAGATCGCGCAGATTTTTAAGCGTATCCAGCAGGCGACCATTATCGCGCTGATGCAAGCCAATGGAAGGTTCGTCCAGAACATACATGACACCGGTCAAGCCGGAACCGATTTGACTGGCAAGGCGGATACGTTGGGATTCACCACCAGACAGTGTATCCGCCGAACGGTCCAGCGACAGATAATCCAATCCGACATTGTTGAGAAATTGCAGGCGACTGGAAATTTCCTTGACGATGCGTTCAGCAATAGATTGTTTATGGCCCGATAATTCGATTTGATCAAAAAATAATTTGGCTTGTTTCAACGGGAAAGCGCTGATTTCAAAAATCGCCCGTCCGGCAACATGCACATGACGCGCAGCCCGGCATAAGCGCGTACCCTGGCATTCCGGGCAGGTTTGTGCATTGAGATATTTTGATAACTCTTCACGCACGGTCTGCGATTCTGTTTCCTTATAACGCCGTGTCAGATTGGGGATGATTCCTTCAAAAGCATGCGTTTCCTGGTGCTTTTTCCCGCCTTCCGTTAAATAGGAAAAATGTATTTTTTCTTTGCCAGAACCATGCAGAACGATGCTCTGAATAGCGTCATCCAGATTCTCAAATGGCGTTTCCAGGTCAAACTCATAATGTTTGGAGAGGCTGGTTAATAATTGGAAGTAAAATTGATTGCGTCGATCCCAATTTTTTACCGCGCCTGCGGCCAGTGAAAGATGTGGAAGCGCTACCACACGTGTTGGATCGAAAAAAGTGATTTGTCCCAGGCCATCACACTTTTGACAGGCACCCAATGGGTTATTGAATGAGAATAATCTGGGTTCTAGCTCGGACAACGAATAATTGCACACGGGACAACTGAATTTGGCGGAGAAAAGGTGTTCCTTGCCAGTATCCATTTCAACCGCTAGCGCACGTCCATCGGAATGGCGTAATGCCACTTCGAATGATTCGGCAAGCCGTTGCTTGGCATCCGCAGCAACCTTCAAACGATCGACGACAACCTCAATCGTATGTTTCTTGGTTTTCTGCAGCTTGGGCAGTGCATCAATTTCATACACTTCCCCGTCAATGCGCAAGCGAATAAAACCTTGCGCGCGCAATTCATCAAATAACTCAACCTGTTCGCCTTTGCGTTCCACGATCAATGGTGAAAGGATCATCAAGCGCGTGTCGGGCGGAAGTTGCAGCACATGATCGACCATTTGCGAAACGCTTTGTGCGGTCAGGATAATATTGTGCTCTGGGCAATGCGGATCACCAACCCGGGCAAATAACAAACGCAGATAATCATGAATTTCAGTCACCGTGCCTACCGTCGAACGCGGGTTATGCGAAGTGGCTTTTTGTTCGATGGCAATTGCAGGTGAAAGCCCTTCGATCAGATCAACATCGGGTTTTTCCATGAGCTGAAGAAACTGTCTGGCATAGGCTGAAAGTGATTCCACATAGCGGCGCTGACCTTCCGCATAGAGTGTATCAAATGCCAGTGAGGATTTACCCGATCCTGATAGCCCGGTAATGACAACGAGCTTGTTACGCGGCAAATCGAGCTGGATATTTTTCAGATTGTGGGTGCGCGCCCCGCGTATTTTTATGGATTCCATGAACTATCTATGTATGAGTCAACCTGCTAATATACCCAACTTTTTGGAAATATCACAACCTGATTCATGTCTGCATCAACTTCATCTGAAAAAATGTCTCCAGAGGAACTGCGCGCGACCATCGGTCTAGCAGGCGTTTATGGCTTGCGCATGTTTGGACTGTTTATCATTTTGCCGGTGTTTGCTTTTTATGCCGAAGACTTGCCCGGTGGAAGCAACTACACGCTGGTCGGCATTGCCCTGGGGGCATATGGCTTGACACAAGCCATTCTACAAATTCCTTTCGGTTGGTTGTCGGATCGTATCGGACGTAAACCCGTCATTTATTTGGGTTTGATTTTGTTTGCGATTGGCAGTCTGATTGCTGCTGTCGCAGCCGATATTTACTGGGTAATATTCGGGCGTATCGTTCAAGGTGCCGGCGCAATCTCGGCTGCTGTGATGGCGCTCGCCGCGGATCTCACGCGTGAAGAACATCGCACCAAAGCCATGGCAACCATCGGCATGACCATTGGCACAGTTTTCGCCATTTCTTTAATTGCCGCTCCAGTTTTGAATCAATGGATTGGCGTACCAGGCATCTTTGCCATGACAGGCGTATTTGCGCTGCTGGCGATGCTGGTGGTCAAGAAAATTGTCCCGGATCCGCAAATCAGCCGTTTTCATTCGGATACGGAAGCATCGCCTGCAAGTTTTGGTGACGTATTGCGCGACACACAATTGCTGCGCTTAAATTACGGCATTTTTGCTTTACACGCCACGTTGATGGCGTTATGGCTGGTTGTGCCACTCACTTTGCGCCAAGCAGGGATGGCCGCCGACGATCATTGGCAGATTTATTTACCGGTTCTGCTGTTGTCGATCGTATTAATTATTCCGGCAATTATTTACGCCGAGAAAAAAGCAAAGTTAAAATTTGTATTTATTGCAGCCATCGCTATGTTGCTGATAGGACAGATATTGCTGGCAATTAGCTTTGATTCAATTTGGGGTACAGCTTTTGCATTACTGGTTTTTTTCACAGCATTCAATTTGCTGGAAGCCAGCTTGCCATCCCTGATTTCAAAAATTGCCCCGGTTGGTGCCAAGGGAACGGCGATTGGCGTCTACAGTAGCACGCAATTCCTGGGTGCTTTTGCAGGCGCGGCAGCAGGCGGTTATTTATTTGGAATGTACGGAAGCTACGCGTTATACGCATTTTGCGGATCATTACTGATCGTATGGTTGTTACTTGCGATCACAATGAAATCTCCCGCCGCAGTGCGTTCCAAGATGTATCATGTGCAAGAAATGAATTTAGATAAATCCAGAGAGCTATCACGTCAGCTTGCCGCAATATCGGGGGTATATGAAGCCTTGGTACTAGCTAACGAAGGCGTTGCCTATCTGAAGGTTGACATGAAAGGCTTTGATGAAGAAAAAGTGATTCAATTGCTTGAGGAGAAAACATAAATGGCATCAGTCAATAAAGTCATACTCATTGGTAACTTGGGAAAAGACCCGGAAACCCGCTACATGTCAAATGGTGATGCAGTAACCAATATCACATTGGCGACGACGGATACCTGGAAGGACAAAAATGGCGAGAAACAGGAAAAGACTGAGTGGCATCGTGTGACGTTTTATCGCAAACTCGCAGAAATTGCAGGAGAGTACTTAAAAAAAGGTCGCCCTGTTTATATCGAGGGCAGACTGGAAACCAGAAAATGGACGGATAAAAACGGTGTGGAACGTTATACGACGGACATTATTGCAAACGATATGAAGATGCTGGGCAGTCGATCAGGAAGCGGTAGCTTTGAATCACCAGATCACGAAGAAGACAATTCTGCTCCTAGTCGATCTTCTGCAGCCAAAGGTGCCAGTGGATTTGATGATATGGATGATGATATCCCGTTCTAAACGAACGGGGCGGGTCAGTGTAATTGCGTGTTAGTGTCTGTCAGGAAGCCGAAGAACTCCTTCTCGGAACTCTGATCCAGAAATACCTGAGTGTCGACGAGGAGGTAATGAAAATTCAATACTTTCTATACTGCCACCAATTGCTTTAGCCATATTTCTGAACTCCACTGCCAGCATACATTTGGGAACAATGAATGTTTGCTTGAATCCAGATTTGAAGTTAACAAGAATTTTCATAACGTTATTCCAGGTAAGTTTGATTTATTTATTTATTTAAGAATCTAACCAATGATTTTATAGCGGTGCCATTAATTATTTTGATTCTAACGACTTAAGTAAATTAAACTTTAACAGGCTGCAGAAAAACCATTTGCGTTGCCGCTGCGGTGTTAAAAGCAGGCTAAAATGCTCATTGATTACGTATAAGCTGCGCTTTTTCTCCTGCTCTTGCCTCGCATAAGCTCATCGAGAATATTTTTCAACGGCCAGTAGTGCGTTGTCGCGCTATTTCCATAGCATCTGTGCGATATTTCACACCTTATATATAGAAAATATCCTCTCAAGAAACCAACAAAAATAAGCCTCCAGCCTTCCCCGAAGTCATTTAACTCTGATACCCACCAGTACAATAAACCAAACACAAAATTTTATGGAATTAACCCTGATCTGCCATCCACTCTGATAAACTCGGCGCTTCGATTACACAAAAAATATATCAGCTAATTGAGGAGTCCCGGATGTTTGATAAACCCAATCAACTTATTTTTTACATCAATGTAACGCTTATTGTTTTCGGTGTCTTAGTGGTACTGCTAACTGATCATGTTGTGATTGGGCTAATATTCGCTATCGGTGGACTGGTACTGGTTTATGATCAAATCAGACAAAACAAATCCGCATTTACCATCGCAGATTTAAGAAAAACATTGACTATTCATGACACTGCCGGAAGTAAAGCAACACTGACGCAAACACAAATGACAACCGCTTGTCACGCTGATAACTCGGAATATTGGTTTAGAAATATTCACGCCATCGGTAGTATCAGTAATTTCAGAGTTAATAATGGCGTCCCGGCTGAGCAAAGAAAAGACGATGGCAGCTACCAAGTCTGCATGAAGTTTCCACCCGAATTAAAAGTAATTAATGGCTGTGACCTGACTCTGTCGTATGAGTACGAAGATGCTTTTACACAAACAGAAGGAACCCTTTCCCACACTGTTGATAACGACACGCGACAATTGCATCTGGTCGTTGAATTACCCGCGGGACGCACTATTTCGTCAACCAGGTTCTTTTGCAAACATCATGGCAAAGAAGAAGCACTGTTACCGCCTGTTGTGACCGGACAAACAAAGATTGAGGCAGATATCAGAGATCCAAAATTGGGTGCAGAATACTGCTTACAATGGAATTGGTCTAAAGAAAGTCTATTAAAAAAACTAGAGCGTTTTTTCTAACGATAAGTAATAATTGTAGCCATTTTCTATCGAACCTTGGTTTAAAAAGTATAGATTAATGACCAAGGTTAGGCTGGTATGAATCTCGCAGAATTTTCCAATTCCTCCTACTGCTTGCAAGAAACTTAAACGCCATTGAATTTACTCAAAGCCCTCGCTGCTATCAGCAGCATGACCTTCATCTCGCGTATTCTCGGGTTTGTACGCGACATCATGATCGCCCGTATTTTTGGTGCAGGCATGGCGACAGATGCTTTCTTTGTTGCTTTCCGCATTCCTAACCTGTTGCGGCGATTATTTGCCGAAGGCGCATTTTCGCAGGCATTTGTTCCAATACTTGCTGAGTACAAAAATACTCGCACGCCCGAAGAAACCCGCGGTTTGATTGATCATATCACCGTGCTATTGAGCATCACGCTGTTCATTGTCACTGTCGTTGGTATCGTGGCAGCGCCGCTGATTATCTATGCCAGCGCACCGGGATTTTCTGCCGATCCAGAGAAGTTCAATCTGACTGTTGAGCTCCTGCAGATCACCTTCCCCTACATTTTATTTATTTCCCTGGTGGCTTTGGCAGGGGGCATACTCAACACGTATGGCAAATTTAATGTTCCTGCAATTACACCGGCGTTCTTGAACTTATCATTTATCGGCTGCGCACTGTGGCTTACACCTTTGCTGGATCCACCGATTTTGGCGCTGGCTTGGGCAGTTTTTATCGGCGGCGTATTGCAACTCGCTTTCCAGATACCATTTCTGCTACGCCTCAAGTTATTGCCGCGCATCCGTTTCAGCAATCCGGATACCGGCGCATGGCGTGTCATCAAATTAATGGGCCCGGCAGTTTTCGGCGTATCCGTAGGCCAGATCAGTCTGTTAATTAACACCATTTTTGCCTCACTGCTGATTACCGGCAGCGTTTCCTGGCTTTATTATGCTGATCGCTTAATGGAATTCCCGGCGGGTTTGCTGGGTGTTGCATTGGGCACGATTTTACTGCCATCGCTGGCGCGGCATTACAACAGCAGTAGTCACGACGAATACTCCCGCTTGCTCGACTGGGGTCTGCGCATGACGATACTACTGACATTACCGGCAGCGTTAGCATTAGCGCTATTAGCGACACCATTAATCACAACGCTTTTTCACCATGGCGCATTCACTGATCATGATGTATGGATGACGCGTGAAGCATTAATTGCCTATAGTGTAGGATTGCTTGGATTAATCCTGGTAAAAGTGCTCGCACCGGGATTCTACGCGCGCCAGAACATCAGAACACCAGTAAAAATCGCCGTTATCACGTTGGTTGCTACACAATTAATGAATCTCGCCTTCATCATTCCCCTCAAGCATGCCGGATTAGCACTAGCTATCGGTTTAGGTGCTTGTCTTAACGCAGGATTACTCTATTACAAGTTGCGCAGTCATAAAATCTATCAACCACAACCCGGGTGGCCGATGTTCTTTCTGAAAATACTCACCGCGTTGATAGTCATGGGAATTATGTTATGGTTCGCAGCAGGCAGCGATGCTTCCTGGTTGGCGGATTCCACAATGACACGCGCTGGCCGGCTAAGCTGGATAATCATTGCGGGTGCATCCAGCTATTTCGCCGCGCTATGGTTGTTAGGATTCCGTATCAAAGACTTCACCAAGCAACAGGCCATATAGAACAGTATATTTCAACGCTAGTAGACCGTTGAAAAACGTATTCGAGGCAGCGCCAATGCAAAGCATAAACGGGTGAAAAAGCGCAGTTTATGCTTAATAAATAAGCATGTTGAACCTGTTTTTAACACCACAGCAGCAACGCAGATAGTTTTTCAACAGCCTGTAATGCACTTTGCGATATTCTCAATTCCAGACCTGCCCCCGCGCTGCCGTGCTGCTGGAGCCGATTGGAAATATCCCATCGCCTGAATTTGAAATGGCATATTATCGCCAACTAAGAAGCCAATTGATGTAGCTTGACTCAAACCAAACAGCCTTCAGAAAACCCGGGACGGTTCATCTATTGAATAGGTAAGAACTCATACTGGCGCCTTCACTCACCCGATCAAGTGAATTGTCGTCTAATAGGGCTTGTTGCATGGGGGTTAAAAAGACTACTATCTGCAATAGCAAGGTATTTTATTTCCAGTACTTCAGAAATCATTAAATAACAAGTACAAAAGGAGGGCATTCAAATGTTGGAAGAGCTTATCTTTAATTTCACACATAACTTATTTAAACCTCTGTTATTGTTTTTTTATTTGGGATTCCTGATTACCTTGCTAAAGGTACCGTTGGAATATCCTGTCGCGCTTTATAAAGCCATAACCATTTACTTACTTATTGCAATTGGCTGGCATGGCGGTGAAGAGTTAGCTGAGCTTGAGTTATCCGATCTAAAAGTTGCGCTTGGGTTCATGGTTATCGGTTTCTTCACAAACACAATTATTGGTGTCATCGCGTATTTTGTGCTGCGTCGCATGACTCGATTAAGGCAGCTTGATGCGGCAACAGTAGCTGGTTATTACGGCTCGGACTCAGCTGGTACGTTCGTGACGTGTATGGGTGTCCTTGTAACAGCACATATTGCATATGCTGCCTATATGCCGGTCATGCTGGCGATTATGGAAATTCCCGGCTGCCTCGTTGCGCTCTACCTGGCTTCAAAAATTCGTCACTCCGGCAAAATGGATGAAAAAGGCAATATGCCCGGAGAGCCAGATTATAATCCGAAAACCATCAAAATTCGCAATGAACTGCACAGCCATTCCATATTCAACAAAAAAATTCTGCATGAAATTTTCTTTAATCCTGGCATCTTTCTGCTATTCGGCGGTATTGCGATCGGTTTCATTTCCAGACTACAAGGTGTGCAGGTCACTGAAGCAAATGACAGTTTCTTCGTAGTTCTATTTCAAGGCATCTTGTGCCTTTTTCTTCTAGAAATGGGAATGACCGCCTGTTCACAGCTTAAAGACCTGAAACTTGGCGGTGCGGGCTTTATTGCATTCGGAATAATAGCGCCTAATGTGTTTGCATCGATCGGTATTATGATCGTTCACGGCTATAGCATGCTGCTTCAGCATCCATTCGAAGTAGGTACTTATGTTTTATTTGCAGTCCTGTGCGCCGCCGCATCGTATATCGCTGTACCTGCTGTCCAGCGTATCGCAATACCGGAGTCCAGTCCTACGCTGCCATTGGCAGCCTCGCTCGGATTGACTTTTACCTACAACGTAACAATCGGTATTCCTGTCTATATTTTGATCGCCAAGACATTGATTGCATCGATGCCAATTGCTTGAGTTGCGCCTCCTGAAGAAAACCAGACGACCAAAACCTTCGGGAGCCCCCTCTCCGGCAGAGTCGGTGGTTTAGCTGTTATTAATTAAGCCTGGTCAAATACAAAAGACCTCTGCATAACTGAATAAATTTGTTGTGATTAATAAGAGAAATATTCAAATGACAGTTGTTGCGCGTCATTTTGGTAAAAGGTGAAGTTTTTTTCTTTTTTTAGGGTAGTTTTCCCTCCTTATGCAACATTTGGACGGATTGCTCCCCTTAATGGTTGATCCACGAAGATTTTGTTGGCTGCTTTTTTCAGATTCATACAGATACTTTTCAGTATGACTTGGGCGTTGACTTTTACCGTACCGAAGTAGCTGGCGCGTCCCATTCCGAATAAGCGTTTGATTGTGCCGAAACACTGTTCGACAATATAACGTTTTTTGCTGATCAATTGATTCGCCAGCTTCTGGCGTGACGAAAGTGGTTTGTTTTTATACGCGCGATGCATGATTGCGCTCTTGATCTTTTGCTTTCTTAGAAATTGCCGATTGGCATTGCTGGCGGATCCCTTGTCGGCGTATACTCGACTCGCCTCGATATGCGCAACATCGATAGCTGCTTCGAAATGCATCATTTCACTCTGGTTGGCAGGGGCGGTGTGAGCCCCCCGTACATAGCCGTCTTGTGCGTCCACCACCAAGTAACTGCGGTAGCCAAACTGCGACTTCTTGCCTTTCTTTAGCCAGGTCGCATCCGGATCCGCACTTTGTTCTTCAATACAGCTCATTCCAGGTTGACTGCCATCTTCAAACTGAACAGCCTTACCTTCGGCATCCACCTCCAGTGTGATGGTCTTTTTAGGCCGTGCCGCTGACTCGATCAGCGTGGCATCAATCACAGCCCCCGTCGCGCCCTTAATCATCAATCCGTGTGATTGAAGCTGCTCATTGATACGAGCTAGCAAACCATCTAGTCGGTCGTTGATTACCAGCCGGTTACGGAACCGGCACAAAGTGGTTTCATCCGGTATCGCGTCCAACAAGGATATCCCACAAAATTGTAGAAAATCAATGCGTACACACAGTGCCTGCTCCAATGCCGCATCCGATAAACTATGCCACTGTCCCAGCAGGATCGCTTTGAACATCAACAACACATCAAACGGTTCCTGCCCTCCGCCATGCGATAACTCGCGCTTGTACAAACCAGTCAGTTTCGGACGTAATTTCTCCCATTCAATCAACGCATCAATCTTCATCAGCACACTGTCTTGCTTCAATCGCTGCGCTAGTTCCAACGTTCCAAAACTCATCTGCATCTTTCACCCCGACCGTCTTACTCTATTCCTTTTTATTTTAGTCAATTATTGCACCAGCAGGCGAGGTTGTGCAGGAGTCTTTATTATCGCCAACTAGGGGAGTCAACCGACATGGTTTGACTCAAGACAAATAGTCTCCGGAAAATCCGGGGCGATTCATATTGTACTAAAGGACGGGTTGTGCGGGAGTTATCACGGGTGATAAAATGTCGCGTCGTATCAATGAACTGAATTCAATATGCAGAGCAAAGATCGGTCGTCGAATCATGTCTGAAACAGACTTTTGGCTCCCTTGAAGCAGGGAGCAGGGCAGTCTGACATCTTCCGATGCCAGATTTGCTTGTTACTCACCTAGCCATGACGATCCACAAGTTGTACCACAACGGATCGACTTGATTGACATGAAAGATCGGTATTTGCCGCATTAAATTAAAATATAAAGGAGTATCAAAGTTGCCTACAAATACAACCGGCGCTTGGGGTCCACTGAAACCTTGGCCATTCATCGCCATTCATGCCGCCGTGCTGCAGGGCGGCCGGGTTCTGACCTTCGGGACGGAGGATCCAGCGACTCCTGGTCTGTCGCAGAAATATACCGGAATTGATGTCCCGGAAATCTATACGCCTGAAGAGGGCTGGCGAACATTGACTGGCGCGCGTGACACCGAATTTACCTCGAGCACGCACGGCAAGGTGATTCAATATGGGGCAGCAGTTGCCCCCAATTTGGAGCATGGAAGATTATGGCGACTGAACTGATTACCAATGGATCCTTTGAGATCGGTACGGGCATCAATCCTGACGGCTGGACCGGTTCTGGTCCCGCCCGCGTCGACCGCACGGCAGGCCTGGCTGCGGATGGAGCCGGCTGGTACACGCTTAGCGCCGACACTGTAAACCATGGCGGCGCGGTGTCTCAGACGATCTCCACCGTCGCCGGCACGACCTATACACTCACCTTCAAGGCGGGCATCGGCTGGCAGCCGACCACGACCGGCAAATTCGACGCGACGATGAAAGTGGATATGTTGAACGGTGCGACGCTTATCAAGTCGAGCCCGGTCGAGCTGTCCGGCAACTCGAGCGTCGGCTGGGGCACTTACACCCTCACTTTCACCGCAACGGGTCCGCAGACCACGCTGCGCTTCACCGACACCAGTCCCAACGGCCAGGCGGACTTCGATGTCGGATTGGACAAGGTCTCCGTGCAGGAATCTCCCGCCGCCAACACCGTCGGCGCCTGGAGCGACGTCCAGTCGTGGCCGTTGATCCCGATCCACTCGGTCGTGACGCAGGACGGCAAGGTGCTTACCTTCGGTACAAACCTGACCGGCGGGCAGGGCGCGGCCATGTATCATGATCTCTATGATCCGGTGACGAAGACGCACCAGACCATTGATCACACGATGCACACGCCAACCGACATCTTCTGTTCGGCTGCAATCATCATTCCCGGCACCGACAAGATCATGATCTCCGGCGGCGACGCTCGCCCGCTTGGCGCGGCCAATTCGCCGGTCAACGATTCGAATTATTTTTCGACCACGTCGCACCAAGTGTTGTCGTCACCGGAAGGCGAGATGACGGCGCCGCGCTGGTACAACACCATGGTCAGCCTTGCCACCGGGCAGATCGTCAATCTGGGGGGTATGGGCGCTGGCGGCGTTGTCGAGATCTTCACCGAGGGCGAGGGCTGGCGGGTGCTTCCCGGCGCGAAAGACCCGGAGGTCGCGGCCTCCTGGTCTTATCCCCGCGCCTGGGTGGGCAAGACCGGCGAAATCTTCTATTACACCAATGGCGGTGGCACAAACGACGTCGTGGAACTGATGGCGCTTGACCCGTCAGGCCTTGGCAGCATCCGCAAGGCAGGCACTATGCCGTTTTCGACGGACGACAGATCACCCGCCATCATGTATGAGGCCGGCAAGACGCTGATGATGGCTTCCAACGGCGAATTGTGGACCATGGACATTACCGGGTCGACGCCGATATTCGCCAAGATCGGGCTGGCCGATCAGGACCGCAATTATTCCAATATGACCCTGCTCGCCGACGGCAAGGTGCTGGTCAATGGCGGAACGTCCAGCGGCAACGCGGAAAACGCCTCGATCAAGACGGCTGCGATCTGGGACCCGGACACTGGCGTCCTGACCAAAACGCCTGCGGAAATGTACACGCGCGTCTATCACTCGACCTCGGTGCTGCTCGCTGACGGCACGGTTCTGTCGGGCGGCGGTGGTTCGGCCGGCATGGCGCAAAATGATTACCTCAACGCGCAGATCTACAAGCCGCCTTATCTGTTTGACGCCAGCGGCAAGGAAGCAACGCGTCCGGTCATTTCAGGCGCGCCGAAGGAGATCATCCCCGGCGAAAGCTTCACCATCACCGTGGACAACGCCGCTGCGATCTCTAAGCTGACCTTCATCAAGACCGGCGCGACGACGCACACCTTCAACATGGACGCGCGCTCCGTCGATCTGACCTTCACCAAGGGTCCGAACAACACAATCGTCGTTAAGACGCCGGCCAACGTCAACGACATGACTGCCGGCTCCTGGATGCTGTTTGCCTGGAACGACAAGGGCGTTCCCTCGGTTGCCCCCATCATCGCTGTTGAACCCAGCGTCACGCCTTATGAGGCGGATGGCGACGGCGGCGTCGCATTGGGCCATCCGTTGGAACATTCCGACAGTCTGGTGATTAACGGCTCATTTGAGGCATTCCAGGGCGATCTTGCCAAAAACTCGTGGACGACCTTCGCCAATGGCAAGGTCGGCGGCTGGGAAGCCTCGACCGGAAAAATCGAGGCGTGGGCGGATGGCCTTAACATGGTCAAGACGCCCGATGGCCGCATCGTTGTCGAGATTGAAGCGACGACCAGCGCCCTGTCGCAAAAGATCGCGACCGAAGCAGGCAAGAGCTACGATCTGTCCTTCGACTTTGCGGGTCGTCCCGATTATGTTGCCTCGTCGAAGATGGAAGTCCTGTGGAACGGGCAGGTGATCTCCACGGTCACGCCATCGGATTCCACATTCAAGGCCTATAGCTTCAAGGTGACGGGCACCGGCGGCAACGACACGCTGGCCTTCCGGTCGGTTGCGGGAGACAACGACAGTCTCGGCGGCCTTCTGGACAAGGTGGCGCTGGTTGCGGGTGCGGTTACGTCGCCGGACCATCATGGCGACAACCTTCTGTCCAACGGAAGTTTCGAGACGGCGACGGGCGCCGTTGCGAATGGCTGGACAGTGCTGGCGAACGGTCAGGTCGGCGCCTGGCAGTCCTCGACGAACAAGATCGAGGTCTGGAACAATGGCTTCAACGGCGTGAAAGGCACGGACGGCAAGAATATCGTCGAGGTCGATGCGTATAACGGCGTGCTCTCGCAGGCGGTCAAGACCGAAGCGGGCAAGAGCTATGATCTGACGTTCGATCTTGCCGGGCGTCCAAACTACGTCGCCTCCTCGAAGGTGGAAGTGGTGTGGAACGGGCAGGTGATCTCCACGGTCACGCCGACCGATTCCTCGTTCAAGGCCTACAGCTTCAAGGTGACGGGCACCGGCGGCAATGACACGCTGGCCTTCCGCTCGGTTGCGGGGGACAACGACAGCCTCGGCGGCCTTCTGGACAAGGTGGCGTTGACCTCGACCTCGACAACCCCGCCGGCCACCGACAATCTGATCGTCGACGGAGGGTTTGAGGCGAGTCCTGCCGGGTTTGGTAAGGTCGGCGCAGCCTGGACGTTGGCGGGTGCTGGTGGTGTTGATACCACGGTGGCGCGTGCTGCCGAAGGCGGCAAATATTTTGTTTTTGACGGCTGGGCCAATTCGCATGATGCGGTGCTGTCACAGACCATCAACACGATTGTCGGTCATTCTTACTCGCTGAAGCTCAAGGCTGGCGTGACTGGTCTTACGACCGCCAATGCGCAGATCAAGATGGATGCGCTGAACGGGACGACTCTCATTAAAGCAGAAACCGTCGCCGTCAAGGACGAAACGACCGAATATTCCATGACGTTCACCGCGACCTCGGCACAGACGACCATTCGCTTGTCGGACGTGAGTCCGAAGGAACAACCTAACTTCGACATCGACGTCGATGCGGTGTCCGTAGTGATGGCTTCGATGATGCACGAAGAGAAGGCCCAACTCAAGGTTTCGTCGTATCCCGTCAATTCGGAACCGGGTGATCTCAAAATGATCAGCGCAGCGGCGGACGTGATTGATACCGACAAGACCGACCGTTTCATGGGCGACACAGTCGGTTATCTCGAAGGTTACAATGACGCTGATCACTTTGCTGAGGATGCCGCCCACCAGTGGTTGCAGTTGGATAGCCTGATCAATCCGATCGGCTGATAGTGAGCAACCAGTGACGATTTAACTTGGATTCCCCGTAGTCTTGCCACGGGGATCTAATTAGTGAATCGCCCCGGGTTTTCTGGAGATAAAATGATTTGAAAGGAGGAAGAGATGAAAAATCAAATCAATTATTCACCGGAAGTACGAGAACGCGCGGTCAGAATGGTATTCTGAGCAGCAAAACGAGCATGAATCGGAATGGTCGGCGATCAAATCGATCGCATCGAAGATTGGCTGCACAGCGGAGACATTGCGTACCTGGGTAAGGCGCACAGAGATTGATCAAGGGATTCGTGGTGGGATGTCGGAGCGACTCAAGGAACTGGGGCGGGAGAATCGGGAATTAAAGCGTGCCAACGAAATATTGCGTAAGGCATCGGCTTATCTCGCACAGGCGGGGCTCGACCGCAGGTCGAAATGATGATGTTATTTGTCGATAGCAACAAAGCGGAATATGGAGTCGAGCCAATCTGCAGACAAGTACAGATTGCCCCGTCAAGCTATTTTGACCACAAAAGACGTGAGCGAGATCCGGATCGATTGCCCAATCGCACCAAGCGCGACATGAAGTTGGTGCTCGAAGTACAACGGGTTTGGGAAAGCAACTTTCGAGTTTATGGTGTTCGTAAAGTATGGCGACAGTTGTTGCGAGAAGGCGCTGATGTTGCTCGCTGCACAGTCGAGCGGTTGATGAAGAAGCTTGGGATACAAGGCGTTCGGCGCGGCAGGAAGTGTTGGACGACCGTTGCGGATGATTCACGCTATCGACCGACCGACAAGGTCAACCGGCAATTTATGGCAATCCGACCGAATCAATTGTGGGTTGCGGATATTACCTTCGTTGCCACCTGGACGGGATTTGTTTATGTGGCTTTTATCACGGATGTTTTTGCCCGATGCATTGTCGGCTGGAAAGTTAGCCGATCCCTGCATACCGATCTAGTACTCGATGCGTTGGAACAAGCGCTGTGGGCGCGACGGAAAATCAAGGGACTAATTCATCATAGCGATCACGGTAGCCAATATTTGTCGATTCGCTATACGGAGCGCCTGATTGAAGCCAATATTGAAGCTTCTGTTGGCAGTATCGGCGATTCTTACGACAATGCGCTAGCTGAGACAATTAACGGATTATACAAAACCGAGGTTATACGACATCGCGGCCCGTGGCGCACCATCGAAGATGTTGAATTTGCTACACTCGAATGGGTGGATTGGTTTAACAATCGCAGGTTACTGGAGCCGATTGGAAATATCCCACCGGCTGAATTTGAAATGGCATACTATCGCCAATTAGGGGAGCCAACCGATACGGTTTGACTCAAGACAAATAGTCTCTGGAAAACCAGGGGCGATTCATGTGTAGTAGTCGCGCCCTGATCTGACATTTACCCGATTTGACGAAGTGCCTGTTAGATCAAATTCAGTTATTCAATATAGTGATTTTATCGTTCCACACCTCCCTTCCGTCAATTAAAGTTTGCATTGGCGTGC
>CAZYHY010000019.1:0-48650 GCA_964647635.1 uncultured Nitrosomonas sp.
AGATTCAATTTCTCAACAATAATTGCTGGGTACTTTTTTCAGGGACGACTAATTACTCAAGATGAAATCAATATCCTGGAAAGGCTCGCTAAAATTGTTGTGGATGAAATGGAATTGCGCTTGGCTGCAAGGAAAATAGACAATCTAAATAGGAGCCTAGAGAAATCAAGAAATGAGTTTTATATGAAAGCAACTCACGATCATCTTACAGGGATCTGGAATAGAGGAGCGTTAATTGAAATACTTGAAAAAACATTGCATTTAGCAAATCGTGAGAAAAAAACGATGGCGGTTATGCAGATTGATCTTGATCACTTTAAATTAGTTAATGATACATATGGGCATGATGTTGGCGACCAAGTACTGCAGGAAGTGGGTAAGCGATTTGGTAAATGTTGTCGCGAGTCCGACACTGTTGGTCGAATGGGGGGGGAAGAATTTCTGGCAATACTGTACCCTTGTAGAGAGAAACGTATATTACCGACCGGAAATCGTTTTCGTAGGGCAATTTGTGATTATCCAATTAAAATTATCCATGACACAACGAATGAATTGAGAGTTACCACAAGCATTGGTGCGTGCCTTGTCAATAAACAAAGCATTGCTATTGGTGCTACTGCAATACTGAAAAAAGCGGATGAATGTCTTTATATTGCAAAGAATAGTGGCCGCAATCGTATTGTTGCAGGGAGTCTTTGAAAATAGCTGGTTTTTTAGGATAAATTGTGTCCATGGCGAAGTAAAAAGGTATCCAGTAGCACACCAAGTAAGTTAATAATAGGTAAATAGAACTACCAATTATGTTTACTCCCCCTACAAATCTACCTCACACTGCTCATCAATATACGCCTTCACTGCTGCAACATCCGCATCCTTAACCACAAAGCGCTGCGGCAAATTTTCCAGATTCTCAAACCCCACCGGACGTTGCGGTTCTTGCCCAATGGCTTCCTGAATGCTTTCAGCAAATTTGACGGGCAATGCGGTTTCCAGACAAATCAGCGGCACACCCGCTTCGCGATGCGCCAGCCCTACTTTCAAGCCATCCGCGGTATGCGTATCGACCAGTACGTGATAGCGCTGGTAGATGTCGCGAATCGTCGCAATCCGACTCGCATGGCTGCTGCTGCCGGAGATAAAGCCGTAATCCTTGATTTTGGCAAATAACGGTGTGGTCGACGACAAATCAAAGGCGTTGCCTCGGTCGACTTGCGACCATAATTCGACAACCTGCTTGGCGTTTCTTCCGGTCAGGTCGAAAATAAAGCGCTCGAAGTTGGAGGCTTTGGAAATATCCATCGATGGGCTGCTGGTGTGCCGGGTTTCGGTGGTGGCGCGCGGACGGTATACGCCAGTGCTGAAAAATTCGTCCAGCACGTCATTTTCATTGGTGGCCAAAATCAAATGCTTGATCGGCAATCCCATCATGCGCGCCACGTGGCCGGCACAAATGTTGCCAAAATTACCGGACGGCACGGCAAACGAAACCTGCTCATCGTTGCTTTTGGTCGCGGCAAAATAGCCTTTGAAGTAATACACCACCTGCGCAACGATGCGCGCCCAGTTGATCGAATTGACCGTGCCGATGTAGCGCGACTCTTTGAAGGCGTGATCGTTGCTGACTGCTTTGACGATATCCTGGCAATCGTCGAACACGCCGCGAATGGCGATGTTGAAAATATTTTTGTCTTGCAGCGAAAACATTTGCGCAGTTTGAAAGCGGCTCATTTTTCCCTGCGGCGACAACATAAAAACGCGGATGCCGTGCTTGCCGCGCATGGCATATTCGGCACTCGACCCGGTATCGCCCGATGTCGCGCCGAGAATGTTCAACTCATCGCCGGTTTTCGTCAATTGGTATTGAAACAAATTGCCGAGCAATTGCATGGCGATATCCTTGAACGCCAATGTCGGCCCATTCGACAAACCCAGAATATGCAAACCCGGCTCCAATGTTTTGAGCGGCGTAACATCCGCACTGCCAAACACTTCGGCGCTATACGTCTGATGGATCAGATGGCGCAAATCATCGGCGGGAATATCGTCGACAAAGCGCGACAGGATCTCGAACGCAAGCGCCGGATAACTCAAGCCGCGCCACGCATTCAATTCCGCTGCGGTAATGCGAGGATACGCTTCGGGCATGGCCAATCCGCCATCGGGAGACAGGCCACTTAACAGGATTTCAGAAAACGGTTTGGGCGGCATTCCACCGCGGGTTGAAATATAGCGCATGCTTATTTTTAATGAATTGAGTTTGAATAAAGACTACTGCACCACACAATAGCGTTAAGAAACAGGGGCGGTGCTTGAAAAATGGATGCAATAGGCATTATTGCATCCATTTCGATGATTCAATTCCTAATTATTTAATTCTTCGATGCGGATACGAATGACTTTGCTCGTCACCACCGGCAGCGATTCGATACGGGCAATCGCGGCATTGATATTTTTCTCCACCGTCAAGTGCGTCAACATAATAACATTGACGCGGTCGGAATCACTACTGGGTTCCTTTTGAATCAAGGCGCTGATGGAAATACCGTTATCCGCCACGATGCGGGTGATTTCCGCCATTACACCGGATTTATCGATCACCTGCATGCGCAGATAGTACGAGGTTTCCACGTCTTCCATCGAAATCACCGGCGTATCGGACAACAAATCCGGCTGGAATGACAGCGTTGGCACGCGATGCATCGGATCAGCGGTTTGCATGCGCGTCACATCCACCAGATCGGCAATCACCGAACTGGCCGTCGGTTCGGCACCAGCACCGGCACCATAATATAGCGTCGCGCCAACAGCATCGCCTCTGACGACCACGGCATTCATCACGCCCTCGACGTTGGCGATCAAGCGCCGTATCGGGATCAGTGTAGGATGCACGCGCAATTCGATGCCTTTTTGCACGCGCTTGGTAATTCCCAGCAGCTTGATGCGGTACCCCAATTCCTCCGCATAACGAATATCCTCGCCGGTCAGCTTGGTAATGCCTTCGGTATATACTTTGCTGAATTGCACCGGTATGCCGAATGCAATCGCCGACATCAAGGTAATTTTATGCGCCGCATCAATGCCTTCAATGTCGTAAGTCGGATCAGCCTCGGCATATCCCAGCTTTTGCGCCTGTCCCAAGACTTCTGCGAACGACAAGCCCTTTTCGCGCATTTCGGACAAAATAAAATTTGCCGTACCATTGATGATGCCGGCAATCCAAGTAATGCGATTGGCGGTCAAGCCTTCACGCAGGGCTTTGATAATGGGAATACCACCCGCCACCGCCGCTTCAAACGCCACGATTACACCCTTGGCACGCGCCGCTGCGAATATCTCAGTGCCATGATTCGCCAGCAAGGCTTTATTGGCGGTCACCACGTGTTTACCATGCGCAATCGCTTCCAGTATCAAGTCCTTGGCAATCGTTTGTCCGCCAATCAATTCAACGACGATATCAATGGTGGGATGGGTCGTAATCTCATGCGCATCACCGGTCACAACCACGCCTGGATCAGCCAATTGGCGCGCTTTGTCCAGATCTTTATCGGCAATCATTGTAATAACGATTTCGCGACCTGCGCGGCGGGCTATTTCTTCGCGATTGCGTTTGAGAACGGTGTATGTGCCGCCACCAACGGTACCGACACCTAACAAGCCAATATGAATGGGTTCCATAACTTAACGATAAAAATAAATTAATAAAAATAGACGGATTGGATTATATACGAGCAGAAAGGTAAGGAATATGAAGTTATTGCAAATTGCTGATATTATCGCCCTTACTGCTCAAATCCGTAGGCATACGTGCATTGCATACTCAAAAAATCTTCATATTACCAATGCACTATGAAACTTAGCTTTTATTATTGAATTTTCTGAGCTAAAATCGAATCAAGATTCTAGAAAAACGCCATATCCATTTGATAATTATGGATAACGAACTTTTTATCAAAAGGATCTTTCACTGTCTGTCAAGGAGGAATAGCGCATTATGGCCGAGTATTTAACCAAATCAGCTGCCCGCAATATTTTCTATGGCGGTTCTGTTTTTTTTCTAGCAGCTTTCACGGTTTTAACCATTCACAGTCATTTTTACATGGTAACCACTGCGACCGATGAATCTACGCTGACAGAATCGGTTGTACGAGGTAAACATGTGTGGGAACGCCATTCCTGCATAAATTGCCACTCACTGCTCGGGGAAGGCGCTTATTTTGCGCCCGAGTTAGGCAATGTTTGGATTCGTTACGGTGGCAAGCAAAGCCCAGAAGGTGCCCGAGCAGGGCTCAAGGCCTGGATGCGTGCGCAACCGACCCGTATCGAAGGGCGGCGGCAGATGCCTCAATTTAATTTAACTGAGCAGGAACTGGACGACCTGGTGGATTTTCTGGAGTGGACAAGCCGCATCAATACCCTTGGCTGGCCTCCCGGCATATCAGGTTAATTCTCTCGATCTTTCGGCCAACTTTATTTATCAAGACGTCTTCATGGAGGCATAGCAATGAAATATCATTCGCAGGGACTTGCTTTTCCCTATTTTGTCGCTGCTTTGGCATTGTTTCTGGTTCAAATTTTGGCCGGTCTGTTGGCAGGTGCTGTTTATGTATTTCCTAATTTTCTCTCTGAAGCGGTGCCTTTCCATATTCTCCGGATGATACACACGAATGCGCTACTGGTTTGGTTGTTGTTGGGTTATTTTGGCGCCAGCTATTTCTTAATTCCAGAAGAAAGTGAACGGGAAATTCACAGTCCCAAACTCGCATGGCTGCAATTGGGTATTTTTGTCTTTGCAGCGCTGGCTGCGGTCGGCAGTTACCTGTCAGGCGTGCATGAAGGACGAGAGTTTCTGGAGCAGCCTTTTTGGGTCAAAGTCTTGATGGTCATCGCTTTCCTGATATTTATTTACAATGTCACCATGACTGTGCTCAAAGGACGCAAAACGGTGGTATCGATCGTGTTGCTGCTAGGTTTATGGGGTGCGGCCATATTCTTCATGTTCGCTTTTTACAATCCTAACAATCTCGCCGTCGATAAATTATATTGGTGGTGGGTGGTGCATGTATGGGTGGAAGGTGTATGGGAATTGATTATGGCAGCCATGTTGGCATTCCTGCTAATTAAGCTAACCGGCGTCGATCGCGAAGTGATTGAGAAATGGTTGTATGTGATTGTCGGCTTTTCACTGTTCAGCGGTTTACTCGGAACGGGTCACCATTACTATTGGATCGGCGCACCAGAATATTGGCACTGGATCGGTCTCATATTTTCTTTTATGGAAGTTGTTCCATTTTTTGCCATGATGCTGTGGGCTTTTTACCTGGTCAAGAAAAGCGGCCGGGATCACCCCAACAAAGCAGCCATTCTCTGGAGTCTGGGTTGCCCGGTCATGGCCTTCATCGGCGCCGGATTGCTCGGCATGATGCACAGCTTTCCTTCGATTAATTTCTATACGCACGGTACACAGCTAACAGCCGCGCATGGTCACTTGGCATTTTACGGCGCTTATGTCATGTTGAACCTGGCGTTCTTCACTTATGCGCTACCGGCACTACGCAAGCTGCAACCTTTCAATCAAACCTTGAATATCTGGAGCTTCTGGCTCATGAATACCGCCATGATCGGCATTACGTTTGCGCTGGTATTCGCAGGCATTCTGCAAACGCACCTGCAACGCGTGCTGGAAATGGGGTACATGCACGTACAATCACAAATTGAATTATTTTACTGGCTGCGCCTTGGTGCCGGGGTATTTTTCATCATTGGTGCATTAATGTTCATCTATTCGGCATTAGGACCGGCGCACGAGCAAACCTCAGCGTCAAAACATGCACATTAACACCCAATGATCGATCACAAAATCGCTCCAAAAGCTATTTGTGCAGCACATGACCCGCAAGCTACCGAATTCATTCCATTTTACCGGCCAACGGGTAATGAATGCGCGCTGTTTGAAACTGCCTACCGCGAAGGCCTGCCGCTACTGATCAAAGGGCCGACCGGTTGTGGCAAAACCCGGTTTGTTACCCATATGGCCGCTCGTCTAGGGCGACCGTTGCATACGGTCTCCTGTCACGATGATTTGACCGCGGCAGATTTGACCGGGCGTTACTTGCTGCAAGGCGGCGAAACAAAATGGGTTGACGGGCCGCTAACTCGCGCCGTGCGCGAAGGCGGTATCTGTTATCTGGATGAAGTCGTTGAAGCGCGCAAGGATGTTACAGTCGTCTTGCACCCATTGACAGATGACCGGCGGATTCTGCCACTGGAGCGCACCGGAGAGTTACTGCAAGCTTCCCACCAATTCATGCTGGTAGTGTCCTACAATCCGGGCTATCAGAATATTCTAAAATCCCTGAAACCCAGCACGCGCCAACGCTTCGTTTCCATCAGCTTTGACTTTCCTGCGCCCGCTATTGAAGCTCAAATCATTGCCGCTGAAAGCGGTTTACCCGAATCACAGTGCATCACCCTCGCCATGCTGGCACAACGGCTGCGAGCATTGAAAGACATTGATCTGGAAGAAGTGGTGTCTACGCGCTTGCTGATCTACTGCGCCACGTTACTGAAGAATGGTTATGAGCCCTATCAAGCCGCTGAAGCAGCACTGGTGGAACCGTTATGTGACGATCCGGAAGTCAAGCAGGGATTGCTAGAACTGATTAGCGCAACTTTCGGCCAATCATGAATTGGCTTGAACTGACCGAATTGGAAGAACAAACCGGTCGTTTATGGCACCAGATAGTTGGCAAATCCCCCAGTTACCGGCATTACCCGGAAGCAGCAGTATCACTGGATAGGGTGCGCACTGCGCTCGGTATTTTTTTTCGCGGCTTAGGCGGTGCGCCGGGCGTGGCTATCATTGCAGGAACGCCGCAAGCGTCGGCACATCGCCTGACACTGCGGCAACGTCTCGGTCTGATGCAAGAATTGCTGGATCCGATTGAATGTAACACAGAACGCATGTTACTTCCGGAAGCACTGGACTATTTTCCCGACAGCGATCTGAATCGGCAGCATTATTTCTGGCTCGCCGCATTCTTCGCCACAGTGGATAACAGCAGCTATTCGTCGTCGCTAAGACACCATGATCCTTTACAAGCCGATCTTGCATTTTTGCACCAGGCTTACTGGACAAGCATCCGCACTATTCAGTGTTATCCAGGGTTGGCACAGAATTACCGCAGGCTGTGCGCAGCCATCCTGAAGCAGCGGCCACATCGATCATTGACGGCGCAAGAACAGGCTATCGAAAGCGTGATTCAGGTAATGCTGGGAACACAACCGTGTATGCATGCAGCGGGAGATGATTTTTTACAAGCCATTCAACAACCTGAACCGGACTTTACGCCATGGCGCGCTGCTAAAAATTATCGCGCCTTTCTGCCGGTACCACTGTGGGGCAAAACAAATACCCATCAAAAATCCATCGATACCAGACCCGATGCGCTGGATGATAGCGCTGGTCAGAGTACCGAAGCCGATGAGAAACGGCGCAAAAAGAAAAGTCGCCGAGAAAAACAAGATCAAAGCACGCGCGATGATCCGTTGTTATTGAACCGTTTCGAAAAAATGCTGAGCTGGTCGGAAATGGTCAATGTCAACCGCGCGGTGCAGGACGATGAAGAGGGTGCCGCTAAGGATGCCGCTGAAGCACTGGAAGAAATTACGCTCAGTCCTCATGAGCAACGTGCCGCCACGCGGTTGAAGTTTGATCTGGATCTCTCGCCGGACGATGTCAATCCGGCAATATTGATTTCCAAACTTGTTTATCCAGAATGGGATTTCAGGCGCAGGCAATATCACTCCCGGCAATGCCAGATTATTTTCCAGCACGCGACTGAAGGTACTGAACACTGGGAGCCTGATCTTCAGGCGAGAAAGCGTTTCCGTAAAATCCGTCGCCAATTCGAGGCGCTACAGCCGAAGCGCGAAAGACTTCACCGTCAACTGGACGGCGCTGAACTCGATATGGACGCTTTAGTGCGTGCAAGATGCGATCTACACGCAACCGGCAATAGTTCAGACCAAGTTTATCTTGATACGCGGCAACAATCTCGCGATTTGAGCGTTGCCATTCTGATGGATGTCTCCTTGTCCACGGATAGCTGGATTAGCGGAAGGCGCATCCTGGATATCGAAAAAGAAGCATTAATCACCCTCGCAACAGGACTCGCCACCTGCCGAGACACATTCGCCATATACACGTTTACGTCCCGCAAGCGGGATTATGTGCGTGTCACCGAGGTGAAAGACTTTGATGAAGCGTTTGATACCCGCACACTTCGGCGTATCGCGGCATTACGCCCTGGGTACTACACCCGCATGGGTGCGGCGTTGCGTCATACTAGCAAGCTGCTAGCTCGCCGTACCGAACGCCATCGCCTGCTCTTGCTCCTGACCGACGGCAAGCCGAATGATCTCGATTATTATGAAGGTCGCTACGGTGTCGAAGATACCCGGCAGGCCATCATTGAGGCTCGTCATGCGGGTTTGTCCGTATTTGGAATTACCATCGATCACCAAGCACAGGATTACTTTCCCTATCTATTCGGTAGGGGCGGTTACACCATCGTCGCCCGGCCAGATCGACTCTCTCATGTATTGCCTGTAATTTATCAGCACTTAATTCAATAAGCGCTATAAAAATACAAGTTACGGATTAGAGATTAGGGACTAGCATGCCATGACACTGCGTGCATGCATCAGCTAGTGCCATGACGTTTGCGATAGCGCTGCAGAAAATGTGCAATGCGACCGACCGCTTCGGTTAAATCATCGACATTCGGTAAAAACACCACACGGAAATGATCGGGTTGATGCCAATTAAAACCGCTACCCTGCACCAACAAGACTTTCTCTTCCAACAGAAGATCCAGTACAAACTGCTGATCACTTCTAATCGGATACACTTCAGGATCCAAACGCGGAAACAGATACAACGCCGCCTGCGGTTTAAAACAGCTCACACCGGGGATATCCGTCAACATTTTCCAAGCGACATCGCGTTGCCGCATCAGCCGACCGGTCGGTAGCGTCAGATCATAAATACTCTGATAACCGCCCAACGCCGTCTGAATACCGAATTGCGACGGCACATTGGCGCATAATCGCATCGAAGCGAGCATATTCAACCCGGCAATGTAGTCGCGGGCATGGCCCTTTTCACCGGAAACCACCGCCCAACCCGAGCGAAAACCCGCTGCGCGGTAATTTTTGGATAGCCCATTAAACGTCACAAACAACACGTCGTCGGCCAACGAAGCAATCGACGTATGCGTTGCATCCCCATACAAAATCTTGTCGTAAATCTCGTCGGCATAAATAATCAATTGATGCTGGCGGGCAATTTCAATGATATCGAGCAACAATTCTTGCGGATACAACGCACCCGTCGGATTATTCGGATTGATGATGACAATGGCGCGCGTTCTTGAGTTAATTTTGGCGCGAATATCATCCAGATCCGGCAACCAGTCGGATGCTTCGTCACACACATAATGTCGCGCCACACCACCGGAAAGCACAACCGCAGCCGTCCATAACGGATAATCCGGCATTGGAATCAGCACCTCATCGCCATTATCCAACAGTGCTTGCATCGTCAATACCACCAGCTCGGATACGCCATTGCCGATAAAAATATCATCCAGCTGCACATTCTTGATCTGCTTTTCCTGCGTGTAGTGCATGATCGCCTTGCGCGCAGCAAACAAGCCTTTGGAATCGCAGTACCCGGAAGCATCGGACAAATTACGAATGACATCCTGCAAAATCTCCTCCGGCACATCAAAACCAAACGTCGCCGGATTGCCAATATTCAGCTTGATAATATGATGGCCTTCTTCTTCCATTTGCTTGGCACGCTCCATCACCGGACCGCGAATGTCATAACACACATTGGTGAGTTTGCTGGATTTTAAGATAGGACGCATGATGATAGAAGGTTTACAAAAATGACATAACAACTCACAGCCTGCAAACTATGAATTTTCGGGTAATTATTACAGTGTTTGCAATTATATACGCAATTTCTGGCATGCCGTTAATCATGTCAATATGCAAAACCAATAATGTCATTTTTATGCCTTTTTATTTCACCGATAAATGATGTGAAAATGTAGCTATTCTCCCGATTGTGTTCTCCTGCCTGTTGACAATCAGATATTTATGAAACTCGCACTGATCCAGGCCCTAGCAGAAATATCACCCTTTAGTGCCTCAACTCTACTTAAGTTAATCTATTTTTGATCGTAAACTTAAGGCACAGCTTAATTGAATATTTCCTAACCTGATAATGTTAAATACCAACATGAAGTGAAATCTGCGTTTACTCGATATCCCATTGTTCCACATAAAATTTATTGCCGCTATTTATCTGGCCAAAGCTGCAAGGGGCAGTTTTATACGCAACACGCGTTCACGTTGATCGAATTATCAATTGTTGTGGCAATCATTGGCGTGCTAGCGATTGTTGCTGTACCTACCTATGGCGACTATATCGATAAAGCCAAAGCTGTACAGGCCATTGTCGACATCAAAGGCATTGGAAACCAACTTGTATTCTATCAACTCAGCAATGGCAAATTTCCTCCTTCACTAACTGAAGTGGGTGCACAGGATATGCTTGATCCGTGGGGAAATTCTTATCAATACTTTAACGTATCTGATCCCAATAACAAGAATGCAACGGGTAAAGCGCGCAAAGACCATAATATGGTTCCGATCAATTCTGATTTTGATCTGTATAGCATGGGCAAAGACGGCAAAAGCACTTCACCATTAACTGCCAAAGCGAGCCGTGATGATATTGTCAGGGCGAACAACGGGCGCTTTATCGGTTTAGCTTCCAACTACTAAATGACCGCATGATGAACATAGAAAAAAAATTCCTCCGCAGTAAAGTCGCTCGCAGAATGTTGGTGTTTTTCATGCTGTCAGCCTTTATTCCAGTGCTATTTCTTGCATTCTTGTCGTATTGGGAATCCAATCAATTATTGGTTAAACAAGCGCATAGCCGGCTGGATGCTGCCAGCAATATTTATCGGACGTCTATTTACGACAAACTATTACTTCTGGATCAATCCATTAAAGATGTCATACAGTATCTGGCAAATGACAAATTAGTGGAAATCGAAGAACCGCTGCGGAACCGATTCCGCAGCTTGTCTGTGCAATTGCCAACAGGCGAGACAATATCGTTATTAGGAGAAAAAACAGCAACCAAGGCTCTACCTGTTGCTGCAATTGAACATCTATCCAACGACGAGCCTTTATTATTAACACCTCAAAGCAATTCAGGCAGCAAATTTCTTATCTTGCGTGCGCTCAATCCATCGACCCCTAATAAAGGTATTCTCGTCGCAGAAATCATTCCTGACTATCTGTGGGGAGAAACCGACGCATTCATGCTCGATAAAAACCTCTGTGTATACAACGAAAATCATATGCCCATGTTTTGCACGCAATCACAAATCTATCCTGCACCGCAAAATATCCGAGAACAAGTACGCTCCACTCGAGGAGAGTTCACTTGGCAATACCACGAAGAAAGACAAATTGCCAATTACCATGAAATATTCTTGCAAGCAAAGTTTTTAACGTCACGCTGGATTGTCATAGCAACGCAACCTGAAATTGAAGCACTCGACTCGATGAAGAAATTTAATGCAATTTTCTGGGGCAGTGTCATTCTTTCCGTATTATTAATTTTACTGCTGAGTATGGTGCAGATTAGACGTGTTTTAGTACCACTAGAACAGTTGATCGATGGCACACGCCGTCTCATGAGGCGCGATTTCACCACGCAAGTAAACGTCACCAGCAGTGACGAATTCGGAGAGTTGGCAACATCATTTAACACCATGAGCGATCGACTGAAAGAACAATTCGAAACACTCGCGACGCTGTCAAAAATAGATCGTGAAATACTGTCAGCCCTAAATATTGAAAAAATTGTCAATGATGTATTGCTGTACTTGCAGAAATCCACAAAAGCTCAATTTTGTTGCATTTCCGTAATTAATAATGACTCTTCTGAAGAAATAGTGAGTTATGTGATTGATCAAAATAAAAAATCACTTCGCACCGCACCGCACGCCCTATTGCGGAATATTCGGCAATTACTCATTGATAATCCGAAGGGCATTTGGGTTTCAGGCAGATTGGTTGGCTTACATCTTCAAGCAGAAAATATCAAAAATACCACCCCGCACCTTTTCCTTTTTCCCCTCAATTGGAAAGATCAGATGGTCGGTTTTATCAATCTAGGATTTGATTGGAAAACTGATGAAGTGGAACGTATTCACGACTACGCCGATCGCGTAGCGGTGGCATTATTTACCAAAAATCGTGAGGAGTTATTAATTCAACAAGCACGCATGGATATGTTAACGGGTTTGCCCAATCGCTTCCTGTTTGTAGAACAACTACACAAAGAAATTGCTCGTATGCAGCGTGGGAATGAAAAGCTAGCGGTACTGTACATTGACTTAGATCATTTCAAAAATATCAATGATATATTTGGGCATTCAGTTGGCGACAAATTGTTATGTGATGCAGGCGCAAGATTACAACAATGCGTGCGAGAAAGCGATACTGTCGCCCGGCTTGGTGGTGATGAATTCGCCATCATCATCAGTCAGACCGGCTCTGAACATCAAATCACAGCGGTAGCCGATCAAGTTATTAGCGCTATGGCCAAACCCTTCAGTATCAATGGCGAGGAAAATATTATCGCCGCCAGTATCGGTATCGCAGTTTTTCCCTATGATGGCACAACAATTGCTGAATTAATGCGCAATTCGGATATTGCGATGTATCGAGCCAAATCAAAAGGTGGAAGACAATATGTTTTCTTTGAAGAAAGTATGAACGCTGAGGTAATCCGCCGCGTTACTATCGAAAAAGAACTCAGACATGCCATTATTGAGAAACAATTTGTTCTTTATTATCAGCCCCAGGTTGATCCAAAAAATAATGTAACGCGCGGAGTAGAGGTTCTCGTACGCTGGCAACACCCTGAAAAGGGGCTGGTTTCGCCAGGCTATTTTATTGGCATTGCCGAAGATACCGGCCTAATTATAGAGATTGGCCAGCTAATATTGGTAGAAGCGTGTGCACAGTATTGTACGTGGCTTAATCAAGGAATTTCATTGGAATATGTCGCCGTCAATGTATCAGTCAAACAATTTTGCCATCCAAATTTTTTACCTTCGGTTAAAGCTGCATTGGCTAGCAATAACATGCCAGCACACTGCTTAGAATTAGAAATTACCGAAAGTGTATTAATGGATGATGCAAAAACGGTTATCAATGCGCTCACCGAATTGCACCAAATGGGCGTACAACTTTCCATTGATGACTTTGGCACAGGTTATTCTTCCATGTCCTATCTTGAACAATTGCCTTTTGATACGCTGAAAATCGATATTTCGTTTGTGCGTAAAATTGACGACGATGGTAACAACGGCACAATTGCCGCCACCATTGCCGCGATGGCGCATGCACTCGATAAAAAAATTGTTGCTGAAGGTGTTGAAACACGCGAACAACTCGATTTTTTGCGCAAGCATGATTGCGAATTAGTTCAAGGCTATTTCTTCAGTCAACCATTGTCAGCAGACGAACTCGCAACTTACATACGCAATGAAGTTGCTCTAAAAGCAAACAATATTCCTTTTACAGACCCGAATCACCCCAGTCATTCAAACCCTGAACCGCACTTGCACGTCGTTAATGTAAGGTAACGACGAAACAGCTGATCTCAGCGTTTGCACTAACCTCATTGCCTCGTGGTTATCCGATGTAGTCGCAACCGCATCTGTCATGCCTTCTGCATAGCGCTTTAAACCAGGTAAGTATCGATTCCTGCCAACAATAAATCATATTGTGCTTCAACGAACTCTTTGATCGCCAACGCCGGCATACCGGTTATTAAATTGCCTTCAGTCCCCAGCCAACCCACGGCATCCGCGGGCCCTAAGCTCACTACATAACCTAAGTCATGGTGCAGGTATGGTTCAAGCAATCCGGGGAAGCCGGAATGTCGCAATATATTACGTGCTGCTAATTTACCCTTACGAACAGCAGATTGTGCTGTTAATGTATTAGAGCCCACGGACTGATAATAAGAACAATCACCAGCCACAAAAACATGGGGTAACGGTAACTTATCTACAATAGCTTGCCCAAAAGCGTTGGCAGTAAAAACGTTTTGTGTTTTCTTGCCTAAAAACAAAATGGATAAACTGGAAGGCAGTTCAAATTGCTTCTCCGTTTGTTTTTCTGCCAACAAGATTTTGTTGGATTGTTGCCCACAATAGTGGGTACTCGGATAAAACACAATACCCGTATCATGCATGCGAGATTGCACATAAGTACTGAATCCGCGGGGAAATTGCTCCAGCACATGCTCACCCGAATGGATCAGCCGTAACTCAGCGTTGCTTTTGATTCGATGGAGAAATTGCTTGATTTCAAATAAAAACTGTATGCCTGTTGCCCCCCCGCCCACAACAGAGATCGATTGCTCAGACTGATTATGTTTGTTAAGCAATTTTGTCAGCAACTCAGCGCCAGCGGCAGTGGTAAAATCCTGCAGATCCAGTACATTGTCGGTAGGATCTGCGTCTCTGCTTGCACAACCGGAAGCAATGAAAAGGTAATCAAAACGCAGGACTTCGGTATCCAAGATCAGCTGTTTTTCTTCCTGGCACCTTCGAAGCTCACCCCGATCAACGCATACTGAGGCGGATATGTATCGACAGCCATAGCGATTGGCTATATCGGCAAAGGGTACTAGCAAATCTGTTAAGGGATACCGGAATGTTTCATGTAGATGCGTAATTTTTATATGCTGCTTCCTGGGATCAATAATGGTGATATCCGTATCAGGCGCATAGCGCAACAGGGTCGTTAACGCGGCAATACCGGCATACCCGCCGCCTATTATTACTACTTTCAATCGCTTGTGTTTCGATATATAAAACGGCAAAAAAGCCACATTGACTCCTTACTCACTGTGTTCGAAGAATATTGATCTCTTCTCTATGGTAGCCTAACACAACCTCGCACAGATACAGTCTGGTTTTCATCACTATATCACCTGGAATTCCTTGCACTGCTGATAGCAGTTAGTGGGGAATCTGGTCGACTCGCCAGTTTTCTTGAGCCCAGCGCCAGAAGGAAGAAATATCACCTTCTGCCATCTCTAGCGGTGGCTTCTGGCCTAGGAAATGTAGCGCATCTATCAATTGCGTAAGCGCATTGGATACATCGATTGGCGCAGCGTGGGTTTGCTTACTAAGCTTTTCACCCAGCGCATTGGTAACAACGGGTAAATGCAAATAGCTTGGCGTCGCATAACCCAGCAGCCGCTGTAGCAATATTTGGCGCGGCGTAGAATCCAGCAAATCCACGCCACGCACGACATGCGTTATTTGCTGCTCAGCATCGTCCACCACCACCGCCAATTGATACGCGTACATGCCGTCAGCCCGGCGCAAGACAAAATCACCGATATCATGCTGCAATCGTTGAGAATACAGCCCTCTCAGTCCGTCAATGAATTCTATGACATCATTCCCGGTTCGAACACGAAGTGCATGTGCTTTATTAATAGGGGCAGGATTTTTAAGGCAGGTTCCAGGATATACCGGCCCACTCACCCCCATAATGCTGGAATCAGCAATCTCTTTACGCGAACAACTACAGGGGTAGATAAATCCTAGCTTATCCAGCGTATCCATTGCATTCCGGTAAGCCTCAGAACGCTGGCTTTGATACATCACAGTGCCATCCCATTCCATTCCCAGTGTTTCAAGCACATATAAAATTTCGCTGGCTGCACCAGGCACTTTTCGCTGTCGATCAATATCTTCAATTCTCACCAACCAATCACCGCGGTTGAATCTGGCGTCAAGATAACTACCCACTGCAGCCACTAATGAACCAAAATGCAGCGAACCCGTAGGCGACGGCGCAAATCTACCACGATACCTTGGGCTCACAAGACGATTATTTTCCACGAAGAATTAATAACCTAGATATAAAGCAATTTATCGGCAACACAAACTTCCAATCTGTTCATTTACAGAAATCAGTAGTGACAACCCATGCAGGCTCGCCTAATCCATTATAATTCTAAAATAACACTGGCTATATTTGTTATTCGATTAGAAACCCATCAAAAACTACTAGAGTAAATCATGCATATTCATATACTTGGAATTTGTGGCACCTTCATGGGTGGAATCGCGGTCATCGCACGCGAATCCGGACATAAGGTTACCGGCTGTGATCAGGGTGTTTATCCACCCATGAGTACGCAACTGGAATCCCAAGGTATCGAATTGATATCGGGCTACTCCTCGGAGCAAATCCAGTTGCAACCGGACATATTTGTAATTGGCAATGTTGTGACTCGCGGCAATCCATTGATGGAGGAAATACTCAATCGAAATTTGCCCTATATTTCCGGGCCACAGTGGCTATCGGAAAATATTCTGAGAAATCGCTGGGTACTGGCAGTATCCGGCACGCACGGTAAAACGACGACCAGTTCGATGTTGGCCTGGATCCTCGATTACGCTGGATTAAATCCAGGATTCTTAATTGGTGGCATCCCTGAAAATTTTGGCGTATCCGCAAGAATTGGCAATACATCGCTACCCACCCGTCATTCTGCAACAAGCGCTGAAGACGCTTCACCTTTTTTTGTGATTGAAGCTGACGAATATGACACCGCCTTCTTTGATAAACGCTCTAAATTTGTTCATTATCATCCCCGCACAGCCATCTTGAATAATCTTGAATTTGATCATGCCGATATCTTTCCGGATCTGCCTGCCATTGAACGTCAATTTCACCACTTTGTCCGCATCGTCCCTAATCATGGTTTGATCGTATCCAATGGCAAAGATGAAAATTTACAGCGCGTCTTAAAACAGGGTTGTTGGACTCCTGTCGAGGAATTTGGCGTGGAAACCGGCTGGCATTCAAAGTTGCCGACAAATACCGAGACGGATGTTTATTTTAATGACACCCATCAAGGCAGCTTGCAATGGGATTTATTGGGCGAGCACAATCGCATGAATGCGTTGGCCGCACTCGGTGCTGCGCGGCATGCCGGTGTACCGACTCAGCTTGGAATTGAAGCATTGACGCGGTTTAAGAATGTCAAACGCCGCATGGAAAAACGTGGCGCAGTCAACGGCATTACCGTTTATGATGATTTCGCACATCATCCGACCGCCATTCAAACCACATTAAATGGTTTGCGAACACACGTCGGTAAGGAAAGAATCATTGCCGTATTCGAGCCTCGTTCGAATACCATGAAAATGGGTGTGTGGAAAAATAGCCTTGCAGACAGCTTACTAGAAGCTGATCATATTTTTTGCTTTACCCGCGACGCTCAGTGGGCAAAAACCGCTTTGGATAGCTTGGATAAGAAAGTCAGTTGTTATGATGACCTGGAGCAACTCATAGAGAACATCGTGCTTGCCACCAAAGTCGGCGATCATATTGTCATTATGAGCAATGGCAGTTTTGGCGGTATTCATGAAAAAATACTAACAATCCTGCATCATCGTTGATTCTATGCCTCTGACAGGTCGCTAGTCGCCTTCAAATTCACACAGCGAAAATACTTTACATCCCAAATTCTCCAAGCGCGCCCTCCCCCCTACTTCCGGCAGATCAATCACAAAGCAGCATTCCACGACCTCTCCCCCCATATCATGGATGAGCTTCACCGCTGCTTCCGCTGTCCCACCTGTTGCAATCAAATCGTCAATCAGCAGCACGCGATCACCCGGCTGAATGGCATCTACATGTATTTCGATACGATCAGTACCATATTCCAATTGATAATCCCGGCCAACTGTTTCTGCCGGTAATTTGTTCTGTTTGCGAATGGGAATAAAACCTTTACTTAGCTGATATGCCACAGGTGCGCCAATGATAAAACCGCGCGACTCGATCCCAACGACTTTACTAAATTCAGTATGTTGATATCGTTTGGAAATTTCCTGAATTGTCATACGCAGCCCAATGGGATCCTTCAGCAGCGTCGTTATATCACGAAACATAATCCCATGATGCGGATAATGCGGAACGGTACGAATATGGGATTTAATTGACATAATTCTAAGCAGATACGTAATGAAAGTACCAAAAACAAAAGGCCTCAACCCAATGGTTGAGGCCTTTTAATATCACTTCAATAGTTACACTATATTATAAATCTTAGTGATCCATTGCAGCTTTTGCATCAAAGCTCTTTGGCGCTTTAATTTGGGTCATCATGTCATCGTCCCATTTGCCTTCAACATTCATGTGAAGCGCAGCGCCCAGCAGTACAGCTTCAATCAGGTTATGACTGAGGTATACGTAGAGTCCAGGTTGTTTAAATTCATAGGCTGCAGCAACTGCCGCACCACCTGGAACCCACCATGTTTCTTGGCTGGTTAGAGGCACGTCGGAGAATGAGCCACCTACCCAATACAGATCAGCATGGCCGCCGATCAAGTGTGGACGGGAGTCACGGTTAGCTTGTGAGTGAATGAACAGCACTTTTTCACCTACTTTTGCTTTCAGCGCATTGTCGCCTGTGATTGCACCAACAGCACCATTAAATACTACGTGCGTTGGAACGAGTCCTTTGGCAGCTTCCAGCATATCCGCCATACCTTCAGCTGGTGAACCATAGGATTTGTATTTGCCGCTGGCGTCTTTAGGCAGATAGAAATCTTGTTCGCCGATATAGAAAGCTTTATCGTATTTATATGGTTTGCCTTTTGCATCTTTCAGGCCATCTTTCGGTAATACCATAATCGCGCCATTCATACCAGAAATAACGTGGAATGGAATCATGGTTCCACCTGGTGCGCAATGATATACAAATACGCCTGGTTTAACTGCTTTCCAGCGCATAACAACTTCTTCACCAGGTTGTACCAACGTTAAACCGGCACCACCCAATGCACCCGTTGCTGCGTGGAAATCCACGTTATGTGCCAGCGTACTGGTTTTTGGATTAGACAATGTTAACTCAACGTAGTCACCTTCATGCACTACGATGAGCGGACCGGGAATACTGCCATTGAAAGTCAAGCCCCATACTTTTGCACCAGGAGCAACTTCCACCAGTTTCTCTGTGGTTTCCATGCGTACTTCAACAATCCTAGGTCCTTTGCTTACCTGATCATGTACAGGTACATTCGGTGGAGCAACCAATTCTTGTTTTACACGCGGTAATTTAGAAATATCTGTAGCGGCCACAACAGCTTGAGTTGCGCCAAAACAAAGCAATCCTAATCCTACAACTGCCTGAACAGCTTTAATCATATCTCCCTCCATAAATGATAAACTTTGCGCTTCTTTTTATGCGCCCTATTCTGTTGTATAACCATTAAGGCCACACCAACACCTGCCCTTTAAGAGCAAAGGGCGGAAGCGCGACTATACACTTTCTGAGGAAAACTGTCCATTCTTAATAGCCTACTATCACAATGAAATCAGGGTTATTAGCCTTGTAGCAATTTCATCTCGGCAGCGGCCAAATTTTCTTGCGTCCCTTTAAGCACCATCACATCACCTGCCTCCAATTTTGTCTCGCTAGTCGGTAACAAATTGCGAATATTGCGTCTTCTGACAGCGGTCACTTCAACCGCCAGACTTGCCAAATTAATATCCCCCAAAGTTTTATTGATAGCTGCCGCACCCGGAATAAGGGTAATCGTTAATAACCGTGGAAATATTTTCTCGCTACCATCGTCCGTCTCATCAGTCACGCCATAATAGAAGCCGCGCAATAAACTGTAACGCTGCTCACGAATCTCTCTTATGCGCCGCAAAATACGTCCAGTTGATATGTCAACAAACATGAGTGCGTGAGATGCCAGCATCAAGCTCCCTTCCATGATCTCTGCGACAACTTCCGTTGCACCTGCTTCTTTCAATACATCAATATCACTATCATCATGCGTCCGAACCACTACGGATAATTCCGGACGTAATTCTTGGACATATCGAAGGATTTTTAAGGTAGAAACAGTATCGGCATAACTCACCACCAATACTTTTGCGCGCATCAAGCCTGCAGCAATGAGCACTTCACGTCGTGCCGCATCACCATAAACGACCGACTCTCCCGCTGTGGTCGCTTCACGGATGCGCTGCGGATCAAGATCCAAAGCGATGAACGGTATGGATTCCCGCTCCAATATCCGCGAGATACTCTGGCCGCTGCGCCCATAACCACAAATAATGACATGATCTTGTGTTGCCATGGTCTGAGTCGCGATCGACGTGATCTGCATGGCTCGATACATCCACTCAGAGCTGTAAAAGCGCTGCATCATCGATTCACTATATTCAATTAGGAAAGGGGCGATAAACATCGACAGCACCATAGCCGCCAGCACCGGTTGCAGTATCGAATTTTCAATTAACCCACTTGCACCGGCTTGTGCCAGCAACACGAATCCAAACTCGCCCGCCTGCGCCAGACTCATTCCGGTTCTGGCCGCCACGCTGAAATCCGTACCCAATAAACGCGACAGTCCGGCAATCACGACCACTTTGACTAGAATGAGTACTACCAGAATAACAAATACCCAGAGAAAATTTTCAACGACTACGTGCACGTCCAATAGCATGCCAATCGTCACAAAAAACAAACCCAGCAAAATATCGCGAAACGGCCTGATATCATCTTCAACCTGATAGCGGTATTCCGTTTCGGAAATAAGCATGCCCGCAAGAAATGCGCCTAGAGCCAATGACAAACCCGCCAACTGGGTCAACCATGCGAGCCCCAAAGTAATCAGCAACACATTCAGTACGAATAATTCCGACGATCTCTGACGGGCAACTACATGAAGCCAGGGACGCATGAGTCGCTGCCCCACAAATAAGATAAATGCCAGCACAATTATTACCTTCAGCACAGCAATCAGAAGATCGTTGGTATTGCGATCGATTTCGGTTGTTAATGCGGGAAGAATAATGAGCAATGGAATAACCATCAGATCTTGAAATAACAGCACCCCGATGATCTGTCTGCCATGGGCGGAATTAAGCTCTGATCGTTCTGTCAGCATCTTAATCACGATGGCGGTGGAAGACATCGCCAAAGCGCCGCCTAATACAAGTCCGACACGCCAATCCAGTCCAAGCATCCAAGCCACAGCCATCACTAATAAAATGCTGATAACAACTTGTGCGGTACCAAAGCCAAACACGATGCGCTTCATGGCAATGAGCTTAGGTAAACTGAACTCAAGACCGATGCTAAACATCAGAAATACCACCCCAAATTCTGCCAGATGGCGCGTTTCATCATTCTCAGCGATCCACCCCAAGGCATGAGGCCCGATGATGACCCCCGCAAGCAAATACCCCAGCATGGGCGGCAGCCGCAATAAACGGAAAACAACGACGGCCAATACCGCGGTAGCTAACAAAATAAGAACAGGTTGCAGGGGATTCAGCATGGGTAGCAAGCAATCTAACTCAGCACACGGAAAGTCGTACAATACTTTAGGATCGGACTGACTACAATCTATTCAGCACACATAATGCTATAATCGCGCTGGTTTAATACTTCATACGGAAATGCCAGTACCTCATCTTTCTACTGCCCTGAGTGGCCCCATCCTCGATCTTGAAAATCGCATCATCACTGCCATGCCGACCATCGAACACTGGTTGAGGAGCAAATGGCGCGAACACACGGTGCCTTTTTATTGCTCGGTCGATTTGCGCAATAGCGGTTTTAAACTGGCGCCTGTTGATACCAACCTATTTCCCGGTGGTTTCAATAATCTCAATCCGGAGTTTATTCCGTTATGCGTGCAGGCAATGATGAATGCCATCGATAAGATATGTCCCGATGCACATAGCTTGTTATTGATACCGGAAAACCACACCCGCAATACGTTCTACTTACAAAACATCGCAACGTTGCAAAACATCATGCGACACGCCGGATTAAATGTGCGCATTGGTACTTTGCTGCCAGAAATCACCACCGCCACCAAAATCGATTTGCCGGATGGACAAACCATCACACTCGAACCCATCACACGTAAAGATAATAAGCTAGGTGTTAATAACTTTGATCCCTGTGCGGTACTTCTGAACAACGATTTATCGACCGGCGTCCCGGAAATTCTGCGAAACTTGAACCAAATCGTTATTCCACCTTTACATGCCGGGTGGGCAACACGACGAAAATCCAATCACTTTGCCGCGTATGATCGAGTCGCGCAAGAATTTTCCGACCTGATCGACATTGATCCTTGGTTGATCAATCCACGATTTACTTCGTGTGGTGAAATTAATTTCCGTGAAAAACAGGGAGAGGAGTGTGTAGTGAGCGCCGTCGATCGAATTCTCTCGGTTATCAAGAAAAAATATCAACAATATGGCGTCAAGGAAGATCCTTTCGTCATCGTCAAGGCCGATTCAGGTACTTACGGCATGGGCATTATGACCGTCAAGAATGGCGCGGACATTGCTAAGCTCAACCGCAAGCAGCGCAATAAAATGGCGGTGGTAAAAGAAGGACTACAGGTTTCCAATGTATTGGTGCAAGAAGGTGTTTACACATTTGAAAATATCAACCAGGCTGTCGCGGAACCAGTCGTTTACATGATTGACCGCCATGTCGTCGGTGGATTTTACCGGGTGCATACCGGGCGCGGCATTGATGAAAACCTGAATGCTCCCGGCATGCATTTTGTTCCGTTAGCATTTGAAACCACTTGCGTGGTACCCGAAAATGCCGCGCAACCCAATTCCATTCCCAATCGGTTTTACGCATACGGTGTGGTTGCGCGCCTTGCTTTGCTGGCTGCAGCGCTGGAATTAGAACAAGATAATTCTGAAATTCTTGGTTGAGGCAAACATGAAACTCGCTTTTATCATTGATCAACTGGATTCCATCAAAACCAGTAAAGACTCAAGTTTCGCAATGATCAGCGAGGCCGTTGCCAGGAACCATCAGATCTACGTGCTCTATCAGCATGATCTTGCATTGATGGATAATACCGCCATGGGCTTCTGCCGCACTCTGACTTTAACGGATACGCCCCATCAGGATGGCCACTGGTATCACGCCAGCGATACGTCGGCTATGCCTTTATATGAGTTCGATGCAATTCTGATGCGCAAAGATCCGCCCTTTGATATGGAGTATGTTTACAGCACCTATTTATTGGAGCTGGCGGAAACGCAAGGCGCACTGGTCATCAACAGTCCGCGCAGCATCCGCGACCATAATGAAAAACTGGCCATTACACAATTTTCACAATTTATCGCTCCCACCCTGGTCACCAGTCAAGCGCATTTGATCAAGGAATTTCTCAGCAACTACCAGGATATCATCCTGAAACCACTGGACGGCATGGGCGGCGCCAGCGTGTTTCGCGTTCACAGCGCCGATCACAATATCAATGTGATTCTCGAAACACTCACCCATTATGGAACACGCACCATCATGGCGCAGCGCTATATTCCCGAAATTGCGCAAGGAGACAAACGCATACTCCTGATTGCCGGTAAAGCGGTGCCCTACGCGCTGGCGCGCGTTCCAAAACCTGGTGAAACACGCGGCAATCTGGCCGCCGGCGGCACTGGGACAACGCAACCACTATCCGAGCGCGATAAGGAAATCGCGCAGTCACTCGGACCGGAATTGGCGGAACGTGGCTTAATGCTGGTTGGATTGGATGTGATCGGCGACTACCTGACGGAAATTAATGTCACCAGTCCGACCGGTATGCAGGAAATCACCAAACAAACGGGATTCCATGTGGCAGGGATGATGTTGGATGCAATCGAAACTGGTATCAAAAATTCCCGCAGTAATAGCTGAGTGTTTATCTCAGGTTATCATTACCGACGAAACCCGTATTCCAGAATAAAAAACTGCGGCTTGAATTGCGCCAGCGGTTCGTACAGTTTTTCTAATTCTTGTTCCGGCCCGTGGATTTCCAACCGCACAAGTTCAGCAATACTAAGCAACTTATTCAGCAGATCACCCACGTTATTCAGATGCATCAACAATCCTTCCGCATCCTCGTATCCTTCGCGGCAATACGCTTCATCGCCATTAAAACTGAATCCATAATAAAGACATTTCTGCTCTTTACTTGCTCTGGCAACGAATTGTTCGCAAAGATTTCTGACGTTAGCATGCTGACCGTTTGGAATCTTGAAATAAGGTGCAATGGAACAACAGTTATCGTGCGTTGACATGTGGATTGCACGGATCGTGCGGTGTTATCAATTGGCTCCCACGGCAGCTAGCGCATGGAATCGAAGCTGATTATGTTGATCCAGCAAGCTCAGCACAAACATCATAATGCGTTCATACCGAGCTTGCCGTAAGCTTTACATCCTTAATGTACTGTTGCGACCTCTTTTTGCTCGCAGATCAAATTGGCGCAATACGTTTCGTGGATGCCATCCAGGAAACCCCACAATGCGTCACACGCTTCTTTGGTAGCTGCCAGCACTTCAGCCTGCTTTTCAGGGTTGTCGGCAAAGCGCTCGATGATTGCCCACTCGGCTTGCGAATGATAAACATCGGCTTTTTCATGTACTGAGAAAAATTCATAATCTTCAGGATTTTTCATGCCGTAAAATTTGACCAAGCCATCAATTTTCACGGCGGCGATGTCAGGCACTTGCGATTCAAATGCATGCAATGCAGCCAATCCAGCATAAAACGGACGGTTTAAGCAAATATCTCGGAATGTGGCAACCAGGTTCTCTGTCGTCGGCAATGCGGCAGCATTCGCCAAGCTTTTATCATTGGCACCCAAGGCAAACGCAAAGTTCTTCCATAATGCCGGATGGTTTTTCTCACCGTGTTCTTCGTCGATCAGATTTTTCAATACTTCCTGCCGTACGCTGATATCCCCGCTATTCGTTTCTGCATGGATATGCGGCGTATTGAAATGCACCGCACTTAAATACGTAGGCTCCGCCAATACATTGTAAAAATATTGTTCGGCATAATGACGTAGCTGCTCTTTGGTCAGCTTACCTTCGGTCCAAGCAATATAAAAAGGATGCTTGAGCAAGTGCTTCTCGCCAATGATGGCATTGATTTTTTGTTTGAGTATGGTATTGGTTGTCATGATTACTCCTGTTAAACCGGGATAGAAGATAGATAAATACGCTGCATATCATCGCTAAATAACACTGCCAAGTCAAATTTAGCCGGCCCGCGCAGCGCTCAAACGAGTGGATAGATGGCGGCTGGCCGCAATCATATTGCGAAGCGCCGGCTTTACTTCATCCCAATTGCGTGTTTTTAGTCCACAATCCGGATTCACCCATAGCCGCTCGGCTGGTATACGTTGCGCGGCCTTTTCCATCAGTTCGACGATTGAATCGATGGAAGGAATATTGGGCGAATGGATATCATACACGCCCGGGCCGATTTCGTTCGGATAATGAAATTGATCGAATGCATCGAGTAGTTCCATATCCGAGCGGGAGGTTTCGATCGTAATCACATCCGCATCCATGCGCGCGATGGCCGCCATGATGTCGTTGAATTCCGAATAACACATATGCGTGTGGATCTGTGTTTCGTCGTTGACGCCATTGGCGGTCACGCGAAACGCACGAATCGCCCAATCCAGGTAATCGTTCCATTGCGATTTTCTGAGCGGCAGGCCCTCTCGCAATGCGGCTTCGTCTATCTGGATAATGCTAATACCTGCTTTTTCCAAAGCCAGCACCTCGTCGCGTATCGCAAGCGCCAATTGCATGCACGTGTCTGCACGAGGCTGGTCGTCACGTACAAAGGACCAATTCAACATCGTCACAGGCCCTGTCAGCATACCTTTCATCGGCTTGCTGGTGAGCGATTGGGCGTATTGAATCCATGCTGTGGTGATGGCTTGTGTATGCAGCACATCGCCGTAAATAATCGGCGGCTTCACGCAGCGAGATCCGTAGGATTGTACCCAACCAAACTGGGTAAAGGCATAACCAGCCAATTGTTCGCCAAAATACTCCACCATGTCGTTGCGCTCGGGCTCTCCGTGCACCAGGACATCCAACCCCAGTGTTTCTTGCTCGCGCACGCACATTTCAATTTCTTCCCGCATCGCCTGATAATATGCCGACTCTGGCAACCGGCCCTCACGGAAATCACGCCGCGCCTGGCGGATTTCTTGGGTTTGTGGGAAAGACCCGATGGTCGTCGTCGGAAAAAACGGCAACTGAATTTTTTTCCGCTGCACGACGGTACGTTGCGGGTACGGCGATTGGCGCGCACCCATCGCATCATCGATTTCAAGCACGCGCGCTTTTACAGCTGCCCGATGCACGCGGTTGGATTGTTTGCGGCTGGTTACCGCCGCGCTATTCTCCCGCAGTGTTGCCACAACACTATCTCTGCCATGATCAAGCGCGCTTGCCAGTAATTCAATTTCACCTAATTTCTGTACCGCAAACGCCAGCCACGAGCGAATTTCCGCATCCAACTTCTGTTCGCTATCCAGATCGACCGGTACATGCAGCAATGAGCATGAAGGCGCCAACCAGAGACGATCCTGTAAGCGTGCATGGATAGGCTCCAACCAATCCAATGTTTTCGTCAAGTCGGTTTTCCAGATATTGCGTCCGCTGATGACGCCCAAAGAAAGCACTTTATGACTAGGCAACCAATCAATGACTTTGGCCACTTCGTCGTAAGCTGTGGTGGCATCCAGATGCAGCCCGCTCACCGGCAATTCACAAGCTAATTGCAGATTGTCCTGCAACTGCCCGAAGTAGGTCGTCAATAACAGATTGGGAGAGGTGGCCTGTAATTGATAGTATGCTTTTCTCAATGCGTGCTTCCATTCCTGGGCCAGCTCCATAACCAATACCGGCTCGTCGATCTGCACCCATTGGATGCCGTCATTCTTGAGCGCATGTAACAATTGCGCGTAGACACTCAGCAAATCATCCAGTAACTCCAGTTTATCCGAGCCATCCTTGGATTTTCCCAACCATAAATAAGTGACCGGGCCGAGAATCACCGGCTTTATTTGATCATTCAGTTGCTTCGCTTGCTGAATTTGCGCCAGCAAACGGTCGGCATGTAATGAGAATTGCGTATTTTTATCAAATTCCGGCACGATGTAGTGATAATTGGTATCAAACCACTTCGTCATTTCACCGGCGCTAACACAGGAACAAGCGGCATTATCACTGACAGACCGTCCCCTGGCCACACGGAAATAGCTGTCTATTTCACTGCCAGGCAATGCACTGGCACGCGATGGAATATTACCCAACATGAAGCTGGTATCCAGCACATGATCGTACAACGAGAAATCGCCTACCGGAATCCAGTCGAGCGCGGCCTGATCTTGCCAATGCTGTGCTTGCAGCGCTGCCGCAGTTTCTAATAAAGCCTGTTCAGAAAGAGCGCCTTTCCAGTATTTTTCCAAAGCGAATTTTAATTCCCGATTTCTACCGATCCTTGGAAACCCAAGATTGTGTGTTGTTACCATGATTCCATCACCACTCAACGATTAATAATAGTCCGGCTATTGTATGAATAATGAGTAATGAATAATAATGATAAGTTTTGACATTCCAATAAGGATTTCTCATAGATGATAGAGCACAGTCACCTTAAAATCATCCAAGCGCTGCATACCAATGGCACACTGACAGAAGCTGCCAATGCGCTATGTCTGAGCCAACCTGCTTTGTCACATCAAATCAGTTACCTGGAAAAGAAATTAGGAATAACACTATGGGAGCGCGAAGGCCGTAGTTTGCGTCTGACTCAGGCAGGTACATTGCTATTGGAAGCGGCCAATCAGGTTCTGCCGGTTTTATCGCAGGCGGAACAAACACTTGCAGCATATAGCGAAGGCCGGCAAGGGATTTTGCGCATCGGTGTGGAATGCTACCCCTGTTTTGAATGGCTCACCGGAATGATTGGACAATTCATGCAGCAACTGCCCGATATCGATATCGACATTGTGCAAAAATTCCAATTCTCAGGCTTGGAAGGATTACTCAATCATCATATCGACGTGCTGATCACACCCGATCTGGTGAAAAAAACACCTATCGATTATGAAATTCTGGCGGAATACCAACTGGTATTGCTCGCATCTACCGACCATCCGTTGGCAGTCATTAAACAGCTCACGCCAGAGCATTTGAGTCGGGAAACTTTGTTGACTTTCCCAGTGCCGCTGGAAAGATTGGATATTCTGACGCATTTCTTAACACCAGCGCACTTGGCCACGGAAAAAATCAAACAAATTGAATCACTCGAAATCATGCTGCAAATGACCGCACTCAAACGTGGCGTATGCGTACTACCGGAATGGCTCGCGGACATTAAAAACAAAGACTTGAAGCTCAGAAAAATTCGGATCGGCAAAAAAGGATTATTTCAAAAATTATATCTGGCACTGCGAAAGCCTGACAAAACCGTCTCATATATCCAGAAATTTATAGCAGTAGGGCAAAAAACCGCTAGAAATTCATTCGTATAAATTGTCGCTTCTATATTTTTATCTATCCACCGAAATCCAGCTAAACTATGGCCCTTTTTAGGTTCAAATAATCTTATGGACGAGCAATCAAGCCTGTTGGCGTTATTTACCAGCAGCTTCCTGGCTGCCACATTGCTTCCTGGCGGATCTGAGGCTGTGCTTGTGGGTGTTTTGCTGGCATACCCTGAACTTCACTGGCAAGCGCTTATTTGGGCAACGCTAGGCAACACATTGGGCGGCATGAGTTCGTATTTAATCGGTCGATTTTTGCCGGATGAAAAAGCACTATTAAAGAAATCGAGTGGGAACCTACGCGGTTTGGAGTGGGTACGTCGGCATGGCACCCCGATATTGCTATTGTCCTGGGTGCCGCTCATTGGTGATTTATTATGTGTTGCTGCAGGATGGTTGCGCACCAATTGGCTGTGGGTGTTGCTATTTATCGCGATTGGCAAATTTGCGCGCTACTGGGTGATTGCTACCGCCATGAATTGAAAATTGTACGGCTCAGTTTACTCATATTGATGAATAAACTGAGCCGCTATGAATAGTCTATTAAATTATTTAATCGAAATCAGTTTTCAAATAACTTCTGCAGTTCCCCGCTCTGATACATTTCAGTCACGATATCCGAACCGCCAATAAACTCTCCATTCACATACAACTGAGGAATTGTTGGCCAGTTTGAATAATCCTTAATACCTTGCCTGATTTCCGGATCTGCCAGTACATCAACCGCATAAATACTATCAACACCACACGCTTTAAGAATATTCACCGCATTTGCAGAAAATCCACACTGAGGCTGGTCTAGCGAGCCTTTCATATAGAGAACTACTGGATGGGTGGTAATTTGTTGTGCGATTAAATCTTCAACGTTCATAGTGCTAGTTTCTCCAAGAGGTTATTCCTAAAAAATTTTTTGTATTTGTACAAAAACAGTGTCATTAAATTCCATGCCAGAAACACATTATCCGCTTATGCGCTTATGTTGAAATATTCACCTGACCGCCACTCACGCGCATTATGCCAGCCAAATCGGGATAAGAACAAATATTACTAAAATCCACACGCTGCAACAATTGTCGACATTCATCAGCCTGGTCATAACCGTGTTCCAGCAACAACCATCCGCCGTTCACAAGATACTTAGGCGCAGCTTCAATAATATGTCGAATACACACCATGCCACTGTCGCCTGCAGATAAAGCAATCTGTGGTTCAAAACGCAGATCGCCTTGTCGCAAGTGAGGATCGTTTTCTGCTACATACGGCGGATTAGATATAATCAGATCGAATTTCTGCGTTGAAAGTTCATCAAACCAGCTCCCCATGACCCAGCTAAGATTGTCCACTTGCAGATTTTTGGCATTCCATTGAGAAACAGCGAGCGCATCCGCCGATACATCAACTGCAACGACTTGCGCCTGGGGACGATGCTTGGCAAGGGTAATAGCAATCGCACCGCTGCCCGTTCCCAAATCGAGTACCCGGAGTGGTTGGCCAACAGGTATCCGCTCCAATGCCAATTCAACCAGCAATTCAGTTTCTGGACGGGGAATTAAAACCGCTTCGGTAACTTTAAAAGTCAGATCGTAAAATGCACGTTCCCCGGTCAAATAGGCAATCGGTAGACCGTCAATCCGCCGTTTAACCAAGCGAGAAAAATCTTCAATCTGTGGCGGCGCCAGCACTTGATCCGGATAAGTCAGTAAAAAAGCTTGGTCGACATTTAATACATGTTGCAACAGCATACGCGCATCTACTCTATCGATAGCGCGGTAAGCTTCTGTTAAGGCTTGTGTAATGGTCACGGCAACGAGTTGCATATCAATCATGCACTGTCACATCATCAACGCTATGAATTATTCTTGTACTGAAGCTGCCAGCAGCTCCGCCTGATGCTCAGCCACCAGCGCCGAACACAGCTCATCGATGTCACCATCCATGATCTGATCCATTTTATAAAGCGTCAGATTGATGCGGTGATCCGTCACCCGCCCTTGCGGAAAATTATAGGTGCGGATTCGCTCCGAGCGTTCGCCGGTACCTACGAGTGATTTTCTAGTCGCTGCTTGCTCTGCGTGGTGCGCGCGCATCTGTTTGTCGTGAATGCGCGCCGCCAGTACGCTCAACGCTTGCGCTTTGTTTTTGTGTTGTGAGCGTCCATCCTGACATTCCACCACGATACCGGTCGGCAAATGCGTTACGCGTACCGCCGAATCAGTTTTGTTGATATGTTGACCACCCGCGCCGGAAGCACGGAATGTATCGATGCGCAATTCGGAGGGATTCAGTATCACTTCACTGACTTCATCCGCTTCCGGCATAACCGCTACGGTACACGTTGACGTATGCACTCGCCCTTGTGTTTCAGTGACTGGTACACGCTGAACGCGGTGACCACCTGATTCAAATTTAAGCCGGGAATAAGCGCCCTGACCGATAATTTTAGCGATGATCTCCTTATAACCACCAATATCGGACAAGCTTTGCGAAATAATTTCAACCTGCCAGCCTCGTCTCTCCGCATAGCGTGAATACATTCGAAACAGATTGCCTGCAAATAAGGCAGACTCGTCCCCGCCGGTTCCTGCGCGAATTTCCAGAAAAATATTGCGCTCATCGTTAGGATCTTTCGGAAGTAATTGTTTCTGTATTTCTGATGCAATTCTGACTAATTTCTCTTTACCAGACTGTATTTCAGTTTCGGCAAAAGCGCGCATTTCCAGATCCGCATGCATTTCCCGTGCCGTTTGCATATCCTGCTCGCTTTGCTGATAGGCGCGATAGAGCTCAACAATGGGGACAATTTCAGCGTGTTCGCGTGTGAGCTTGCGATAACTATCGAGATCTGCTGTCGCAGTTTGGCTGCTCAGTAATTGATTTAATTCTTCCAAACGCACACTCAAACGAGTGAGCCGTTCCGTGATATTTTTGTTCATTGTGGACGGTGCAGTTGATACAGTCGATTGATCAACTCGACTAATTCCTCACGCTCATTCGCCGCTGCGTGATTCAATGCACTGGAAGGCACATGCAAGAATTTATTGGTCAGACTATTACTCATTGCTTCAATAACTTTTTTCGGATCTTCGCCCTTTTCCAGCAGTTTGTGTGCACGGGCTAGTTCGTGCCGGCGATAGCGTTCGCCCTGATCACGTAGCGCACGGATAGTTGGAACCATTTCGCGCGTTGACATCCAACGCATGAAATCCACCACATTCGAGTCAATGATCGTTTCAGCTTGGGCGACTGCATTTTGACGCGAATCCAATCCTTCTTTTACGATGTCCGATAAATCATCAACATAATAGAGAAACACGTCATCCAGCTCCGCCACTTCAGATTCAACATCGCGCGGCACGGCCAAATCGACAATGAATAATGGGCGGTGCTTACGGATCTTGATGGCACGTTCCACCATGCCTTTACCCAGAATCGGCAGCGGACTTGCCGTGCAAGTCACAATGATGTCGTGCAATGCCAACTGCTCCGGCAAATCACTCAGTGTAATGGCTTGCGCATTAAAGCGATTGGCCAATGCTTCCGCCCGCTCCGTGGTGCGGTTCGCCACGGTAATTTTCTTTGGATTGCGGGCGGCAAAGTGATTGGCGCATAACTCAATCATCTCCCCTGCCCCGATAAATAGCACGCGCTGCTCACCAATATCGCCAAAAATCCGCTCGGCCAAGCGCGCAGCGGCGGCGGCCATCGATACCGAATTGGCGCCGATCTCGGTTGAGGTGCGCACTTCCTTAGCCACGTAGAACGTGCGCTGAAACAGCTTGTGCAGCAACAAACCCAGCGTACCTGCATGCTCCGCTGATTTCACGGCGCTTTTTAGCTGACCCAGTATTTGCGGTTCGCCCAGTACCATGGAATCCAATCCGCTGGCAACCCGGAATGCATGCTTCACGGCTTTCTCACGCGGCAATTTGTATAAATAAGGGTCCAGCTCACGCGTCGGCAGGTGGTGAAAATCTGCCAACCAAATCATGGCGTCTTCGGGCTGATCAGTGCAGCAATACACTTCCGTACGGTTACAAGTGGACACGATCGCAGCTTCTTTGATGGGGTTGCGTCCAACCAAATCATGCAATGCGTGTTCCATTGTATTTTCAGGAAAAGTAATCTGTTCACGCACGTCCAGCGGCGCAGTATTATGGTTGATACCAAAGGCAAATAACTGCATGGAGGATAATATTAGCCAAATTAATCAATTAGTAAAAATAGCCCATTATTATAGTATTAGCGACTGCTAAATACCATCAATGAAAATAATTTATTTTCCTATATTTGTACTGGGTTTGTACTAGGTTATTCGAACCATACTATTGGTGCCACGGCATAATCGGAATAATCGAAATGCTGTTTTTAGGTGATCCTTCAATAATCCTGTCACTATACGTCAAATACACCAATACATTTCTCTTGGCATCATAAAATCGCACCACCTGCAGTGATTTGAACAGTAACGATGTACTCTTCTTAAAAACTTCCTCGCCATCTCCTTTGCCGTTCTTCACATTTTCCGGCAGCGAAATGGCGCCGATTTGACGACACGCAATGGAAGCATCCGCAGTATCTTCCGCCACGCCCACCATTCCTTTAACGCCGCCGGTTTTTGCCCGGCTTAAATAACACGTCGCCCCTGGAATTTCGGGATCGTCAAACGCTTCAACGACAATTTTGTCATTCGCCCCCAACATCTTGAATACCGTTGAAACACTACCAATCTGCTCTGCCAGCAGTATGCCGGGCGCAGATAAAATTAGCGCCAATAAGAAATAAATCAATCCGTTCCGTTTGTTAATTTTTGCCTGAAACTTCATCGTTGTTCTCCCATTATTCATCACTAAAGTCGCTCATTTTCTACCAATCCGACAATGCTGTGTCGTATTTTTACTGATTATTAGGCATTAATCTCAACCTGAGTTCCGGTCCTGACTAGGTCAAATAGTTCCAATAAGTCGTCATTTCGCATACGAATACATCCGATTGAGCCTGGCTTACCCATCTCCGCACTGTCCGGGCTGCCATGAATATAAATGTAGCGGCGCATCGTGTCGACCGAGCCCAATCGATTAAAGCCTCGCTCGCAACCCGACAGCCATAAAATGCGCGTCAAAATCCAATCCCTTTGCGGATATTGCTGACCTAGCTCCGGACTATAAATTTCACCGGTTGGTCGCCGCTTGATAAAAACGCTATTCACAACCTGCCCAGCGCCAATCTTGGCACGAATGATGTGTTTTCCCAACGGCGTACAAAAACTCCCATTTTCCTGGCCGGTGCCTTTTTTTGCCGATGAAATCAAGTATCGCTTGATGATTTCTCCTTGCTCATTCAATACTTCAAGCTGTTGGGTAGCAATGCTAATGGTTATTTTCATCATCACCTTATCCGGTCATTTTGCGTCTTTGTACAAAAAACTGTTTTAATAGCGCGCTTGCCTCATCTGCCATGACGCCTGCAGTGACTTGCACATGATGGTTAAGCCGTGCTTCTGATGGCAGATCAATAACGCTGCCGCAAGCACCGGTTTTTGGATCCGCCGCGGCATACACCAGGCGCTGGATACGCGCATGAAACATGGCGCCAATGCACATGGCACAAGGCTCCAACGTCACATAGAGCGTACACCCCAGCAGCCGGTAATTAGCCAGCCGACTGCCGGCATCGCGCAGCGCCATCACCTCGGCATGCGCGGTGGGATCGGCGCTAGTAATCGAGCAATTATATCCTCGCCCGACAATAATTCCATTCTGCACAATCACCGCGCCTACCGGTACTTCACCGTTATCCTGCGCCTGCCGCGCCAGTTCCAACGCGATCCGCATAAAACTGCCATCGTCATCAGCGTTCACTATCGATTGGGGCTCATTCAAAATAATAGGCTAAAAAGAATCCATCAAATGCCCGGAGATACTTCCATCACCGGATTTTTATGCTACATTGGCTGCGGATCGGTCATCAGGTATCTTTGCAGACCACCATTCCTTAATCAGCCTTTAATACTAACAATACTAACACGCTATTTCTTTCAATCTTCTAATGACCACTCAAGACCTACCTCAACTGTTCACGCTCCGGGATTTCTTACGCTATGCTGTCAGCCAATTCAATCAAGCCGGTTTGCATTTTGGCCATGGCTCATCGAATGCTTACGATGAAGCGGCGTATCTTATTCTGAAAACCCTCCACTTACCACTGGATCAACTGGAACCATTTCTGGATGCGCGCTTGATTGATAGCGAGCGTGGCCAGGTATTGGACATCATCGAACACCGCGCCAAGGACAGGATACCTGCGGCTTATCTTACGCATGAGGCCTGGTTGGGAGATTATAATTTCTATGTGGATGAACGCGTGATCATACCCCGCTCCTTCATTGCCGAGCTGCTGCAAACACAACTGGCACCCTGGATCGCCGAACCGGATCACGTCACTGCGGCGCTGGATCTGTGTACCGGATCGGGCTGTCTGGCCATCCTGATGGCGCACGCCTTTGAGAATGCACAGATGGATGCAGTCGATATTTCCGCGCAGGCACTGGCCGTGGCGCATAAGAATAGACAGGATTACGGATTGGAAGAAAGAATTGATCTGATCGAATCCGATCTGTTTTCAGCTTTGCAGGGAAGGCGCTACGATCTGATCATCAGCAACCCGCCGTATGTCAACGCCGAATCTATGGAACGCTTGCCGCAGGAGTACCAGCATGAACCGCAGAATGCACTGGCCAGCGGCGAAGATGGACTGGATGCCACCCGTCAAATCCTGCAGCAAGCTGCCCGGCATTTAACCGACGGTGGCATCCTGGTGGTTGAAGTCGGCCATAACCGGGCAGTGTTGGAGCGAGCCTACCCCAAATTACCGTTTACCTGGCTGGAAACCAGCGCCGGAGGTGAATTTGTTTTTCTATTGCAGCGCGAGCAGTTGCCGCGCAGCTAGTAGGCTGTTAACCGAAATCTCCCACAAACCACTATTTCACTTTCAAAGCACGGCGGCTGTCAACGCTATAACCTCCTGCGCCATAAACAGCCAGCAGCATAAGTCCACCGGCCATCGCAATATTTTTCATAAACAAAGTGGTTTGCGTCTGATCCGAGAAATTATTGTGAAAAAGCACAGCTGCGGCTATCGAGAACAACGCCAATGCGACCGCTGCCAGCTTGGTCTGCCATCCAACGATGATTGCCAGACCGCCGCCCACCTCCAAAAATATAACCAGCGGCAATAGCATCCCCGGCACCCCTGTCGATTCCATATAACCTTGCGTGCCTTCATAGCCGCCTATCTTATGCAGTCCGGCGATTAGAAAAATATGAGCGAGCATGATTCGTGCGACGAGTTGAGTTATTTTTTCCATTGAAATCTCCTTAATTGATGTTGTTGTTTGTCTTTCAAATAAAGTACCCCGCCGCAAGTAGCGGGGTATTAACTGCACCTTCAATCTGCTGGTTTTCTACCAGTTTTCATCCCAGCGGGCGGGGAATTTAACCCGCAGAGATTAATCACGCTTGACCCAGGCGCGATTACGCACAAAATCATTGGATTGGTAATCGTGCATTGTCCGATCGATCTGCCCCCGAGTATTCATCACAAACGGACCATAACGTACGATCGGCTCATTGATCGGCTTGCCGCTGGCAACTATCATACGCGCCCCGACAGGTCCTGCGACAAAATCAAGCGTGTTATCTTCCGCATCTGGAATGACCAATGAGTGCGTCGGTATACTTTCTCCATGATCTTTTCCAATGCCCTCAAACACATAAACAAATCCACGACTCCCAACCGGAAATGTATGACGTAACCGTTTTCCGGGTTTGACCGTCACATCGAGATAAACCACCTCGGTCAGATTATCCACGATAGGCGCTTTTGCATTGCCTATGTTGCCGATCAACACCTTCATCGAGTAATCAGGTGTTTCTACCACTGGAAATGCGTCAGCAGAAAATTCCTGGTACTCCGGATGATCCATCTTGTGGGCTGCGGGCAGATTGATCCACAATTGAAATCCACGCATCAAGCCGTTGTCCTGTTTCGGCATTTCGGAATGAATAATACCGCTGGCAGCCTTCATCCATTGCGCGGAACCAGGCGTTAAATCACCGCTATTGCCCATACTGTCCTGATGTTCCATATGGCCGTCGATCATATAGGTAAATGTACTAAAACCTCGATGCGGATGAGATGGAAAACCCGCGATATAGTCATCCGGGTTATCGCTGCTGATATGATCCAGCAACAAAAACGGATCATAGTTACGCAATGTCGGCGCGCCAATCGTGCGGTACACGGTAACACCGGCGCCTTCCGGTACCGCTGCTGCGGGAATTAATCGTGACGAATTAACGAATGTATCCATCATTTTCTCCTCTCCATAAAATTGTTATGTCGTAGCTGCTGGGAGTATTATCATTGTTGCTACAATAAGAATAAACAGCAGTTATGAGAAATAGTTGTTCTCACATAAGCAACAATGGAACCACTCAATGGATCGTTATGAAAATATGAATGCGTTTGTGCGCGTGGTTGAAGTCGGCAGTATCAGCGCCGCGGCGGATCGCATGAATGTGGCAAAATCTGTCGTCAGCCGACGCCTGAAAGAATTGGAAGAACACCTCGGTGTTGGGTTATTTCATCGCACCACCCGGCAAATGAATTTAACCGACAGCGGACGCGCCTTTTATCAACAATGTGTACGCATCCTCGACGATATTCTCGAAGCCGAACATGCTACCTCGCAATTTCATGGCGCCTTAAAAGGCAGTCTCAAAGTGGCTGTGCCACTCAGCTTTGGCTTGATGCACCTGGGTCCTGCCATCCACGAATTTTTGCAGATCCATCCGGACATTGAATTCGATCTGGATTTCAACGACCGCCAAGTCGATCTGCTGGCAGAAGGATTTGATTTAGCGATTCGAATCGCCAATCTACCTAATTCCAGCCTGATTGCCCGCCGCCTCGCCCCCATCCAATCCGTCATGTGTGCCAGCCCGGCTTACCTCGAACGCATGGGCGCACCACAATCGCCGCAGGAACTCAGCAACCATCGTTGCTTGGCTTATAACTTGGTCAGTAACTTTGAAAACTGGGATTTGTACGATGCCAAAGTGCAATTGGTCAGAACAAAAATTACCCCCTATCTGAAAGCCAGCGATGGTCAATTCCTCTGCGAGGCCGCCGTGGCTGGATTGGGTATCGTGCTATTGCCAACATTTATCCTGTATCAGGAAATTGAAAGCGGCGCACTGCAACCGCTATTGACTGAATTTCACGCCGCGCCGCTGACAGCCTATGCCATCTACCCGCAAACACGCCACCTCTCGCAGCGCGTCAGGGCATTCGTCGATTTTCTCGTCAAGCGGTTTGAAGGATCGCCTTATTGGGATTTGTGTTTGCAAAATTCAAAAAGCACATGAGGGAGCGCTGGTTAAATCACGCTATGGCATCTTGCTGCACACAGAACTCGTCTCGTAGTGAGCGTATCCGAATGATGCCAAGCTTTTTTATCGCGCATGGGTACGAGCAGGTAGCCAGAAAATAATGAAAGGAATTAATGCGGCCCAACAGAGCGCTATATCTCCAACCAGGTGAATACGCTCTCCATGCATGAACAGCCCCTGTAAGAACATCAATCCAAAGTGAGCGACATTGGCCGCCACGGTAAAATCAAGGAACATCTTGTGCTCCAGGGGATCTGAAGCGGCGCGCCATAGGAAGAACCCCCAGACCACATAGGTGATGCAGATCATGAGTTCGTAATGTTCGCCACCGCCACTTTGATCACCCCAGCGCACCACACTCATGATGAATTGGCCGACGTCGGAACTGAGAAGTTGTTTATCAAGGCCCAGCAGGATGACCAGGAATGCGCTGCTAAAAAACAGCACGAATCCAACGGACAGAAGGCGTATTGAAAAGGGCAGCCAGCGCGATAATTGATACGTGCTGCTGCTTGATGGTGGGGTCATAAGATCTCCTATCAGTAATGATTGATTGTCGGCGATGTTCGCGGATGTTCAACGTAATATATGCGACATCATATGTCCAGTAATTGCACGGAAATGTCGCCGGAAATGCCTCGTATTTTCTTTATCAACGTGAATTATCGTATTGTTATTACCCACAGCTTAAAGTAAGCACACAATTATACGACGATGCCCATCTTTGTCATTCCGAACGTAGTGAGGAATCTTTGGCGATTCGCAGTAAAGATTTCTTAGGTAGAACTGAATCAACTCGAAGCGATATTCATAAATTTCTCAAATCATCTAATCCCTGCATGATAAAATTCATGCTGATTTTGATTGTTTATCCGGTTAACCTGAAAACACCAATCCCAACACCGCATTCATGATACAACTCACCATCAACGGACAACCCAAGCAATTTGAAGCGCCGATTAACGTCTCGCAGTTGATCGACCATCTCGAACTGCACGGCAAACGCATTGCCATCGAACGCAATGGCGAAATTGTTCCACGCAGCCAATTCTCGGAACAGATTCTGACTCATGGGGATCAACTGGAAGTCGTGGTGGCCGTCGGTGGCGGTTAAATCCCATCATTTTGCACATACACTCTCATACAAAAAATAATTTCATGGATAACTTAGTCATCGCCGGCAAAACCTACGCATCGCGTTTATTGGTCGGCACAGGCAAATACAAAGATTTCAACGAAACCCGCGCAGCGGTTGAAGCCAGCGGCGCGGAAATCATTACCGTCGCGATTCGGCGCACCAATATCGGGCAAAATGCGAATGAACCGAATCTATTGGATGCTTTGCCGCCTTCGCAGTACACCTTATTACCCAATACAGCCGGTTGTTATACCGTAGAAGACGCGGTACGCACTTTGCGCTTAGCGCGTGAATTGCTGGATGGTCATAGCCTGGTCAAACTGGAAGTGCTGGGCGATCCCAAAACACTGTATCCGAACATGGTGGAAACGCTCAAAGCGGCGGAGATTCTGATCAAGGAAGATTTTCAGGTGATGGTGTATACCTCGGACGATCCGATTATTGCCAAGCAATTGGAAGACATGGGCTGCGTTGCCGTCATGCCACTCGCCTCACTGATTGGTTCCGGTATGGGTATTTTGAATCCGTGGAATCTGCAAATCATCATCGACAATGCCAAAATCCCCGTGCTGGTTGATGCCGGCGTTGGTACGGCATCGGACGCCACCATTGCGATGGAGCTGGGCTGCGACGGCGTATTGATGAATACCGCCATTGCCGCTGCAAAAAATCCGGTATTGATGGCATCGGCCATGCGCAAAGCGGTTGAAGCCGGGCGCGAAGCCTATCTGGCTGGACGCATGGCGAAAAAACTCTACAGCGCCAGCCCCAGTTCTCCCGTGGATGGCGTAATCGCCCGCTCAGATACCGTCACAACCAAACCGGCAACCAATAAATCCGCCTGATCATTTTATTCGCCGCTGCCATTTTATTTGCCCATGCAACACACCATACGCAGCTTCGTTCTTCGTCAGGGACGTCTATCCAATGCGCAGCGTCGCGCCTGCGAAATATTGCTGCCGCAATATGGCATTCCATTCAGCCAAAACCTGCTGGATCTTAATCAGGTTTTTGGCCGCGATGCGCCTAAAATCCTGGAAATCGGCTTTGGCATGGGCGATAGCACTGCCACCATCGCCCAAACGCGCCCTGACAATGACTATCTGGCGATTGAAGTCCATGCACCGGGAGTCGGTAGTTTGCTCAATCAGATCGAAAATCTTGCATTGACCAACCTGCGCATCATTCAGCATGACGCCGTCGAAGTACTGCAATATATGTTGCTTGCCGAATCTTTGAGCGGCATTCACATTTTTTTCCCCGACCCCTGGCCTAAAGCCAAACACCACAAACGCCGCCTGATTCAACCTGCGTTGGTCGCCCGCTTGTGTGAACATTTAAAACCGGGCGGTTATATTCATGTGGCCACCGATTGGGAAGACTACGCCATACAGATTCTGCAAGTTCTGAGTCACGAACCCCAATTATCCAATACTGCACTGGAATACGCGCCACGCCCCGAACACCGGCCTTTAACCAAGTTTGAGCAAAGAGGGTTGAAGCTCGGGCATGACGTATGGGATTTACTCTTTTCAAAAAATTAACAAGCTCAAATAAATCTGCACTGCGTGTCACGATTACTTAAGTCCGACAAACGCCTAGAAAATTTTTCCCTGTGCCAAACTAATGGGTAAAATCTTACTGTCATACAAGATATCGATATAGGATTGGTTTTATTTTCAATCCGCAAAGCCAACAAGGCGCCACACTCAGCGAACAACTCATCGCAGCGATGACGCAATTCCATGAGAAGCTGGTTGCCGCAGGATACATTTAATTGAATTATTGCAGATTTTAGTTTTTATAAGGAGAAAGCAATGCGTTATCAACAATTTATTCTTACACTTTCTTGTGCATTACTATTCACTTCCACTGTCATTGCAGATGACAAGCATGCACATCAATCGATGGACATGCAGGAAATGATGGCAGCTTACGAAAAACTGGCCGCGCCTGGAGAACCTCACAAGCTATTGGCAAGCCTCGCAGGTAACTGGACGACCAAAACTAAAGAATGGATGGATCCGCAGAAACCGCCGGCAGAATCGACCGGCTCCTCTGAAGGTAAAGTATTGTTGGGAGGGCGTTTCCTGCAACAGGAAAACAGTGGCAGTATGCACGGAAAACCTTACACAGGCATTTGGACCATTGGGTACGATAATCTTCTCGAGCGCTATGTGTCGACATGGATCGCCACGATGGGTACGGGTATTTTTATGATGGATGGCACAGCCAGTGACGATGGCAGAACCATTACCTTCACCGGGCAACACGCTGAGATAGGTGGAGAACACATGACGCACCGCGCTATCTGGAAGATAGTGGATAATAATACCCAGGAGTTTGTGATGTACGGTACTCATCATGGCGGCAAGGAAATGAAAATGCTGGAAACCACTTATATAAGAAAACAATAAATTAGGATACTTATCAGCCGCATTCCAGCAAATAGGTGCGGCTTGAATATTTTTGGTGAGGTATGACGTCATGCAAAAAATCACCCCTTGCTTATGGTTCGATCACCAAGCCGAGGAAGCGGCCAATTTTTATACGGAAATTTTTAACAACGCCCGCATCAAAAAGATTTCCCGGTATGGCAAAGCCGGTTTTGAGTTTCACGGTCAACCGGAAGGCTCTGTCATGACGGTGGAATTTGAACTGAATGGACAAATATTTACCGCGCTCAATGGTGGGCCGACGTTTAAATTCAATGAAGCCATATCGCTTCAGGTATTCTGCAAAACACAAGACGAAGTGGATTATTATTGGCGCAGACTTTCCGAAGGTGGCGACGAGCAAGCGCAGCAATGCGGCTGGTTGAAAGATAAATTCGGTGTTTCTTGGCAAATTATCCCTGAGGTGTTAGGCGAATTACTGGGCAATCCTGATCCCGAGAAATCCCAAAAAACGATGCAGGCCATGCTGCAAATGAAAAAAATCGATATTAATAAATTATGAAACAACAATACTTGTCAGTGCCATGCGCTCAGTTAAAAGCAGGTGCAAATGCAATCCATATCTTGGGCCGCCTGCAACTTGTTCCAGCTTCCGATACGTATTCGTAAAATTCAAACTTAGTATTGAAGGATAGCGTAGCTCGTCTGTACACAAAGATAGATAGCACTCCATCCTGGAAGTTATAAAAATTGACCGCGGTTTTAATCTTCGACGAACAATAAATCACGGAAGATCTCTCGCATATCCGCTAAACTTATAGGCACCCAATCGCTCTAACAAACCGCTGAAAAACATTATCGAGGTAGCCGATACCCGACAAAAACAAGCGAGAAAGCGCAATTTATGCGTAATCAATGCGCACATTCTGAGCCTGTTCTTAACACACCGTAGCGGCACCACAGATAGTTTTCAATCGCCCGCTAATGCGGGTGACTTCATTATTCAATGACAGGAAATTCAATGCGTACACTTTTTATTTCAATCCTATTCAGTTTGATGTTCACCACTCCCAGTTTGGCGCACCAACACATTCGCCCCGGGCTATGGGAAATCACGACCAAATCAGATTTGCTGGCGTTGGTGCCGCATATTCCCGCTGAACAGATGCAGCAATTGAATAACCTCGCCAATCGCTACGGCCTCAAGTTGCCAAAAATCGACAATGGCGCAGCCACCTCACATTTATGCATCACGCTGGAAATGGCGCAGCAAGAAATCCCCACTTATTTTTATGAAAATCGCTCCGGCTGTACCGTGAAAAATGCCACGCGCACTGGCAACAGCTACAAAATGGATTTGGTATGCGCAAACCAGCATTTTCAGGGCACCGGATCTGCACACGGCACATTTACCAATCCTGAGAATTTCTCGGGAAGCACTGAATTCGATAGTACCGTAAGCGGCAATCCGATCTTTGCTACGGCTGAAACGGTTGGCCGTTGGGTCGGTGAACGCTGTGTCGCGGTCAATCCATTGCAGTAGCGCCGGCGCCGTGCACTCGTCTCAAGTTACCCTATAAGTGGCACGTTTTATTCGTCCGGTCACATAGCACATGCCAGCAAGCAGATAAAACATGAAAAGCATGATAAAACTTTGTGTTGTCGTGATGATGATCAGCCTCAGCACTGCGTCATGCTATGCATTCAATTTCACCTATAAGGGTGGCCCCAGAATCAAGAGTGATGATGGTAATTTTCAGATAGGACTCAACGCTCGCGGGCATTTCGAAGGCCATGTATTGTACACGGATGATCCCAATCCCAATTATCCGGCATTCGGCAGCCAGCTTATCAAAGGCAATGATCGCGATGGATCTAATTGGCGCAGAACCTATGCCACGATAACCGGGAAAATTTATAGCATCGATTTTAAGTTTGAGAACGACTTTGCTGTGAATGCCGTCAGCCCATTCCCTTACAGCCTTCGCGAAGCCTGGGTATCAACCCAACTAGGGTCAGGTCAATTGATGATCGGACAATTCAAGCCCTATCGCGGCCTGGAAGAAATAACCAGCTCCAATGAAATTACCCTGATGGAACGCCCATCAACTTCATCAACCGGCATCTACAACGGACGGCAATTCTTAACCGGCATCGGTTATCGATCCTGGATCAAAGATAATTTTGGCGCGGCCGTTCATGTGATGAGCTTGTCGCACTTCGGCTTGCCGGTTGAAGGCATTACGTATGGCGGGCGCGCTGTTTGGCTGCCTTTGGATGAAGATGGTAACAGGCTTCATCTTGGATTTTCTATCAGCAGAGATACTTCCAATAAGCACTCATTGCCCACCAGGATTGTCGATGTTTATGGCGGACGACTGGGCATCACGCAATCCTTGGGCGTCGCAGGAGCTGGCCTTGGCGCACCGCATCACAACAGTCAATCGACTTTTTCTGCAGAGGCCGCCTACGCTATCGGCCCGCTCACGTTGCAAGGAGAATATGCATTATCGCGGTTGGATAACACACACCAAGTCAATGGCCACTTAAGAGATTCCACCATTCATGCCTATTATGCACAAGCAAGTTGGTTTGTGACCGGAGAACGCACGATTTATAAAAGGGATCGCGGCGCTTTCGGCAAACCTGAGCCAAGTAGCAAATGGGGCGCGCTGGAATTCGTCGGGCGCTACGATCTTGCCAAGAATATCGATCAGAGTCTCATCGCCAATCCCTGTGGGTCGGGTACGTCAAAATGCGATGTTCGCGTCATCACACTCGGTGCTAACTGGTACCCTTATCAGGGCATCCGTTTTATGTTCAACTACTATCTGTCTGATGCCATGATGGGCAACACCGGTTCAGGCACGCCGGAACGGAACGATAGTCTGTCAGCAATTTACGTTCGCACACAAATAAGCTTCTGATGAATAAAGTACCGCAGACCTATTGTGAGCATTTCAAAAACCAAATCGTGGCGGCAATTTCAATTTCTCGTATCGCTATAAATTTTTTCCAAGGCAGCACAACATAAAGCATAAAAATTCACCAAACATACTTGACAAAATTGTTAAAGCGCGCAAGATTTAGTTTGGGCTAAAAATTTTTAATCGCTCTCCAAAAAACCGAACATCGATTAAAGCGAATCATGGCAAACGAGAATTTCATTATGATCTGACTGAAAAATCTGTTACGTGCAAGCTGATCATGCGAGACCATGCACCATGAATTCAACGGTTTTTGTACAAGAACAAAGGAGAAGACCATGACTGTCGGCGAAATTTGCAATCGCGAGGTAATCGTGATTCAGCGGGATGCAACCATTGTAGAAGCAGCTCAATTGATGCGGCAATATCATGTGGGTGCTGTCATCGTTGTCGACAAACATAGTAGTCGCCAAGTACCGGTAGGCGTTGTGACTGACCGCGATCTTGTCGTAGAAGTTTTGGCGACGGAATTGGATGAAACCGTCATCACCGTCGGCGACATCATGACGCCTGAAGTATTCACAGTAAAAGACAGCGCCTCAACGCATGACGCGATTGAACTGATGCGCCGCAAGACCAGTCGGCGCTTACCGGTCGTGGACGAAACCGGTGAACTGACCGGCGTGCTGACTTTGGATGATGCATTGCAAATAGTATCTGAAGAGTTGCTTGATCTCGCCAAATTGGTCAGGTACGAGCAAAAAAAAGAAATGCGGTATCGCCCGTGATAGCGGGGAATTTCAAGAAATCTCTGTTGTTGGTTTGTAAATATTTCGAACCCTGTTCGGAATGACGAAAATGGATTACTCAGGGATTTCCCAGGTTTATTGCACAGTTGTATTGAATAATATCGAAGGGTTTTACTTGAATTTATAGCTAAGCACTCAAATATTCCATAAGAATATTAAAACCAGCCTTTAAATTTCTGGAGGAAGAGTTGCTATGGAACAGTCTGTCACAACCCAATTTGAGCTGCCTGCTGATGTCGTCGCATTGGTACCCATGCGTAACGTTGTGCTGTTTCCCCATGTATTAATGCCCATCACGGTTGGTCGAGTCAAATCAATCGCTGCTATTGAACATGCACTGCAATCCAAAGTACCCATCGGCATCGTTTTACAAACGGATGCCACCATCGATAATCCGGGATTTGATACATTGTGCAGTATTGGCACGATCGCTAATGTCGTGCGCCACATTGCATCGGAAGACGGCACGCATCATGCCGTATGCCAAGGGATGGAGCGTTTTCAGATTGAAGAGATGATCGAAGGCTATCCATTCATTGCCGCGCGGATAAAGCGTATCAAGGAATCGACGCATATCGCCACGCAAACTGAAGCACTCACATTGCAGTTACGCGAACGCGCAATCGAAATTCTGTCGTTATTGCCGGGCGTACCGGCAGAGCTTGCACACGCATTGCAAGCGACGCGTACACCATCGCACTTGGCCGATATTACCGCCAGCCTGCTCGATACCGAAATCAGTGAAAAACAAATGCTACTCGAAACGATCGATATCGAAGAGCGACTGCAAATGGTGCTGCAGATTCTGACTCGCCGCATTGAGGTGTTAAGGCTATCGCAGGAAATCGGTGAACGCACCAAAGAACAAATGGAAGATCGCGAACGTAAGTATTTATTGCGCGAACAGCTAAAAGCGATCCAAAAAGAGCTGGGTGAGGACAGTGAAGATGATCAGGAAATTGCGCAATTGGACCAAGCGATTACCGATGTCGGCATGCCCAGCGACATCGAAACGCAAGCGCGCAAGGAATTACATCGGTTGCAACGCATGCCGAGCGCATCCAGTGAGTATTCGATGCTGCATACTTATCTGGAATGGATGACCGAATTGCCATGGCGCTTGCCTGATGAAACACCGATCGACCTGAATGCCGCGCGCCAAATCCTGGAAGCCGATCATTTTGGACTGGAGCGCATCAAGCAGCGCATTATCGAGTTCCTCGCCGTGCAAAAACTGAAACCCCAAGGCCGCGCACCCATTCTGTGTTTTGTCGGACCGCCGGGCGTGGGTAAAACTTCATTGGGTCAAAGTATCGCGCGCGCCTTGCAGCGACCATTTGTCCGTGTGTCATTAGGCGGCGTACACGATGAAGCTGAAATGCGCGGCCATCGCCGCACCTATGTCGGCGCCATGCCGGGCAATATCGTGCAAAGTTTACGCAAGGCTGGTGCGCGCAACTGCGTCATGATGCTCGATGAAATCGACAAAATGACTGCCAGCATACAGGGCGATCCGTCTGCTGCGCTGCTGGAAGTTCTCGATCCGGAACAGAATTCGACTTTCCGCGATAATTATCTGGGTGTACCGTTTGACTTAAGCCGGGTGATCTTCATTGCCACCGCGAATGTCATCGACAACGTACCGCCACCGGTACGCGATCGCATGGAGATTATTGATTTGCCCGGTTATACGCAAGAGGAAAAACTGCAAATTGCGTTGCGGTATTTGGTGCAGCGCCAGAGCGAAGCAAACGGTCTGCGTGAGGATCAATGCACACTGACACCCGCCGCACTCGGTAGCATTATTGCGGATTACACCCGGGAAGCTGGCGTCCGTCAGTTCGAACGGGAAATCGGCCGGGTAATGCGGCACGCGGCTTTGCGCATTGCAGAAGGCGAACGACAGCAAGTACACATTGATGAAACGGCGCTGGACGCCATTTTAGGTGCGAAGAAATTTGAGCATGAGTTGGCGCTGCACACGGATTTACCCGGGGTCGCTACGGGTCTGGCCTGGACACCAGTGGGTGGCGACATTCTGTTCATTGAAGCTACGCGAGTCAATGGCTCCGGACGGTTGATTCTGACCGGGCAACTGGGCGATGTCATGAAAGAAAGTGCACAAGCAGCACTTACCTTGATCAAAGCGCGCGCCAGCGATCTCAATATTCCGGTATCGCTGTTCGATGGCATTGATGTGCATCTGCATGTGCCGGCAGGCGCCATTCCCAAAGACGGACCGAGCGCAGGTGTCGCGATGTTCATCGCGCTTGCCTCATTGTTTAGCAATCGGCCGGTACGCCACGATGTTGCGATGACCGGTGAAATCAGCCTGCGCGGATTGGTACTACCCGTAGGCGGCATCAAGGAAAAGATATTGGCAGCACAGCGCGCCGGTCTGCAAACAGTTTTGCTGCCTGCGCGCAACCAAAAGGATCTGCGTGACGTGCCCGAGGCAACGCGCACGGCCATGCAGTTTATTTTGTTGGAAACCGCAGATGATGCTATTCAAGCTGCATTAAGCAAAACCGGGATTCATGCTTTAGTTCCGGCGTTTAAGTTGGTGTAAGTATCGAAATGAAGCGACAATTTGCCACATTGCCGTTTCATTTTTTCTGGGTTACATTGAGGGATCGAGTTGAATTATTGGGAGCAAGTTAATGACTGCTTGTTATATTCCTGTCATATATCCTTGCTATCCTAGAATTATCACCGTACATAAGGAGTGAATTCAAATGAAACAATCTGAAACTCTAACCAATTCTAATATCAGCAAGCAAAAAAATAGCTCTTCGTTTTATGAAGCCGGCCAACTCAGACGTGCAAGAATGCATGCAGCACGTCTCATTGATTCAATGGATAGCGGGAAAATGTTAACCTATTCCCAGCACCGGCTACTGGAAGCGTGCCTTATTCTGGAAACCACCAATACAAAAATTCTTGCTGCCTACTTACAACAATCGCCGGCTATTATTCGCAATCAATTTCAAAGAATTTGTACCATTCTCGGACCTATTGAAGCGCTTCAGAAGGTTTCTCGCATGAAAATTCCATCGGCTACCGCTACTAAAGTGGGTTCTGTCGCATTAAGCGAGATCATCGATACCTTCGTGTAGACTGTTGACATCGAAAAAATGGTGAGGCTACATGCTGGTTGTAAAAGGAATGCGATTTCCGATTGAGGTGATTCTGGTCTGTATCCGCTGGTACGCGGCGTATCCGTTAAGTTGTCGGCACCTGGAAGAAATGATGGAGGAGCGGTGAAAGGTGTTTGAAAATACCGCTATCGCGCTGTGGGCAGGGATGGCAAAACGATCGACTTTCTATTAACAGCCAAGCGCGATAAGGCCGCTGCTAAACGCTTCTTTGACAAAGCCACAAGCCAAT
>CAZYHY010000020.1:0-47799 GCA_964647635.1 uncultured Nitrosomonas sp.
GTCTCGTGGTTGGGACGAGAACGTTACGACGACTGCCGTAACGGTCAAACCTTCGGGAGTCCCCCGGCTGAGCCGGGGGTTTACCTGTTATTAATTAGGCGCAATCGGCAGTTTATGCTTTGAATGGGTGGTAGCTTTAAATCGGCGTTTGGTTTTACAGGTCAATCCGGCTTCCTTCATTAGGCGGCCTATTCGCCGCCGACCCACGGATTGGCCTTGGTGGGACATGGCTATTTTGAGGCGGCGCGTGCCCTATGTATTGCGGCTTTTTTCAAATGCATTTTTTACAATACCGCTGAGTTGCCCATCTTCCCGCTCCCTGAATGAAGGAACTCGATGCAGCCAGCCATAGTAAACACTCTGTGAGGCCTGTAAAAACCGGCACATCGATAACACAGCGAATTCATCCCGATGCTGTTTGATCCAGGCGTACTTCACCGTTGCCCCTTGGCAAAGTACGCGACCGCCTTTTTTAATAAATCACGCTCCTCGGCCAGTTGGGCAACTTCTTTCTTTAGCCGCTTTAACTCTTCATAGAGATGTGCGTCAGTATGCACTGCCCTTATGTTATCAACCGGTCGACTGTATTTGTTAATCCAAGTATGCAAGGTGTTTTCATTCACAACGATATCCCGCGCGGTTTGGGCTACCGGTTTGTCTGATTCAATGGCTAATTTTACCGATAACTCCCTAAATTCAGCTGTATAGACTTTGGGCTTTTCTTGGTTCATCTAGATACACTCCTTTTTGCGGTTATTTTAAGGAATGTGTCCGGTTTAGTGTAGCCACATCAATCTTGGAGATGTGGCATGAACAAACAGTCTTTACCTCACAAAAAGATCGTGAACTCAGCCTTGCCAGATTCGTTAACTTCTATAATACTGTGAAACCTCATAATGGAATCGACAACATGACTTCACATGAAAAATTAAGAAACTTTTTCTTCGATCTGTAAATAACCCTAGGGTCTGTTGACATTTCACATAGGTAACCATAAATACCCACATGCCATAGCGAGCATGCTTTGGTAATTTCTCTTCAACTTATCGTACCTTGTTGCCACCGCGCGATACTGCTTTATCCGGGCAAAAGCATTTTCCACCAAATGCCGGTACCGGTACAAATCCCAGTCCATATCTGCATTACCCTTCATAGAATTGCGCTTTCTTGGTATTACAGCCCTGGCTCCCTTCTTCGTTATCTGCTTCCGTATATACCCGCTGTCATAACCTTTATCCGCAACAATCACTTGCGCGTCAGGTAACTTGGCAATCAAATCGGGTGCTGCAGAACAGTCATTGACTTCTCCACCGGTAATTTCAAACTCAACCGGCAAGCCATAACTATCAACGACCCAATGGATCTTGGTGGTATTCCCCGCACGGCTTTTCCCGATAGCCGGTGATTCTTGACCTACCGCGCCCGCACTATGCTGATGTGCCTTAACGTAGCTGCCACCAATAAATTCCCATTCCCAATCCGGGTCAATCATCAGCGCCTTGAAAATCCTGCCCCACTTGCTACTTAATGACCATGCATTGAATCTTTTGTAGATGGAATTCCAGCATCCAAATGCCTCAGGCAGATCTCGCCACGGGCAGCCAACCTGCATTCGATAAGCATACCTTCCACTGTCATGCGTAAATTGCGCTTGTTATAAATAGCTTCTTGAAGCAGAATCTTCTCTAGCTTCGACCAGAACTCATCATTGAGCATCAATCGGGGCATCGTAAACTCGTCTCATTGATGGTGTAGGAACCTCAATATTACGAGTTTTATCCTTCTTATTAAATGCTTATCTCCAATTGCCAACAGACTCTAGCGATTCTCACAAGTCAAGCAAAAAACAACAACCAGGCAAGTGTAAGATGAAGTAGTCGCGACCACTACACTTTACTAAGTGAGAATCCAATGTCAATCTAAGCAACTACTGACATTGGATTTATTCATTAATACGCAGTAATGGTAAGCATTCTCCACTATAACTGTTTGCTTATGCTGATTCCAGGCTCAGGCCAGAAATTTTCCCATACTGTTGCAAATTACGTTCAGTGATGCGCAGTTTATTCAACAGAACAGTCAGCTGAGAATAGAATCGATCACTTGCGATGAGCTGCTGCCATTCATCGCCATCCGGATCATCCTCATCAAGATTGCGCCAAAAGAGATTACAAAAACTACTGAAAGAAACCGGCTGTCTCGCAATCAAATCTGTCTTGATTTTCGGACTGATCCAGAGATGCCGCCGCGCTATTAAATCCTCAGTACCTTCATAGACGACAACCGACAGATAAGCATATAAATCAACTGTGCAACGAATACTTTTCAGTTCTGATAACTGGCAATGATCAATAGCATTTGCAATCAGTTCTTGCAAAGCAATGGTTGAAATTTTAAGACTAACACCTGTTTGCAATGTGTAAATTTTATCGAGATACATATCGTCAGTAAAAATAAATGGCAAGCTCAATATCAATGGATCATTCGATTTAGAATCCTAGATAAGGTTCATTTTGACTACAGTCATTCTCTGCAAATGAATAAGAATCATAGAAATTCTTCCATCAATACATTCGGAGTCATGGCAAAAATCAATGCATCAGCACTCTTAGCTAATTTATATACATGCAATGCAACAGACTTACATGCATTTTTTAAACAATCATTTCTTTGATAGTTCGATATTCATTGATTGCCCATTCAATAAAATCACTTAAATTGCCTTTAATCAGCTGATTAGTGTTCGCTGCAACAGTTCATTATGGCAAACCTCAAAAAAAGAACGCAGAATTCCCAAGATAATGGAAACCAAGTAAGCTAATCGGTTGATTACGTTGAAAGCAAATTGTTTATGATTTCTGGCAATCGCTTCATTAAAAAATCAAACCATGGATTATTCATAATCCTCTTCCTCTACTATTGTGCAAATTTTGCACTTGCTGGCAGCAAGCGCGTGAATAATCTGCTCGATCTGGCCACTGAAGAATTCAAAGTCACCACGACACCCCGGCACTCAAAAAAGCGCACCGAAGTCGCGTTTGCAGTATTTGTCGTCACACAAGACGATATCAAACGCTCCGGCGCGACGAATATTCCTGAAACCTTGCGAATAGCACCTAAGGTAGAAGTTGCGCGCATTGTCGCCGATATGGGTGGCATAATCACTGTGATAAACGCTGGAAAAGATTTAAATATTGCAGTCGATCTTAAGTGTATTCAGCACGCTGCCTTCAAGCTAAATATGCAATTGCCATAAATAGCCCGCACTGTGAGCGATCGATAATCCAGATATCCAAGACCCTGAGAAAAACAATTTTATTGATACGCACATGATAAAAAAAACATCGCACCATAATCGTTCCATAGCAGACAAGCTGTTATTAATCATTTTCATCAGCTTAGCGTGCTCGATGCTGTTAGTTTTTGTCTTAGTGGCGATCATTGAAATTAGAAGCTCACTCAGCACTGCACAAGAACAGTTGAATGGTTTGGCGCGAGTAACTGCTAACAACTCCCAGGCCACGCTTGCATTCCTGGATAACAAAAGCGCCCAGGAAACACTGAATTCACTACGCCAAATCCCTTCTATCACTAAAGCATCCCTTAGTACTCAAGACGGTCATGAAATAGCTAATTTTAGTAATGAAGAACAAATATGGCTTCCTACCTGGCTATCTTTTCGAGGCTTGCATATTACTCAACCGGTCATGGCGGGAGAAGAGCATGTCGGCAATCTAGAGGTACATTATGCACTGGGGACAATGTGGATACAATTAGGCTGGAATCTCATCGTCTCTGCTTTATCCATGCTCGCAGCCTTCCTATTTGCCACATTCATGGCACGGCGCATGGCATCAAAAGTGATACAGCCGATCTACGATTTATCGACAACAGCACAAAAAGTCTCGCATTCAAGACATTACTCATTTCGAGTAACCAGGCATAGTGAAAATGATGAGGTGGGCGCTCTGGTAGATGCTTTTAATAGCATGCTAGAACAAATACAGATTAGGGATCAAGAGCTTGTACAACACTATAGCGATCTTGAGCAAAAAATTGAAAAACGGACAGTCGAGTTACGTCAAGCAAAAGAAGCGGCAGAAGCAGCTAATCTAGCCAAATCTCAGTTTCTCGCTGCCATGAGTCACGAAATCCGCACACCCATGAATGGCGTATTGGGTATGGCAGAGCTATTGCTGGATACACCATTAAACTCCAAACAGCTTCATCTCATCAATATATTGCATAATTCTGGCGAATCATTGCTATCTATTATCAATGATATTCTTGATTTTTCTAAAATTGAAGCCGGACGCTTCGAATTAGAATACATAGACTTTGATCTACATAAATCAATCGAAGATGTCATTGAATTATTTTCCGAACGAGCTCACAGTAAGCAACTTGAATTAAATTATCGTATTGCACCCAGTGTAACCGAATGGGTTAAAGGTGATCCAACACGAATACGACAAGTATTAGGTAACTTGATTGGAAATGCCATTAAATTCACCGAACATGGAGAAATTGTGGTCGATGTCAATCTGGAAACCAATTTAAATAACCAGACTGACACGAATAATAATGTCTCAATTTGGATACGTTTTAGCGTAAGCGATACCGGTATCGGAATTAGTAATAACATATTGCCGTGTCTATTTCAGGCTTTTTCACAAGCGGACGGATCGACTACCCGCAAATACGGTGGCACAGGATTGGGCCTGGCAATCTCCAAGCAACTGGTAGAACTGATGGGAGGGGAAAAAATAAGTGTCAATAGTCGTATTGGTCAGGGAACCACCTTCTCGTTTACCCTGCCGCTCCTGGCCGGGCAATGCATTGAGCTAATAGAATCACCGGCAGCAATCTCTAAATTAACCGGAATCAAGCTACTGATTGTTGAGGACAATAGCACCACCCGAGACATCTTAAGTACCTATGCGTTGTCTTGGGGCATGCAAGTCGATGCGGCATCCAATGGCTCAAAAGCCTTAGAAAAAATGCGCGAAGCCGCAGCAATTCAAAAAGCCTATGATCTTGTTCTCGTAGACATGAAAATGGCCAATATGAATGGATTGGAATTAGGGCAGCATATCAAAGCAGATCCCAATTTGGCGGAAACACCATTGATCATGCTAACTTCAACGCATTTCAAGGATGAAGCTGCTGAAGCAAAAAAAACCGGATTCACCGTTTATATGACCAAACCTATCCGGAAAAAAGACTTGTATCAATGTTTCTTACAAGCGCGAACATCAAGCATCAGCAAAACTGGTCAGTCTATACAAGAGATAACAGATCAAGATGCTGCAGTATCTTCTGTACTTAATGCTCGCCTCCTACTCGCTGAAGATAATCCAGTCAACCAAGAAGTCGCCATGGGGATGTTACGTAATTTCGGCTGCTCCATCGAAGTCGCTCATAACGGTTTAGAAGCCGTAGAAGCTGCAAAACACAAAGCTTATGATTTAGTATTGATGGATTGCATGATGCCTGAAATGGATGGCTATGAGGCAACCAGAGAAATCAGGCGTTGCCAAAGAACGGGTGAGATTCCTTATTTTCCCATCATCGCATTGACAGCTAATGCGATCGAAGGTGATCGTGAAAAATGTCTGGCCGCAGGCATGGATGATTACCTCGCCAAACCGATTAAGGCAAAAAATTTGCTTCACATGCTTCAGACGTGGCTACGCACTTCAACAAAAAGCACTATCACTACGAATAATGTGCCGGAAAAAGAGCAAATCAGCGAACTAGCCATTGATCCGGAAGCATTAGTAGCGATTCGATCGCTTGAGGCAGATTATGGCGATGAGCTACTCAAACAAGTCATTAGCACTTATCTTGATAATGCCAGCAAACTGATGCAAGCGCTTGAACAAGCATGGAATACAGGTGATCTCAAAGCTATCCGCATGGTATCGCACACCCTCAAATCGAGCAGTAGCCAAGTTGGCGCACATAGCTTGGCCGAGCTCTGCCGTAATGTGGAAAATGACGCTCGTAAGCACCGTTATGATGCTTCCGGTGATACCTTAATCGCGATACAACAAAAATTCATGCAAACATGTATCGCATTAAAAACTTACCTTGATTTACCGCCAATCAATAAAGGAATACACTGATATGTCACAACAGTCTACCGTCATCATCATCGATGATGACCCGCTTATTCGATTGGTAGTCAGCAAAACGCTACAGGCAGCCAGTTTAAATACAATCGAGGCAGCAAGTGGTGAGGAAGGATTACGACTGTTTAAAGAAAAGAAAGCAGATGCGATCTTACTCGATGTCATGATGCCATCGGGAATGGATGGTTATGCAACTTGCTCTGCAATACGAAATCTTGCAGAAGGGCGGCATGTACCGATCCTCATGATGACCGGACTGGAAGACTTGGAATCGATCAATCGAGCTTACGAATTAGGTGCAACCGACTTCATTACTAAGCCGATTAATATTCCATTACTCAGTCACAGAGTCCGGTACATGCTGAAAGGAAGTTACACAACGCAACAACTATTGCAAAGTAAGCAACGTCTACATCGCATGGCTTACTTTGATGATCTCACCGAATTACCTAATCGTCATTTCTTTCAGGAAAATCTGCAACAAATGATCGCCTTGGCGCACCGAAAGAAACTGAAACTGGGCGTATTATTTCTCGATCTCGACGGATTTAAGCGCATCAATGATACCCTAGGCCATCGTTTGGGCGATTTGGTACTGCAGGCAACCAGTGAACGTTTACGTAAGAACATTCGCACCAGCGATTCATTCGCCCAAACTGGAGGCAATCTAAACAATATCTCGCTGGCTCGCTTGGGAGGCGATGAATTTACCGCATTATTATCGCTCATCGAACGCAATGAAGATGCCGCAATTGTAGCAGAACGTATCCGCATTAATTTAGCGCAGCCGCTCATTCACGGCGAACATGAACTCACCACCACAACCAGTATCGGTATCGCTATTTACCCGGATGATGGAGAAACTGCTGAAGATTTGTTGAAGAACGCTGATTTGGCTATGTATTACGCCAAGCGCTCGGGTGGCAATATGTACTGCTATTTCTCAAGCTATATGATGGAAATGGCGGTACGAAAGCTCACGATGGAAAACCATTTACGCAAAGCTATTGAGCGCTGTGAATTTGATCTACATTACCAACCTCAACTGGACATTGACAAAGAAGTCTTTAATGGTGCCGAGGTTTTGTTACGATGGAAAAATAAAGAACTGGGAATAATTTCGCCGGCTGAATTCATTCCTTTGGCCGAGGAAACCGGGCTAATTAATCATATCGGCGAATGGGTCCTGCGCAAAGCCTGCAGCCAAGCTTATATCTGGTGCAATCGCGGTATCCCACTTACCCGCATCGCAGTAAATGTCTCGGCGGTTCAGCTCCTTCATAGCAGCTTTCCTGCATTGGTTGGTGCAATATTGACGGAAACCGGGCTGGACCCGGGAATTCTGGAGCTAGAGCTCACCGAGAGCGCATTGATTAACGATGTAGATCTCGTTGTTGACATACTGAAACAGCTTAAGCAAGTAGGCGTTCAATTGGCCATTGATGATTTTGGAACAGGTTATTCCAGTTTGAGCCGACTGATGAATTTTCCCATTGATCGGCTCAAAATCGACCAGGCATTTATCCGTAATTTAGAACAAAATTCGGACAATGGCGCAATTGCCGCTGCGATCATAGCGATGGCCGGCAGCATGAATATGAAAGTAACTGCGGAAGGTGTAGAAACTGATGCGCAATTGGATTTTCTACGCAATAAATGCTGTAACGAGGCGCAGGGTCATTTTCTGAGCAAGCCGCTACCCGTTCAGCAAGTAGAAGAATTTCTTATGAAATAAGCATAAAGTATGACAAAAACAACCGCTGTCACGCCGGCCTAAGAAACATTAACTTATCATGACGAAATTTTTTCTGGTTTTGGAACAAATCCAATTTAACCATACCTCTTCCGATTACGCCGACGCTTATTATGCGCTCGCCGGGCCTCAGCTTCAGTCGGTGCCGCGGGTTTTTTGTCGGCGTAAGGATTATGGCCGACTTTGAAATCGACTCGCAGCGGTGTGCCGATCAGTTTGAAAGCGTTGCGAAAAGTGTTTTCCAGGTAACGCCGATAGGTTTCCGGTACATGATTAAGCATACTGCCATGCACGATGATCAGTGGTGGATTGGAACCGCCCTGATGGGCGTAGCGCATTTTGGGACGCGACATCCCGCCGCGCGGCGGCGGGTGTTTCTCAACTGCGGCCATCAATGCGCGTGTCAGCTTGGGTGTTGATAAGTCTGCCATGGCAGCGGCATAGGCTGTGTCAATCGAGGGCAGCAGATTCTTTATGCCACTGCCGTGCAATGCCGAAATATAGTGCAATTGTGCAAAGCTCAAAAACGCCAGCTTACGACTCATTTCCCGCTTAACGGTTTCGCGCTGATAGTCGTCCAAATCATCCCATTTATTGACTGCGATGACCAGCGCGCGTCCGGCTTCCAGTATAAATCCTGCAATATGCGCATCCTGATCGGAAATTTCATGGCTCGCATCCAGCACCAGCACGACAACATTAGCATCTTCGATCGCTTGCAAGGTTTTGATGACGGAAAATTTTTCGATGGTTTCAAACACCTGCCCACGGCGTCGTAAGCCGGCTGTATCGATCAGGGTATAGTGTTTTTCCTTATATTCGAAATCAATATAAATACTATCCCGCGTCGTGCCCGGCTGATCAAACGCAATCACCCGCTCCTCGCCCAACAACGTGTTTATCAGCGTCGACTTACCGACGTTAGGACGACCGACGATGGCAATTTTGGGATACTTGCTTTCTGGCGACTCTTCTTCAGTCTCTGGAAAATCCGCCAACGCCCAATCGGCAAGTTCCCTGATATTATCACCATGCATGGCTGATACCGCGCAAGGTTCGCCCAGTCCTAATTCATAAAACTCTGCAGTCACAACGGCCGTCGCCATGCCTTCCGTTTTATTCACCACCAGCAGAATATTTTGTCCGGATTTTCGCAGTTGTTCGGCAATGATTTTGTCGTGCGCGGTGACACCCTGACGGCCATCGACAATAAACAGCACTTTGTCGGCTTCATCGATCGCCTGCAGCGTCTGTTTAGCCATGGCATGTAAAATACCCTCTTTGATAACCGGCTCAAAACCGCCGGTATCCATCACCAAATAGGGCTTATCGCCCACTTTGCCGTGACCATAATGACGATCTCGCGTCAAACCGGGAATATCAGCGACGATGGCATCGCGGGTACGGGTCAGGCGATTAAATAAGGTGGATTTGCCGACATTCGGACGACCAACCAGAACAAGTGTGGGTTTCATTATTTTTGCTGCTAGCGCTGTACACGCTCAGTGCCATGAAGTGGAAAAATTACTACCAATTTCGCAGTATAGGTGAATCGTTAAGATCCAGAAAGGCTTACATCAATCACTAAAATTGTGTACTAAATGCGTAAACTCCCCCCTCGGCCGTTTGCACCGCAAGTCCATCCAGGAATACACTGGGCGCGGTCTGAATCGTACTGCCATCGGTCGCTGCGCGGGCGATCAATGCACCGTCGTAATTTCGTAATAAATTGACATGACCTTGATCATCTGCCACCACGATATATTGTCCATCGATAACGGGACGGGTTAGCTTCTTACTGCCAAGCTTGCTTTGTTTCCACATGCTGGCACCACTGAGTAAATCGTAAGCAGCCACGACGCCTTTTTCTTCGGTGACATAAACATAATCATTGTCCATCGCAAGACCGGCACTGCTTGAAGACTCTCGTGCCCATATCTGCGTACCGTCATTAAGGGCAAAACACGCCACACGCCCCTGGTAGGCAACCGCACAAACAAATCGGTTATTGATTACCGGTGCGCTGGTGATATCCGTCATGCGCTCAAGTTCGGTCACGCCACGTGGGTGTGAAACAGCGACTTCCCAACCGATATTGCCATTAAATAAACTCATCGCAACCAATTTTCCACCGGGGAAGCCTGCAAATACGGCACCATGCGCAACGGTGACTCCAGCGGTACTGCGTACAGTTAATGAAGGCGTAGCGCCTTGGTAAACCCATTTACGTTTCCCATCGATGGCGTCTAGCCCAAATATCCGACCGTCCAGCGTGCGTACCACTACGATATTATTCTGTATTTGCGGTGGGCTCAAAATTTCGCTGGTAACCGATACTTGCCATAACATATGCCCGGACTCATTGTAGGCGAGTACCTCTCCTTTGAATGTTCCCACCAGAATCAACCCTTCACCGATACCGACCCCGGCAGAAAATTTATTCTTGGTTTTTATCTGCCATAGTTCTTTACCGGTAGCTACATCGTATTTTGTTAGCTTTCCTTCTTCATCCGCTATATATAATGCGCCGCCATCGTAAGCCGCATAAAAGGACGCAACACGATTTTCACTGACTTTGTGTTTCCATCTTAATGGAATACGATCAGCCGCCTTTAAAGCATCCAATTCTTCCTTGTCATATACGATGACTTCGTCTTTCACCATCAGATCGGAAAGTTGTGTACTCATCGATTCGACAATACGCATATCAAATGGATTCATCGTGCTGCCGCAACCAGCCAGCAGCAAAACCACGCCTATTGAAAATACAGATAATTGCCAGAGTTTGGCAGAATTCAACCGAACGATCACGTTAATGACTAATCAGAGTCGCCTAATGCATCCAATTTCATTTGGACAATATTGTAGTAATTGTTATTTTTACTTAGCTTATCAATAGCTGCTTGATAGCTGAGCCGTGCTTCAGAAATTTTCTTTGAAGCTGTCAATATGTCACCCTTACGATCCAAATATAAACCGGAAAATGCTTCACCATGCTGTGTATTCAATATTCTCAATGCCTCATCATATTTTTCCTCATCCAGCAAAATACCGGCAATTCTTAAGCGTGCCAGATCGTGCATTGTTACTTCTTTGGCATGATCGATTATCCACTGCAAGTTTTGTATGGCGCGCTTGTTATTACCCGCTTCGACATCCGCTTGTGCCGCAATGAGTGCAGCGCGAGGTGCATAACCGCTGGATGGAAAACCAGCGGTAAGCAGCTGGGCTGCATCATTGATTTTCGCTGCATCGCCGGATGTTTTAACTTGTTGCAATAAAGTATATAAATCAGCTGCCTGGTGTGCTTGTTGCTGTTGGTAGTACTTCCAGGCTTGTGCGCCGCCCATCGTGACAAGGAATGCTGTTAATAGGATAGTGATGGCACTGCCATATTTGTCCCACCACGTTTTGAGTCCGTCGATTTTTTCCTGCTCTTCAAGGTTATAAGTTGCCATTGTATGTTCCTGAATAAATAAAGATTCAATAAATTAAGTGAATTTTCAACATCAGTAGGGTAATCACATGACCATCATTTTCTGATTAATTCAGCAACTGCAGTCAATTTCACACTCGCCTGTTCGATGGGTTCACGTAATGGTTTGATCGTAACTGCTTGCGCATTCACCTCATCATCACCGATAATCAGCGCATAACGTGCGCCCGTGGCATCAGCTTTCTTCATTTGCGATTTAAAACTACCACCGCCGCAGTGCAATACGACATTCAGCTGTGCATCACGGAGAAATTCAGCGCATTTCCAAGCGTAATCCATCGCTTGTTCGCCCTGGTGAACGATATAGATATCCGGTACGGGTTGTTTGATCTCCTTATCATTTTCCTGCATCAGCGCAAGTAATCGTTCAATACCCATCGCAAAACCACAGGCTGGCGCAGACTTCCCCCCCACCTGCTCGATCAGGCCATCATACCGCCCCCCCGCACAGACAGTCCCTTGTGCGCCCAGTTTGTCGGTAACCCACTCAAATACCGTACGATTGTAATAATCAAGCCCTCTTACCAGGCGCAAATTAATCTCAAAATCAATGCCCTGTTCGCGTAATAGATGCTGCAATGATTCAAAATGCATGCACGATTCTTCATCCAGATCATCAATCAGTTTGGGTGCGCCTGCGATGATTTCCTGCATATCAGGATTTTTGCTATCCAGTATGCGCAGTGGATTGGTATGCAAGCGCCGCAATGCGTCTTCATCCAGCTTGTCGTGATGCTGCTCAAAGTATTTAATCAACCGGGTACGATGCAGTGCACGTGATTCAGCATTACCCAACGTACTGATTTCCAAGCGTAACCCTTGGATTCCTAATAAATCCCACAGACGTGAACACATGACAATCAGCTCCACATCAATGTCCGGTCCCGCAAAACCCAATGCTTCGACACCCACCTGATGAAATTGCCGGTAACGTCCTTTTTGCGGCCGCTCGTGCCGGAACATCGGGCCGGTATAATATAACCGCTGCGGGCTGGCATATAGCAGATTATGTTCGATAACAGCACGTACGCAGGATGCAGTGCCTTCTGGCCGCAACGTTAAACTGTCATTGTTGAGATGATCGGTGAAGGTATACATCTCTTTTTCAACAATATCAGTGACTTCACCAATCGAACGAATAAACAAATCAGTCTGTTCGACCATGGGCGTGCGAATATTCCGGTAACCATACATCGCCAGCCATTGATGTATGATCTGTTCGAAATGTATCCACCGATAGGATTCATCCGGCAGAACGTCATTCATTCCGCGAATCGCTTTAACTCCGTTCACCATCAGACAGCTTTTCTCGGATATTTTTCGCTAACGTATTTATCAACAATCTGACGAAACTCATTGGCGATATTGTCGCCTTTTAAGGTTACGGTTTTTTGCCCATCGACAAATACCGGTGCCACCGGAGTCTCACCAGAACCCGGCAGGCTGATGCCGATATTGGCATGTTTGCTTTCACCAGGACCATTCACCACACAACCCATCACAGCCAATGTCATGTTTTCAACACCTTCATATTGCCCACGCCACACGATCATTTCATCCCGCACATACGCTTGAATACTCTCGGCCAATTCCTGGAAATACGTGCTGGTGGTACGACCGCACCCCGGACAAGCGGCTACCAGTGGAACGAATGCACGCAATCCCATGGTTTGCAAAATTTCCTGTGCGACAATCACTTCCCGCGAGCGGCTTCCACCCGGCTCCGGTGTTAACGAAATGCGAATGGTATCCCCGATGCCTTCCTGCAAAAGCACTGCCAATGCCGCTGTCGACGCCACGATCCCTTTAGAACCCATACCTGCTTCCGTCAATCCCAAATGCAGCGCATAGTCACATCGCGCCGCCAATTCACGGTACACCATGATCAAGTCCTGTACGCCACTTACTTTACAGGATAAAACAATTTTATTGCGACTAAGACCAATCTCCTCCGCCCTGGCTGCGCTTTCCAACGCTGATGTGATCAATGCTTCCCGCATCACATATTTGGCATCCTGCGGATTATTGGAAGCTGCATTTTCATCCATAATACGCGCCAGCATCTCCGGATCGAGACTGCCCCAATTGACACCGATACGTACGGGTTTATCGTATTTGCAAGCCGTTTCAATCAAAATGGTGAATTGCTCATCACGTTTTTTACCCTGTCCGACGTTGCCAGGATTGATACGAAATTTTGCCAAAGCTTTTGCGCATTCCGGGTAACTGGTCAGTAATTTATGACCATTGAAATGAAAATCACCGACCAGCGGCACATGACACCCCATATCATCCAGGCGCGCACGAATCCCCGGCACGGCGCTGGCTGCTTCCATTGAATTGACAGTAATCCGCACTAACTCCGATCCTGCGCGTGCTAACTGTGCAACTTGTTCGGTGGTAGCCATTTCATCGACCGTATCGGTATTAGTCATCGACTGCACTACGACCGGTGCACTGCCACCCACCACAACAGTCCCAACCCGGACACCCACACTGGATCGACGCTTTATAGAGAAATTATTTTCAGACATGATTTAGTTGTATATAGATCAAAAGATTACAAGCATGCTATTTGAGTGTGAAACGTGCGGTTCCGTCTTGCCTTTTGTAGGAAGGAATATTAACTTCCTGATCATTATAGGTGAGATTGACTCCCGATGCATTGCCCAAAACAATCGACAATGGCCGCCTACCCACGACCATTTGCTCACTACCGCCCTTCTTAAGTTGCTCAAATACGGAAACGCCCTTGCCATCCACTACTTTGACCCACGAATCCGCAGTAAATCTAAAATATAGATTGCCTAAGCCACTAGCCGCTGCAGCCGGTTTCTCAGTATCTGGCACAGCAGATTTATTTTCTGTCGCAACAGTAAGCGCTTCAGTTTTTATACCGGACTCGGCATTAGAGTTTTTCTCAGTACCTATTTGAATACTTGGCTCTGGCGCTTTATTGATTTGCGTATTGGGTGCATTTTTTGTCGATGAAGATATCGGCAATTGAATTTCCACTGATGCTTTTTCAGTAACCTTCTTTACTTCGTTACTCATCGCACTACTATCCGGTACCTTATTCCAGTCAATATTCTCAGAAATAAAATAAGCCCCTAAAATAACAGCGAATAGAATAATGATAATGATGAGTCGATTGTTACCTGAGCTTTCCCGGTTTGAAGAAAACGATATTTGTTTATTTGTAAGCGGCGTCCGTTCATAGGTCGATATTATCGGAACCGACTCAGGAAGCATTTGCAATAATGGAGCTGAATCCAACTGAACAAGGTTTGCATAATTACGGATAAAACCACGCAAGAATGTACGCCCCGGTAATTTTCCAAAATCTTCTTTCTCAATCGCCTCAACTTGTTGTATTGAAATACGTAGTTGCCGAGACACATCGTCTATACTCATACCTTTAGCGATTCTCGCCCTACGCAATATATGCCCGACACTTTGCACAATACTTGCAGAGTCAATATCGTTGTTTTGATTAATCAGAAATGCGCCGGAATCAGCCATCTGTTCTGTGTTTGATCCTCTTATATCTATTTCTTCTGATGCCGGCATATTTTGACTCATCGTTAAATCTTGCTGAATATTATCTGGCGTATTGTCATGCGCAGCATGTGGCAAATGATTCCGCATTGCTGTGTTTAAATCGATCTTAACTGAATCACCTGAAAGTTGATCATTATTGTTATTGCCCTGATTGGTATTGTTCATTATCTGATCTTTCCTTCTCGAATAGCGGCTGCTTCCCTGGAATCGGGGAAGTGCTTCTGCAGTTGAAAAATATAACTATCAGCAGCCAATTGATCGCCCACTGCCTGCTCAATCTGTATTGCCAAAAACAAACTCTCAGGAGTAGATGGGTTACTTTGCAATAAATCAATCAGTTTTGATTTTGCACTCGTTAAATTACCCTGTTGAAAATCGATATCAACTAATCCAATTGACGCAGACAGATAATTGGGTTGAATTGACAGTGCTTTCTGGAGAAATACTTGTGCTTCTTGATATCTCTGACGCTTAAGTTCACACAGACCCGCATTGGCAAATGCCATTTCCGGCGTTAAATAAAGCGGATCCTGTGTTGCTGTCATAAAATGCTGTATCGCCTGATCCATATGCTGTGGAAAATGCTGGCATAAAAACCATCCATAATTATTATTTATTTCAGAGTTTTTAGGTGCAAGCCGAATTGCCTGCTCGAAGTTATCCAGTGCCTTATTATTCTCATTGAGTGTCATATTCACCAAACCCAATACATTGTATGCAGGCGCATAATTGGATTGAGCCTTGAGTGCTTCCGTCACTTCCTCTATCGCAATATCAAATTGTCTCCTATTAAAATATTCGGCAGCCAATTCTGTGTGAATTTTAGCGTTTTGATGCGCTCGTTCCAATTTAGCCTGCTCGGACACTCCGCCTTCAATCGGTTGCTGTATGCAAGCATTTAACCATAGAAGATTCGATACTATAAAAAAAACCAAGCGATATTTTTTCACTTCACTGCTTCCGTCTTTGCATACATTGCTGTGCGGCGTGTTTTATCTTTTACTTGACCTGCCAGTTGGCCACAAGCAGCCGCAATATCATCGCCGCGAGTTTTCCGGACCGTTGTAACAAATCCCGCCTGCATTAATACATCTCGAAAAGTATTGACAGCCTCCGATGGAGAACGTTTAAAGTCAGATCCAGGAAAAGAATTAAAGGGAATAAGATTAAATTTGCACGGTACGTCTTGTACTAATTTTATAAGCTCACGGGCATGCGCGATACTGTCATTCACACCATCCAGCATCACATATTCAAACGTTATAAAATCTCTGGGCGCTACTGCCAGATAACGCTGACAAGCCGCCAATAATTCCTTGATTGGATATTTTTTATTAATGGGCACCAACTGATCACGTAAATTATCATTGGGCGCATGCAAAGACACCGCCAGGGCAACCGGACAACGTTCACGCAATCGATCCATCGCGGGCACCAGACCCGACGTACTGACCGTAACACGACGCCGCGACAGCCCATACGCGTGATCATCCAACATTAAATCCAGCGCCATGACAACATTCTCGAAATTGGCCAGCGGTTCTCCCATCCCCATCATGACCACATTACTCACTACCCGGTTTGTGTCCGTGGTGGCGGCATTGGAATCACCTTTGAGTGTCTTATTTGCAATCCACAGTTGCCCAATAATTTCCGCAACCGTTAAATTACGATTAAAACCTTGCTTACCTGTCGAACAAAAAGTACAGGCCAGCGCGCATCCAACCTGGCTGGAAACACACAAGGTACCGCGGCTCACTTCAGGAATAAAAACAGTTTCAATACCGTTACCGGCCCCAACTGATAGCAACCACTTACGTGTTCCATCCGCCGCCACATAATCAGAAATAATTTGCGGCGACTCAATGACGGCCAATGTCGCCAATTTTTCACGGAAGCCTTTCGCCAAATCACTCATAGCGACAAAATCAGTTATGCCGAATTGATGAATCCAGCGTAGCAATTGTTTTGCACGAAAGGGCTTCTCTCCGATTTCCGTACAAAAATCGGTTAAGCCTTTGGCGTCATAATTTAACAGATTGGTAGTCACTATCGTGATAGCTATGAGATTTAACGAGAATAAATATTCAATGTTGGGAAAAAGCAAGCAATCTCAATTGCAGCAGTGTCAGGTGCATCTGAACCATGCACTGCATTGGCATCGATACTGTCTGCAAAATCGGCGCGAATAGTTCCTTTTTCTGCTTTTTTAGGATCTGTAGCGCCCATGAGATCCCGATTCTTTTTAATGGCCTCATTTCCTTCCAGTACTTGCACCATTACCGGGCCGGATGTCATGAATTTTACTAAATCACCGAAAAATGGGCGTTCACGATGCACTGCATAAAATTGCTCGGCATCAGCCTGTGATAAGTGCATCATACGCGCCGCAATGACCTTCAAACCATTTGATTCAAAACGAGAATAAATCTCTCCAATTACATTCTTCGCCACAGCATCCGGTTTAATAATGGATAATGTCCTTTCAATTGCCATCAAATACTCCAATAAATTAGTAAATTAATCGCGTATTTTAACAAAAAACACAGACTCGATTCGAGAAAACATACCGTATCAAGTGATAAGCAAGTCGCTTGCTTGAAAAAAATCTATCCAAATAAGCGCGTTATTATTAAATCAGATAAGATTATTGACTGTGGAATCAGATTGATGGCGGTCGCGAAAATATTTCTTGTTCTCGTAATAGGTTTCCTTACTATTATCTTCAGCCCAACCAGGATAGCCTAAAAGTGGAATGGGCGTCAGATCAGCGTTTGACGACAAAGACTTTAATAAAAAAGACGTCAACATCAAATCAATCGATTGGAACTGATCCAATAAGGTCTGGTCAAGAAATGCTTCATCAACATTAAAAACAATTCCCTTACCCGTCATACCCGTATAGGGATTTAATGCTTTCTCATACAATCCATGTCCAAAAACAAAAAAACGCATGGATGACAATACCGCTTCACGCTCTCGCCAGAATAGCTGCTTCCATTCAAAGTTCCTTAACAACTGTATTAATATTTTCTGGCTACTGACAACGACAACGCCGGATTCGTCAAAAAGTGTTGCGGCATCCCTTAATACACTGCGCTGTTTAATCTTATTAACTGATTCAAATAACTGAGTTTGATAATGTAATTGATTAAGTGCTGACTTAGCACGAGGAAAGATTTGCCATACCAGTGCATTAAAAAAATCATGCCAATTTTTGGTTCTTGTTTGCACCTGACCTGTTAAATAAATTTTAGATTCATAGTTTTGCTCAATGCATTTTTTCCCGCGTGTTATGGGCACGAAGCAGACCTTCTTTCCTGATTGAGTCACAATCCGCTGTTTTTGTTGAATGCTTAAATTATTCAGATCAGAAAGCTCAGGCCAATACGGCATGGTTGCGACATATTCTTTTAAATGCCGAAAGGATCCAAACATTGGAGAAGTATCCATAAAATCGGGATCCCAACCCTGAATGCTCATAATCAAGATAGAATTTACTGATCTATAGCTATATCATGGACGCTCTTCTCACCTTCTGCGCGCAAAAGCTTTAAATGCGCCAGCCCAAAGTGAATGAATGCAAGTGCCGTAAAAATTGGTGCTAACAAATTAATCACAGGTACAAACTGGATAAAACCGGTCAGCAATCCTAATCCCCATAGTGAAAGTCTATTAGAGGCACATATTATTTTGATCTCTCGTTTGCTGGCATGTTCAGATAATGCGTCATAACGAAATAACTGCTGATTCATAAAAGCTGCTGCCACAAAAGGAATAATAATGCCTGCCCCGATTGTCCATAATGGCAAGGTAACAATCCACATAAGAATAAAAATACCGATAGCAAGTATTGCATTAATGATACTTCCACTGATACTGCCTCCATACTCGCGCTTCAGTTCCGGATAATTACGATTGGCAACCAGTTTTATAAGTGCAGGCATTACAAAAATTGTTGTAATAATTAATGTCGTTATTATGATGAGTGGAACAAATATAATAATATGCAATAAGCTTTGAATACTGACAGCGACCCAGTCAGACTCAATATTCTTGAGCCATTCGCCAACACCCATTTCGTGAAAGGCTTGATAAGTTAATTCTGAGAAATTATCCCAAAAGAAGTAACCGATTGCGAACCAAAAAAGTGTTGCAACCAAAATTGGCCAAACTATAATCCAGGCAACCTTGAATCGCACTAGGTCTCTAAGTGCGTTTACAATTGCTTTAAATACAAAAGACATATTTTGAGTTCACAGTGAAAAATATAAAATATATTTGATCTTAAAATGGCAATTATCTACGATATCATTCTGTTTTACTAATGCAACGAGAAGGATAGCTAGGATGATTAATGATGAGTTAAATTCAGATGATAACCACATCATAAATAAATTCGATAATCTACCGTAATTGAATCCATAAAACACATACCAATCAAGATTACTCTCTTCTATTGCCAAAAATTGAAGAAATTAATCAAATCAAACCCACTGCAACAATAAATTGAAGTCAGTTTAAGTATTAAAGTTTCATACAAAAATGTCGATTGAATATTTACATAAAGTCCATTAAGAAGGAAAGAAAATGAAGATAGACAAATCATTACAGTCAGCAACCGCCATCTCTGTTAGTGATGGGAAAAGGCGTATTGATACCGCACCCAGTCCTAATACAAAACAAGAAAATAATGTACATCTGAGTCCGAGTGTAGCAAAGTTACAAAATATAGACAGTACTTCTGCTGGCGATTCAGTTGTAAATACAGCCCGAGTTCAGGAAATCAAACAAGCCATCAGCGAAGGTAATTTCCGGATAAATCCAGAAGTTGTTGCTGATCGACTCCTCGAAACCGTTAAAGAATTAATACAATCTAAAAAGGATGCTGTTTAATGACATCATATTCATCAAGCCTTACCTCAGTTTTAGAGGCTGAAAAAAATACCATAAGAAAGTTTATTGAAATTCTCAAGAAAGAAGAAGATGCTTTGGTTCAAGGAAAAATAGAGGAAATTGATTATCTTTCTTCAAATAAATCACGCCTGATCGAAAAATTGATACAGATTGATGGTCATCGTAACGAATATTTACAAAATCAAGGCCTTGCTTTAGAGAAAAGTAGCGTAAGTAATTGGATAGAAAAACAACACCTTGGAATACAAACCTTATGGAATGAACTGTTAGCATTGGCGAAGATAGCCCAAAAAATTAGCCATTCAAACGGCTTAATCATCTCAGCTCACCTCCAATATAATCAGCGGGCTTTTGCTGCATTGCACTGTGCAGCAGGAAATGTTTCCTTATATGGCCCCAGAGGCCAGACTTATATTTAATTTTTAGTATCGCTAGCAATCGGTATTTCAGTTACTTTATCGGGATCAGTTGCTAAAATCATCACGGCCACCCGTCGATTTCTTTTTCTACCTTCAGGCGTTTCATTAGTTTCCATCGGCCTATTTTCACCATAACCTACAGCAGTCAGTCGACTCGCTTCGACGCCATTTTCTATAAACAATCGAATCACACTACTCGCGCGAGCTGCTGATAACTCCCAGTTTGACGGAAAGTTTTCAGTATGTATTGGCAAATTATCTGTATGTCCCTCTACCTGAATTTCATGCTTGTGGTCTTTTATAACATGAGCAACTGCTTGTAGCGCCAAGCTAGAATTTTCGGCAAGTTTAGCTTGTCCCGGGGAGAAAAGAACGCTGGCATTAATTTCTACAGTGATTCCAAGAGAGCTCTGCGTAATTCTTACCTGACCATCCTTTACCAGGGATTCCAACGCGTGAAGAATACTCTTAGCCATGCTGCGCATCTTTTCTTGTTTTTTCGCTTTACGAGAACTGAGCTCATCAATAGGCTTGATTGAATCAACCTGCTCCGATTGTGGAATGTGAATAGGTATAAATTCCGTGGACTGTGCAGATATTAAACTTGATGAATGACTACTTTTAAACGCACTGACCAATGAATGACTTAAAACGCGATATTTACCTTCATTAACTGAAGAAATCGCATACATCACTATGAAAAATGCAAATAGTAATGTGATAAAGTCCGCGTATGAAACGAGCCAGCGCTCATGATTCTCGGTAGAATCATCATTTCTTAATTTTCTTCTTTTTAACATGAAATACTCGAAAGATCAGAACAATACTTAGAATTTAGCTGGCGCTAGATGTAATAACCTTCCAGTCGGTTCTCAATAAACCGAGGATTCTCACCGTTTGCGATGGCTACAAATCCATCGACCAAAATCTCTTGCATAACTATTTGCTCATTAATTATGCTTTTTAGCTTATTAGCGATAGGTAAACAAACCAAGTTTGCCAGCCCCACTCCATATACTGTTGCAACAAAGGCAACTGCAATACCACTTCCCAGAAGCTCGGGATTCGTTAAATTTTCCATGACATGAATCAAACCCAATACAGCACCCAATATCCCAATTGTCGGCGCGTACCCCCCAGCAGCTTCCCAAACTCGAGCAGATTGACGCTGATGCATTTCTAAAGCCGAGATATCAATTTCCAAAACTTCTCGCAATTTCTCCGCAGTACTCCCATCAGCAAGCAACTGCAGTCCCTTCTTTATCAACGGATCTTTTACCACTGACACGTGTGATTCAAGCGCCAACAAGCCATCTTTCCGCGCAATATGAGACCAACTAATGATTTGTTTGATTAAGGCTTGTGGCGAGTTATCGGGTGGAAAAAACACCCATGTCCCCATTTTGATTCCGTTCAGAAAAATTTTTACCGGGCTTTGCAATAAAACAGCCCCCGTAGTACCCCCCATGACAATTAAAAATGCAGCAGTTTGAACTAGGGAGCCCGCATGACCGCCTTCAAGTATCTGTCCGCCAATGATTGCAACAAAAGCCAACAAAATACCGACAACGCTATTCAAATCCATTTTTGATTTTTTATTCATTGAAACATCGCTTCATTACAATGGATAATTTATAAATAACATATCAAGAACCTCTTAAGCGGCTGCGTAAACGCGCAACTGCCTGGGTATGTAGTTGGCAAACGCGCGACTCACTAACTCCAAGCACCTCGCCAATTTCTCTCAAATTCATTTCTTGCTCATAATGCATCCCCATCACCTGTTTTTCTCGGGGTGGAAGATTATCAATGGCAGCAATCAATTGCGCTCTAAAATTCTCATCCAGCAATGTATTGAGCGGGTCTCCCCCGGAATCCACCAATAGGCGATCCAGAAATGGCTCTTCATCATCTTGCTGGAAATCCTCGTAATAAATTAACTGGGCGCCTCGCGCGCTTTGTAATGTCTCATGATATTCATCCAGCGACATATCCAGCTCACACGCCAGGTCCAGCTCACTCGGCGCGCACCCTTTACGTTGTTCTAATAAATTGACAGCAGCTTCTATGCGACGCATTTTTTTTCGTATGCTGCGCGGCAACCAGTCTGCTTCGCGCAATTCATCCAAAATAGAACCGCGTATGCGTTGCGCCGCATAGCTCTCAAATTGCCGACCGTATGAACCTTCATAACGGCTGATCGCATCCAGCAAACCGATCATCCCGGCTTGAATCAGGTCATCGACTTGTACGCTCGCCGGCAATCGAGTCATCATGTGATAAGCGATACGCTTTACCAGTGGCGTGAATTCGATAACGAACTGTTCTTTATCAATCTCTTTAGTTCCAGTCGCAGTATACATAATCAATTACACCGTAAAATTTGCCATACTAAGATGGCTTGTTCGAATCAACCGTTGCATAAAGTTATCAGCTCCCCCGTTATACTTATCCGGACATGAGGAGCGAAAAATGTCGTGAGATAATTGCCTGAAACACAGTGCGGCTTGCGAAGTCGGAAACGCTTCAATGACAGATTTACACAGCTGCGTGGCGCTACGTAATTTCTCATCGCTTTGTATATAACCAATAAACTCAAGTGTCACTGAAAGATATTGGCGCGCCACTTTATATAAATTCTGGTAGATGGCCAGTGACTCCGCCTCCGATTCCACCTTATTCACCAGAATGAGAAAATGCTGTCTCGCATATGCCTGACTCATAATCTTAATCAGCGCATAAGCGCCAGTCAGCGACGCAGCCGATCCTGAAATCACGATCAGCACCTGTTCTGAAGCTAAACTTAAAGGCAGAACATGCGTAGTACCGGTCATCGCGGTATCGATCAGCACAACATCAACAGATTCAGTCAATTCTGAAAAGCTCTTGATAAGCCAATCTTGCTCGAACGAATTCAGCTTATTCAGTGCATGAATACCGCGCATTGCAGACAATATGGATATGTTTCCAGGGCCTTGCAGCAAAACCTGATGTAATTTCTTGTCCCTGTTAATGACGTGAAGTAGATCAAAGCGTGCTTGCAACCCCAGGCTAGTGCAAATATTGTTATGGCATGAATTCTCGTCAATCAGTAGTACGCGTAGACCATTCTTAGCCAACGCTGCGGCGAGATTCACTACAACACTGGTTTTTCCTACCCGGCTTTTCCCGCCAGCAATAGTAAAAACGCGTGCTGAATCATTTGCCTGAAACGGCAAATTGCGTAAGCCGGCAGCCTGATCCTGTGTAATCATCTCAGTCATAATTGAATCCTGCTAATGACCTTTCGCCAGTACGCGATGACTCTGCGCTATTCTTACTTGCCATAATCAAAGCAAATTCAGCATCCTGCAGCGTGAACGCAGAGTCCTCCGGAGATGACTTAAAAATACGATGTAACAAATAGCGTGAGTTAGCCGCATGAATATCTTCCGGAACCTTCTGTCCGTTTGCCACATAATGCAGCATCAATTTTCTGCGAATAACGGCATCCAGCGCCACACCAAGACTTACCGCCTCATCAACCTTAGTGATAATACAACCGTAGATACCGTCCTTTTGGTAGGCGGAAATCACTTCGTCCAAAGTTTTGCCATTGGACGCGGCGCTCAAGACGAGCATGCGTTTTACATCTGCACCACAATTACTCAGCATTGCAATCTGCTGTGCCACCATGTGATCACGCTGACTCATGCCAACGGTATCAATCAGCACCATGTGCTTGTTCCTCAGCTCCGATAACGTCAGTTGCAAATCATCCGTATCTTTGATGGTACGCACCGGAACACCTAATAATTGCCCATAAATTCTTAATTGCTCATGACCTCCGATACGATAGCTATCGGTAGTTAGTAATGCCACTTTGTCCGCGCCATGCCTGATGACGCATCGAGCTGCCAACTTTGCGGTAGTGGTCGTCTTTCCAACCCCTGTGGGACCAATCAATGCATACACCCCACCTTTTTCCACCATTTCATCACTGGCGACCGTATGTAAATTGAACGCCAAAGCCGACATTGCTTGTTTCAAACTCTGTTCATAATCAAAATCCGTGGTTAATTTATCTACCAGACGACGCGATAACAGTGGGCTAAAACCAGCATCCAGCATGGCACGTAATATTTTCATTTTTTCCGGTTTGCGCTGCGTAAAGGTTCCCCATGCAACGGTAGCCAATTGGTCTTCCAGCGTATTTTTCATGGCATGTATTTCTGCAATGATGTCATGTGCTAATGACGCAGGCATATCATCGGAAGATACCTTTTGGGCTTCTACCGGCTCATGAATCAAAGGCAATAATTTTGGATACGATTCTGTCGTATCCAGCGTTTTATGGTGTTCATACTGAGGAATATCAGGTACCGCTGATGGTGTTTCCACGAAACTGGACACCTCGAAATCCGCAAGCGCCATGATCTCTACACCATCCTTTGTCTTCCTGTTTGAAAGTATCACCGCATCAACACCAAGCTCTTCTTTAACTTGACGTAATGCCTCCTTAGACGTAGGAGCAATATATCTTTTTACTTTCATTTGCTACCTCCAATAACAGCAGTAATTTTGATTTTTCTGGAGCTGGGGATTTCTGAATGGGAAAGCACGCTTAATTGTGGCAGCACACGTCGCAAAAATTTGGCTAATAAGAAACGAATGGCACTGGGTACCAACAGCACGATAGGCAACCCCAGCTTTTCCTGTTGTTGCGCTGCACTGCGGGCTTCTTTGAGCAAAGTATCGGCAAGTCCGGGTTCTAGTCCTACGCCTCCTTGTGCCCCCCCTGTTTGCATCACTTGCGCGAGTATATTTTCCAGTTCATGATGCAAGCTCATTACCTGTAACTCGGCACCTGCAGGGAAATGCTGCTCGACGATCGCGCGGCCTAAAGCGTTTCGGACAACCGCAGTCAACTCGTTAGCATCCTGCGTATGTACTGCGCTCTCCGTTAGCACATCGATCACGGTACGCATATCCCGGATATGCACACTTTCTTCCAACAAGTTATGCAGCACTTTCTGTACCGTAGACAACGGTAATAATTTTGGAACCAGGTCTTCAACCAGTTTTGGAAATTGCGTATTCAGATGATCCAACAGTTTTTGCAATTCCTGTCTGCCTAATAATTCAGCAGCATGTGAATGGATCAAATGATTAATATGCGTTGTTACCACGGTACTGGCATCGACCACGGTATAGCCATTGGCTTGCGCTTGCTCTCGCAAAGAGGCCTCAATCCACACGGCTGGCAACCCAAATGCCGGATCACTGGTCACAGTGCCAGGCAATTGCATGGTGACTCTCCCGGGATTGATGGCCAGATACATCCCCGAATAAGATTCGCCTTGACCGATGACCGAGCCTTTTAGGGTGATACGATAACCATTAGGCCGCAGTTCAAGGTTATCGCGAATGTGCACAACTGGCGGTAGAAAACCGATTTCTTGCGCAAATTTTCTACGTATGCCATTGATCCTTTTTAACAGCTCTCCCTGCTGGGCTTTATCGACCAACGGAATCAACCGATAACCGACTTCCAGCCCCAACGTATTAATCGGAGTCACATCATCCCAGCTTGCATCCGTTCTCTCTACCGCGAGGACTTCCGGAACAACCGGTGCTGCCTCTGTTACTTGAGTATTCGCACCTCTTACCTTGAAGTACGCGATCGCACCCAGAATAGAAGCAATCAGCAGAAATACAAGATTGGGCATACCCGGAATCATTCCCATAACACCAAGAATGCCTGCAGTAATCACCAATACTTGCGGCTGATTAAACAGCTGACTTAAAACCTGCTCACCCAGATCTTGGTCCGTAGTGACACGACTCACCACCAAACCGGCGGCCGTTGAAATAATCAGCGCAGGAATTTGTCCCACCAAGCCATCGCCAATTGTCAACATCGTATAATTCTTGGCTGCCGCACCCATTTCCATATCGTGCTGTAGCACGCCGACAATCAACCCGCCAATAACGGTAATCAGCATGATCAATATGCCGGCAATGGCGTCACCGCGCACAAATTTGCTGGCACCATCCATTGATCCATAAAAATCCGCCTCCTGCGAGATGTTGGCTCGGCGTTTACGCGCTTCATCTTCACCGATCAATCCGGCATTCAAGTCGGCGTCAATAGCCATTTGCTTACCAGGCATGGCATCCAACGTAAAACGTGCGCTGACCTCTGCAATACGTCCCGCACCCTTGGTAATCACGACAAAATTGATAATCACCAGAATAATAAATACGATTATTCCAACCGCATAATTACCGCCAACCAGAAAATGCCCAAACGCTTCAATCACTTTACCTGCTGCATCGGGACCAGTATGCCCTTCCAGCAATACCACCCGGGTCGAAGCAATGTTGAGTGACAGTCTTAATAAGGTTGTGATCAGCAGTATGGTAGGAAAAACCGCAAAATCCAGCGGATTCCTGGTGTAAAGGCTCACCATCAACACGATGATGGATACTGCAATATTGAAGGTGAATAATAGATCCAGTATGAACGGCGGCAAAGGCAACACCATCATAGCCAAGATCATGATAATCAATATCGGACCGGCAAGCGCCCTGAAATTATTCGTATCGACTAACGATGATAGGGTGACTGCATTATTCATATCGTCTGCAATTAAGCGCCTATACTGAGAAATCGGTTAATAAGTGATTCATTCTATTTGTGTCCACTAAACAGCGTACTTGGGTTGGTCCAGTCCATCAGGCACCGGCACATCCGTTGGCGGTTTAGGAGCGTCGCCGCCATACTCGTTATAACGTTTTAACTGAAATATGTAGGCCAGCACCTCAGCCACTGCGGTATACAATTTTTCAGGTATTTCACTTTCAAGTTCGGCGTGATAGTACAAAGCACGTGCAAGCGGCGGCGCTTCAAGAATCGGTATGCGATTCTCTTCAGCCACTTCGCGAATACGTGCCGCCAACAAATGCACACCCTTTGCAACCACGGTAGGTGCGCGCATGGTTTCACTTTTGTACTTCAGCGCCACCGCATAATGCGTCGGGTTAGTCACGATGACATCCGCATTCGGTATTTCCGCCATCATGCGACGACGCGCAGCTTCGCGTTGCAAACCACGAATCCGCGCTTTCACAAAAGGATCGCCCTCGTCTTCTTTATGTTCTTTGCGAATCTCTTCCTTAGTCATGCGCAGTTGTTTAGCGTGCTCCCAAAGTTGAAATGGCACATCGATCACGGCGATCAATGCCATTGCGCCAACGGTCAGCAGAAAACTCATTATCAAGTACTCGCCGGTGCGATGGATTCCGGAATCCACCGGCACTGTCAATAGCGCCATCACTTCTTCCTTGTTGTGCCAAATGATCGCCGCTGCAACACCGCCAATGACAATGGTTTTGGCGATTGCTTTGACCAGTTCAATCAAGCTGCGCACTGAAAATATTCTGCCGAAACCTGAAATGGGATTGATGCGATCGAATTTTGGCACCAGTGCCTTGGCGCTGATCATCCAGCCGCTGAGTAACATGGGCGCGAAGAACGCCACGACGATCAGTAAAAAAAGTAGCGGTGCGATTGCGATTAGGCCTTCAAAAGCCAGCTCATAGAAGCGCGTGAGCATCAAATCCGGTTGAAACGCCAACTCCCGCTCTAGTTGCATGCCGACTTTCATGATTCGCAGGAGCTTATCCATCAAATCGGCACCCAAAAATAATATGCCGGTCGCAGCAACTATTAATAAAGCGAATGTGGTCAGCTCCTGAGAACGTGCAACCTGCCCTTCTTCCCGCGCTTTCTCTATGCGCTTGGGCGTAGCCGGTTCCGTACGTTCTAAATCACTATCTTCAGACATGACAAACTCCAAATGCTTATCAATGAATTATCATGCTGACTGTCACGATTCAATAATGCGAACAACGAAGGAATCATCCCCCTTATTCATGCAATACTGAGAACAATACAATATTTTGTTTTTTATCAATCAGCTAATAAGAAATTAATTTACTCAATGGCAGTATCTTGAAAACTTTGGAAAGGCTGTGAATAATCTACATTTGTCATGTCAAACATCGCCGGAAATAATCGTTATTCAGAAATTTCTTAGCATCTTTCCGATTGATCCATTACTTATTGATTTAATAAGGATATGTATATTACGTTACGTTATATTCGCCGCCTTCTGATAACAGGCGTGTTAATTGCCTGCTTATTGATTATTACTGCAGGATTTTTACTGCGCGGCAGCCTGCCGCAATATGATGGTGAAATCGTGGTGGCGGAATTATCCGCGCCGGTATCGATTGACCGAGACGCGCTTGGCAGCGTTACTTTTAAAGGCCAAAATCGTCTGGATCTGGCTATGGCGATGGGTTACGTTCATGCACAGGAACGCTTCTTCGAGATGGATTTAATGCGCCGGCAGGCTGCCGGTGAACTGGCAGAATTATTAGGCACCGGTTTGGTTACCCATGACCGCAGAGTACGTCAGTTTCGTATGCGATCACGCGCTGCAGCGGTATTACAACAACTTCCTGCCGAGCAACTGCAATTACTGGATGCGTACCGGATCGGCGTTAACCAAGGCATGCAAGCGCTGACCGCGAACCCTTTTCCGTACTTGCTGACGCAGACCCAACCGACTGCGTGGCGCAATGAAGATAGCATTCTGGTGATACTCGCGATGTTTTTCACCCTGAATGAATCGAATATTTATCGTGAACTGAAGCTATCCAGCATGCGCGCAGCATTACCCGACTCGGTTTATCAATTTCTGACCATGCCGACAGGCAATTGGGATGCGCCATTGATCGATGAACCGTTGGCATTGCCGAAACTGCCACCAGTCTCTGACATTAATCTGCAAGCACTGGACGAGCGCTTACTCAAAGACGGTCACTCGAATACTGAATATGCGCCGGGAAGTAACAGTTTTGCGGTTTCCGGCGCATTAGCCGATGGTTCCGCCTTGGTAGCAAATGACATGCATTTGACATTACGGGTACCCAACATTTGGTTTCGGTCGCGCCTCATTTATCCATCCACCACATCCTCGGATCATCATGACATTACGGGCCTCAGCTTGCCGGGTGTTCCTTCGATCGTGATCGGATCGAACCGCCATATCGCCTGGAGTTTTACCAACAGCCACGGTGACTTTGCCGACTGGGTTCGGGTAGCCATCGATGAAAAAGATCGCACACGCTATCTTGGTGCAACTGGCTGGAAGCCGCTCAACATCATTCAAGAGACGATTCGTGTCCGCGCTGCTCCGGATGAAATGCTCACCGTTACCGAAACCGAATGGGGACCCATCATAGCGAAGGATCATGATAATACGCCTTTGGCGTTAGCCTGGACGGCGCTACACCCCGAAGCCGTCAATCTTAAGCTAATTGACCTGGAACACGCACAGACAGCCGAACAAGCCGCAAAAATTGCACAATTGACCGGCATTCCGGTACAGAGCTTTATTGTCGGCGACCGCAATGGCGATATCAGTTGGACATTCGCAGGACGCATCCCTAGTCGATCCGGCAATTATGATCCGCAACTGCCTGCCGACTGGAGCCTCTCGGATACCGGCTGGAATGGCTGGTTAGACGCCGAGCACTATCCGTTGATCAACAATCCCGTCTCACAACGACTGTGGTCTGCGAATTCCCGCGCGGTCTCGGGCAAACAATTGGCACTGCTCGGCAATGGTGGCTATGACCTGGGCGCAAGAGCCACGCAAATTCGCGATAGTTTATTGGCACGCGATCAATTTACCGTTGCAGACATGCAAGCGATCCAACTGGACAATCGCGCGCTGCTATTAACACCCTGGTATCAACTACTAAAAACCACCCTGGAAACGACTGACGACGGCAATTCGTGGATTGCCGTGATGAAAACTGCACTAAACGACTGGAACGGACATGCCGCGACGGATTCCGTCTCTTATCGCGCAGTTCGCGCCTATCGCTATGAAGTCATGAAAACCGTGTTAAACGGCTTTGCCGCTCAAGTCGGGCGACAGGACGCAACTTTTAAGTTACCCAGACTCAGCCAGGGTGAATTGATCGTATGGCAATTGCTTGAGCACCAGCCTCAGCATCTGCTGCCGCTACCGTACAGAAACTGGGAAGAATTGCTATACCTTTGCGCTCAGGTCGTTGCCGTGCAACTGCAGCAAAACGGCGGTATTACTGAACGCGACTGGGGGGAATATAACGCTGCACGCATCCGCCACCCGCTCAGCCAAAAGCTGCCCGCATGGCTTGCGCAATGGCTCGACATGCCAAATGATCCACTGCCCGGCGACCATAATATGCCGCGCGTTCAATCCCCTGATTTTGGCGCCTCGCAACGCTCAGTGGTTGCTCCCGGCCAGGAAGAACAGGGTTACTTGGATATGCCCGGCGGACAAAGCGGCCATCCGCTGTCACCGTACTACGGCAGCGGCCATGCCAACTGGGTCAGCGGAAAACCAACGCCGTTTCTTCCCGGAAAACCTGACAGGCAGATGAAGCTGATTCCAGCAGATTGATAGTTTGCTGATTCTGTCCACATCAGATTGTAGATTGAAGTGACTTCAGCGCAGAGATCAGAATGTCACATTGCCAGCGGCTAAACCGATACCGTCATTATGCGTCACGATACCCAGAACCTGAATATCCGTTGCACTGATGGTATCATCGCCGCCGGATCCGGCGGTATACAACACCATTGCAGACTGCGTGGTTGAAAAATTGATGACAAACAAGTGTTCTTCGCCAGTTGCAATACCGGCAAAATCAATTTCTTCCCCCAGTTCAGTCAGAACATTGGCTAGTCCTGCCGCCGTAAAGTCGGCTAGCGCAAGTTCGATTTCCGCATCCAGCAGCACGGTGGCTTCCTGATTCGTACCACCGACAATGGCTTGATTTCCCAAATCTGCGCTATTACTCGTCGAATAATCCAACGTACCATTGCCATTATCATCCAGCAGTGTTTTAAGCGCCCCCGAAACTTGAATCAGGTCGTCCGTGGTATTGTTGGCATTGGCATCAAACTGGGTAATCGAATCTGCGCCACTGTTCGCACCGGCTGCAGCGCCATCCGAGGCTGCGCTATAAATGACTGTTTGGCGAATATTATCATTGGCGCTGCTACCCAGGAGGATGGCATCAGCGCCTGCGCCACCCGTCACGCTGTCAGTGCCTGCGCCACTGGTCATATTGTCGTTGCCAGCACCGCCGACAAGCGTATCGTTGCCTGTTCCTCCAGAAATCGTATCGTTCCCGGAACCGCCGGTAATACTGTCATTGCCTGTACCACCGGTAATCGTAAAAGCACCGTCCGTTTCAGCAGCGCCATCAAATGTCAGCACCCCTGAATTGGCGGCATTTGATAACGTCAAGGTAGCGCCTGCCGCCACCAGGGTGTTTTGCGTCGTGATGGTAACGCCTGTATTGGTATTGCCTAAGGTAATCGCCTCAATATTACGCACATGATCAAAATCAGTTGCTGCGGTAAAAGCCGTATTTCCCGTCAAGGCAATCGTGTCCGTTCCCGCGCCCCCATCGACCGTATCTGCCGTGGTTAAGCCTGCGACCGCCACAAACCTGAGCGTATCATTTCCTGCACCACCAGACAGCGTGTCATTGCCCGCGCCGCCGGTGATATTGTCGTTGCCTGAACCGCCGGTAATATTGAATGTGCCGTCGGTTTCGGCGGCGCCGTTAAATGTCAGCACACCCGTTGTCAGTGAGGTTGCTTGCAACGTCAAAACAGCACCCGCTGCGACCAAGGTATCCTTGGTGGTAATGGCGACAGCGCCGGTCGTATTGGCAACCGTAATGACTTCGATGTTGCTGACATTATCAAAGTTAGTCGCAGCAACCGCCGTATTGCCGGTCAAAGCCACTGTGTCCGTTCCTGTTCCACCATTGACGGTATCCGCAGTAGTTAAGCCGGAACCTGCCGCAAAACTGAAGGTATCATTATTGGCGCCACCGGCGACAACATCTGTGCCTGTACCACAAACCATGCTGTCAGCGCCAGCACCGCCGGTGATCGTGTCATTGGAAAGACCGCTGCTGGTGATACTGAAAGCACCATCCGTTTCCGCAGCACCGTTAAATACCAATCCACCGGTAGTCGTTGTCGATAATGTCAGCGTAGCGCCCGCTGCGACCAAGGCATCCTTGGTGGTAATGGCGACAGCGCCGGTCGTATTGGCAACCGTAATGGTTTCGATGTTGCTGACATTATCGAAATCGGTGGCGGCAACCGCCGTATTGCCGGTCAAAGCCACCGTGTCCGTCCCTATCCCACCATTGACGGTATCCGCAGTGGTTAAGCCGGAACCTGCCGCAAAACTGAAGGTATCATTATTGGCACCACCAGTGACGACATCTGTGCCTGTACCACAAACCATGCTGTCAGCGCCCGCACCGCCGGTAATCGTGTCATTGGAAAGACCGCTGCTGGTGATACTGAAAGCACCATCCGTTTCCGCAGCACCGTTAAATACCAATCCACCGGTAGTCGTTGTCGATAATGTCAGTGTAGCGCCCGCTGCCACCAGGGTATCTTGCGTCGTGATGGTAACGGCTGTGCTGGTATTGCCTAAGGTAATCGCCTCAATATTACGCACATGATCAAAATCAGTGGTTGCGGTAAAAGCCGTATTTCCCGTCAAGGCAACTGTGTCCGTTCCCGCGCCACCATCGACCGTATCTGCCGTGGTTAAGCCTGTGGCCGCCGCAAACCTGAGTGTATCATTCCCCACATCACCAGACAGCGTGTCATTGCCTAATCCCGCTGTCACACTGTCATTACCGACACCACCAGCGAGCGTATCATTGCCTGCACCGCCAGTGATACTGTCGTTGCCTGAACCGCCGGTAATATTGAATGTGCCGTCGGTTTCGGCGGCGCCGTTAAATGTCAGCACACCCGAATTCGCTACGTTCGACAGCGTCAGCGTGGCGCCGGCTGCAACCAGCGCATTCACCGTAGTGATGGTAACCGCCGTATTGACCATATCCGGTAACGTAATCGCTTCAATATTGCTGACATTATTGAACTGAGTCCCACCAGTAACCGTTGTAGTCCCGGTCAGCACTACCGTATCGATTCCGCTACCGCCATTGACTGTGTCCGTAGTCAATCCGGTTCCGGCGACAAACGTGAACGTATCATCGCCCGCATTCCCAACGAGCGTGTTATTCAGCGAACCGCCGGTAATGTTGTCATTGCCCGAACCACCGGTGATTGTAAAGTTGCCATCGGTTTCCGCGCTGCCGTTAAATATCAGCACACCGGAATTGGCGGCATTCGATAATGTCAGCGTGGCCGTCGCCGCTACCAGCGCATCCCTGGTAGTGATTGTTACCGCTGTACTGGTATTTCCCAGGGTAATCACTTCAATATTCTGAACATTATCAAAATCGTTTGCGGCAGTAAAAGCGACATTACCCGTCAACGCAACCGTATCCGCGCCTGCACCGCCATCCACGACATCCGCATTGGTTAAACCCGTAACCGCAGCAAATGTGAGCGTTTCATTACCTGCGCCACCGGACAGTGTGTCATTACCCAATCCAGCGGTAATGTTGTCACTACCATTGCCTCCGTTCAGCGTGTCATTGCCTGCGCCGCCGATAATCGTGTCAGTGCCTGTGCCGCCGGTAATATTGAACGCACCATCGGTTTCGGCAGCGCCATTAAATGTCAGTATGCCCGTTGTCAGTGAAGTTGCTTGTAATGACAAAATAGCGCCTGCCGCTACCAACGTATCCTGCGTAGTTATCGCAACATTGGTTGTGGTATTGGCAAGCGCGATGGTTTCGATATTCTTGACGTTGTTGAAATTAGTTGCCGCGATGACTGTATTGCCGGTCAACACCACAGTATCCGTGCCAGCACCGCCATCCACCATATCCACGCTGGTGAGGCCTGTGCCTGCCGCAAGCGTAAAGCTGTCATCGCCTGCGCCGGTGGTGATGTTACTGGTTGCCGTTCCCGCTGTGATATTGTATTTGCCCGTTGAACCGGCGATTGCTCCGGTCAATGTCGATCCCGTGAATCCGGTTACCGTCACGGTATCGCCGTCCGCAACGCCGGTAATTGCAAGGCTGGCTGCACCTGCGGTGATGGCGATCCCATCATCCACTGTGTTATCCGTCACTGCGACACCGATCGTACCGTTGGTCGGATTTGAAGCAATCAGATCCCCAACCAGACCGGTAACATTGACTATCCCGGCCGTTCCCCCTGCGGCAGTGACAGTCAAGGTCGTATTATTGGCCAGTGCTGCAGCAGCGATCGTCACAGTATCCGATGCCGCACCGGCGGCAACATTCACCGAAGCTGCCGCTGATCCGGTGGCAATAGCGATCCCGTTATCGGCCGCATTGGCTGTCGTTACTGTCAGCGATCCACTGAGATTAGACGCAATGACATCTCCTACCAGATTATTAATCACCAATGCGGATGCACTCGCTGCCGCTATCGTCAATGCCGCGTTTTGTGCTAATGCGGCTGCATTCACTGTAACGATATCGCTCGCGTTATCGGCAATCAGGTTCAGCGCGGTGGAACCGGTAGTGACCGTACGCGCATTGCTAGTGTCATCGCCCAATTCATAGGTTTCGATGTTTGACAAAGCGGTTACTGCGCCATTACCTACAATGGTAATTTTTTCGCCGTTCACGCCCGTACCCGCTGCCGTAACGGCACCGCTGAATCCCTGATTTTGTGTCGCCGAGAGCCGCACCGCTGCGCCGGATGCCAACGCCAGCGCCGCTACGTTGTTGATCGTGCCGCCGCTGATATCCGCACCTGTGCTTAAGTTTAGCGTGTCGGCGACCGTGTTGTCGCCCGTAATCGTGCCGGTAAAGTTAAGCGCACCAACGTTAAAAGTCACCGCATCGGTGGCGGAGTCCGCCGTGACGTTAACACCTGCGTTGGTAATCGTGACGGTACGCGCGTTGGTTGAATCGTCGCCGATGCTGTAGTTCTCAACGCCAGCCAGCGTGGTGACCGCGCCATCGCCGGCAATGGCGATGGTCTCGCCATTCACGCCCGTACCCGGTACCGTGACGGCACCGCTGAAACCCTGGTTTTGTGCCACCGAGAGCCGCACCGCTGCGCCGGACGCCAGCACCAGCGCCGCTACGTTGTTGATCGTTCCGCCGCTGACATCCGCACCTGTGCTTAAGTTTAGCGTGTCGGCCACCGTATTGTCGCCCGTAATCGTGCCGGTAAAGTTAAGCGCGCCAACGTTGAAGGTCACCGCATCGGTGACGGAGTTTGCTGTGACATTCGTGGCTGCATCGGCAAGGGTGACGGTACGCGCATCGGTCGAATCGTCGCCGATGCTGTAATTCTCAACGCCGGCCAGCGTGGTGACCGCGCCATCGCCGGCAATGGCGATGGTCTCGCCGTTCACGCCCGTACCCGGTGCCGTGACGGCACCGCTAAAACCCTGGTTTTGTGCCGCCGAGAGCCGCACCGCTGCGCCGGACGCCAAGCTCAGTGCTGCCACATTAGTTATTGTGCCGCCACTGATATCTGCACCCGTGCTTAAGTTCAGCGTGTCGGCCACCGTATTTTCGCCCGTAATCGTGCCGGTAAAGTTAAGTGCGCCCACGTTGAAAGTTACCGCATCGGTGGCGGAATTTGCCGTGACATTCGTCGTTGCATCAACAATGGTGACGGTGCGCGCATCGGTCGAATCGTCGCCGATGCTGTAGTTCTCAACATTGGCCAGCGTGGTGACGGAACCATCGCCGACAATGGCGATGGTCTCGCCATTCATGCCCGTACCCGGTGCCGTGACGGCACCGCTGAAACTCTGGTTTTGTGCTGCCGAGAGCCGCACCGCTGCGCCGGATGCCAACACCAGCGCCGCTACGTTGTTGATCGTACCGCCGCTGATGTCCGCACCCGTGCTTAAGTTCAGCGTGTCGGCCACCGTACCTTCACCCGTAATCGTACCAATAAAGTTAAGTGCACCCACGTTGAAAGTTACCGCATCGGTGGTGGAATTTGCCGTGACATTCGTCGCTGCATCGGCAATGGTGACGGTGCGCGCATCGGTCGAATCGTCGCCGATGCTGTAGTTCTCAACATTGGCCAGCGTGGTGACGGAACCATCGCCGACAATGGCGATGGTCTCGCCATTCACGCCCGTACCCGCTGCCGTGACGGCGCCGCTGAAACCCTGGTTTTGTGCCGCCGAGAGCCGCACCGCTGCGCCGGACGCCAAGCTCAGTGCTGCCACATTAGTTATTGTGCCGCCACTGATATCTGCACCCGTGCTTAAGTTCAGCGTGTCGGCCACCGTATTTTCGCCCGTAATCGTGCCGGTAAAGTTAAGTGCGCCCACGTTGAAAGTTACCGCATCGGTGGCGGAATTTGCCGTGACATTCGTCGTTGCATCAACAATGGTGACGGTGCGCGCATCGGTCGAATCGTCGCCGATGCTGTAATTCTCAACGCCGGCCAGCGTAGTGACCGCGCCATCGCCGACAATGGCGATGGTCTCGCCGTTCACGCCCGTACCCGGTGCCGTGACGGCACCGCTAAAACCCTGGTTTTGTGCCGCCGAGAGCCGCACCGCTGCGCCGGACGCCAAGCTCAGTGCTGCCACATTAGTTATTGTGCCGCCACTGATATCTGCACCCGTGCTTAAGTTCAGCGTGTCGGCCACCGTATTTTCGCCCGTAATCGTGCCGGTAAAGTTAAGTGCGCCCACGTTGAAAGTTACCGCATCGGTGGCGGAATTTGCCGTGACATTCGTCGTTGCATCAACAATGGTGACGGTGCGCGCATCGGTCGAATCGTCGCCGATGCTGTAATTCTCAACGCCGGCCAGCGTAGTGACCGCGCCATCGCCGACAATGGCGATGGTCTCGCCGTTCACGCCCGTACCCGGTGCCGTGACGGCACCGCTAAAACCCTGGTTTTGTGCCGCCGAGAGCCGCACCGCTGCGCCGGACGCCAACACCAGCGCCGCTACGTTGTTAATCGTGCCGCCGCTGATGTCCGCACCCGTGCTTAAGTTCAGCGTGTCGGCCACCGTACCTTCACCCGTAATCGTGCCGGTAAAGTTAAGCGCGCCAACGTTGAAGGTCACCGCATCGGTGGCGGAGTTTGCCGTGACATTCGTGGCTGCATCGGCAACGGTGATGATACGCGCATCGGTCGAATCGTCGCCGATGCTGTAATTCTCAACGTTGGCCAGCGTGGTGACCGCGCCATCGCCGACAATGGCGATGGTCTCACCATTCACGCCCGTACCCGGCGCCGTGACGGCGCCGCTAAAACCCTGGTTTTGTGCCGCCGAGAGCCGCACCGCTGCGCCGGACGCCAAGCTCAGTGCTGCCACATTAGTTATTGTGCCGCCACTGATGTCCGCACCCGTGCTTAAGTTCAACGTGTCAGCGACCGTGGCATCACCCGTGATCGTACCGACAAAGTTAAGCGCACCCACGTTGAAGGTCACCGCATCGGTGGCGGAGTTTGCCGTGACGTTAACGCCTGCGTTGGTAATCGTAACGGTACGCGCATCGGTTGAATCGTCGCCGATGCTGTAATTCTCAACGTTGGTCAGCGTAGTGACCGCGCCATCGCCGACAATGATGATGGTCTCACCATTCACACCCGTACCCGGTGCCGTGATAGCGCCGGTAAAATTCTGGTTTTGCGTTGCAGACATGGTGACATCGTTGGTTCCGACAACGCCCGTTGCATCAAAGGATAAATTGGGAAAGTTGGTCACTGTTGCCACTGCAATATCGGAGCCGTCTTGTACACTCAGTGTGTTATTACCTGCGCCGCCATCCAATACAACCGCTGTCATTACCAAAGGTGTCCAGGTTGCCGCCGTAGAAATGGACAAAATATCGTCTCTCCCGGAGCCTGAAAATGCCGTCGCATTGGTCGCTAAGAAATGCTTATGCGTGGACGGCAGTGAAGACCCTCCTCCGGAAGATGGCAACAATGGATCCGGGTTTCCATCGCCGGTCACATCACCGACTTTGAGGCCAGCTGCTACGATGGCTTGGATAAAGGGTGACCCCGTTGTGCTGATTATCGTACCAGCAATATTGCCCTTGGCAGCACCCGATTCCATCGCAATTTCAATATCCTCAGCCACAATTTGTACTGCCGCGATCCTCGATAGTATTCTTGATTCATTCCCACTACTGGTAGATTTATCCTTGACCGCCTGATTCAGATTAGCAATAGTTTGTACAGCATCCGCTAGCAAAACACCCACTTTGAGCGTCGCCGCGCTGTCAGCACCTGATCGTGCAGCGGCATTCTGAATCACGTACGCAATCGCATCTTTGGACGTTAAATCAACCGGACCTGTAGTACCCGCAAGTGATGCGATTATTGTTTCATAAACCAAATCGATCGCTGTGGCTTCATCCTGCGCAACCCCTGTACCATTCAATATCGCAGCGGTTTGACTGATGAGTATCTGGATTTGAACGGCTGCGACATGAGTCGCTAACGCCGCACTGGTTGCCATTGCGTCGACATCGGTACGGAGTGTTTCTTTAATCGGATCAAAATGCAGCAAATCGATGCTGGTATTTAAACCCAGCGTTGTCAGTATCTTTGCCGTGGCAACCTGCACCGACATGGCGCTATTTGCCGTCATCCCATCGATCAGCGTTGTCAGTGGGTTAATGACTGTCGCACCCGCCGGTGCCGTCATACTCCCTTCAAACGGCTTACCCGTGGCGGCATCAATTCCTCCCGATGCAATTAAATTACCAAACCCACTGATACCGGGTAATGAGAAATTACCTACTGCATCTGTTATTGCGCTAGCTTCTCCAGGATTCAGTAATCTATCGCCATTCAAATCCGCAAATACCTGTGCACCTTTGACGTAACCATCAATGACCTTGCCGGCTGCTCCCGATGCCAGTAACGCTTGCGTTGCAGCAACACTGGCGATATCAGGCGTAACATTTGCCGTTACCCGTTGCAACACATCCAAACTTGTTGCCGGTCCCGCTTGATCGATGGAATAAAAAGCAGAGACTGCGGCCTGATTACTGAATTGACGAGCAGCGACTCCCCAGTTCGCGTCGTTCTGATCAACCGATGCCAGTGCCATCGCCGCCCAATAAATGACTTCCCCGCGACTTGCGCCTGCATCGAGCATGCGCTCTATTTCTGAAGCTGCCCACGCCTTGTTTTCTTCGTTTACCAATGAATTCACTGAATTCTCGATAAACCGCACAGAAAATTCATGATTGGAGAGTGTGTCCGCATACAACGCCTGTTTAAACACATTCGTTTGCGCCAGACTATTGGCCAGATCTTTGACAGAACCGCCCGTAGTGTTAACCCATGCAACAAATTCACTTAAATAATATGCGCCGGGTGCTGCTTTGAACATCATTACAACGGTTTGTATAATTTCTAACTGCTTATTTTCCATAGAATTTATATATCTGTCAGTTTGTCCAGAGTAATGCTTCCATCCAGCAATTTTCTTTATTCACCCCATTGATTGCTTTACGGGTAACGCACTATGCAACAAATACTTGTAGGAAATAGCGAAGAATAAGTAGGCTTTTACCTACTAATTATTGAATTGCAACAGATAATTTTACTTCTATCATGTCAGAATATGCCGCAAATCCGCAGAAACAACCCGTTTCAAGTTTGCAGCATTTATTTTCAATGAATAGCAACATTCATTTATGATATAAACAACTCATTGCAACTATCGCGACATCATCGGTATTTCCTTTTCTTAAACACATTCATCCATGCCTTTTAGCCCGATCATTCTGTGGACCGATGCGCTGATTTATTTACTTGTGGTTATTGTCGCGGGTTTTATTGGCTATGTGCGCCATCATGAATACTTGCTGGCGCCCTGGAAGCGTGTCGGACATAGCGCCAGCGGTATGTCGTCGTTGACGATTCTGTTGTTTTTTTTAGTCATCGGATTACTCGATACGGTGCATTTCCGTCCCGCTCTGGAACATACGACCGACCAGGAAAAAAAGATTTATAGCGTCGAAGTGTTGAGCTTGCTCGATATTCTAGTTACGCCGCTGCGTACGCAAGTGGAAAAAACCTATTCGGCGCCACTGGCATCGCACCTCTACGCCAAAGAAACAATTGAGCTTCCGGATGGCGGACAAGTACGAACCTTCGCCCGGCTTATCTACGGTGGTGCGCATTTACAAAACCCGGAAACCGAGCGCGTGCACGATATTGCATGGCGCGCCGCTCAGGGCCTGGCATATGGTTTGTTGATCTGGAGCTTGCTGGTGATTGGTTTGATCGTCGCGTTATCCCGCCGCAATCAGCAAAATTTCACACAAAATCTAGCCGCCATCTGGCACTGCACCACGGAAATTCCCTGGCGTGCCATATTGATCACACTCTTCATTCTGCTGCTGCTGCTCGGCTGCGTGTCGCAACTGGCAGCGCATTATCATGTCTTGGGCACCGACAAAGTCGGGCAGGATGTTTTGTATCAGTCGCTCAAAAGCATACGCGTTGCGTTGGTGATCGGCACCCTGACCACGCTGATCATGCTGCCGTTCGCGCTGCTTCTGGGCATCATGGCAGGTTATTTCAAAGGTTGGATCGATGATGTCATCCAGTATACCTACACCACACTGAATTCTATCCCGAGCGTGTTATTGATCGCTGCGGCGGTACTAATGATGCAAGTGTATATTGAAACGCATCCGGAGTTATTCGAAACCACTGCGGCGCGCGCAGACCTGCGCTTGCTGTTCCTGTGCATCATTCTGGGCATTACCAGTTGGACCGGCTTGTGCCGATTGTTGCGCGGCGAAGCTTTGAAATTGCGCGAACTGGAATATATTCAGGCAGCGCATGCCTTTGGTGTGTCGCATTGGCGCGTCATCAGCCGTCATATTCTGCCGAATGTGATGCACCTCGTTTTGATCGCGACAGTGATGGATTTCAGCGGTCTGGTTCTGGCGGAAGCGGTTTTATCGTATGTCGGTGTCGGCGTTGATCCATCGATGATCAGCTTTGGCACCATGATCAACGCGGCACGCCTGGAAATGGCACGAGAACCGATGGTATGGTGGGCTTTGATGGCGGCATTCGTTTTTATGCTGACCTTGGTATTGAGTGCCAATCTGTTTGCAGATGCGGTACAGAATGCATTAGATCCGCGCACCCGCACATTAAAACAAAAAAATAAATTGTTGCAGCGTCCTGGAAAGCTCGACAACACACCCGATAAAACATCCGACGCTATGACCCCATCAGGATCTTCTCACCATCCATGAGCACTTTACTGGCAATAGATCATCTTGAAACCCTGCTGTATACCGACAATGCGCCAATACGCGCAGTCGACGGATTGACGTTAAGCATTTCATCCGGAGAGACTTTTGCGTTGCTGGGCGAATCAGGTTGCGGCAAATCGATGACGGCACTGTCCATTATGCGCTTGCTGCCGGATGTCGGTGAGATCGTTGCCGGTCGCATCAGAATCAACGGTACCGATCTGCTGCAATTACCCGAGACTGAAATGCGCAAAATCCGCGGCAAGCGCATCAGCATGATTTTCCAGGAACCGATGCTAAGCCTGAATCCGGTTCTCACCATCGCCGAACAAATTGGCGAGGTACTGAAGCAGCACTTACAGCTATCCGATAAGGCGGCGCAGGCACGCATCCAGGAATTGCTGGAACAGGTCGGCATACCCGATGCACCACGCCGCATGCACGACTATCCGTTTCAATTTTCCGGCGGCATGAAGCAACGTGCTATGATCGCCATGGCGCTTGCCGGCGAACCCGAACTGCTCATCGCCGACGAACCCACAACTGCGCTGGACGTGACGATCCAGGCACAAGTGCTGGATCTGATGCGCCAAATCCAGCAACGCACCAACATGGCAATTTTGCTGATCACGCATGACTTGGGCGTGGTGGCCGAAACGGCACAGCGTGTCGCCGTCATGTACGCCGGAGAAATTGTCGAACAGGCAACCCGGGATGATTTCTTTAATCACCCGGCGCATCCGTATTCACAACAATTATTCGCTTCATTGCCTGGAAAACAGAAACGCGACCAAGCATTAACCGTCATTCAAGGCAACGTACCGTCATTATCGCAGCAATTCACCGGTTGCCGCTTCGTCGACCGTTGTAATCAGGCTTTGGATCTGTGCCATCACGCTATTCCGCAATGGCATGCCATTACCGATCAACACCAGGTACGCTGCCATCTGTTCAATCAACCAGCGGGCGTATCCGACAAACCATCAGTGAATAATGCGCACCGAGAAGTTATTAATGCCGGTCATCCAGCATCCAATGCGGCAGAAACTCATCTACTACAAGTAACCGACCTCAAAGTCCATTTCCCGATTCGCAAAGGATTATTCAAACGCGCGGTAGGTTATGTCAAAGCCGTCGATGGCGTATCGTTGACCATTGCCGCTGGCAAAACCTTAGCGCTTGTCGGTGAATCAGGCTGCGGTAAAACGACCATCGGAAAAAGCATTTTGCAGTTGATTGAACCAACCGCCGGCAGTGTGCGCTTCAAGGCGCAAGAACTGGTCGGGTTAAAACAAAGCCAGTTGCGGCAAATACGCGCGCAGTTTCAGATCATCTTTCAAGACCCATATTCTTCGCTCAATCCGCGCATGCGCATCATTGAAATTCTGCAAGAAGGTATGGATGCGCTGAATGTCGACAAAATGCATCACGCTGACACTGGCAACCAACCGTCCAGCTATTCCAGGGAAAAAGAAATTGATGCATTACTGCAGCGCGTTGGGTTGCCTGTTGAGGTAAAATGGCGTTATCCGCATGAATTTTCCGGTGGTCAGCGGCAACGCATCGCGATTGCCCGCGCTTTGGCTGTTAATCCCGAGCTGTTGATTTGCGATGAACCGACCAGCGCTTTGGACGTCTCCGTTCAGGCGCAAATCCTGAATCTGCTCAAATCGCTGCAAACTAACTTAGGACTTGCATTTTTGTTTATTACTCACAATATTGCTGTTGTAGAATATCTGGCTGATGAAGTTGCCGTCATGTATCTGGGACGAATTGTTGAACGCGGACAGATGGATGAAGTGACGAATCGCCCCAAGCACCCTTACACGCAGGCGTTGCTGTCGTCGGTTCCACAGATCAAACCTGACCCTGACCGGGTCATCATTCATTTGAAAGGGGATTTGCCGTCACCGGCCACACCGCCGTCGGGTTGCCATTTTCATCCGCGTTGTCCCCACGTGATGCCCGTTTGCCTGGAAACTTACCCATCCGCCAGTGTATTCAGCGCAACGCATACCACCCATTGTTTTCTTTATCCACAGGAACCAGTTTCTGAGAATTATGAGCATTAATACCGAAGTGGCGCGTCGCCGTACTTTCGCCATTATTTCCCACCCGGATGCGGGCAAAACCACACTGACCGAAAAGCTGCTGATGTACGCCGGCGCCATCCATATCGCCGGTAGCGTGAAAGCACGTAAAGCCAGCCGCCATGCCACCTCTGACTGGATGGAAATTGAAAAGCAACGCGGTATCTCGGTTGCCAGTTCGGTGATGCAAATGGAATACCGCGATTGCGTCATTAATTTGCTCGATACCCCCGGTCACCAGGATTTCTCTGAGGACACCTATCGCGTACTCACCGCAGTCGATGCAGCGCTGATGGTCATTGATGCCGCCAACGGCGTGGAAGCGCAAACGCTGCGGCTGCTGGAAGTTTGCCGTGCGCGCAACACGCCGATCGTCACGTTTGTCAACAAAATGGACCGCGAAGTGCGTGAGCCGCTGGATCTGCTGGACGAAATTGAACGCACACTCGGCATGTCCACCATACCTTTCACCTGGCCTGTCGGTATGGGCAAAAGTTTCCATGGCGTGTGTGATCTGCAAAACCATTGCATGCGCGTATTCCAACCGGGATCGGATCGAGTCAGCGACGATGATGAAGTGATTGCGCAGTTTGATGATGCAAAAATTCAACAGCGTTTTGGTACCGGTCTGTCCACCGCCTTACAGGAAATTGATCTGATCAACGGTGCTTCGCCCGCTTTTGACCACAGGGAATTCCTTGCCGGCAAACAAACACCGGTTTTCTTTGGCTCGGCCATCAATAATTTTGGTGTCAGAGAGATTCTCGATGCGCTGGTCGATCTGGCGCCGCCGCCCGAATCGCGCAACGCGATTCAGCGTGAAGTTTTACCTGGCGAAAAGAAATTCTCCGGCATGGTATTTAAAATTCAGGCCAACATGAATCTGGCGCACCGCGATCGGATTGCATTCGTACGTGTTTGCTCAGGTCATTTCAAACGCGGCATGAACCTGAAAGTGGCGCGCAACGGCAAGGACATCCGCACCAGCACCGTGGTGTCATTTTTATCCCAGCGCCGCGATATTCTCGAAGAAGCGTATCCAGGCGACATCATCGGCATACCTAATCACGGCACGCTGCAATTGGGCGATACCTTGACCGAAGGCGAAGTACTGCAATTTACCGGGCTGCCTTTTTTTGCACCGGAGATTTTTCGCACCGTGGAAATTGCCGATCCATTGCGCAGCAAGCAACTTAAGCTGGGATTGGCGCAATTGGGTGAAGAAGGCGCGATCCAGGTATTCCGGCCGCATTTAGGCAATATGCTATTGCTCGGTGCAGTGGGCACGCTACAGTTTGAGGTGGTCACCCACCGCCTGCAACATGAATACGCCGTAGCGGCCCGCATTGCACCGGCAAAATATCAGCTGGCACGCTGGATTACTTCAGACGATCCACGAGAATTGCAGCGCTTTATCGAAGCCAATGCCCATCGTATCGCCTATGATGCCGTCGATGCACCGACCTTTCTGGCGTCCTTCGGCGCGGAGTTGAGTGTCGCCCAGGACAACTGGCCCGCCATTCGTTTTCATAAGCTACGCGAACATGCTGGCTTGGTTTTTCAGAGCCACATGAATGGATGATGGCAGAAGCCAATGAAGTGGATACCGCTTTTCCTATTCCTGATTGTTTTTACTCCCTCAGTTTCGGCCACTGATTTAACGCAGCCAGACACTGCAACACCCACCCGGTTCGTCGTGATGGGCGACATGCCTTACACCGATACGGAATATGCGTTGCTGGAGCAACCCGACGGCGCAATCGCCAAAGCCATTAAGGCACTCAATCCACCGGTATTGATTCATCTGGGTGACTTCAAAAGAGGTCGGCTAAGCTGCGACGACGAACGCTATAAAGATCATTATCGCCAGATCGCTTATCTCAATCCGCATAGGACAGTCTATACTCCTGGTGATAATGATTGGACTGATTGCGACCGATTCACGTTTTCCACACGACATGACGAATTGGAGCGATTAACTTACTTGCGTCAACTTTTCTTTCACCAGGATCCGCTCCAATTGACAAAAGATATTGCAGGGCTTGTCCGGCAGGAAGGTTTTATTGAAAATGCCCGCTGGCAAATGGGCTCAGTCGTTCTCACCACGCTGCATATTCCCGGCACTAACAATGGCAGAAAGGAAATTCTGCGCAGCGACACTCAGGATGCACTGGATGAAGCGGATTATCGCGATCAATCCAATGAAAAGTGGCTCAATCAGCTATTCACAGCGGCAGAATCCGCACAAGCGGTGGTGATCGTCTTCCACGCCGATATTTTTGAGTTTGATCACAACAGCCCCGTTTGTACTGCCGACAATCGCACCGAATGCGATGGTTATCGAATGATTCGTAATTTAATTAAAAATAAGGCGGCACAATTCAAGAAACCGATTCTGGTCATTCACGGCGACACCCCGGCCTATTGCCTGCACCAACCTTACCCTGGAATTCCCAATCTCTGGCGACTCAACGCGCCCGGAGATTACAAATACACCGACGTGAGCCAAATCCTATTCAATCCGGAGAACCAGGATATGCCTTTCGCAGTAACCGGTGTACTCAATCCAAAACCCGCTCCGGCAGTTTGCAGCTACGGCCTTCTGGGTTTATCCACGCATTCTCCGTTTTCGACACTGGGAGCACTTTTACCATGATTTTCAGTATGACAGGTTACGCCACCGCCACCCAAGAAACACCCTATGGATCTTTCAGTCTGGAGCTGCGTTCGGTTAATAATCGTTACTTGGACATTCAGTTCCGACTGCCGGATGATTTCCGCAAGCAGGAGGCGGCCATGCGCGAACTGCTGTCCACCCGGCTCGGTCGTGGCAAAGTAGAATGTCGACTTAATTTCTCACCAGCAACGAATACCGGAGACAATCAGCAACTGGATAACACATTACTGGACAAACTGCTGCAACTGGATCGAACCGTCAAAACACTGCACCCTACAGCGCAATCATTAACCGTAGCAGAAATACTGAAATGGCCGGGCATGCTGGGGAACGATAATTTTCCCATCGATGAGTTGGGCGAAATCAGCATCGGATTACTACAAGTCGCACTGGAAGACCTGAAGGCGGCACGTACCCGCGAAGGTAACAAACTTAGGTTTATTTTATTGGGTCGCACCCATCAAATGCGCCAGCTCCTGCAGACCGCAATTCCACGTATTCCAACTCTCATCGCCACCTTTGAGGAAAAATTGCGTACCCGAATCGAGGAAATACTGGGCAATTCGGAAGATGATCGTATTCGCCAGGAAATCATACTGTTTGCCGGAAAAATCGATGTCGATGAAGAATTATCCCGCCTGCAGGCACATCTTGACGAAGTGGAGCGGATTCTAAATAAAGGCGGGCCAGTCGGCAAACGGCTGGATTTCATGATGCAGGAATTAAACCGCGAAGCCAATACCCTCGGCTCAAAATCTGTGGATCTGGAAATATCCCGAATTTCTATGGAACTCAAAGTGCTCATCGAACAGATGCGCGAACAGGTGCAAAATATTGAATAGCATTTCATATCAGATCAACCCATTCCAATCAGCATATAAAATTCAATAAATACATTATATTAGAATTTTATTCAGTTGCATTCCATTTCAAATAAGCTCAGAATTTGTGTGTACCCAAAAAAATTTAAAATCTTGAATGATGGCGCAAAACACAATCGACGTTAACTATATTCACATGGCATACACAATAACCGATACTCAAGCGCCTTATTTCGGGTTATAATTGCGGCCTTTAATAGCTTCTTATTAAATAACAAGGCACTGTTATAAAACAATAAGTTTATATCGCCCGGGTGGTGAAATAGGTAGACACAAGGGACTTAAAATCCCTCGGGCTTAAACCGCCCATGCCGGTTCGATTCCGGCCCCGGGCACCAACTCCGTTACTACCCATGCAGTTTTGCTCTAAAAGCGAGCTTTCGTACGGCTATTCTATGTTCCAACCCGTCATAAACCAAGAATTTATGCGGGTTTGATAAGAACGAGAAGGCGGTTCTAAACATTTCATCGAACGATTGCAGTGGACGACCGCATTTAGCGATTTTTTCATCCAGTTCGATTTTTTCTTCTTCGAGTTTGCGTATTCTTTCTAATAAGCGGGGGTGTAAATAATTTTGTGTAAATGGTCATTTAGCAGGAAACTGCTTATATA